>WRMC01000028.1 GCA_009777335.1 Treponema sp. | reverse complement strand
GGGGAACCTTCGCCTGTCGATGACAGGCTCGGTTGAGGATCCATGGCGGTTTACCTCTACGGCCCTCCCGGGCCTCCGAGGCCGCGGCTCCGTTTCGATTCCCCTTTCTTATCCAGCCATGGAGTTTGCTCTGCAAACTCCGAGCTCAACAAAAAAACCTGCGTTAGCAGGTTTTTTTGTTGAGCACATCTCCAGGGGGAACCGCCTTCCAGCCCTCAGCATCCTGCTTCGGGCTTCCAGGCCGCCTCCGCCGCTAAACCGCCATCCATGGCGGTTTACCTCTACGGCCCTCCCGGGCCTCCGAGGCCGCGGCTCCGTTTCGATTCCCCTTTTTGCGATAAGCCATGGAGTTTTGCTCTGCAAAACTCCAAGCTAAAAGAAAAGAGCCGCTTTCGCGGCTCTTTTCTTTTAGCCCATCTCCAGGGGGAATCGAACCCCCGTTGTCGGGATGAAAACCCGATGTCCTAACCCCTAGACGATGGAGACCTGGGGGGCTGTCGGTATGGGTCTGACAGCCCTAGGGATAATCTAGTAAATCCTCTTTTTTTTGTCAATCCCTATCGGTCCCGGTGTTCCCCTGAAGGATAGTTATGAGCTCTATGGCTTCATCGTATTCACCCTGGAGGATATGGTCAGAGATGCCCTGGATAGTCTTTTTTGTTTCCGCATCTGTTTGCATTTTCTCGAGGACCCCTATGCTTTGGTTAATGGTCCTCGCATCTAATTCAAGCAGAGCTTTTTTCAGGGGCTCCAGGTGAGCATCTATGCTGCCTGGGTTCTCCCTGCTTATATTATGGGGTTCAGTTTTTTGCTGGGCCAAAAAATCTTCGATCCGGTACAGGATTATTTCCAGGGTTTTTTGCAGATCCCCATGGTGCATGGAAATATAGTTTAAGTCGTTTCTTGTCCCCGCCAGTTCCAGGTCCTTTGCTGCCTCGGAAAGCATGAGGGCCCCTATATTGGCCGAAGAAGATTTTAAACCATGGACCTGAATGGTATAGAGGGGGACATCCTTTTCTTTCAGGCTCTTCTGCAATTCTTCTATGGTGTTTTTACCGTCCCGGTAAAACAATTGGAGGGTTTCCAGGTAGAGCTCTGTGTTTCCGCTGGATAAACTGATGCCCCTGTCTGCATCAATGCCCTCTATGTTTATTCCATGTTCCTCCGGGTACTGATCCTCTGGAGGATCTTCAGCCGATAGAGCGGGGCTTTCCCTTTTTTCTTTGGGGATCCAATGTTCGAGAATAGCGTTTAATCGTACCGTATCTATGGGCTTGGAAAGAAAATCATTAAATCCATGGGAAAGAAACATCTCTTTGGTGCCCGTTACCGCATTGGCTGTAAGGGCAATGATGGGAACCTGGGCATAGTAGGGATCCTTTTCTCCAAAGCTCCGAATATTGGCGGTGGCCTCCACCCCGTCCATGTCGGGCATCCTATGATCCATAAAAATTAAGTCGTACTTTTTGAATATAACCGTTTCTACCGCTTCCCTTCCGCCCCGGCAGAGATCCACCTGCATCTGATAGGGTGAAAGGAGCCCCTCGGCCACTTTTAGGTTGGTATTGATGTCGTCTACTACCAGAACCTTGACCTGGGGAGCTATAAAACGGGTAAAGATGCTGTTGTTCTCTAGGTAGGAAAAACTGTCGGGGATTCCGTTTAATATGTTGGCGATAGATATGGAATAGACCGGCATTGCCACGGTTCGGTAATGTTTATCCGGCACCGTTTCTCCAAATCCGGCAAGGATGATCATTTTTGCATTGGAGGCATGGCTGGAAATAAGTTCCCGGTTGCGGACCAAGAGGGTATAGGAGATAAAGATAAAGGGGCTCTCTTCTTTTTCCAGGGCCTCCCTTAGGCCGGCATCGCTGGTAACCAGGGTGGAGGGAACTCCCAGATTATCCAGGGTGGCAATTATTGATTTGGAGTAGAGTTCCCGGCGTTCGTATAAAAGCACCTTCTTTGTTTCCGGATCATCCACTGCGGCGATGGTGGTTTGGGATCGTACCTTTTGCGGGAGGGTCACCGTAAAGGTGCTTCCGGTTCCATACTCTGATTGGACGTTTATGTCCCCCCCCATGGCATTTACGATGTTCCAGGTGATGGCCAGTCCCAGGCCAACACCTTCTATTCCCCGGTTACTCTCCTGATCAAGCTGGGTATAGTCGGTAAACAGTTTTTCTAGATCCTCATCCTTTATACCCCGGCCGCTGTCCATGACCTCCATCTTAAGCAGGATGTTCTGTTCATCCCTAAACTCCCCCGAAACCGTAAAGGAAATAAAACCCCTGTCGGTGTATTTGGCCGCGTTGGAGAGTATGTTCAGTAAGACCTGGCGTATCCGGGTTTCATCCCCCGCAAGAACCGCCGGAATCCGGCTGTCTATGGTAACCACAAAGCGTAATTGGGAATCTATCACCCTCATTCGTATGAGGCTAATCACATCATTTATCATCGAAGAAAATGAGTATGGCTCTTCTACTATGTCCAACCTGCCCATTTCGATCCGGGAAAAATCCAGGATGTCATTAATAATCGATAATAAATGAGAACCCGCCTGCTTAACCGTAAAAATGTGCTTTTGGGCCGCATCAAATTCGGTCTCCCTTAGGGCCAATTCTGCCATGCCTATGATTGCATTCATGGGGGTGCGAATTTCGTGGCTCATCTTGGCCAGGAAGCTCGTCTTTGCCAAAGAAGCTTCCTGGGCGGCCCTTTCGGTCTCTCTATATTGGGTGATGTCCCGGCCTATGCCAAGGAGCCCTGTTACCCGCCCTTCCATAGAAAGGGGAACCTTTACGATTTCAAAAAGTCTCTTTGTTTGATCAGGGTAGGTAAGCCAGTCTTCGGTTCTTACTATCCTGTTATGGTTAATGACGATCCTGTCATTCATGGCAAAATTTTCTATGGCCCCTTCATCTGCATAGTACACATCTTCCAGGGTTTTACCCATTATTTCTGAAGATGGTTTGCCGACGAAATCTTCAAAGTTTTTATTGCAGCTTGTGTACTCGCCGTTGATATTCTTGCTATACACCAGATCCGGCAGGGAGTTATACATGGTCGAAAGGGTGAGCATTTGGTTCTTGTACCGTTCACCGGTTCTTCGGTTTGTAAAAAAAAGATAGAAGAGGATAACCAATAGGACGAAGAGTACCAGGGCCGCACTAATGCTGTACATGGACAAGGTTTGAGCCATTCTACGGGAAAAATCAAAGACCCGGTTGTTCCAGTTTCTTTCGATGTAATTATAGTCCAGGTAAAGCAGGGCCTTTTGTAAAATGGAAGCTAGATGAATTTCATCTTTATAGAGGCCAAAGTATGATTCTTCCCGGGTATCAAAGATGATATTGACCTTGTAACCGGGCCTCTCCCTAAATTTGGTCAGGTTTGACAGGACCCGCTCAGAGGCCATAATAAGTTCCACATCACCGTTTTCCAGGGCATCGAATAGCTGGTTCTGGGAATGATAGTACCTATGATTGGTGCTTTCGGGAAACCAGGAATGGAAAATTTCCTGGTAGGCCGAACCATAGCCTATGCCCACCAGGGCCCGGCGGACCTGATGGATCTCTAAAGCCGGGTAATCGATCTTCGATATCAGGGCATAGGGAGAGCTCGCATAAGGGCCTACCCACAGAAACTGTTCTCTCCGTCCCGGGGTGTGGATCATTTCCGAAACCAGGGATATTTCACCCCGGTTGAGCATGTCTACTATGGCTTCCCAGGAAGTGGAACTGACGGAAATGTTTTCAAAAGCAATATCAGAGAGGGCGCTTATCTCTTTTAGAATGTCCGGTGCTATGCCTTCGAAACGCCCCTCCCGGTCGTTGTAGAAACTGGCGGGGTAATTATCGAATTCCAGAGCTATCTTTACCTGGTAATCAATGGATTCTAAATAGGCCCTCTCTTGATTGCTCAGGGACCGGTTAAACATATGACGGGCAAACTCGTGGCTGCCCTGCCGGTAGAGTTCATGAAGGTGATTAATACCCCCGGCGGCTATGTATTTAGAAAAGGCCGTTATAATCGGAGAGAGCTCAAAATTTATCGTAGACATGGAGACCGGGGTATAGACCAGGGGAAAAAAGACCCGGGCCTTGGCAAAATCATAGGGCAGGAATTCCGGCTCGTTTACCGCATCGGCGACAAAGACATCGATGGTTCCCTCCAAGAGCATCTGGGCCGCTTCATGGACATTCTGCACCCGGACTTCTTCAATATCCAGGGCGGGGTAAAGGGCCAGGATGGAAGGGACGGTGATGGTTCCCTCGTAGGTTCCCATTCTAAGACCCTGGAGATCCCCCTCTGTTTCTATGAGGGTATTATCGGCATGGCTGACTATCATCAGGGAACGTTCCGCGATGGGAAGGGTCATATAATATATTTCCTGCCGCTCGGGGGTGGGGGTTAATTCGCCGGTAAAGTCTATAAGGCCCCTGTCCAAGCGGCTCTTTAGCTGATCCCAGTCATTGAGTTCCGGGATAAAGGGCATGCCGAAAAGCTCGCTTAGTAAGCTGCATAAGAGGACGGTGAAGCCTGCCTGGCCTCCATCGCCCTGGGGGAAAAACTCGGTGCTTACCAGGCCGCTGTAGGAAAAGCTCCTCCCTGCAGCTCCCAGGGCTTCTATGGCCTGGATTTCTTCTGCACTTATCCCCGGGATTTCCCGGTATGATTGGATCCCTCTTATATCGAAGGCCCCCTGGGGTTCCTTTCGACATGTGGATAAAAGGATCATGGCAAAGGGAAGAATTAATAGGAATAAAACATTCCAGGTTCTTTTCATTGCCATGAATCCTCCTCCCGGCGGGTATGTTTAAATCTAACCTAATCAGAACTCAATATCTATGGCTAGGCAAAGAGATTTTTCTTTTTGATGATCCCAAAGGCTATAAAGAGGGGGACACTGGAGGCAATCCAGCCGAAGGGGGAAGTCAAGTAAAGGGCGTTTAGACCCAGCCGGGGGATAAGCACAAAGGCAAAGAGGGTGCAGCTTAGGGTCTCGGCGATTCCGCAGAGCACCGTGGCAGATTTTTGACCCAAGCCCTGGAGGCAGCTTCGGAAGCTTAAAAGGATACCCAGGTAAGAGACAAAATACCCGTTAATTCGCAGGTACTGGACTGCCAGGCCTATGGCTTCTGGGTTCCCCGGTAATAAGACAGAAACCAGGGGGCCCACAAAAAAATGGTTTAAGCCAGCTATAATGAAGCCGAGGCCTAGAGAGAGCAGAGAGAGCTGGAACAGGCCCTTGTACACCCTATCTATCCGGGCAGCTCCATAGTTTTGGGCCGTATAGGTAGTCATGGCTCTGGACAAGGAAAAGAAGGGTATGATGCAGAGGCCCCTGATCCGCTGAGCGGCGGAAACTGCGGCGATGGTCAGGGACCCAAGACCGTTGATAGCGGCCTGGACAAAGATAGCCCCGATTTCGATGATAAAGCGCATCATGGCCATAGAAAGGCCCAGGGAAAAATGAACCCCCAGGTCCTGAAGGCTGGAACGCCAGTCGGCTTTCCGGGGGATAAACTGGGGGTAACGCCTGATGAGGCAGAGGAGGGCCAGAAGGGAGCTAAGGAGATCCGCCAGAACCGTAGCCAGGGCCGCCCCCCCCACTCCCCAGGAGAAGACCATGACAAAGAGGATCGATAGGGCAACCTTGCAAACCGTGGCGATGATAAAAAAGATCATGGGGCTTAGACTGTTCCCCCCGGCCCGTATAAAACCCGAGAGGAGGTTGGAAAAAAGGACAAAGCTTAAACCCCCATAGGCTATGGTCACATAGATTACCGAAGGGGCCATGATTTCGAGGGGGGTCCGCATAAGGCCAAGCAGGGCGGGGACCAGGGGGATCAGGATGAGGGTGAAGCAAAGGCTGACCAGGGCCCCCAGGATTATGCTGGCGGCCACACTGCGGCGGACCCCATCTGAGTCATGGGCCCCAACCCGCTGGGCGCATATGACGGTAAAGCCGTCGCTGAGGCCAAAGCAGAGGCTGTAGATAAGCCAGGCCAGACCCTGGCTGGCCCCCACCGCCGCCAGCCCCTGAAGACCCAGGGCCCGGCTTATGATGTAGGCGTCTATCATGGTGTAAAGAACATGGAAGAGATCCCCCGCAAAGAAGGGGAGGGCAAAGAGGCTGATCCGCTTAACAGGGCTTCCGCTGGTGAGAACCTCTACCCTCTCTGCCGCCGGCTGCATTACATCCTCAGTTTAGTTAACACGAGGTCTTTAAACTTTCTGGCGGCCTCAAAGGATTCTATAGCGAGGGCGGCTTCGCAGTCCGCCAGGGCCCGGGGATAATCCAAAAGATGATAAAAGGCCTGCCCCCGGCGGTAAAGACTGTAGGGCTGAAAGGGGTTTATCTCCAGGGAACGGTTAAAGGCCTCCACGGCTTGGGAGTACTGCTGGAGCACCGAGCAGACCACCCCCTCGTAATAGGCCACCTTATAGGATTGGTTGTCCAGTTTATAGGAGGCCTGGAAGTCCGAGATAGCCGCTTCATAGTGGGACCGGGCAAAGTGGGCCATCCCCCTATGCTTGTAGATAAGGGCGCTGATGGTATCATCGGGCTTCATTTCCAGGATCCGGGTATACCCGGCTATTGCTTCATCAAACTGCTGCTGGTTATGGGCATAGAGGGCCCCCAAAAGGAGCTCGTCAATGGAACCGCTTTCGGGGGAAGCCAGGGGTTCTTCATGGGGGATTGAAAGGATGCCGTCATCGGTAGAGAAGCTCTCCTCTCCGGTAAACAGAAAGGCATCGGTGGAATCTTCGATCTTCCTAAAGAAGGAATCCTGCCGTTTTTTTAACTCATCGTTCAGGGCCCTTTGGTAACTTCGAATTTCCTGGAAGATGATATCCGCCAGGGAGATAGAGGCATTTACGGCCGCCAGCTTTCGTTTTAAGGGCCCGTCGAAGGGGGAAAACTCTGCTTTGTAGATGAGTTCATGTTCGACCTCGGCCCAGGCATCTTGCAGTATGGTCCGGATTTGAATCTCTATGGTTTCCTCCGGGGAGATCTTGTTCTTCCTGGCTATGTCTTCGGGAATGCGGATGAGCAGGTGTATGGATTCGTAGCCAAATTCCCTAAAGGTATGATCCCCCCCCTTGCGCTCCACCTCTACCACCTGGAAGTGCTCTTTTAGGATCTCTTCTGCCCTGGCCAGATCTTCCAGAAAGTGGCAGATCACCCGGATTCCAAAGAGGTCGGTGATGGGGATCCCCGTATCGATAAGGCGGATTACCTTTTTATAGTAGCTGTCAAAGGTCTTAATCCGGCCCTTTACCCTGGGGTGGGAGCTAAGGGAATCCATGGCCGTTTCTATCCGGCTTTCCACCTCCCGGATCGCCACGTTCCGGAGGTGGTACAGCTCATCATACTCGTTTTTGAGGGCGTTCCGTCCCATTACT
>WRMC01000027.1 GCA_009777335.1 Treponema sp. | reverse complement strand
AAGATAGTCGTGGAAAATTTCTAAGTAAACATAAAAATTTTCCACGACTATCTTTCTCTTCAGGAAAAAGCGTAACACCTCCGCCTGCCCCCGGCCCTCAAGGCAATGATCCCTTCGTTTGTAGGAGGGTTTATTGATAAAGGCCGGCGGGCCAAATACGCAAAACCATTTTCTTAGGAGAAAAGAATGAGCAAAAGATTTTTGAATTATGCCGCATGCCTTTTTATCATGGCCATCTTCCTTGCTGGCTGCGGCGGCGGAGCCGGGGACAGCACCACCCAAGATGATAATGACGATTTCGGTGGGGTAATCTCACAACCCCCCTCCAGCAGCAGCGGCGCCCCCGGAGGAGTCTGGGTAGACTCCAGCGGAAACCTGAGGATTCAAGCCACCCTCTATGATGGAGCAGGTAACCCCATCACAACGGGGAATGTGCAGGGATCCATATGGGTGGGACCAGGTACACCTGATGTAATGCTTGGAACGGCTGCTGAGGTAAATCCACAGGGAGCTTTTAATCTAACGATCCCCATTCCAGCTTCCCAATATCGATTCGCCCTTAATACTGAGATGGTAGATGAATTTGGCAACCCCTTCCCCAACGTAACTATAACGAATGGCCATGTAGCGGTTACGAGTATTGATGTCACCTATAGTACAAATGGATCAAGCAGCACAATTAAATTGTCACCCTGGCCGCTTAGCACCACCGATAAGGTTGAGTATTCCTACTACTATGCTACCGGCAGTGCCAGCGTGGTAGGGACTGCTGAAGAAAAAGGAGATGTTTTTACTGTTGATATGCAGCTTGTCTCTGGGTGGAACAGTTTTTGGGCAGTAATAGATAGCAATAACAACTACTTTTTAATCAGCCAACAACCTCCATCCAATGTAAGGTGGGTCTATTCTACTAACCCTTAAGCCCTTCCCTGAACCCATCAGCCCCCGGTGCAACGCGTACCGGGGGCTTTATTCAGGGCAGTAAATAATCATAAGATTATTTATGCCATCTAATGTATAGACAAGGGTGTCAGATCCTTGCCTGCTCTGTGTTCGCTGTACCGCTGTGAGGGATAATTATGAAGTCTTATGCCTGGGCGGCTAGATTAACAGCGGCAGTAACTTTCTCTCGTACAAGATCCTCGATAATTTGAATTGGGCTTTTATTTACCGCCTTCGCCATGGTTAGGAGATAGTTGACAGTCATGGCAGACAACCCAGAAATTCTTAGTTCCCGTTGACTCAACCATCCGCTGCCATTAGGCCCCAATTTGGGAATTGTTTTACTTAGTTCTTCATCAAGGGCATCGTATTCTTCATCAGTCATATCGGTATAATCCATAAGAATCTCCTAAAAATCCATCTGAAAAAGTACGCCATCTCGGCAGTTCATGGCATGAAAAATCTTAATTTTATCTTCACCAATAGGGTTATAAAATACCTCGATTGGGTTACCCGCTTTATTGAAGCCGACAAAACCGAATTTATTACTGTAGGTTTCTAAAAGGACATCGTTAAGCCTGGTATGAAAAGCATGGATGATGTCATCTTGTGTAACCCCATGCTTAAATGCCGAAGGAACAAAGATTAATTCAGGCTCCATGGTATTAATATAACATGAAAAGAAGAGATTAACAATATTTTACAACCCAGGATAATACCTGCCATCGCTACCATTATTCAAGGTATTAAATGTATACCATTTTTTAGAGATTTTGTACTCTTTTTTCAAACTTCCATGAATTTCCTTGGGACGTCCCAAATTTTTTCTCACCAGTAGAGATAGATACATAGCGGTGGGTGGAATGAGATATTGTCCTAGGTTTGAATTCGCCACCTATCATGTACACCCGCCAGAGGGGTGTGGGCCGCCATGGTCTGAGAAAGTGAGATGAACCCGCCTCTGGAGCCCCCGGCACCCAGTTTCTTGTATTCAATCATTGCGTTCAGCTTCCCTCGCACATACTGGATGCCAGAGGGGAACCTCAGTCGCAAACACTCGTCGAGCGTCCGCTCCTTCGGTGGGGGTTCCGGAGATTTTCTCATTATATCTTATTCTGCTTTACTCGCGGTCTCCTCCGGCGGAGAATTCTGCGCATGTATGCGCCGATTTTCCTAGCCCACAGCGACCCCCACCCCTCTAGTGTTTGATCTCTTCACGTGGCGAGATCAAGTCCAACACCAAGGGTGTTAGACACCTTTCTGTTATCGACCCCCCAAGTGATGGTGGGTAGGAAAACATGTCGAAGTGCAGCAATTCCAATTTTTAGAATATACCCTCACTAATGAGGGTTTTTTATTTTCATTTACCCTCATAGGCGAGGGTAAAACAAAACAGGACGTTTTGCATGTTTTCTATTTCAAAAAACATTCAAAGTGTCCTGTTTCTTTCTATCTATCATTCACCTATCTACATCGTGAATATGATACCCTTCTCGTGTTTCTTTCACCATTCTTCTCCCCCGATCACACATGTAGGGTTGGATAATTTAAGGCTCTTCTTAGTCAAACCGCGCATAGCTGTCTGTGCTGGAGCAGGAACTTCGTTCCGGGCGAGCCTTTTTTCAGCTCGCCTGGGATGAAGGTTCCTGTCCAGTACGAGCTGGATATGCAGGGTTGGTCTTGGATTTGAAAATGGCATTTTAATCCTACATGTTTAATTAACATAATCCTAACACATTCTCCTGCTAGCCTTGCTCATGATTTTCAACTTCAGACGCTACGAAAACAAATACCTTATTAGCGGTACCCAATGTGCCCTCCTTGAGGCCCTCATGAGTCCCCACATGGAAGCGGACCCTTATGGGGAATATCTGGTGCAGAACCTCTACCTGGACACCGAGGCATGGGATCTCTGCCGGATTTCGACAGAGGGTCCCCTCTACAAAGAGAAGATGAGGCTCCGCTCTTACAATGGACCGGGGGGGCCTGTGTTTCTGGAACTTAAGAAAAAGTATAAGGGGATGGTGTATAAAACCAGGGCTGCCTTTCCCCTGGAGGATACCTCCATTGGGTGGGAGCTCTCCTTTTGTTTAAAGAGAAATCCCCTGACGAAAAAATTATTAATAGGCTATAGGCGTATGGCCTATAGGGAGGCCGGTTCTGGTCCAGGGGGGGATTTGCGGATCACCTTTGACCGGGATATCCATTACCGGGTAAGGGATTTGGATTTTTCCCGCCCCCAAGAGGGGAAGCTTCTTGTGCCCTCTGATCAAGTGCTGATGGAGATCAAGACGGCCGGGGGGATCCCCCTCTATCTGACCCGAATCCTAAGTCAGGAAGGGATTTTCCCCATGCCCTTTTCCAAGGTGGGCAGGGCCTATAAAGATCATTGGACTAGTTCGACAACGACCTTGGCATAGCCAAGGTTTGGCGGTTGCCGCACTAGTCCAGCAATTTCCAGCGCTAACGCACTGAAAATTGCTTTTTTCAGCGGAAGTTGTTCGTAAACTGAAGTTTCCGAACAACTCTATTTCTTTGGACCACGGGGGTCTGCATCTGAAACAGTACCTAACCTCGTCTATGAAGGAGTTACCCTATGATTGATCTTCTTACCCTGGGCTGGACCGCTGCGGTGCCGGACTATCTTAGCTTTTTTTTCCGGGCCCTGGTCTCCATCTTTTTTGGTTTTGCGGTGGCGGCTCTTTACATGTATCGAAACAGGTTCAGTAAAAACCTGGCCCTTACCCTGGTTCTCTTGCCGGTGACCATACAGACCATTATCACCATGGTGAGCGGCAGCATAGGGGCGGGGATAGCGGTCCTGGGGGCCTTTAGCCTGGTCCGGTTCCGGTCTATCCCGGGGAATGCCCGGGACATAGGGAGCCTCTTCTTCGCCATGGCCTTGGGTCTGGTGGCGGGGATGGGGAATATGCTCTACGCCTTCATCTTCCTGGTCCTCTTCAGCCTTAGCTACCTGGCTCTGGTCTATTTCCGCTTTGGCCAGAAGCGCAGGGATCCCCGGCTCTTGCGGATCCTGATCCCCGAAAATCTGGATTACCAGGGTCTCTTTGATGATATCTTGGCCCGCTATACCCTGAGCTACGAACTCGAAAGGGTCAGGACCACCAGTATGGGCAGCCTCTTTGAATTAAGCTACCTGGTTCAGTTAGGGTCCCCGGAGCTGCCCAAAGAATTGATTGATGAACTGCGGAGCAGGAACGGTAACCTGAATATCCTTCTTAGCCGGGAACGCTTCGAAGGGGAGGAATTATAAATGAGCATCTTCCTTTTTTTACTGCCCCTCCTTTTGTTCCCTGCCTGCAGCCGCAGCCTTCCGAGCGCTGGGGCCCAGACCATCTCCTGGGAGGAGGGAGATCAGACCAGGGTAGATTTTTCAGGGAGATCTGCTCTCGTTAGGGGCCCCGGGGCGGTCTTTTCCAGCGGGGACCTCACCATTAGCCAGGAGGGTACCTATGTTCTTACCGGTTCTCTTGAGGGGGGCCGGATCCTCATCAATGCTCCCCGGTCTGACCGGGTGGTCCTGGTCCTTAATGGGTTAAGCCTCCGCAGCGATGGGGGCCCGGCTATCTACGCCCAGAGGTCCAGGGAGCTGCACCTCGTCTTGGAAGAAGGGACGGTGAACAGTATCAGGGACGGGACCCAGGGGCGTAACGATGATCACAACGCAGCCATCTACTCCCAGCACGATATTCAGATTTCTGGCGGCGGCACCCTTAGGGTGGAGGGGAATTATCACCATGGGATCCGTTCCCAGGATATTCTAACGATCCATGGGGGGAACATAGAGGTGAGGTCCCTGGGGGATGCCCTGAGGGGCCGGGATGCCATCATCATACATCAGGGCAATTTTTCCCTCCATGCGGAGGGTGATGGGCTCCAATCGAATAACCCCAACGGAGGGGAAGCGGGGCAGATAACTATCTACGGCGGGGTCTTTGAAATCCAGGCCGGGAATGACGGGATCCAGGCCGAATCTTCCCTGACCATCTATGGGGGGGACTTTAGTATCCTCGCCGGAGGGGGGAGTGCCAATGCGCCCCCCAGGACCAGGAACAACCGCGGCGGGGGCCGGGGGGGCTGGGGCTGGAACCCTGCTCCGGCGGTCCCGGAGAGTGAGAGCCAGAAGGGGCTTAAGGCCAAGACCCTGGTCCACATTCTGGGGGGGACCTTTGTCATAGACGCCGCCGATGACGGCATCCATTCCGATGGGGATGTCCTCATAGGGGGCGGAACCTTTACTATCAGCACCGGAGACGATGGGATTAATGGAGATGGAGCGGTGGTCATTACCGGTGGGGACATTCATATAACAGAATCCTACGAGGGAATAGAGGGGATGACGGTGACCATCAGCGGAGGGAGGGTCCGGGTCTTCGCCCGGGATGACGGCCTCAATGCCACCGGGGGATCCTCAAGGAACGATATGGCCATCCGCATCACCGGCGGCCATGTGGAGGTCCATGCCCTGGCTGACGGTATAGATTCCAACGGGAATGTCTTTCTGGAGGGGGGGACCCTCATGATCTCCGGTCCCTCCCAAATGATGAACGGAGCCATAGATCAGGATGGCCAATTCTTTATAAGCGGCGGGGAGCTCATCACCGCCGGGAGTGTCCTCAGTGTCGCTCCCAGTTCCACTCAGCCGGCCATCCTTTTGTCCTATGCAAGGCAGGAGAGCGCGGGGACCCGGATCAGCATCAGCGACTCCCGGGGTAACATCATCCTGGAATATACGGCCCTTATGGCCTTTAGCTATTCGGGTTTTACGTCCCCTGCCTTTAGGATAGGAGAAACCTATACCCTCCATATTAATGGGACTGCCAGGACGGAGATCACCCTGGGTGCCATGCTTACCCGGCTGAGCGATAACGGGGGAACCTATAATCAGGGCCGCGGGGGCTTTAATCAGGGGGGTGGAAGGATGCCCCCAGGGACTCCTCCTCCAGGGGGTCTTCCGCCGGGGTTTGGGGAGCCCCAGAGACGAGCTCCCCCCTCAGGACCTGGTCCAGGCTGGGGCGGTACTATCTAAGCCAAAAAAACTTACTTGGTACGTACCAAGTAAATGAGAGGTGTTCTTAGATTATCTGCTGTCATATTCAAATTAATCTAAAATGCTCTAAAAATAATCCCCAGCAACACCAGCACTCCTATCAGGATGAGAAAGTAGGGGCCCAGGACCAGGACCGCCGCCATAAAGAGGGCGGGGATATCCCCCTTTTCCAGGGGGACTTTTTCCTCAGAGCCGGGGGCTGGGGGCTTCTGGCTCCCGGGCTTTTTACCTCCAGTTTTCTTTCTGTCCAGGATCCTTTGCAAGAAGGCCATCAGCCCAGCTTGTGGTGACAGGCGACAAAATGGCCGGGGGCCGCTTCTTCAAGCTCCGGGCTAAGATCCCGGCAGATTTCAGTCACATAGGGGCAGCGGGTATGGAACTTGCAACCCGAGGGGGGCTGGATGGGGCTAGGGATGTCCCCCTGGAGGACCGTGTCTTCCGGGGGCTTGTCGGCGTCGGTGGTGGGGATGGCCTTTAAGAGGGCCTCCGTATAGGGGTGGCGGCTCTGGCGGAAAAGATCTTCGGTCCTGGCCAGTTCTACCAGGTTGCCCAGGTACATGACCCCTATGCGGTCGCAGATGTACTTTATTACCGACATGTCATGGGAGATGAATAGGTAGGTGAGCTTGTCCTTGGTTTTTAGCTCCGACAGAAGGTTGAGGATCTGGGACTGGATGCTCACATCCAGGGCCGATACGGGTTCGTCGCAGACTACGAAGCGGGGATGCACCGCCAGGGAGCGGGCTATGCCTATGCGCTGCCGCTGGCCCCCGGAGAACTGGTGGGGGTAGCGGTGGATCATGTAATCCGCCAGGCCGCAGTTCTGCATGATGCTCCGGATATGATCAAACATGCTCTCGTTGGTGGTGTTGAAAAAATCCTGGGCCAAGAGGCCCTCGCCTATGATCTGGCCCACGGTCATCCGGGGGTTTAAAGAAGAGTAGGGGTCCTGAAAGATGATCTGCATGTCCTTGCGGAGCTTCCGCATCTCCCTGTAACTCAGCCGAGCCAGATCTATGCCCTCGTCCCGGAATAGCTCCAGGGCCTGGAATTGCTCACTCCCTCCCATGGACTGGCGGAGCTTGTCAATCTCGGCGGAACTTTGCTTTATTTTTTCTTCCTGGTCTTCTATGTCCTTGCGGAGGCCCAGGATATGCTCATCGGTTTCGGTGGGCCTTCCCTTCTTTTGAAAAGCTGCTTCCTGTTTTTCCAGCCGGGCCTGGAGGGCCAGTTTTTCTTTCACCCCCCTCTGATGATCCTCGTAGGCCCGCCGTACCGCATCCAGATCCTTGTGGAGCATAAGGCCCCCCAGGATCTGGGCCAGGGCCAGGAAGGCATCTTCGGTGCTCTTCTTTGCCTGGGCATGGTTCTCCATGGTCTGGAAGAGGAGCTTCTCGTTCTGCTCCCCCTGGTTCTTTAGGGCCTCCAGGGCAGAACCCAGGGCCTGGGACTTCTCGTCCAGCTTGATAAATTCATTTAATAGAACCGGGAGCTTCCTTAAGGTAAGCTTTAGGTAGCCGGGGGCCAGGGAGTCCAGGGTCTGGCCAAAGTAGATGGTCTTGCCATAGGTCTGCTGGTAGAGCTGGAGGATGGTCCTTCCAAAGGTGGACTTGCCGCAGCCGCTTTCTCCCACCAGGCCGAAGGTTTCGCCCTCATAGATATCCATGGAGATGCCGTCGTTGGCCCTGACAAAGAGATTTCTTTTTCCCCGGACGGGAAAGTACTGTTTTAAGTTCCTGACCCGCAAGAGGACCTTTTTGTCATCGGTTTGAGGGGCCGAATAGTTGATAGAGGCGGCGACCCTAAGGGCCCTTTGGCTTAGGTTATCATGATCCATGGGAATCCCCTCCGCTTCGTTCCTCCTTGTTGGGATGGAAGCATCGTATGGAATGGTTGGGCTCAAGTTCGGTCAGGGGCGGATGCTCGGCTTGGCAATGACTGTCCGCATATTTACAGCGGGGGGCAAAGCGGCAGCCCGGGGGCATGGCCAGGGGGTGGGGGACCGA
>WRMC01000026.1 GCA_009777335.1 Treponema sp. | reverse complement strand
GAGAAAAAAGGGCAGGAAAACCAGCCCCCCCCCCCCCCCCCCCCCCCGTATATAGTACCCAATTCGCAAAAATTCTCAGCATATACCCCATATATAGTACCCTATCTTCCTCGAAGCATAAGCCTTGGGCTTATTTATATTGCCGGCGGCGGCATAAACACCGCAAAGGAGTGAAATAATGACAAAAATAGGTTTAGGCAGAGGGCTTATCGTGGTCCTCCTCTTGGTAATGGCCGCCGCCATCCTCCCCGCCAGGGAACCTGGTGACCTCATGCTCACCATAGAGCCCCAGATTGGCATCCAAAGATTGAACACCAGGGTCCTTTTTTCAGGAGTTGATGTATACAACCTAAGCCCAGACTGGAATGGAGGAACTGGAGGCGCTGGAGCTGACTTTGGCTTGAGGGGAGTGGTCCATTACTACTTCTTCCCCATGCTAGGGGTTCATGCAGGTCTGGGGATCTCTGGGTTCGGATCGATAGTCCCCGTATCTATGACTGCTGATGGTGTCAGGGTAGAACTTAATCATAATTTTTACGGTGTCTATGCTACCATCCCTGTGGGAGTCCGGACCGGGGTGAGTACTTTCACTGCCGGAGCGGGGCTCACCCTGAACTTTCCTATCAGCAGCGGTGCCAGTTTTTCCGGTTCCGCCCGGCCTACCTCTGGGATTGGACAGACAGTAACCATCCCCTCTGCTGATGACTCAACATTCAAAGCTAAGACCTACCTGGGCTACTACCTGGACCTGGGCTTTGACCTCTCCCGGCGGCCGGGCCGGACTGGCGGTTTTGGAATGCTGGGCCGCTTCTCAGGAGCCCTTGGCAACCAGGTAGCCACCAGCAATTGGAAACCTACCACAGGCTACCTTGGAGGGAACGAGATCAGTTACGCACCTTTCAGCTTCTGGGCCTTTTCTTTGGTCTTCCAGGCCACCATGCAGTTAGCCAACATCCCCATGGGAAGATAGAACTCGTTAACCAATCGGCCGCCTTCGGGCGGCTGCATTTTTAAGGAGATGAAGATGAAGAAAAGTTTATTGAGGGCCTTGCCCCTTTTAATAATCCTGCCATTGATGCTGGCCGCCTGTACCACTGGAGAAGAGGATCCGCCAAGCCAAACCAGTATTACAATCACCGGTCTAGGGGCAGGATTAAAAGCTGATTTCCCTGCGTGGGATGGAACAAATGGAACGGTTATCCTGAAACTCGCTAGTTCAACATCCTTAGATCAAGTGGCCCGCTCCATCATCACCGGGATGAGTCAAGGTGATGCTTCATCTACATTTGATTTGTATAACCCGGATAATTTCCATGATTGGACTGGTGGTGGTAATTTCCTCATCGAAGTTGAAGTAAATCTAAACTTACAAGGAGCAGGGGTTTACATTTACACTGCTGGGAAAACCATCGATGAACTTGGAGGATTAGCAGGGTTAGAAAGTGGAGTAAATGTTCCTAGGCTCAGTATTAGTGCAGGGGGTAACACTACTGTTCACTTCAACCAATTTAAGCGTGTAATTTTTTAACATAATACCTCCCCCAGGGGTTTACCCTCTCGTAAGCCCCTGGGTTTTTTTTCATCACCATAAAAAAACCCCCGTGTACCGACCCTCGCATATTGTGGCGCAGGTGTGTCTGACGTGACTATTACAAGATAACCCTCCATTCCGTGCAGAGGCATGGCCTGCTGATCAAAATAATGTTGATTATTTTTGGTATAAATGTTATATTTCCTACTATTGAGACAGGAGGATTAGTATGAATCAGCAGACTGAATTATTAAACATAGTTAATAAACTACCCCAAAGATACCTTAGTGAAGCAGTTTCTTTTTTGGGTTATTTACAGCACAAAGCCGAGCAAGAAACAACTATAAAGGAACACCTTGTCGCAAGAGAAAAAGCAGCTTTCATTAAGTACGCTGATGAACTCAACACCGAAGCAGAAGATGTATTAAGTTACCAGGCTCCAATCTTCGAAAACAAGGACAATGAAGAATGAAACGAGGTGACATTTTCCGGGTTTATAGAGGTTCTAAAAACGATTCAAAAGACCACAGGGTATTCGTTGTCGTTTCTAGACAAGAACTCATTGATAATGCATTTTCAACTGTTGTATGTGCCCCTGTCTATAGTAATTATCGAGAAGAAATAATGACCCAAGTTGAAGTCGGCACCGAAGAAGGCTTAAAACATGACAGTGCCATCTTCTGTGATGACTTAACCAGTATAATCAAAAATCGGCTTACAGATTACATTGGCAGCCTTACAGATCCTAAAATAGAAGCCCTCAATACCGCCCTTCGTACTGCTTTGGCTATTGAATAAAATCATTATCTAAATCCGCATTGACAACATTAATATTAATTTGTGTAGCGATTTTACTGTTTAAAACTGAGGATAGCATGATAACACCGTTTTCCGTGAAGGCAATAGGAAGTTTCCGCCGGCCACCCCAACTTGAAGTCGCAAATTGCGACTTCAAGTTTTCATATTCATTTTTGGTTAGCTGGAACATGAATTCCGGAGGAAACCGATCATTATTACGTTTTGCTGCCTCGTTGAGACGTTTGGTTTCGACTTGATAGATTGCAGCTAAATCTTCATCAAGCATTACCTGATGTCCACGGACTTCATAAATTTGGGATTTTATCTTCTCTAGTTCGTTCTTCATGACAAACTATGTATAATAACCTTAGGAATTCTCTCACAAAGGCACAGAGGACACAGAGAGCATAGAGCCTATGATCTTTGTGCCTCTGCGTCTCTGTGAGGAAAATTCTTAAGTGGATCCCAAACCCGCCCCCCGCATGCGACCACCCAGGGGTGCGTTGTTCCTGCTACGGCAAGGTGATATCGTTATGCCCGGCGGCGGTACGGGCCTGCTGTTGGATGATGTTGTTTAGCAATGCATTGGCATTGCCTGCCCCGGTGTCTGTTATTACATTGTTGAACCAGAGGCGGCGAAGGCAGGCGTCAAACGCATCGCGTGCAGAGCCTGCAGGGATGCTATTTCTGATCGTCGTGAAATGTGTCCCTAGTATATCCCTCATTGCAAAATTTAGCTGAACCCTCTTATCATCATGTTCTGAGGCGGCGAACTCATTTGTATTCCAATTATCTTCCTGAAGTGCATTCGTCGCTTGTGCATATATACTTAAATGATTAGTGGCTGTGCCTTCATGAATTTTATAAAGCTCATCTAAGCCAGTTATTATCACATGGAACCAATCGGTATAACCCAGCACCACATTATTCGCCGCAGGATACTTCACCATGCCTACCAGGTTTGTCTCCATGCTCATGGGGGTAGCGCCGTTCATGGCCTGCACGGTCATGGGGGTAAAATTGTTATGGCCGTTGCTTAGATGCGTACTGGCTACAGTTATATTGGTGGGACTGTTGGCCGTATGTACCGTCGTGCCGCCCACCTTGACCACGTAGCTGGTGGCTCCGGCCACATTACCTACGCTAAAGACAAACTGGTTCGGAGTCTGTCCTGCGGCACTTCTGTTGATCGTTATGTTTAAGCGATTGGTCGGGTCATTGGGTCCCGGGGCGGTGATGGTTGCCGTATTGCTGGTTTTGGGCCGGAAGCCCTCGGCGCTGGCGGCCACGGTATAGCTTCCCGCGATCTCGGCAGTCAGGGTGCTGGTATTGGCGGCCACGGGGTCCCCCAGGTTGGTATTGCCCCGGCGCCATTGGAGGCTTACGGCCTCATCCCCCTCTGGGCTGTAGGTAGCGGTCAAGATGGACCCCGTAGTGCCGCTGGCGGGGGTGATAACGAGGGTTCCAGGAAGCAGGGGATCTCCGGTGCCCCCTGGGGTATCCCCCGGGCTATCTCCGCAGGTAACTGTTAAGAGGGCCCCCAGGGCCAGTAAAGCGATCAGAGCTGTGGTTTTTACCAAATTTTTCATAGAGCGAACCTTCCTTTGGTTTTAGTGGGAATAAGTTTTTTATGAGGAAATAGGGATTTATAAGCAGAGCTTAAATGCGAAAAACTGTCGTTATATGTTAAAGAACCGCGCCATATGCGGGGGGGGGGCTTACCGCCTTCGGCGGAAAGCTTGAAGTTATGCTATCCCTGCGGGAAAGCATAACTTCAGGGGGTTTAAGTTGATCTTTATCTATACTTTTTTCCTGGGATCAAGGCTAGCATGGTAGGTTTTTGGTGTCAAGGAGACTAGTGTCACTTGACAATATAGTATCATAATAAAAATTAAGCTAATGCAAATACGGCGGGGGTTAAACATGATGAAGTATAAGGGCTATACAGGAAAGGTCGAATATGATGATGAAGCTGGATGTTTCTATGGCGAAATAATTGGGCTTCGTGATGTCGTTACCTTTAAGGGTACCAGTGTAAAGGAACTGCAAAAATCATTCAGGGAAAGCATAGACGACTACCTGGATTTTTGTGAACGTATGGGTAAGGCACCCGATATCCCTGCATCAGGCAGGTTAATTCTAAGAGTACCCCCGGAAATTCATTCCCGTGCTGTTATTATTGCCAAGACCGAGGGCCGGAGCCTTAACTCCTGGGTCATAGATGCGGTAAAAGAAAAACTGATGGTTTAAAAACAGGACACTTTGCATGTTTTTCATCTACAAAAACATTCAATGTGGCATGTTTCATTTTAACCAAAAATGAACCCCAAATTCCGGTTCAGTCATATCTTCAAATTCCTTTATTCAAGCCCCCTTAAGGCCATATACTGGCTGTTCTATCCCGCTTTCATGCGATATCGCTGTTTTCACTAAACAGGACACTTTGCATGTTTTCAAATTTCCAAAACATGCAAAGTGGCATGTTTTTTTTGTTCAAAAAATAGCAAAAAACCCCTACCCAGGGAGGGCCTTTTTATATACTTCTATAATGGAGGTACTCTATGAAGACACTGGATTTTTGGGACCGGGTAGGAGCCTTGTTAAAGGCCCATGGGATGACTCAAAAAAGACTGGCCGAACTTATTGGGACTTCCCAAAATACCCTTGAACGATGGAAACGGTATAATCGCATCCCCTCCACCCAAGTGGTTTATTTCATAGCCATTAATCTGGGGGTAAGTTCAAACTTTCTTTTGGGGGGTGAAGAAAAGGATATCGCCCACCGGCGGAAGAAGGAACTGGAGGCCCGAAGGTCGATCAAAAAAATTGAAGACCTCTTGCTGAAGGCCCTGGAGGAGGCCAGAAAGATAAAACCCCTGCAGTAATATAGAAAAAATGGTATACTACGATAAGGAGAAGGATATGAGCAAATTCATGGTAAACCTGACTGCCATCAACCCCAAGGACGAGGATCGTTCGACCCCCCCCATCGAGGTCATGGTCGATACGGGTTCGGAGCTTTCCTGGCTGCCTCGGCAGGCCCTTCTGGATGCGGGCATAAGCCCCCGGGGGAAAAAGCGATTCACCCTGGCAAATAATCAAATAATAGAACGAGACTTTGGTTATGCAGTACTGTCCGCCGAGGGCTACACTACTATTGACGAAATTGTCTTTGCCGAACCCACCGACATGAGTCTCCTGGGGGTCCGGACCATAGAGGGGTTTAGCGTCATGGTGGATAACATCGGGCACCGCTTTGTGGCCATCGCGACCCTGGCCTGTTAAAAGGAGACAACCCCATGGCTCATCTGGAACTTGAGTTTTTATCTGCCTCCCTGGTGAGGCCCACGAGGGTGGAGGTCTTTCTGCCCAACGATTTAAGGAACATGGCCCCGGGGGCGGTGCCGGGGCCCCCTAACCCCCACTACGCCAGAAAGACCAAGACCCTCTTTGTCCTCCACGGCTATACGGGCTGGGGGCGGGGCTGGTCGGCCATGTACGAGCTGGGGGCCCGCTACAACCTGGCCCTGGTCTTCCCCACGGGGGAGAACAGTTTCTACCTCGACGGGGAGGCCAACAATGCCAAGTTCGGCACCCTGGTGGGGGTGGAACTGGTGGAGTACCTCCAGAAGACCCTGGGGCTCTGCCAGTCCCGGGATGATACCTTTATCACGGGCCTCTCCATGGGAGGCTTTGGGGCCCTCCATGTGGGGCTCTCCCAGAGCGAACGGTTCAGCCAGATCGCCGCCCTCTCTTCGGCCCTGATCCTCCGGCAGGTGGCGGGGATGAAGGAGGGGGAAGGGAACGAGGTAGCAAACTACAGCTACTATAGGAATTGCTTTGGGGACCTTGATAGGGTCCTGGAAAGCGAGAAGAACCCCGAGACCCTGGTGACCAAGCTGCTTAACGAGAAAAAGCAGCTCCCCCGGATCTACCTGGCCTGCGGCACCGAGGATTTTCTTCTGGAAAATAACCGGGAGTTTCATTCCTTCCTATTGGAAAAAAAGGTAGACCATAGCTACGTCGAGGGCCCCGGAGGCCATGACATGAGCTTCTGGAATCAGCACTTTGCCAAGGCCGTCGAATGGATGCTCGCGGGCCCATGAAGATAATCGACGCCCACATCCATTTTTCGAAAAGTTCCGCCCTGGCCCAGGCGGCCCTCTACTCCAGCGGGGTGGATTATTCCCGAAAGGGTTATGTGCAAGAGGCCGAGGCTTGCCAGGTGGTCCATTCGGTCTGCATGGGCCTGGCCCAGTCGGAGGTCCTGGGCAACATCGCGGACCCCGCCCAGGAGAACCCCATGCTGGTGGACCTGGATGAGGACCTTCCCCCTTCGATCTCGATCTGCATGGGGATCAATCCCTACACCCTCCATAAAGAAGGGCTGGATCGGATGGAGAGGATCATCCAAAGCCGCAGCGATATCGCAGGGATAAAAATTTACGCCGGCTACTACCATGTGCTGGTCACCGACCCCCTCTACGCCCCGGCCTATGACCTGGCGGAAAAGCACAACCTGACGGTGGCCATCCACTCGGGGGATACCTACGCCGAGTCGGGGCTCTTAAAATACTCCCAGCCCCTGGAGGTGGACCAGCTGGCGGTGGAGCGGCGGAACATCAATTTCCTCATCTGCCACATAGGGACCCCCTGGATCTTCGATGCCGCCGAGGTGGCCTTTAAGAACCGAAATGTCTTCCTGGATATCTCGGGGCTCCTGGTGGGGGACCGGGCCTACGCCGAGCGCATGGGGGCCGCCGAACTCCTGGTGGACCGCTACCGAAGCGCCCTGGTCTACCTGGACACCTACGAGAAGATCCTCTACGGCAGTGACTGGCCCCTGGTCCCCATGGCTCCCTACATAGACTTTTGCAAAAAACTAATCCCCCCGGAATTCCATGAACAGGTCTTCTACCAGAACGCCCTGGAGCTATATCGCATAAAGGAGAAATAATGATGAACCAAAGCCTCCCGGTCCTCATTAAGGGCCCCCTCGAAAAACCGGCAGTCAAGGCCCTGGACGATCTAAAGACCCAGCTACAAGAGCAGGGCTGGACCCTAAGGGTGATTGACACCCTGGACCAGGGTGAAGAGGGGGTAGGCATCCTCATCATAGAGGGGGCTCCTGACCCTTCCCTGAAACCTGAGGGGCTGGCTATCCAGAGCCTCCCCATGGAGGGTAAAAAACGGGCCCTGGAGGTCCGCGGCGGATGCCCCGTGGGCCTTTCCTACGGCATCTATGAACTCTCGGACCGGATCCGCTGCCAGGGCCCCGGAGCCCTGGAGGCCGAGATCCACCTGCGCGAGGAGCCGGAACACAGCCTCCGGGGGGTGGATCGCTACCTCATGAACCACCTGGACGAGGCCTGGTTTTATTCCCCTCAATTTTGGGAGACCTTTCTGAGCCGCCTGGCCCGGAACCGCTTTAACCGCTTTACCCTGATCACCGGCTTTGATACCTCCTATATGACTCCCCCCTACCCCTTCTTTGTGGAGGTCCCGGGTTTTGAGGGGGTCCGGGTACAGAACCTGAGCCTCGAAAAGCGGGACCAGAACCTCCAGACCCTGAACCATATCGCCAGGGCCTGCCACGAGCGGGGCATAGAGTTCTCCCTGGGGACCTGGCAGCAGCGGCCCTGGACGGGGAACCAGGAGGATCCGGTGGAGGGGATCCCCGAAGGGGACGAAGGCTTTAGGGCCTACTGCGCCGGGGGCTTAAGGGAGCTCCTTTCCCAGTGCCCCGGGATCGACGTGATTCAATTTAGGGTGAACTTTGAGGCGGGGGTCCAGAAGGCTCACCAGGAGAGGGGAAACACCCACGAGGAATACTGGCTGGCCCTCATCGATGGGGTGGCCCAGGGGGCCCGGGAACGGGGCCGGAAGGTAAAGCTGGACCTCCGGGCCAAGGGCCTCACCGACGGGATGGTGGACCACGCCCTTGCCCTGGGACTGGAGCTATGCATCCCCACCAAGTACTGGTGCGAGCATGCGGCCCTCCCCTACCACATCCCCAAGCTAAGGTCCGAAGAGATGAGGAGCCTCCACGACGAAAACTCCAGCCGCCGCTATAGCTACGGGAACCTCCTTAAGCGGCCCCTGCGTTACCAGATGATCTATAGGCTCTGGAACTACGGGAGCACCAACCTCTTCCTCTGGGGGGACTGGGACTACGGCCGCCGCTTTTCCCAGAGCCTCCGCCTGGGGGGGACCCGGGGCTTTGAAATCAACAGTCCCCTCTCTCTTAAGGGGGGGATGGAGGCCCATGTGAAGGAGCCCTGGGGGATCCATAAGGACGAGGCCCTTAGGACCTACACCTGGGAGGACGATCGCTACTGGGCCTACTACCTGAGCTTTGGCCGCTGGGGTTATGACAGTTCCGCCGGAGCGGATCTGATGGAGCGGGAGTTTCGCCATCGCTACGGGGCGAGGGGAAGGGCCCTCATGGGGGCTTATGGCCTGGCGAGCCGGATCATGCCCCTGGTGACCACCATTCATTTTCCCGTCCACCCTTCCCTCCACTACTGGCCCGAACTCTACCCCGGGGCATCCCTCTTTGGGAAGAACAACCTGGACTACCTCTTCGAGGAGATCAATTACGCCCAGTCCCTCCCCAGCGACGAGGAGTTTTTCTATAGCATCGCCGCCTACGCCCAGGACGAACTGGAGGGAAAGCTGAAGCCCCGGTACAGCCCCCTCGTAATGCGGGAGCAGCTCTACCAGCTGGCCCAGGATCTTCGTTCTATCTTGAAGGAAGCAGGCCTAAGTGAAGCCTCTAAAGGGGAAGAGCTGGCCCTCTGGGTGGACTTTACCATGCTGGCCCTCTTGGGGGAATTCCATGCCTGGAAGGGCCTTTCGGCCTATCATCTTTACCGCTGGGAAAAGACCGCCTCTAAGGATGATCTGGCGGCTTCCTATGGCCCCATGGCAGAGGCCCGGCAGAACTGGGCGGACCTTTCGGCCCTGGGGAGCCGCTACTACCACGGGGACCTTCAGTTTAATGCGGGGACCGGGATGGCCCGGAACAAGAACTGGGCCTATAGGCTCGAGAAGGAGGTGGACCCGGACCTGGCAGATCTAAGGGCCCTCCTGGAAAAAGAGGGATTGCCCATCGAAGCCAAAACTATGGACTACCCCAGGACTGCCCAGGCAAAGACCGGGGCCCTTCGCCTGGAGGGGGACTTCCCTTCAGTCTGGGACAAAAAAGAGGACCTGGCCATCCGGGCCCTCTGGAATGACCCTGTGCCGCCCAGGGAGATCTCCCTTAACTACCGCCACACGGACCATACGGCAGGGGAATATATCCGGGTCCCCCTGGTCAAAAAGGGGGCCGCCTACGAGGGGGCCATCCCGGGGGACTATTTTTTCCAGGGCTTTGACGTGATCGTTTACCTGTCAGCTTTGGATGAGGAGGGCCGGGCCCATCTTTATCCGGGGATAGACCACCAAGTGTACCCCGGTCCCTACTGGCTCATCCAGGGAGCCTCATAGGGAAGGTTCTCGAAGATCTTCCCCAGGGCTATGGTTTCCCTATAGATCCCCGGGGTGGCGGGGCTTTTCTGGTTTATGATCTCCCGCTGGATCTGGAGCATCCCCTCTATGCCGGCCCAGCAGGGCCTATAGAGGAGTTCCCTTTCGTTATCTTCCAGGGCCTGCTCCTGGGGGACCGGATCTACCTGGGCCAGGTAGTAGTCGGAGATCATCTTGAAAAGGTACTCGGGCCCTTCGGCCGCATGGTCATACTCGGTGATGGTCCCTATCCGGGGGCCTATGGCGGTCACCCTGTAGCCCACCTCCTCCATCACCTCCCGCCTTAGGGCCTCTTCGGGGCTCTCCCCCTCCCAGCGGCCCCCTCCGGGAAACTTGTGCTCCCCCGTCTTCCCCAGGTGGGCCATGAGGAGGCTCTTTCCATTAAAAACCACCGCCCGGACCGCATGGCGGATCACGATTTTTCCCTGGAGGTTGAGCTCATTTTTTGGATTCCTATAGTGGACTTCGTCGAATATATTCATGGCTTTACCGGAGGGATCTTTGCCCTGAGCCGCTGCTCCCTTCGTTCAAAGTTTTCCCGCATTTGATCGCCCAGTTCCGGGAGAGCCAGGGCCATCTGGCTGTACTCCAGGGCCTGGGCCAGATCCTTGTGCTTCCACTCGGCCTCTATGGCCAGGACTTTTAGGGCCTCGGGACGGCGGGATCCAGAACGGGCGGCCTTCTCTAAAAGGAGCTGGGCCTCTTCGTCCAGGGAGGGCCCAGATAACCCTGGGGCAAAAAAATCCCGGTGCAAACAGAGGGCCCGGCGATAGGCAAAGGCGGGGCCCGCCGCATCGTAGGGATAGGGATCCTCCAGGGGGGCCCCGGCGATCTGGGTCATGGCCAAAAAGAGGCAGGCCAGCCCCAGGATGTCCTTTTCATTGTGGAGGCAGATGTCCAATAGGTCCCCATTCTCACCGGTCTTTAGGAAGGAGAACCAGATATCCGGAGCCTCGGCGCCGCTACGGTCCCCGGTCCGGTCGAGGCCCAAAAGGGAGGTCTCTATGGTGCCCTGGGAACAGTTGTGGAGCACCGCCTTCCAGAGCCGCCGGGCCGGGTGGAGGAGGTCCGCATGAAAAAAGTCAGGGAACCTAAGGCCATTCATCAAACAGCGGGTCTTGAGGATCTGGGCATCAAAACTTTTTCCGTTATAGGTAACCAGAAGGGGCATGGCCAGATCCGAGTCTAGGGGGGGGCCAAACTCCTTGAGCACCAGGTCTACAAAGTCCGGTTCCCCCGGGTAGTCCAACAGAAGATACTGGGTCAGTTCCAGTCGGCCCTGTGCAAAGCGCCCAAAGGCGGCCAGGAAGGCTATGGTCCCCGCCCCCCCGGAAAGACCCGTGGTCTCCAGGTCAAAGAAGAGGAGCTCCTCCGGCTCCGGAATGCGGCCCAGGGCGAAGAGGTCCGGCACCAGGATGGCCAGGGCCTGGGGCCAGGGGCTGTCCAGGGGTCCTTCCCGGCCCGCTGGAGAGGGGAGGTCCAGGAAGATCCGGCGCTTAAGGGTCTGGTGGCCCTCTATGGTCCAGCCGGGCCAGGAGGCCAGGTTGAGTTCTGGGCTCTTGGCGGGGCTCCTGGGGGCCGGGGCTTTGGTGGTGCCATGGATCCGTTTAAGCCGGTTCTTTAGGTCCTGCTTCATATATGGTACATTCCCGATTCCCGGGCCCCGTAGCTGTCGATGAGATCTTGTAGAGTGATGCCGTCCAGGTAGTCGTTGATGGTCCTTTCCAGGCCCTGCCAGACCGGCAGGGTTTTGCAGATCTGCATCCGGGGGCAGAGGGGGGGCTCCTGGTCCAGGCAGGTCACGGGGGAAAGGCCCCCCTCGGTGATTCTGAGGATCTGGCCCACCGTGTACTGGCTGGGGTCCCGGGCCAGCATATAGCCCCCCTTGTTTCCCCTGTTGGTTTTGAGGATCTCCGGGCGGTTTAAGAGGAGCACCAGCTGCTCCAGGTACTTTTTCGAGATCCCCTGGCGGTCCGATATCTCTTTCAGGGAAACAAAGCCTTCGTTTTTATGTTCAGCTAAATCGAGGAGCATGCGGAGGGAATAGCGCCCCTTGGTTGAAATTTTCATTACCCTATTATACTATGGGTTTGCTGGGAATACAAGATTGGACATGTACGTCAACCCATTCAAATTTTATCGCCTGGAGAAATCATGGTATCAAAAAAATACGAAGTGTTACAGAACTACCTTAAGGATCTGGGAAGCTTAGGAGTCGCCTTTTCGGGGGGGGTGGATTCCACCTTTCTCCTGCAGACCGCCCATCAGGTCCTGGGGGACCAGGTCCTGGCGGTGACCGTCAAGTCCTGCTCCTTCCCCGGCCGGGAACTGGAAGAGGCCGCTGCCTTCTGCCGGGCCCAGGGGATCCGCCACCGGATCTGCGAGACCAACGAGCTGGATATCCCCGGCTTTGCAGATAATCCCCCCCACCGCTGTTACCTTTGCAAGAAGGGGATTTTTTCTGCCATTTTCGAAACCTGCCGGGCCGAAGGGATCAGTCACCTCGCCGAGGGCTCCAACATGGATGACATGGCCGATTTTCGCCCCGGCCACCGGGCCCTGGAAGAAATGGGGGTCTTGAGCCCCCTAAGGGAGGCCCAGTTAACCAAGGAAGAGATCCGCTCCCTCTCCAAAGATCTGGGGCTCAAGACCTGGAGCAAGCCCAGCTATGCCTGCCTGACCTCCCGCTTCCCCTACGGTGAAAAGCTCACGGTAGAGCGCCTGGGGATGATAGACCAGGCTGAGCAGTTCCTTCTGGATGAGGGCTTTGTTCAGATCCGGGTCCGCTACCACGGAAACCTGGCCCGGATCGAAACCGACGCTGAGGGCTTTAAACTCCTGGAAGATCCAGCCCTTAGGGAAAAAATATACCGAAAGTTTAAGACCCTGGGCTTTAGTTACGTGTCCCAGGACCTCCTGGGCTACCGCCTGGGGAGCATGAATGAGACCCTGGAAGAGGGGGCCAAAGAGAAGGCCCTGGTCCAGGACTAACCATGGGGGGCGTCCTGGTAGCCATGAGCGGCGGCGTAGACAGCACCATGGCGGCCTCATTATTAATGGCCCAGGGCTATAGCTGTCAGGGCCTCACCCTGAAGCTCTTTCAACAGGGAGATCTGGAGCCCCCAGGCATTAAAGATGCCCGGGAGGCCGCGTCAGCTCTGGGCATCCCCCATCATGTCTACGATTGCCGGGAAGAGTTTTCCCGCCGGGTCATAGGACCCTTCATGGAGATCTACGAAGGGGGGGCCACCCCCAATCCCTGTGTCACCTGCAACCGGTGCATCAAATTTGAAACCCTGTTAAAGAAGGCCCGGGATCTGGGGTTGGACCGGGTGGCCACCGGCCACTATGCCCGGATCGAAGAGGACCCCCAAACCGGAAGGTTCCTCCTAAAAAAAGCTGCGGACCCCCTAAAGGACCAGAGCTATGTCCTTTACACCCTAAGCCAGGAACAGCTCCGTCACTGCCTCTTTCCCCTGGGGGGCCTCAAAAAAAATGAGGTCCGGGAGAAGGCGGCCCTGCGGGGTTTGGCCAACGCCCAAAAGGAAGAGAGTCAGGACATCTGTTTTATCCCCCAGGGCCGCTACGGAGACTTTATCCAGGCCCGAAGGGGCCAGAGGTCCCCGGAGGGGGACTTCATCGACCCCTCGGGGAAACTACTGGGGAGGCACAGGGGGATCATCTGGTACACCATAGGCCAGCGCCGGGGTTTACACATTTCTTTAAATAAGCCCATGTATGTCAAATCGAAAAACCGGGCCGATAACACCGTCACCCTCTGCGAAGATCAGGACCTCTACGGTTCTACCCTGGAGGCCGGGGACTTTAACTGGATTCCCTTTGATTCCCCCGGGGAGCCCATCCGGGTGAAGGCCAAGATCCGCTACAACCAGGCCGAGGTCTGGGCCCTGGCTACCGAGATTCCCGGGGGCCGGGTGAGGCTGGACTTTGAGGAACCCCAGCGGGCCATAAGCCCCGGCCAGGCGGCGGTCCTCTATCAGGATGATATGATCCTGGGGGGCGGAACTATTCTTTAGGCCCCCTTCTACTCAAAAAAAATATTTCCAAAAAATGTTGACACAACTCCCTAATTTCCTTATATTCTAATAGTTGAATAGTTGTTCAATCATCTTGTTCAATAGCCCGTACCTTAAGGAGAAGATCCATGGCAGCAAGACAGAAGGCCCTGATGTGCGACTGCGAGGTCATCCATCAAGAGGTGGTAGACCGGGTGGGAAAAACCATGCCCGTGGACGAGGATTTCTATGACCTGGCGGATCTCTACAAGATGTTTTCCGACAGCACAAGGATCCGGATCCTCTGGGCCCTCTCTAAAGAAGTGATGTGCGTCTGCGATATCGCCGTCCTCTTGGGGATGACCAAGTCGGCCATAAGCCACCAGCTGCGGGCCCTGAGGCTCAGCAACCTGGTCAGCTACGAGAAGCGGGGCAAGGAGGTCTACTACTCCCTGGCCGACGACCATGTGAAGGACATCTTCGAGAAGGGCTTCGAGCACATACACGAATAGACAAGAGAAGGAAGGAGGAACCCTATGAACCCCATATTTCTTGTTATCAGCGGTACCGGAACCTTCCTGGCCGGGATGGTCCTGGAACATGCCTTTCATTTTACGGGCAGCTCCCTGGCGGCCCTGGTCCTCTTTGGGATCAGCTATCTTTTGGTGGGTACCCGGGTCCTCATCCGCATGGGCCGGAACATCCTCAAGGGGGAGATCTTCGACGAGAACTTCCTCATGGGCATAGCCACCCTGGGGGCCATCGCCATAGGGGAATACTCGGGGGCCGCGGCGGTCATGGTCTTTTACAACCTGGGGGAATACCTCCAGGACCGGGCGGTGGACAAGTCCAGGCGAAACATCTCGGCCCTCTTGGACATCAGGCCCGATTACGCCAACCTTGATAGGGAGGGCCAGATCCATAAGGTGGACCCCCACCAGGTCCAGGTGGGAGACACCATCCTCGTCCAGCCCGGGGAGAAGATCCCCCTGGACGGCCTGGTCATCCAGGGGGAGGCCATGCTCAACCTGGCGGCCCTGACGGGCGAGTCGGTGCCCCGGAGGGCCCGGGTCGATGACACGGTCCTATCAGGATCGGTGAACCTGGACGGGGTCCTGCACATCCAGGTGAGCAAGACCTTTGGGGAGTCCACGGCCTCAAAGATCATCGAGCTGGTCGAGAATGCGGCCTCCCGAAAGGCCAAGGTAGAGACCTTTATCACCAAGTATGCCCGCTACTATACCCCCACAGTGATGGCCCTGGCCCTCTTGATTGCGGTGGCCCCTCCCCTCTTTACGGGAGCTTCCTGGTCCGACTGGATCTACCGCTCCCTGGTCCTTCTGATCATCTCCTGTCCCTGCGCCCTGGTCATGTCCATCCCCCTGGGCTTCTTTGGGGGCATAGGGGCCGCATCGAAAAAAGGGGTCCTCATCAAGGGGAGTAATTACCTGGAAGCCCTGGCGGGCCTGGACACGGTGGTCTTCGACAAGACCGGCACCCTTACCATGGGGGTCTTTAAGGTGAGTGCCATAGAGCCGGACCCCCAGAGCGGCCTCAATCAGGAGGAACTCCTTGAGGCCGCGGCCCTGGCGGAGGTCTACTCCAGGCACCCCATCGCCGCCTCCATCCGGGAGGCCTACGGAGAAGACATCTCCCTGGAGGGCCTGGGGGGCTATATCGAGATGGCCGGCCTGGGGGTCCAGGTCCAGGCCCAGGGAAGATGCATCCTGGCGGGGAACGCCAAGCTGATGGAGAGGGAGGGCATAGGGATCCCTCCGGAAACCGGAGGAGGCACCCAGGTTCATGTGGCCGTCAACGGCAGGTACATGGGCTCCATCAGCATCTCTGACCAGGTGAAGGCCGACAGCGCCCGGACCATCAGGGACCTTAAGGCCCTGGGGCTCCGCCGTACGGTGATGCTCAGCGGGGATAGGCCCGAGGTGGCAGAAGACCTGGCCCGGGAGCTGGGCATTGCGGAGGTGAAGGGGGGCCTTTTACCCCAGGACAAGGTGGACCTGGTGGAGATCTACCGGGGGCAAAAGCACCGATCCCGGGCCCTGGCCTTTGTGGGGGACGGGATCAACGACGCTCCGGTTCTGGCTCTCTCGGATGTGGGGATCGCCATGGGGGCCCTGGGCTCCGACGCGGCCATCGAAGCCGCCGATGTGGTCCTCATGACCGACGAACCCTCCAAGCTGGTAGAGGCCGTCAAGGTGGCCCGGTTCACCAAAAAAATCGTCTGGCAGAACATCATCTTCGCCCTGGGGGTCCAGGGGGTCTTCCTCGTTTTAGGCTCCATGGGAGTAGCCTCCATCTGGGAAGCCATCTTTGCCGATGTGGGGGTCTCCTTGCTGGCGGTCCTCAACACCTGGCGGATCCTGCGAATCTAGGAAATAAAGCCCTCCCGCCAATGCCAGACCGGAACCGAGAGCTCCGATGAAAAGGGGTTAGGGAGCTTAAAGTCCGGGAGCCAGTCGGAGCCAGTCACCAGCTCCTGGCAGTAGCCCTCTTCTATGCCCAGTTCTTCCAGCATGAGCATCAGGGCCCCGTATTCGCCTTCGTCCACATAGCGATCGGGGATCTCCGCCGCATCAGAACCAGAAGAGGGAGCATAGACGGGGGTATACTGGGTCATGAGGGACAGGAGGGCCCGGTCCCGGCAGTGCTCGGCATACCAGAGGAGGACCTCCCTCGTCTGGGCCAGGTGGCCGGGGATAAGGAGGTGGCGGATGATGACCCCCGATACCAGGTGCCCCAGGTCGTAGCGCAGGGGCCGTTCATCCATCATCCAGAGGATGGCCCGGACCGCCTGGTCGGGGTAATCGGGGGCCCCAAAGTAGCGGGCCGCCAGTTCCCTATCCAGGGTCTTGAGATCCGGCAGGTAGATGTCCAGCTCATCCTTTATGGGGGCCAGGCCTTCGGGGTCCTCATAGGCCGATGAGTTCCAGACCACCGGAATGCGGAGCCCCTCCCTTCGGGCCTGGGCAATATAGGCCCCCAGGGCCGGGGCGGCGTGGCTCCCGGTCACCAGGTTGATGTTCTCGGCGTTCTTTTCCTGGAGGGCCAGGCAGATCCGGCTAAACTCCCGGCCCTCGACGGGCCGGCCCAAGCCCCCCCGGGAAACCTGGTGGTTCTGGCAGTAGAGGCAGCCCAGGCTGCATCCCCGGATAAAGATGGTCCCCGAGCCCCCAAAGCCCGCAATGGGGGGCTCTTCGCCCCGGTGTATTCCCGCAAAGGCCAGGGCCGGTTGAGCGGGTTCCCGGCAAAAGCCCAGGGGGCCGGCAGGGTCCTGGCGGTTTACCCCGCAGAGCCGGGGACAGAGGCGGCAGGCAGCATAGGGACTGGCTTGTTCGATATCCATGGCTACAAGGTACGGACTTGCAGGGTAAAAATCAATTATACTGGGGCTTGTAAGGAGTAACCATGGCAAGGGATACATTGAGCATAGGGGGGATGACCTGTGCAGCCTGTTCGGCCCGGGTGGAGCGGGCGGTCTTAAAGCTCCCGGGCATCCTGAGCGCCCGGGTGAACCTGGCAGCAGAACGGCTCATCGTGGAGTTTCAAGATCCCGGGACCATCGAAGATATCAAAGGGGCGGTGATCAAGGCGGGCTATACGGTCCTGGAAGATGAGGGCCAGGAAGCCCAGGACCAGGCCTGGGAACGTAAGCAAAAGGAACTGGGAAGCGCCAAAAGGCGGGCGGTGGTGGCCTTAAGCTTTGCCTTCCCCCTCTTCTATATCACCATGGCCCCCATGCTGCCCCTCCCCTCTCTCCCCTTCTGGATGGCCATCCACCACCTGATGGAAGAATCCCCCCTGACCTTTGCCCTGGCCCAGATCCTCCTGGTCATCCCCATCATCGCGGTGGGCCGCAGTTTTTATATCATAGGCTTTAGGGCCCTTCTTGGCCGGAGCCCTAACATGGACTCCCTCATCGTCATAGGGAGCTCTTCGGCCCTAAGCTATAGCCTCTACAATACCTGGCGGATCTTCCAGGGCCATGCGGAGGCGGTGGATCTTCTCTACTTTGAAACCGCCGGGGTCATCTTCGCCCTGGTCCTCCTGGGTAAGGCCCTGGAGGCCCTTTCCAAGGGAAAGACCAACGAGGCCATAAAGAAGCTCATGGGCCTGGCCCCCAAAACGGCCCTGGTGATCCGGGAGGGGGTGGAAACCGAGATCCCCATCCAGGAGGTGAAGGCCGGTGACATCGTAGCCGTCCGGCCCGGGGGCAAGATCCCCGTGGACGGCAGGGTGATCCAGGGCCACAGTGCGGTGGACGAATCTATGCTCACCGGCGAAAGCATGCCGGTGGACAAGAAGGCCGGGGACCCGGTCTATGGAGCTACGATCAACACCACCGGGGCCCTCCAGTTCCGGGCCGAAAAGGTGGGATCCGGGACGGCCCTGGCCCAGATCATCAAGCTGGTGGAGGATGCCCAGATGAGCCGGGCCCCCATCGCGGCCCTGGGGGACCGGG
>WRMC01000025.1 GCA_009777335.1 Treponema sp. | reverse complement strand
CGGTACCCAGTATGTGCGAGAGAAGCTGAACGCAATGATAGAATACGAGAAACTGGGTGCCGGGGGCTCCGTAGGCGGGTTCATCTCAATTCCTAGACCTGAGCGGCCCCCACCCCTCTTGTGGGTAGGATAAAACTTGCTGGGTAACACCAGCGGTGAACTGAGTGGTAGGTCTTAATAGTTATTTTGCCATATTAGGAAATTTGCCAAGCATGAGCTCAGTGTGCTTGTTTGGTCTTAATCTTAGGATAATAATTGGCATATTATCTTACCTATATATCACCCTAGGGGCTTATTATTTTCCCATAATCTAACTACAATTATCCCCAACCTGCCCAAGGAGCACCAACCATGCCAAAGCGAAATGACATCCACAGTATCATGATCATCGGATCAGGGCCTATTGTTATTGGCCAGGCCTGTGAGTTTGACTATTCGGGGACCCAGGCCTGTAAGGCCCTCAGGAGCCTGGGTTATAAGACCATCCTGGTAAACTCTAACCCCGCCACCATCATGACCGACCCGGTTACCGCCGATGTGACCTATATAGAACCCATCAATCTGGACAGGCTGAGCGAGATTATCGAAAAGGAAAAACCCGATGCCCTGCTTCCCAACCTGGGGGGCCAGACGGGGCTCAACATGAGCTTCCAGCTGCAGGAGGCGGGGGTGCTCGAAAAGCACGGGGTAGAGGTCATCGGGGTAAAGCTGGATGCCATTAAGCGGGGCGAAGACCGGATCATCTTTAAAGAAACCATGGACAAGATAGGGGTAGAAATGGCCGGGAGCTTCGAGGCCCGGTCGGTCGAAGAGGCGGTAGAAGGGGCCGCCGGGCTGGGCTACCCGGTGGTGGTGCGGCCGGCCTATACCATGGGCGGCACCGGGGGGGGCATAGCCTACAACCAGGAGGAGCTCGCGGCCATCGCCACCAGGGGCATCCAGGCCTCCCTCATAGGCCAGGTCCTCATCGAAGAGAGCATCCTGGGCTGGGAGGAATTGGAAGTTGAAGTAATCCGGGATGCCAAGAACCAGATGATCGCCATCTGCATGATCGAAAACATAGATCCCGTGGGGGTCCACACCGGGGATTCCTTCTGTGTGGTTCCCATGCTCACCATCGCCGAAGATGTCCAGGCCAGACTTAAAGAAACAGCCTTTTCGATTGTCTCCGAAATCGGGGTCATAGGGGGAACCAACGTACAGCTGGCCCATGACCCCAAGTCGGGCCGGATCGTGGTCATAGAGATAAACCCCCGGACCTCCCGCTCCTCGGCCCTGGCCTCCAAGGCCACGGGCTTTCCCATCGCCTATGTCTCGGCCCTCCTGGCTGCGGGGCTCAGCCTGGATGAGATCCCCTACTGGAAAGAGGGGACCATGGACAAGTATACCCCCCACGGAGATTACATCGTCGTTAAGTACGCCCGCTGGGCCTTTGAAAAATTCCCCGGCATAGAGGACAAGCTGGGAACCCAGATGCGGGCCGTGGGGGAGGTCATGAGCATAGGCCGTACCTTTAAGGAGACCTTCCAAAAGGCCATCCGCTCCCTGGAGATAGGCAGGAGCGGCCTGGGTCTGGCGGGGGCTATTCAAAAACTAAGCACCGAAGCACTGCGGGAACGGATCGCCGTCCCCAACAGCGAACGGTTCTTTGTGATCTACGAGGCCCTTAGGAGGGGCCTGGAAATCGATGAAATTTTTGAACTCAGCAAAATTAAACACCACTACTTAAAAGAAATGAAGGAACTGGTGGATCTGGAAAAGGAAATTCTAAGCTACAAAAAAAGGGTCCTCCCTGACGAGCTATTAATCCGGGCCAAGAAGGACGGCTTTGCCGACAAGTACCTGGCGGAGCTTTTAGAGGTCCCCGAGGAATACATACGGTTAAATCGAAAGCTCCTGGGTATTTCCATGGAATGGGATCAGGTCCCCGTAAGCGGCGCCGATGCGGAGTACTACTATTCAAGCTATAACGGCCTGGGGAGCTTAGGGACCGAGCTTAGGGCCTCCCGGGAAAAGCGGGGCATCAAGGCCCCCGCCCAGGGACCCAAGGATAAGAAGGTGATCATCCTGGGGGGCGGGCCCAACCGCATAGGCCAGGGCATAGAGTTCGATTACTGCTGCGTCCATACCGCCTTTGCCCTCAGGGAGCTGGGCTTTCAGACCATCATGATCAATTGTAACCCCGAAACGGTGTCCACCGACTACGACACCTCCACGAAGCTCTACTTTGAACCCCTGACGGTGGAGGATGTCCTTTCCATCTGCCAGCATGAGGACCCCCTGGGGGTCATAGTCCAGTTCGGCGGCCAGACCCCCCTCAACATAGCCATGGAGTTAAAAAAAGCGGGGGTCCCCATCCTGGGAACCAGCCCGGAGGTGATAGCCCTGGCCGAAGACCGGGACCTCTTCCGCCAGATGATGGAACAGCTCTCCATCCCCATGCCCGAATCCAGCATGGCCCGGAACTACGAAGAAGCGGCGGTGGCGGCGGGTAAGATAGGCTACCCCGTGATGGTCAGGCCCTCTTATGTCCTGGGGGGCCGGGCCATGGAGGTCATCTTTGATAACGAGCAGATGCGGAACTACATCCAGGTAAACGCCCAGTTTATCAGCGACGAGGCCCCCATCCTGATAGACCGGTTCCTGAATAATGCCCTGGAATGTGAGGCCGATGCCCTCTCGGACGGGAAGAACGCCTTCATGCCCGCCATCATGGAACATATCGAATATGCGGGGATCCATTCGGGGGACTCGGCCTGCGTCATCCCTACGATCAACCTCACCGAAGATCAGATCAAGACCATAGGGGAATACACCCGGAACATCGCCTGCCAGCTGGGGGTGGTGGGCCTTATAAACATCCAGTACGCCATCCACAACGGCAAGGTCTATGTGCTGGAAGCCAACCCCCGGGCCTCCCGGACCGTCCCCATCGTTTCCAAGGTCTGCGATCTCAACATGGCCAACCTGGCCACCCGGATCATCATGGCCCCCTATACGGGGGAGGACATCAACATACAAGAGATGAGGGCCCTGGAAATTCCCTACTACGGGGTAAAGGAAGTGGTCCTGCCCTTCAACATGTTCCCCGAGGTGGACCCGATTTTAGGCCCCGAGATGCGTTCCACCGGAGAGGTCTTGGGTCTGGCCGATAGCTTTGGCCTGGCCTTCTACAAGGCCCTGGAGGGTTCCAAGACCATCCTGCCCCTGTCGGGTTCAGTCCTCATCTCCATGGCCCGGAAGGATCAGGAGGAGGCCATAGAGCTTGCCAGGGGCTTACAAAAACTGGGCTTTAGGATCTTTGCCACCGGCGGCACCTGCGCCTATCTGCGGGACCATGGAATTGAGACGGAACAGATGAACAAGCTCCACGAGGGGCGGCCCAACATAGAAGACGCCATTATCAACCGGCAGCTTGATCTGATCATCAATACCCCCAGCGGCAACAGGCGGAGTTCCGACGACGGGTCCTATATAAGAAAGTCGGCCATCCGGTACAACATACCCTATATGACCACCATCACCGCGGCCCTGGCCAGCCTTAAGGGAATAGAAGAGAAGATTAAAAGCGGAGGAGCCGGTATCTGTTCTTTACAGGACTACCACTCCAGGAGCCGGAAAAGTTAGGAACTCTTAAAGTGGAGCTGACATTCAGAGCAGCCCTGGGCTATGGTGTTCCCCAGTTCAAATTTGATCCCCATGCCCTCGGCTATACCCCGGTCTCCGTCCATGGCCATGTCACAGAGGAGTTCGCAGGTCTTATCGTCAAAGCCCAGTTTCTTCCAGGAAGCCAAGAGGGCGCAGTAATGAAAGTCTACCTTTAGGTTGTTCTTGTCCGACTCTATGGGCCTCATGTCAAAGGTCCGCATCCCCAGGTCGTGGATAAAAACCTTCCTAAAATCTTCCAGGTTATTGGGGTCCGCGCAGCGGGCTTTAAACTGCTCCCCGTGGTAGTTCCCGCATCGTCGAATGGCCCGCCGCATGATGCCCTCGGCGTCGGCTCCGGCCTTCTTCATCTCATCGTAAAAGAGGGCCATCCAGGCTGCCCGGTGTTCTATCTGGGCCCTGTTAACTTCGGTTTTCTCGTCCACCGGATTCGGTGTGTCATTGCTGTTGGACATGTACGCCTCCATCTTTAATTAGGACCTGGGCCCTTAAGCTGATCTTAGCCCCTTTAAGGGCAGCGGTAAAGACCGTCCCCTGGGGGTAGTCCTGGCTCAGGATCTTCATGGCGATGGGGTCTTCCAGTTCCTTCTGGAGGGCCCGCCGCAGGGGCCGGCCGCCAAACTTGGGATCCCAGCCCTTGTCGATAAGGTGCTTCCGGGCCCCCTGGGTAAGACGGATCTCAAAACCCTGTTCTGCCAGGCGCTCGGAAAGTTCGCTAAGCTGGAGATCCAAAATCGCCTGGACTTCCTTTAGGCTAAGGGGATGAAAGACCACCACATCATCCACCCGGTTTAAAAATTCGGGGTTGAAGAGTTTTTTTAATTCCGTCAGGGCCAGGGATTCAACTTCCTTAAAATCCATGAGGCCTGTACCCTGACCAAAGCCCAGCCGGGCATCCCGGGAAATTTCCCTAACCCCCGCATTACTGGTCATGATGATGATGGTATTCCTAAAACTCACCGTGTGGCCCAGGTTGTCCTTTAACTCCCCCTCCTCCAATACCTGAAGCAGAAGGTTGAACACATCCCTATGGGCCTTTTCGATTTCGTCAAAGAGGATCACCCGGTAGGGGTTGCGCCGGATCCGTTCGGTGAGGATCCCCCCCTCCTCGTAGCCTATATAGCCCGGGGGTGCCCCCACCAGGCGGGACACATTGTGCTTTTCCATGTAGTCCGACATGTCTATCCGCACCAGGGAATCGGGGCTCTCAAAGAGGTACTCGGAGAGCCGTTTGGCCAGGAGGGTCTTTCCCACCCCCGTGGGTCCCAGGAAGATAAAGGAGCCCATGGGCCGCCGGGGGGACGATACTCCCACCCGGGCCCTCCTGATGGCCGAGGAGATCCGCTGCACCGCCTGATCCTGCCCTATGAGCCCCCGGTGGAGCTCCTTGTCGAGCATGAGGAGCTTTTTGCTTTCATGCTCCTCCAGGTAGGTAAGGGGTATGCCGGTGATTTCCGCCACCACCCGCCGCACATCCGCCTCCTCTACCCGGATCTTCTGCTCCCCGGAAGATTGCTCCCAGGCTTCGCGCATATCCTCCAGGCGGTGACGGAGCTCCCGTACCCGGTCCCTCACGTCGGCGGCCCTCTCGTAGTCCTGCAACATGATGAGCTCATCCTTCTCTTGGCTTAAGAGGAGGACCTCTTCTTCTATTCCCGTAAGCTCCGGGGGTTCCAGGGGAGGCTGGAGTTTACAGAGGGCCCCGGCCTCGTCGAGGACATCGATGGCCTTGTCGGGCATGCAGCGGCCGGTGATATAGCGCTGGGCCAGGGCTGCGGCGGCCCGAACCGCCTCGGGGCTGTAGACCACCGAATGATGGTCCTCATACTTCTTCTGGACCCCAAAGAGGATCTCCTGGGTTTCTTCCAGGCTCGGCTCCTCTACCAGGACCGATTGAAAGCGCCGTTCCAGAGCCCCGTCCTTTTCAAAGTGACGGCGGTATTCCGCCAGGGTCGTGGCCCCTATGCACTGGAGTTCCCCCCGGCTTAGGCCGGGTTTAAACATGTTGGAGGCATCTACGGTGCCCTCGGCTCCGCCGGCCCCTATCATGGTATGGATCTCATCGATAAAGAGGATCACGTTCCGGGACTGGCTGATTTCCCGCATGATCTTTTTTAGGCGTTCTTCGAATTCGCCCCGGTACTTGGTCCCCGCCACTATGGAGCCCATGTCCAAAGAGAGGAGCCGTTTTCCCGCCAGGGCCGCCGGGACCGCATCGCTGGCAAAGAGGTGGGCCAGAGCTTCCACGATGGCGGTTTTTCCCACCCCCGGTTCTCCCACCAGCACGGGGTTATTCTTGCTCCGCCTGGCCAGGATCCTCAAGGTCCGGTCTATCTCTTTTTTTCTGCCCAGGACAGGATCCAGCTTCCCCGCCCTGGCCAGGGAGGTCAGGTCCCGGGAGTATTCGTCCAGGGCGGGGGTCAGCACCGGGTAGGAGGCGGGCCTGATCCGCGAGGAGGGCCGGGATTCGCCCCCAAAGTTTCGCTTGCTGCCCCCATCGTACCAGGACATGGACCCGTTATAGCCCCCCCTATTGGCCAGGAAGGATTCCTTTTGGTCCTTCCGGTTGGCGGAGGTTTGCATGAGGATCCTCCGGAAGATCTCGTTTTTTATCTTCCGTTGGTATAAATAGACCTGAACCGCCGAATTGTTTTCTTCCAGGGCGGCAAAAAAGATGTGTTCGGTCCCCAAATAGCCGTTCCCCAGGGCCTTGGCCTCCTCTGAGGCCACCTCGAACATCTTTTTTGTCCGTTCTGAGGCGGGGACATCCCCCTTTACCATGAGGGCCGACATGAGGGGAAGGCTGTTTTCGATGTTTTTCCGGATTTCATCCAGGTCCAGCCTTAAGGAAAGGAGGACCTTACAGGCCGTGGAGCCCGGATCCTTCAAAATGGCGATGACTATGTGCTCCGGCAAGAGCTGATCCGAGTTAAAATGCCGGGCTTCTTCCTGGGCGTCCACCGATAAAATTCGCTGAAGCCGCTGGCTTAATCCTCTAAACAAAATGCCCCCCTTGGCCTTGATCTATGATAATGCATGGTCATTTCTTACACAAGAAGAGCCCCTAAAGGCCCTCGGTAAGAAGATAGTCTCCTATAGTAATGCCCGCCCTTTCGAACCAGCCCTGGGGAACCTCCAGGGCATAGCGGGCCGAGCGGCTGGACCGGACCAGCTCCAGGCTCTCCGGTTCCATGTCATATATTTCGAGGATCCTCCCGTCCTGGGCGATAAAGGCAATGGACAGGGGGATCAGGGTATTCATCATCCAAAAGGACATCATCTGATCGGTTTCGTAGATAAAGAGCATGCCCTGCCCGTCCGGTAATTGCCGGCGGTGCATGAGTCCCTGCTGCTGCTGGGCCTGGGTCCGGGCCATCTCGGCATCGATGGCAATCGATCTGCCCTGGCTCTCAATAACGATGATCTGCCGGTCAAAGCTCTCTAGGGCATCACAGGATGAGAGGGCCTGGGTACATAAGAAAAGGGTAAATATAAGGAAGGAAACCCTAGAAGTCACCGAGGAATTCCTCCCAGCGGAAGAGTTCCTGGGCCTGGAGGCTCCTGGATTCATCCACAAGCTGATTAAACACATCCATATCGATGTACTTCACCGTCAGGGGCCGTTCTATGGAGACCCGGGTTGTGCCGTCCATCCACACCGACTCCCGGGGGTTCAGGATCTGGGGCTCCCCGTAGCGGCCCACAAAGGTGGTAAAGACCGAGTAATGATCCATGAGCCGGGTGTCCAGGGTAAAGGACATGATATAGACCGCCTCATCGCTTAGCTGAAAATGGGCCCGGCGGATAAAGGAGGGCCCGGTGGTTTCTATCAGGGTTTCTTCCCGGATGGGGAGGAAGGAGACATCCCTATCCCCCCGGAAGCTAAAGAGGCTGTCCATGACCAGGGCCGACTTGAGGTCCTCCAGGGGCATCCCCAAAAAGAGACCACGAAACTCCCGGGGCGGGGGATCGGGAAACTCAGGAGCCAGGGAGGGCCGCGTAGGTTCGGGGATGAGGTATTCAAAATCGTATTCCTGGGCCCAGAGGCTGCCCATGGGGAAGATCAATACCAATGCCAGAATGAGGGGTTTCATCCCTTACATTATCGGAATTTTTTAACCTAATTTGACTAGATAGACCCCATCTGTTATACTTCAGGGCAAGGGCAGAACCCAGTTCACGCCCTGGCCATAATAAAAAAAGGGGGTCCCGCCATGTCAACGAAAGCAGAAAAAGAAGCCAACCGAATCAGGCAGCAGAGGTTTTTGGAAAGACACCGGGATGAGGTAAATGAAAAAAGGCGGGAACGCTACGCCGACCGTAAGGACGAGGGCCGCTGCCCCCGCTGCGGAAAAAAGCTCCGTTCCTTTAAGAAGATCCTTTGCAAGGCCTGCCTCGAAAGGGCCAGGGAATACGCCCAGGGCTAAACACAGTTAGCTTCGCTATACCGTCGATTCGATAATCTCCAGGGTCCGCCGGGCACAGGTCTCCCAGGAAAATTGCTGGACCCGCTCTAATCCCAGGCGGCGGCATTCCCGGTGGAGTTCCCGGTTTGCCGCCAGGGTCACCATCCGATCCGCCATATCCTCGGCGCTCAAGGGATCAAAGTAGAGGGCCGCATGCTCCGCCGTCTCGGGAAGGGACGCCGCCCGGGCGCAGGTTACGGGAACCCCGCTGGCCATGGCCTCCACCACCCCCATGCCAAAGCCCTCATACATGGAAGGAATGACCACCATATCGGCCCCGGAATAAAGCTCCGGCAGGCTGGACATGGGAAAATGGCCCGTAAAGAAGATGTCCTTCCGGTGCCTCGATGCCGCGGCGGCCTCCTTGACCCTTTCGGCCCCCCGGCTGTCGGCCCCGGCCAGCACCAGGCGGTGGGGGTACCGGGTCCGCTCCTTAAAGATCCCGAAAGCTTCGATGAGCCGGACATGGTTCTTTATGGGGTGCTCAATCCGGGAGGCATAGAGCACATAGGGCCGCCGAAAACTAAAGGGCTGGATGAGGACCACACTCTCTTCACCCCGGGGCCGGGGGTAAAAGGCGCTCGTATCTATCCCGTTGGGGACCACATCTACTTTAGATTCTTTAATCCCCGCGATGTCCACCAGTTCCTGCTTAACCCACTGGGAGACAGCGATAATCCGGTCCAGCCGCCTTAAGGCACTGGGAAGGAGCATCCGGATCCAGCCGTTCAGGTTCTCCCGGCTCTTCTGCTCCCACCAGGGGGCCATGTCATGGACGGTCCCCACGGTGGTGCAGGGGGATCTATAGGGGAGCCGCCTATGGGCCGCGGGGAAGAAGCAGAGGTCCCAGTTCCGGCTGGCCGCCAGCTGGGGGTACCGAACCACATGCCAGAGGGAGTTGGCATAGCGGCCGCTTAAGGAGCAGCGGGAGATATAATTTAGGTCCGGAGCGGCCTCGGAGTAGGCAAAACGGTCGTATTCCCAGCCAAAGAGCTCATAATTGGCCCCCGAGGGGGGAATGCGCTTTAGTAGGTTCATCACATAGGCCCCCAATGCCGAGTTACCGCCGTAACAGGCAAAGGTGTCTATCCCGATTTTCATGGCCCCACTATACCAGATAAGGTCCCATATAACAACCATAGGCACCGATACGGTTCATCTCCAAAATGCAGGAAAGAAAGAAAAATGGGCCCCGGGGGGCAAATTTAGCAGCTATTTTGATAAATTTGTGCCGATACTACTTGTAACACAATATATAGTGTGGTATACTAATTTTAATAGATAACCACCGCTATATATATGGCGCAATATATTGATGATAGTACCGAGGTACCACTAGATGCGTTGCCCCCACTGCGGCAGCTTTGACGACAAGGTAATCGATTCCAGAACCCTGGCCAACGGCGATGCCATCAGACGGAGACGGGAGTGCGTAGGCTGCGGCTACCGTTTTACCAGCTATGAGCGGACCGAGGACAAGCAGTTCATGATAATCAAAAGGGACGGCCGCCGCCAGCCCTTTGACCGGGCCAAGATCGAGCGGGGGGTGACCCGGGCCCTCGAAAAGCGGCCGGTCTCACAGATGAGCATAGAGCTGCTGGTAAATGAGATAGAAGATCAGGCGGCCATCCTGGCCAAGGGGAACTACGAACTCCCCTCCTCCATTATAGGAGCCCTGGTCCTGGAAAAACTGGCCGCCCTGGACAAGGTGGCCTACATACGCTTTGCGGCGGTGTTTCGTTCCTTTGAAGATTTGGATGAATTCATCATGGAGATACAAAAAGTTGATAACCTTTCTTTTAACTTTGAAGAAAGCTACGAGGAAAGGGGGAGGGAAATTTGATTAAGCAGGTGGTCAAACGATCGGGGGAGCTTGAATCCTACGATAGAACCAAGATTTACAACGCCATTAAAAAAGCCTTTAGTGCCGCCGCCGAAAACCAGGACAGGGATGAACAGATAGAACAGGTCTGTACCCGGGTGGAAGAACTCATCCAGGAGATGATGTCCAAACGGCACCAGAACTCCATTCCGGCCATTGAAGAAATCCAGGACCTCGTAGAGACCGCCCTCATAGACCAGAGGGAAACCGCGGTGGCCAAGGCCTACATCCTCTACCGGGCCAAGCACGAGGCCATGCGGGATGTGAAGAAGCTCATGCTCGACATAGACGACACCATGGACGGCTACCTCAAGCAGTCGGACTGGCGGGTCAACGAGAATGCCAATGTGAACTACTCCCTGGGGGGGCTCATCCTCCACAACTCGGGGAGCATCACCGCCAACTACTGGCTCAAGAACATCTACCCCGAAGAGATCGCCGCGGCCCACCGCAATGCGGATTTCCACATCCACGATCTTTCCATGTTCTCGGGCTACTGTGCCGGCTGGTCCCTGCGGCAGCTCATCGCCGAGGGCCTGGGGGGGGTCTCGGACAAGATAGCCTCCAAGCCCCCCAAGCACCTTTCTACCCTGATGCAGCAGGCGGTCAACTTCCTGGGCTGCCTCCAGAACGAATGGGCCGGGGCCCAGGCCTTTAGCTCCTTCGATACCTACACGGCCCCCTTTGTAAAGGCCGACAAGCTGAGCGACAAAGAAATCAAGCAGTGCCTCCAGAGTTTTATCTTTGGAGTAAACACCCCCAGCCGCTGGGGCTGCCAGGCTCCTTTTACGAACATCACCCTGGACTGGACCTGTCCAGCCGATCTCAAAGACAGCCCCGCCCAGATAGGAGGGGTCGAGATGGACTTTACATACGGGGACTGCCAGGAGGAGATGAACCGGATCAACCGGATCTTCATAGAGCTCATGCTCGAGGGGGATGCCGAGGGCCGGGGCTTCCAGTATCCCATCCCCACCTATAACATCACCACCGACTTTGATTGGGACAGTGACAACGCCGGGCTCCTCTTTGAGATGTGCTCCCGCTACGGCACCCCCTACTTCCAAAACTTTATCAACTCCGACCTGGACCCCTCGGATGTCCGGTCCATGTGCTGCCGCCTTCAATTGGATAAACGGGAACTCCGCAAGCGCGGAGGGGGCCTCTTTGGCTCCGATGAGCTCACCGGCTCCATAGGGGTGGTTACCATCAACCTCCCCCGCATAGGCTACCTGGCCCTGGACGAGACCGATTTCTACCGGCGCCTGACGGATCTTATGGTCCTCTCCCGGGACTCCCTGAGGATCAAACGCAAGATCGTCTCCCGGCTCCTGGAAAGCGGCCTTTTCCCCTACACCAAGCGCTACCTGGCCAACCTGGACAACCATTTTAACACCATAGGCCTGATTGGCATGAACGAGTGCCTCAAAAACTTTTTGGGCCGGGAAGTCAGCATCGCCACCGAGCAGGGCCGCCAATTTGCCCTGGAGGTTCTTAACTTTATGAGGAACAAGCTGGCGGACTTCCAGGAAGAAACGGGGGAACTCTTCAACCTGGAGGCCACCCCTGGGGAGTCCACCTCCTACCGGCTCGCCAAGCATGATAAAAAGCGTTACCCCAGAATAATCTGCTCCGGCAGCGAAGAGCCCTACTACACCAACTCTACCCAGCTGCCGGTGATGGAAACCGAAGACATCTTCGAGGCCCTGGACCTTCAAGAGGATCTGCAAGCGGCCTACACGGGAGGTACGGTCTTCCATACCTTCCTGGGTGAATCCATCGAGGACTGGAGGAGCTGCCGGGACCTGGTCCGCACCATCGCCAGTCAGTATAGGATCCCCTACTTTACCATCTCTCCCACCTTTTCGGTCTGCCCCATCCACGGCTACCTGCAGGGTGAACATTTCCATTGCCCCCACTGCCACCAGGAAAAAGAGAAGGAGCTCTACGCCAAAATCGCAGAGCTGGAAATGGAACGGGAGGCGGTCCTGGCGGGGGAACAGCAAGAGGAGTTACCGCAGCTATGATGTACAAACTAAATAATGGAGAAAAACCCATGAGAAACCTTGAGGACATTGAAAAGGATCTGACGGCAGCGAGGGAGGCCCTTACGAGTGTAACGGGAACGCCGGCAGAGGTATACAGCCGTATCGTCGGGTACTACCGGTCGGTGCGGAACTGGAACCTGGGCAAGCGGGAAGAATACGGCGAGCGGCGGCTTTTCCGCATAGTGGATCAGCACCATGGCGAAATGCCCGCCGCCGCCCCTTCCCCATTTAGCCCCCCTGATGTGCGGCTCCTGCTCTTTACCAGGTCCGCCTGTCCCCAGTGCCCCCCCGCGAAAGCGGCCGCCGAGGGCCTGGGTATCCCGGTGGATCTGGTTAACACCGATACCGCCGAGGGCATGGTCAGGGCCGCCAAGTACAAGGTCATGGCAACCCCCACGGCCATCCTCCTCTCCAGCGAGGGGAAGGAACTAAGCCGGGCCTGGAATGCCGCTTCCATTGCCGCCCTGGTCAAACTTGAGCCCGTGGCCGTCTAAAGAAACCCCAGAACCCGGTCTGCCGGGCGGCATAGTCCTCCGGAAAACCAGTCTTCTGGATTACCCGGGCAAGGTGGGGGCGGTGATCTTTCTTCCGGGCTGCAACCTGCGATGCCCCTGGTGCCATAACGGGGCCCTTAATGCCCCGGCTGAGTCCTCAGCTAGGCCTCTGGCCCAGACCCCAGCTGGGCCTCCGGCCCAGATTCCCCTGGAGGAGGCCCTGGCCCATGTCTACAAACGGCGCAGGGTCCTGGGGGGGGTGGTCATAAGCGGCGGGGAACCCTGCATGGATTCCCGGCTTCCCAGCCTTATCGAAGCCATCCATGAACTGGGCCTTAAGGTAAAGCTGGACACCAACGGCATGTACCCCCAGGTGCTTTCACAGCTTTTTAACAGGGCCCAGACCAGGCCCGATTACCTGGCCCTGGATTTAAAACTGGCCCCTGCCCGGTATGGGGAGCTCTTAAAGACCCCCTCCCAGGGCCCCCCGGACCCCTCGGGGGCCCTTAAAGAAAGTGCGGCCCTTTTGGAGGGAACCGAGCACGAGTTCCGCAGCCTGGCCCTCCCCCCCTTAAGCCATGGCGGAAGGGCCTACTTTAATCAGGAGGACCTGGAGGCCCTAAGCCCCCTGGTGGATGGGGCCCCCTGGTTCTTTAGACCCCTTAGGGGGGGCTGCCTGGACCCCCTCTGGGATACCCTGGAGGAAGGGGCCGGACAGGCCATGGAGCGGGCCCGGCAGCTGGCCGAAGCCGCCCGAGCCCTGGGTAAGGACGGCCGGACAGGGGAGATCGAGTCTGGCTAAGATAAAGGAGCTATTCCCATGGATCTAACAAAACGACTCATCCTTATGGCCCGGAAACACTGGGGTAAATTGGCCTTTGCCATCCTGGGCACCATAGGGGCCTCGGTGATGAACCTGGTGACCCCCCAGATCGTCCGGCAGCTCACCGGAGCCCTCTTAGCCGAGGGGGCCACGGTAAACCTTTTGATCCTCTATGCCGCCACCCTGGTGGGGGCCTATATCCTCCGGGCCTCCTGCCGCTGGGTGGCCATCAATATTTCCCATATAGGGGCCTGGAACTTCGTCGGGGACCTGACCGTCCAGATCTACCAGAAGGTACAGAGCCTTTCGATGAGCTACTTCCACGACAAGCAGACCGGACAGCTCATGAGCCGCATGCTCAACGATTCCCGGCAGGTGGAGATCCTCATCGCCCATGCCATCCCCGACTTTACCAGCAACATCATCGTCATCACCGGGGTGGCGGTGATGATCTTTTCGATTAACCCCCTGCTGGCAGCCATAACCCTTATCCCCGTCCCCTTTGTCATCTGGGTGGGAAGCCTCTTTTCGAAAAAGATCGCCCCCCTCTTTCGGATTAACCAGCAAGTTCTGGGGGAGCTCAATGCCCTTACCCAGGACAACCTTTCGGGGATAAAAGAGATCCAGGCCTTTGGGCAGGAAGAGCGGGAACTCAATAACATGAAGAAGTTCCGCGAGAAGTACGTGGATGTCAACGTCCGGGCCAATAGGGCCGCCGCCTTCTTTCACCCAGGGGTAGAATTTATGACCTCCATGGGGACCGTCATCGTGGTGGGCATAGGGGGCTGGTTTGCCACCCGGGGCACCATGAGCGTCCCCGACGTGGTGGGCTTCTTGATGTACCTCAGCCTCTTTTATCAGCCCCTCTCGGTCCTGGCCCGGCTCTTTGAGGACCTTCAGGTTTCCTATGCCGGCTCGGTCCGGGTCTTCGAAATCCTGGATCAAAAAAATGAGATAGAAGATCCCCCCCATGGCCTGGAACTTCAGAACTGCCAGGGGAACATAGACTTTGAAAATGTGACCTTCTACTACAACAAGGAAGAACCGGTTTTAAAGGATGTCTCCTTTAAGGTTAACCAGGGGCAGATGGTAGCCCTGGTGGGACCCACGGGGGTGGGAAAGACCACCATAGTATCCCTCATGGAGCGGTTCTACGACCCCATAGGGGGGCGGATCCTGGTGGACGGCCATGACATCCGGGACCTCAAGATCGCCTCCCTTAGGGAAAACATTTCCATGGTGTTGCAAGACGTCTTTTTGTTTAACGGCAGCATCGCCGAGAACATCGCCTATGGGGTCCAGGGAGCCACCGAGGCCCAGATCCTCGAAGCCAGTGAGATCGCCTGCGCCCATGAGTTCATCTCCCAGATGCCCAAGGGCTACCAGACCCTGGTGGGCGAACGGGGCATCCGCCTCTCGGGGGGTCAGAAACAGCGGCTCTCCATAGCCCGGGCGGTCCTCCGCAAGACCCCCATCCTGATCTTTGACGAGGCCACCTCGGCGGTGGACACCCACACGGAAGCCCAGATCCAGGGCGCCATCGAAAACCTCGTGGGGGGCCGCAGCATCGTCGTCATCGCCCACCGCCTTTCTACCATCCGGCGGGCCGACCAGATCATCGTCCTCTCCCAGGGGGAGATCGTCGAAACCGGGACCTATGATGAGCTGGTGGACAAGAAGGGGGGCCTCTTTTCCAGCCTCAGCCGCATGCAGTGGATGGGCGGGGAGGACCAGGGCTGATTCTAAGGCCTTAGAATCAGCTTAGCGCCGGATATTGCTTAGGAGGACCTCTTCTCCAAAAGAGGTAGAGAGGTAGACGAAGTTGGCATGGGGGATCATCCCAAAGCGGGTGATAATATTGTAGACATCCATGCTAAGGATGGACACATAATGGCCCGTGATGTCGGTGTTATGGACCTCTTCGAGGATCACGAAGGTCTCGGGGTGGTGTTCCCAGTCGAAGAAAAACTGCTCGAACATGGTGGAAAAGATATCGATGACATCCCGCCGCTGCACATCCCGGTCGTTCTGGGAATAGATCTCCATCCCGTTTTCCAAAAGAAGCCTCCCCAGACCCTGGTAAAAAACCCGGGCCTCCGCCTCCTGGCGGGCAAAGAGGTAGGTAATCCGCCCAAAGTGGTTTTCCGCCACATAACTAGCCGAGGCCAAACCTTGCCCAAAGGCCCCGATAGGCAGAATGAAAAAGAGACCCACACATAGAACAGCTCGAAGGAAGGGTTTCTGCATAGTAAAAAGTATACAATATTTTACAGGCTGATGCAAATTGTCAGGGGCCTATATTTCCGCTTGAGATAGCTTTTCACGGATAATTTCGTTAATTATTTTGATTTTACTTTTTTGGTATAAACTAGATTGATTTTGCAAATAATCTACTACCTCTGTATCTAATTCATCTAAAGGAAGATAGTGACGGGCATATCCCGGTTTTATACCATACTGTGCAAGATCGGGACCCAAGGTAACTGGTTTTTCCTTGACATATTCATCCCAATACTCACATTCCTTTTCTGTCATGCCTGTTTCTTTTTCAATTTCTGTCATAATAGCTTCCCTTTTCATTAAGTAATGGTAAAAAACGGGGTTGACATTCCATGGCATGGAATACATTAACACCGTTTTCTCCAAACTCATTATAAAGAATCTCAATCGGATTTGCATTTAGGTCAAAACCGATTAGCAGATATACATTTTCACGATCATGAAATTGCCTAATGGTTCCGTAATTATCGAAAGCATGCCGTATGTCTGCCTCTGTTACACCATGCTTCAGCGCAGATGCACGAATTCTAAATTGCAGATCCATTAGAAACTATATGATGCAGGGCAGACATTGGCAAGGCCCCTTGGTAGGTTCGCCCCCCGTAAGGGGGCCCCCTCTTGCGGGGGGGGCTATTTTAAGGGAAAATCTTCCCATGACCCCAGCGGAAAAAAGGGAGCTCCTTGGATTTTTACACCTCACCGCCGATCTGCTCCAGGGGGGGCATAGGCGGGACCGAGAGATTCCCGATTTCCCGGGGGAGGTCCCGGGGGAGGAGGCTGCTGCTCAGCAAGCAGAGATGCCCGGACCGGGGACTGCCGTCCAGCAGGCAGTTGCCCCCCAGCCCGAGGCCCCTCCCCTCCCCCTGGCCTACCAGATAGATGAAGGTGACTTCCCCGAATCCCTGGCCGCCTCGTGCCGCCTATGCAAAATCGCCGGGACCCAGAAGGTCTGGGGTGAGGGAGCTTCCGAGCCCCTGGTCCTGGTGATTGGGGAGGCTCCGGGGGCTGAAGAAGAGGCCTCGGGGCGGCCCTTTGTGGGTCCCGCGGGGCAGCTTTTGGATCGCATGCTCGCTTCGATAGACCTCTCCCGGCTCAGTAATGCCTACATCGCCAACATCCTTAAATGCCGGCCCCCCCATAACCGGGACCCCATCCCCGAGGAGATCCGGGCCTGCCTTCCCTTCCTCGAGGGACAGATCGAAGCCCTGCAACCCCGGATGATCCTCTCCCTGGGCCGCGTCGCCTCCCAGGCCCTCCTTAAGACCGGCGAAAACCTGGTCTCCCTGAGGGGGAAGCTTCATTCCCTCCGGCTGGGAGAGAAGAGTTACCCGGTCCTCTGCAGCTACCACCCCAGCGCCATCTTGCGGGATCAGGATCTCCGCCGGCCCGCCTGGGAGGATCTCAAGGCCCTGAGGGAACTCCTGGCCGCTCCCTCAGATCCTGGCCAAGCCGCCCCGGGGAGGGGGATCTAGGACCTTGCCCTACTACGATCTCGCCTTCAACCTTCCCCTTGGACAGGTCTATACGTATAAAGAGGACTCCAAAGGTGAGGCCCAGGTGGGAAAGCGGGCCATGGCCATCCTGGGAAAAAAGGACTGTCTTGCCTACATCGTGGCCCAAAGAGAGACCCCTCCGCCGGGGCTGAAAGAAGAAGCCATTAAGCCCATCCGCCGCCTGGTGGACAGCCAGGTCATCTTCGGCCAGGAGGATCTGGACCTGGCCCGCTGGCTGGCCCAGTTTTACTTCTGCAGCCTCGGGGAGGCCCTGGGGGCCATGATTCCCTCGGGGAAGAGGGCCGGGACCTACCCTTCCCTAATAGAGGAAGAAGACATTACCGATGAACGCCTGGATCTCTCCGATGAACAAAAGCAGGCCCTGGAGGAGATCCTAAAACCCGAAGCCCAGGGGAAGAGATTTTACCTCTATGGGATCACCGGGTCGGGAAAGACCGAGGTCTTTCTTCGGGCCGCCCAGGCCATGCTCGAGAGGGGAAGGTCAGTCATCTACCTGGTGCCGGAGATCTCACTAACCCACCAGACCGCCGAGACCATAGGAAGACGCTTTGGAGGAGCCGCCTCGGCGATCCACTCAGGGATGAGCCCCGCCGAACGCTTCTCCGAATGGATGAAGATCCGCGGGTCCGAGGAAGCCCGGATCGTCGTGGGCCCCCGCTCGGCGGTCTTCGCCCCGGTGAAAAACCTGGGGCTCAACATCATCGATGAGGAGCAGGACGGCTCCTACAAATCCGGGGCGAGCCCCCGCTACCATGCCCGGCAGGTAGCCATGAGGAGGACCTCCCCCCCCGAGGCCCCGGCCCCCGGGGGCCCCCCACCGGGCGATAGACCAATCCTCCTCATGGGTTCGGCCACCCCCTCCGCCGAAGCCTGGCAGTACATGGAAGACAAGACCATCACCCGCCTGAGCCTAAGCCGCCGCTTGAGCGGAGGGGACCTGCCGGAGGTGATCCCTGTGAGCCTTGAAAAAACTGAGGGGGCCCTTTCGCCGGAACTTAAAGAAGAGATCCGCATCACCGCCGGGATGGGAAAGCAGAGCATCCTCTTTTTAAACCGCCGGGGCTTTGCCTATTACTATCACTGTAAGAGCTGCCTTTATGAGCTTAGCTGCCGCCGCTGTTCGGTATCCCTTACCTGGTACAAGAGCCGAAACCGGGCCATCTGTCATTACTGCGGCTACACGGCCCCGGTGCCCCAGAGCTGCCCCCAGTGCGGATCCCTGGAGGCCGGCTTCAGCGGCTTTGGCACTGAGATGATAGAAGAGGAAATCAGAGCCACCTTCCCGGAGCTCAGTTACATCAGGGTGGATGGGGACACCATGAAAAATAAAAGGAGCCTCAAGAAGGCCCTGGAGAGCTTCCGCGCCGGGGAGATAGACATCCTTCTGGGGACCCAGATGGTCGCCAAGGGGCTTAACTTTCCGGGAGTCCGCCTGGTGGGGGTGGTCCTGGCCGACACGGGGCTCCATCTTCCGGACTTCCGGGCCGCCGAACGGACCTTTGCCCTGGTGGTCCAGGTGGCCGGACGCTCGGGCCGCTATACCCAGGGGGGAAAGGTCATCGTCCAGACCCTGCGGCCCCAGGACCCGGCCATCGTCAAATCCTGCACCCTGGACCTGCCGGGCTTTTACGAAGAGGAGCTGGCCCAGCGCCGGGAGCTGGGCTTTCCCCCATTCACCCGGCTGATCCGGCTGGTCCTTCGGGGCCGGCAGGAAGACAAGGTCATAGGGGCCGCCCAAAGGCTGGCGGACCTTTCCCGGCCCCTCATCCCCCCGGGGGCCGAAACCCTGGGCCCCGCCGAATGCCCCCTGGCCCTCATCTCCGGCCAGTACCGCCGGCAGCTCATCCTCCGGGGCAGGAACATGGGGCCCCTCCACCGTTCCGCCCAGGCCATCATAGGAGCCTACATGAAGGGCCGAGACCCGAGGGTGCATATGGAAATAGATGTGGACCCAGTGAATTTGCTGTAAAGATAGCCAGGGGTGATCTCGCCACCTAATATGAGCAACATCAAGTGGGGGTGGGGGCCGCCTTGGTCTAGGAATTGAGATGAACCCGCCTACGGAGCCCCCGGCACCCAGTTTCTAGTATACTATCATTGCGTTCAGCTTCTCTCGCACATACTGGATGCCGGAGATCATTTCATTATCCTGTTCTGCTTTTCCCGAGGTCTCCTCCGGCGGAGAATTCCCAGATATTCCTAGCCCAATGCAGCCCCCACCCCCCATATATGTTTAATCTAATAGGTGGCGAGAACAAGCCATGAGCAGTTGGACTGAGAAGAGCCTATCATAATCAATCCTCCAAGGGGGATGGGGGAAGAAAAATGATGGTGTTTACCGACAAAGGTGTCAGATGCCCTGGCCGGGGCCCTGCACCTTTCCTGTGATCTATATTAAGCGGCTTTCTTCTACCACCTTACTATGGATGATGATGGGAATACATTTGGCTATACCATTCAGGTGGTTTTCGATGATCATCTTCTATCTAACTACGCATAGCTATCTGTGCTGGAGCAGGAACTTCGTCCCGGGCGAGCATTTTGAAGCTCGCACGGGGTGAAGGTTCCTGTCCAGCGCGAGCTGGATATGCAGGGTTGGTCTTGGTTTTGAGTAGATGAACCATATGTATTCCTAGGATATAATACATCACAATGCCCAGGATCATATTCCTATTCTTCATTATTCAATCTACCCTCTTCGCCCGGGATCTCACCATCACCGTGGTGGACTA
>WRMC01000024.1 GCA_009777335.1 Treponema sp. | reverse complement strand
CCGTTTCCCTTTTTTGGTGTTTTTTTTTTTTTTTTTTTTTTGTAAAGAAAAAAAAAATTAAAAAAAAGAGTTTTTATTTTTTTTTTTCTCCCCCCCCCCCCCCCCCCCCAACAGAAGTCTTCTCTCGTAAAACTCTTTAGCATATTATTCAGCCTTATCATTTTTATTTCCCTCACCGCATGTGCCGGCCCCACAGGGAGTAGTAGTGCGCCTAGTAATGCATCCCAGGAAGCATTCTATGGCACATGGAGGAGGACATATACGGCTACTGACACTAGCGCACAAGAACCATATGACTACACAAGAACAGATACATTAATAATTACTTCTGGTAAAATAAGATATGAAACGATATTTAATGGTCATGAATCTTGGGATGATTTTGAATATTGGTTCGAGCTTGAAATTGAAGGCTGGGAACCTGCTTCTTCGACAGGTCCTTTCAGTGCTAACTTTCCTCAAGGTTTTGCTCTTACAGGTTCAGTCGAAACTCAAGGTTATCTAGTTTCTCAATTTGCATTACCCCTTCATTTGTTTATGCATAACAGTAACATCAACCAAATACTTTATAGTGCAGGTGATACTATAATTGCTGAATGGGGTAACAATAACCCACTTATCAGACAACCATAAGGGGATTTTTAAAACAGGCGGTTCTCTAAGTTACCGCCTGTCTAAAAAGGGTATACAATGGCATTGATCTCCGTTGACGACGGACTATTTTTCAATACAATCGCTCAGGCCTTAAATAAGGTATTTGGAAAAAAGACCAAATCTGGTAAACCTTATAAGTCAGTACAAAAGTGTTGCTTTGAAATCAACAAAGGGAAAAAGGCCTTGTTTATCTGGCTTGCAGAAAAACGTCCAGAGGGCGGATGGAATAATCCCAAAGCTAATAACAATTGGTTAAATATCCCTGACCCCGATGAAAAAACCTTTACTCAAATATTCCTTAACAAGGATCGTTTTATTTTGAATTTTTATAAAGACAAAGATGAATACGCTGTTTTTATGCATAAAAAAGACACAAAAGGCAAACTCCATTATTATTTCTATGGTGTTTTCAAACGTCAATATATCAATAACAAAGCAGGTATATGTATATTCAAGCGAACCGTTACTGCCCTTGAAGCAAGCGATTGGATTCCATGAAATGGTATGACGATAATGGTTTCTAGAATGATGTCGGTTTGAAGATGTCATTATTAATCCTAGGATTAATAATGGCGCATTTTTACCAAGACCAACCCAGCACACTCAGCTCACGCTGGACAGGAACCTTCATCCCTGCCGAGCTCGGCTGGCGGTCTGACCCTAAAATATTTACCTCCTAAGCTCGCTTTTCCTGCCCGCCAGAGGCTCGTCATGGACGAAGTTCCTGCTCCAGCTGAGATAACTATGCTCGGGCATATCAAGAAGAGCCTTTAATTATCCATCCTCCAAATGTGATGGGGAAGAAAAATTTTAATAGATGCACGACAAGGGTGTCAGTCACTCTTCGCTGGGCTCTATAGGGCTCCAGTGAAGTGATCAGCATCCTAGGCTATCACCATACGCAGTAATCATCTCTTACCCATAGGTGTAGGAAAAATATGCTTTATCACCAGGTTATTTGGTTTGATCTCGCCACACGAAGTGATTAACACTAGGAGGGGTGGGGGCTGCTTGGGGCTAGGAATATCTGGGAGTTCCCCGCCGGAGGAGACCGCGAGTAAAGCAGAATAGGATAATGAAGGAAGCTCCGGCATCCAGTATGTGCGAAGAAAGCTGAACGCAATGATAGAAAACGAGAAACTGGGTGCCGGGGGCTCCGTAGGCGGGTTCATCTCAATTCCTAGACCTGAGCGGACCCCACCCCTCTTGGGGTAATATATAGTATGTGGCGAGATCAAACCTAGGTATAAATTCATCATTTCCCCCAAATTTTCAAGGTTTTTTGCCTTCTAGTACCGTATAGGGACATGATTGAAGAAACTACTCATATTGGCATAAAGTAATACCAGTGTTATACTATTTTGATGAAGGCAGCAATTCCTCTTTCTGATTCTCTTTATGGAAAAGCCGAAAAAACAGCGCAGTTTTTGGGTATATCTTGTAATAAGCTAATCGGCAATGCCCTTGAAGAGTCTATTTTAAGGCATAATGGAGATATTGTAACACAAAAAATTAATGAGGTGTATGATAAAGTTAATCCAAACGAATTCTATGTGGGTTTAGATAAAGGGGTTGAATCTTTAAGTAATTTGACCAAAAATGATACATGGTGATCAAGGAGATACCATGAAAAAAGTAACAATTATTTTATGTTTTTTATTGCTATCAACAAAAGAAATTTTTTCTTTTGATTTTGCACGATATCAATTGGTTGCCTTAGAAGATATTGATGGTTGGATACATAATTATATGGCTGTGAATCCGCCTGGGGGTATAGGTCTATTCGCTGATTCAATTTCGTTGAAAATAAATGTTAATGAATTTCCAAGACAAATTACAGCAGATACAACGAGAAGGGCAATACAATTATATTTCGAGATTCTTAATATGACCAGGTATGAAGGGGACGATTATTTTATTATCCTTTATGGGCATTATACAACATATGAGTATAACAGTATTACCTACATGTTTTTATTTCAAAATCAATTGGTCGAACATTATATATCAGAATTGAATGTAAACGATGAGGTAACCTTATATCTGTTGTTTGGTTTATTTAATGAAACGACCAAAACAGCATATATTTTTGTAAATGAATTTCAACGGGAATAAATCGTTCTCTGTGCCGGGCCTTCTTATGAAAGGCATGAGAGGTTTTTGTCACTTGCCTTGACAAAAAAAAGATAGTAAATAAACTTTAATTAAGGAGTTCGTATGACAAATTTTGCCCAGATTGAAAAAATTATTACTGAAGTTAACAAATTAGATAATAATGAAAAAATTATACTTTTTAATAAAATGGAGGAAATTATAGTGAATAATCAAAATGATGATGCCTCTTTGGAATCTGTTTTTGGATTATGGAAGGATAGAAATGTCACTAAAGAGTCTTTGCGTAAAAAAGCATGGGAAAATAATTGACTTATATATTAGATACTTGTATATTAATTGATTTTTTACGCGGTGAGGAGAGTGTTTATGATCTTCTCGTACATAATGATGTAGAATTAACGATGTCTACTGTTACTTTTATGGAATTGGTGATTGGTGCATTTAATAAACGTGAAGTAAACTATATTCAAAAAGCATTTAAAAACATTGGAATAATGTATATTGATGAAGAAATATCTGAGTTAGCTGAAAAATTAGTGATAGAGTTTTCAAAAAGCCATAATCTGCATATTGATGATGCTTTAATCGCTGCTACCTCTATAATGAAAAATTATGAGTTGGTAACATATAATGTATCTGACTTTAAATTTATTCCAGGAATCAAGTTATTTCAATTTGAAAAAAAATAGACTACCCGGAAATAATACCCCCCCTGTGTTCGCCGTGCCTCCGTGAGAGATTCTTCTTTTAAGGCCTATCTTGATTCCGCCCGCCTTGTATCATCCTGATTCGGTTATTTTCTGAATCGGCTACGTAGATGGTGCCGTCCTGGTCTATGGCAATGGCGGAGGGGGAGAAAAATTCTGCCTCCCTGCCGGGGCCGTTTAGGTAGCCCCTGGAGCCTGTGCCGGCGATGGTGCTGACGTTTCCTTGGGGGTCGATTCTGCGGATAGCATGGTTATCGGTGTCGGTCACGTAGAGGTTGCCTTCATTATCGAAGGCCAGGCCGCCGGGAAAGGCGAACATGGCTTCCTGGGGGGCGCCGTCTGCGAATCCTTCTTCCCCGGATCCTGCAAATACCGAAAGGTTTCCGTCGGTGTCCAGTTTGAGGATCCGGTGATTCCCTCCTTCGGCTATGTAGAGGCTGCCTTCTTGATCGATGGCGAGGCCGAAGGGGTAGCCCAGGTCTTGGCCTTCGGGGCCTTCAAAAATGAGGGTGCTTACATTCCCCTGGGGGTCTATGGACCGGATCATGTAGTTAAGGACATCGGCCACCAGAAGGTTTCCGTCCCGGTCGAAGGCCAGGGCCCAGGGGAGGGCGAAGGCGGCGCTGCTTCCCTGGCCGTCGGCATAGCCTTCCCAGCCGGAACCGGCGAAACTGCTTACTTCCCCATGGGGGTCTATCTTTCGCACCAGGTTGTTGTCGGTGTCGGCCACATAGAGGTTTCCGACCGGGTCCAGGGCTATGCCGGTGGGCCAGTTAAACTCGGCCTCGAGCCGCGAGCCATCTTCCAGGCCCGTCCTTCCGGTCCCCGCATAGATCTGGGGATTGCCCTCCCTGTCCAGGACCAGGATCCGGTCATGGCTGGTGTCGCTAATATAGAGAAGGCCTTGGGAGTCCAGGGCCAGGCCCGTGGGCATCTCGAGCCAGGTGGGAGGAATCTGGTCCAGGTCTTCTTCGCTTGATCCGGCCAGGGTGCGTACGTTCCCGGATCTGTCTATCCCCCGGATAAGGTTGTTCCCAGTATCGGCCACATAGATGTTTCCTGCCTGGTCCACCGCTACTCCCTCGGGGTAGGAAAAGAGGGCCTCGTAGTAGGCTCCATCCCTGTGGCCGCTCAGGAGGCCCCCTGCCAGGGTGCTTACATCCCCCGAGGGGCTGATGGCCCGGATCATGTTGTTTCCGTTGTCGGCCACGAAGATGTTTCCCTCCCGGTCTATGGCCAGCCCCAGGGGCCATTCAAACTCGGCTTCCCTGCCCCGGGCGTTGACGAAGCCATGGTTCCCGTTACCCGCCAGGGTGCTGACAGAACCGTAGGGGTCGATCTTGCGGATGCTGTGGTTTTCACTGTCGGCTACGTAGATGTTTCCTTCATCATCCAGGATGAGGCCCGTGGGGTAATTAAACCGGGCCAGGGTTCCCGGGGCGTCAAAGAAGCCCCGGTTAGGGCTCCCCGCCAGGGTGCTCACAACACCTGAGGGGTCAATTTTTCGTATCGTATGGTTCCAATGATCCGCCACGTAGACGTTTCCTTCATGGTCCACGGCAACCCCGCTGGGGTGATTAAACCGGGCTTCCAGGGCCGGGCCGTCCCGGTGATCCCCCAGGCCGTCTCCTGCCAGGGTACTCACCTGGCCCTGGGGGTCTATGACCCGAATCCGGTTATTCCGGGAATCGGCCACATAGACATAACCCCGGCGGTCAACGGCGATTCCGCAGGGCTCAAAAAACCGGGCCCGCTCTCCTTGGCCGTCGGCGTAGCCCTCGAAGCCGTCCCCTGCCAGGGTCCAGACTTCACCGCTGGGTTCAACCACCCTGATCCGGTTGTTGAAGTAATCGGCCACGTAAAGGCGGCCCTCATCATCGGAGGCGATGGCAATGGGAGTATTGAACCGGGCTTCCAGCCCCGGCCCGTCATTAAACAGAGAAGAAGGAGCCCCCAGGATGGTGCTCACCGTCCACTCCAGGCTCGGGAGTATAGTAAGAATGATAAAAAGAAACATGAAGGAAAAGAGGTTTCTCATGGGGTAAGTATAAATTACAGATGATACAGATCCTAGTAGGTGTGATTACAACGACTCAAACTAAGACCCAAGATCAACACCTCATGCGCAGTTCACCGCTGGACAAAAACATGGCAAACTAATCAAACACCCACCAAGTCCCCTCTCGCTGGTCAGCAAACAATCCCCGTCGGCTCCAGCTGCAGCGAACTCTTTCACCTTATAGATAAATATATAGCATATTTGTGCTGCAGAAATCGCCGCCGGGAATTTTTGCAGCACCAGCGTTGAAAGATACGGGTGGTTCGATAGAAGATGATCATCGAGAACCACCTGACTTGTATAGTCAATGTATTACTATCATTATCCATAATAAGGTGATAGAAGAAAGCAGCCTTAGCTAGATCCTTGGATAGGTGAAGTATTATGCCCTTGATATAGAACAAGCCATATAAGACATAACCATATTAAAAACAGCATCTCTTCCCCATCGTTCTTGTTAAATATGAATTTTGATCAAACCACGCATAGTTGTCTCTGCTGGAGCAGGAACTTCGTCCATGACGAGCCTCTGGCGGGCAGAAAAGGCCAGCTTAGGAGGTATAGATTTTAGGGTCAGACCGCCAGCCGAGCTCGGCAGGGATGAAGGTTCCTGTCCAGCGCGAGCTGGGTATGCAAAGTTGATCTTAGTTTAGAATTATATTTCAATAATCAAACATTAAATTTAAAAAATATCACATCTCCATCTTGTACCTCATAGTCCTTCCCTTCTAGGCGGTACTTCCCGGCGCTGCGGATTTTGGCTTCGGTGCCGTATTCGAAGAGGTCCTGGCAGGTATAGACTTCGGCCTTGATAAAGCCCTTTTCAAAGTCGCTGTGGATGGTGCCTGCTGCCTTGGGGGCCCGGTCGCCCCGGCGGATGGTCCAGGCCCGGCACTCATCTTCGCCGGTGGTAAAGAAGGTCCTAAGGCCCAATAGATCGTAGGCTGAGTGGATCAGGGCCGAGAGTCCCCTCTCCTTAAGGCCCAGGTCATCCAGGAAGGCCCTTCTTTCTTCCGGGTCTTCCAATTCAGCCAGGTCGGCTTCGAATTTGCCGCAGAGGCTGAGGGCCCGGCTTCCCTCCCGGGCGGCCTTGTCCATCACCGATTGAACCAGGGGCCCCCCGGTGCCGCCCCTGGCGATGTCCTTGATGGCTTCTTCATCCACATTGCAAAGGTAGAGCTGGGGCTTGGCGGTGATAAAATGGCAGTCGTAGATGGCGGCCTTCTCTTCTTCACTTAAACCAAGGGATCTGATGCTCTTTGCCTCCTCCAGGGGGGGGCCTATCTTATCCAGCAGGGCCAGGACAAACTCGGCCTGCTTTTTTTCCGCCGGGCTCTTCAGGGCCTTTTCTGCCCTCTCCCTTCGGCGGGCCAGGGTCTGAAGGTCCGCCAGGGCCAGCTCTATGTCTATGGTCTCCATGTCCGAAGGGGGGTCCAGGGTCTCGCTCACATGGGGAACCTCCCTGTCCTGGAAGCAGCGGACCACGTGGATATAGACCGCCGAGTCCCGGATGTTAGAGAGGAACTGGTTCCCCAGGCCATCCCCCCGGGAGGAGCCCTGGACCAGCCCGGCGATGTCGACGAACTCTATGGTGGCCCCGGTGGTTTTCCGGGGTTTACAGATCTCGCTTAACCTGTCCAGCCGGGGGTCTGGGACCTGGATGAGGCCCACATTGGCCTTGACGGTGCTGGAGGGGTACTTGGTGGTCTCCACCGGAGTGGAGCAGAGGGCAGAAAAAATAGTGGTCTTTCCCACATTGGGAAGCCCCAGGATACCGCAGTGTAAGGCCATTTAATCCTCCCTAAAGGTGGCTTCCCAGGCTGTGCCCCGGAGGCTGTAGGTTCCGGCCCGGCGGCCCTGGCTATTGTAATAATCCGTAAAGCCCAGGGGGAAGGTGAAAAAGGCCCCCTCGTATTCACCTATGGTGACCGCGGCCCCCAGCTGAATAAGCCTTAAGGGGTTATCGATAAAGGCGGTTTCTTCGATGAGGACCACACTGTCGGGGACCCGCAGTTCCCTTAGGTCATTCCGCTCAAAGGCGGCGTAGCGGATATAGGTGAGTCCCTCTTCCAGGACCAGCTCGGTGAGGTGGTTATCCGAAAAGGCCCAGGACCCTATCGAAACAACCGTGTCGGGGATGCTCAGGGTCCTGAGCTGATTTTCCGCAAAGGCCAGGTCGTCGATAAACTCAAGGCCCCTGGAGAGGCTTAAGGTCCGAATCCTGTTGGAGGCGAAGGAGCCCCGGCCTATGTAGAGGACGCTGGAAGGAATGGTCAGGCTGCTAATGAGGTTCCCCTCGAAGGCGTAGTCCCCTATGTGGGTGACCGTCCCAGGGATGGTGAGGGCCGTGATGCCCGCGCCGACAAAGGTCTCGCCCAGGATGAGGCTCACCGGGAGGCCCTGGATATGGGAAGGAAGGCTCACCGGGCCCCCGGGGCCCTGGTAGCCCAGGATGGCGGCGCTGCCGTTTTCCAGGGCCGCATAGTAAAAGTCCCCCTCCCAGCCATAGGTGGTTTCTTCCTCCTGTCCATAGAGGAGGGTCCCCAGGAGCAAGAGGAGGGTGAAAAATTTCCCTGCACGTTTTAAGGACATAGTCTTTCCCCCAGGGCCTTCAGGGCCTCCAGCTTGGCCATGCTGCGTTTTTTTATATCCCTCACAAAGGAGATATCATCGGCCTGGCCCAGGATCTGGCCCATCTCTTCTTTGTTTCTATAGACCACGGTCCTAAAGGGATCGTTTAGGTCCTTTACCCTGGTTTGATAGACCTGATCGATGATGGTATGGTAGATGCCCCCCAGGGTTTCCAGGGCCCCCTTAAAGGCTTCGGCTGTGCTCAGGGGGTGGCCCTCGGCGGAGGATTCATCCTGACGGCTCCGGTAGATCTCCCAGGCATGGCGGGAGCGGTCCAGGGGATAGGCTTCGGCCATCTGGTCGTAGGCCCGGTGGATCTCTTCCCAGCTCTGTATCTGGCCCCCTCCAATCTTGCTCCGGAGTTCATCGACCCTAAAGGCCGGGACTATCTGTCCCCCCAGGTTTACCCATTCCTTTACCCGCTCGCCCCCCTTCTCCATCTCCGCTACAAAGGCCCCGTAGTCCAGGTCCGGCTGCTCCAAAAGGTAATCGCTCAAGGTCTTTAGGGAATAGTAGAGGAGCATCTCGTGGTAGGCCGCCCAGGCCTGGCGGGGTTTTAGGAGGACCGTGTTTCGCCTTTGGGGTTCCAGGCCCAGGGCGGGGAGGAGGTCCTCTTCTTCGGAGATGTCGTCCATCCAGCCCTTCATCTGGGAGAGGGCAAAGATGATCTCCTCGGCGGTGTCGGGGGCCAGGTAGTCGGTCTCTATGCGCTGCTGTTTAATTTTGCGCCGGTCCCGGTCTTTTATTTTCCAGGCGTTCCGCTCCAGGGCGTAGAGGTTGTACATCCAAAAATAGGCGGGCATCACTTCCAGCCGGTCCAGCCGGGCGTTGTTGCTCACCAGGGAGAAGGGAAAGGTGATGTTTAATTCGTAGGGGTAGTCCCCCTTTACCACCAGGCAGTAGCTGACAAAGCGGCTGGAGTGTTTGAGGGTCGCCGAGAGGCCGGGCCAAAAACCCCGGCCTGCCCGGATCTCCCCGTCGTTGGCCCGGCTGTTGTGGTTGCTTCCTATGGTGGCTCCGGCGGCCATGTTGCTGAGGCCCTGGATCATGGTGGCGATAAGAAAGGAATTGTTATGATGCTGCTCATGGGCCGGGAAGACCAGGTTATTGAGGATCTCGCAGCATGAGACCGTGGAATTATCCCCCAGAAAGGAATGGATGAGCCGGGCCCCGTATTTGAGGCTCGAGTTGCGGCCCATGACAAAGCGCACGGCCTTGATGCCGTAGAAGGCGCTGGAGCCGTAGCCCATGATGCCGTTCACCATTTCCACCCCCTCGCCGATTTGGCTGGGTTCTTCCTTGGAGGAAAGGACAGAAATGTTTTTTAGCTTATTGGCCCCCTTGATATAGGCCCATTCCCCCACCAGGACATCCTTCATGATGAGGCAGCTTTTTATGGTCGAGTGATCCCCTATGGTGCCGTAATGGCCCCGGGGCCCCCCGTATTCCCTTTGGGTGATATCCTTCAGGGCCCCCACCAGGGCCTGGTCATCCCGGTAGCAGGCCCAGAGGTAGGCATCGGCGGAAGTCATCTCCGGAAAGGGCAGGATGGATCGGCCCCCGGCCTCGTTCATCACATCGATCCAGACCCGGACCTCCTCATCTTCCCCTTCTTTAATGACCCCGGAGCCAAACTTGCTGTGGTTGGTGGTCTGCAATTCATCTATCCTCGAGAGGATGCAGTAGTTTCCTATTATATAGTGGGAGATATAGGCGCAGTCCTGGATGGCCGTATGATCCCCTATGTCGCAGGAAATGAGGGTGCTGTTCCGGATTCCCGCGGGGATGCAAAAGTCGTGGTGCTGGAGGAGGGCCTCCTGGAGGACCCCGATACGGATAAGACCGTAAAATTGGGAGTTCCGGATTAATGAGGGGTCGAAGGGATCTTTGACCAGGACCTGGTCCCAGTTGGGGCACTGGTTGTTGTTGGCCATGAGGATTTCCCTCTCCTGGGCTGTGAGGTTCCGGTAGCTTCCTTCATGTTTATGTTGAATGTTCCGGAGCCATTATTCATCCTTTCCGGGCGGGAGGTAGGGGGGGGGGATAAAATCATATCCGTAGCGGGAAGGGGAAAGGGAACTGACAAAGGCCATGGATCCTCCTGGAGGGAATAGGGATATCGTCCTGGCCTATTGTATAATAGAATGTACCATGGGTAAAAGATCCCCCCGGAAAAGGGGCCCCCTCTACATCAGCGTCCTTTTAGTCCTCCTCCTCATGTTTGCCCTGGCCCTTCCGGATAGCCTCTTTGAGGTATCCTACTCGCCGGTGCTCTACGACAGCGAGGGGAGGCTCCTGGGGGCCCGGGTGGCCCAGGACGGCCAGTGGAGGTTTCCGGACCAGGGGGCCCTCAACGAAATGTTTGTCATTGCCCTGGTGGAAACCGAAGATCGCCGGTTTTTTCATCACCCCGGGGTGGACCCCATAGCCATAGTCCGGGCCCTGGGGGAGAATTTCCGGGCCCGGCGGGTAGTGTCGGGGGCCTCTACCCTGACCATGCAGACCATCAGGCTCTCCAGGGGAAGGGGAAACCGGAGCATCGTAGAAAAATTGATTGAGGCCGCCCTGGCCCTGCGGCTGGAACTGGGCCATTCCAAAGAGGAGATCCTGGCCCTCTACGCCGCCAATGCCCCCTTTGGGGCCAATGTGGTGGGCCTGGAAGCCGCCGCCTGGCGCTGGTTTGGCCGGGGCTCCCAGGATCTCTCCTGGGCCGAGGCGGCCACCCTGGCGGTGCTCCCCAACAGCCCCGGTCTCATCCATCCCGGCCGGAACAGGGCGGCCCTCCACAGCCGCCGGGATGCCCTCCTGGAAGCATTGCACCGGCGGGGTCATTTTGATGCGGAGACCCTGACCCTCTCTTTGGCGGAACCCATCCCCCAGGAGCCCCTGCCCCTGCCCCGGGGGGCCCCCCATCTTCTGGAGCGGCTCATCATGGAGGCCCGGGAGCCGGGGGGCAGGACCTTCTATACCACCATAGACCGGGAGATCCAGGAGCGGGCAGGGGAGATTCTTAACCGGGCCTCGGGACGCTTTGCAGAGAACCACATCATGAACGGGGCCATCCTCGTCATCGACACCCGGACCGGTGAGACCGCCGCCTATGTGGCCAATACCAATACCTCCCATGGAGGGGATGTGGACATCATCCAGGCCAGGAGGAGTTCCGGGAGCCTTTTAAAGCCCTTCCTCTATGCCGCCATGCTCGACTCGGGGGATATCATGCCCTCCTCTTTGGTCAGCGATATCCCCACCAGAATAGGAAGCTTTAGCCCCGAGAACATCACCCGGACCTATCTGGGGGTGGTCCCCGCCGATGAGGCCCTGACCCGCTCGCTCAATGTCAGTGCCGCCCGATCCTTGCGGATCTACGGGGTGGACCGCTTTGCCCGGCTCCTCCGTTCCCTGGGGCTGAGCACCCTCTTTAGGGAGGGGGCCGACTACGGGCTTACCCTGATCCTGGGGGGGGCAGAAGTGACCCTCTGGGAGATCACGGGCCTCTACGCGGGGCTGGGCCGGGCGGTGGGAACCAACTGGCCCGGGGAAGGCTCCTTCTTTCCCCCCACGGTGTTTCCTTCGGCGACCAGGGCCGCCCCCCTGCAGCCCAGTCCCCTTTCCCCCGGGGCTACCTACCTTACCCTGGAGGCCCTGGTCTCTACGGTCCGGCCCGGGGAGGAAGCCATCTGGCAGGAGTTTGCCAGCTCCCGGAACATAGCCTGGAAGACCGGGACCAGTTACGGTTTTCGGGATGCCTGGGCCATAGGGCTCAGCCCCGAGTGGACCGTGGGGGTCTGGATAGGAAACGCCTCGGGGGAGGGGAGGGCCGAACTCCGCAGTGCTACCACCGCCGCCCCGGTGCTCTTCGAGGTCTTTTCGGCCCTGGATGCCATGGGCTGGCAAAGGCCCGGCATAAGCCACAGGGATCAGGGGGAAGGGGCCCCAACCCAGAGGAGCTGGTTTTTCCAGCCCTCAGGGGAGCTCCGGAGCACCGAGGTCTGTGCCATCTCGGGTTACCCGGCGGGGGTCCATTGCGAGAGGATAGGGTATGTTGATGTGCCCCGCCACGCTCCGGCCCTGGGCCCCTGTCCCTTCTGTAGGACCGTGGTCTTAAATGAAGAGGGGAACCTGCTTGTGAGGCTGGAAGCCGGGAGCAGGGAAATCACCCAGGAGAGATCCTGGTTTGTCCTCCCCCCGGCGGAGGAATGGTACTATCGCCGCTGGAACCTGGACTACCGGCCCCTCCCCCGGGAGGCAGAATCCAGGAGCAGCCCGGCGGGGGGAGGGAATGCCATGGCCCTCTTTAATCCCGAACCGGGGGCCCAGGTTCTGATTCCCCGGGAGCTCGATGGACGGGAGGGCCGGCTGGTCTTTTCGGCGGCCCACCGGGATGAGCAGGGTCTTATCTACTGGCATCTGGATGACACCTATCTGGGCTCTACCCAGACCTTCCATGAGATGGAGGCCCGCCCCCTGCCTGGTCAGCGGAGCATCACCCTGGTGGATGGAAACGGCAGCACCCTGGTCCGGGAGTTCACCGTCCTCAGTGCCGAGGGGGCCCCCTAATGGCCGGGCCCTCTCTCCTTGGACCGGTTCCCTCCCAGCGGGAACTGAGGAACAATGTGATCCGCATCTCCTGGCCCGCGGCGGTGGAGCTTACCCTGGCTTCAATGATCACCATGGTGAACATGGTCCTGGTCTCGTCCATAGGAAAGGAAGCGGTCAGTGCCGTGGGGATCACCGGCCAGCCCCTGATGATTCCCATGGTGGCCATCCATGCCTTTGGCATAGGGGGCATGGCTCTGGCGGCCCGGGCCATAGGGACCAAGAATTTCGCCGAGTCCCGAAAGGCCAGTGAGCAGACCATGCTCTTGTCCCTCCTCTTTAGTCTGGTCTTTGCGGTCCTCATGTATGTCTGGGGGGGGCCCTTCGTGCTCCTCATGGGGGCCACCGAGGACTACTATCCCATGGCGGAGCTATACATCCGCTATTCTGCCGTAGGGGTCGTCTTTCAATCCATTTCGATTACCGTGGCAGCCATGCTGCGGAGTGCGGGCCGGACCAAGCCTTCCATGTACTTCAACATCGCCGCCAACCTGGTCAATGTGCTCATCTGCCTGGTGCTCATAAACGGGGTGGGTCCCATCCCGCCCCTGGGCATCCTGGGGGCCGCCATAGCCCAGCTGGTGGCCAAGGTGGTGGGCTGTATATTGGCCCTCTATATCCTCTTTTCTTCCACCAGCTTGCCCGTGTGGCCCTCTTTGAGGGGCATCTTTAAGGCCGATTGGAGCATCATCAAGCGGATCTGCCGGGTTGGGACCTCCGCGGCCCTGGAGCAGATCGTGCTGCGGGTGGGGCTCATTTTATTCACCATCTATGTGATCCGTCTGGGGACCGCCGAGTACGCGGCCCACAATATAGCGGGGACCCTGCATAGTTACGTGGTCAACTTTGGTTCGGCCATCAGCGCGGCTCTGGTGTCCCTGGTGGGGCAGAACCTGGGGGCCAAGCGGCCCGACATAGCCCGGATGTATTTTTATACCTCGATAAAACTCTGCCTGGTCATGTCTGTCTTTCTTATTGTTCCCCTTTTAGTGATCCCCCGGCAGATTGCCATGATCTTTACCGATGAGCCCCCGGTGATAGAGAACATCGTCATTGCTTTACGGATCCTCGCCTTCTTTGCCTTCCAGCAAATTCTGCAAATTGCCATAGGAGGGGGCTTACGGGGCGGGGGCGACACCACCTGGCCCCTTATCTCTACCATGATTGGGGTCCTGGGCATGCGGATGATCCTGGGCTACTTCTTTATCATCCTTTTCCAGTGGGGGATAGCCGGAGCCTGGCTCTGCTGGATGCTCGATCAGTCGGTCCGGGCGGTGATCATCTTCTTTAGGTTTAGGGGAGGAAAATGGGAGACCATCAAGGTCTAGGGGACTCGTTTAATAATTATATGTTCCCGGTGTAGACATGCTTGATGTGCTTCCGGGCATCTTGGGCCAGGGCTAAGAGGAAGGCCCCATCGGTGGGGGGTGCCCTGTGTTTGTAGGCCCGGTGATAAGCATTCAGGTGCCAGGGCAGGGTGTGGCCCTCCGCCTCCAGGGCCGAAATAAAGTCCCGGCATTGATTCAATTCTTCTTTGCTATCGTTCATCCCCGGCACCACCAGGGTGCTTAGTTCCACGTGGACGGCCCTTTCCAGGGCCAGGCGGATAAAGGCCAGCACCGTGGGGAGATCTCCCCCCAGGATATCCCGGTAGGTTTCTGGGGAAAAACACTTGAGGTCTATGTTTGCCGCATCGCAGAGGCCCAGGACCTCCTCTGCGGGTTCCTGATTGATGCAGCCGTTGGTCACCAGCACATTGGCCACCCCCTCCCGGCGGGCCAGGGTCATGGTCTCAATAAGAAATTCGATATGCACCAGGGGCTCCGAGTAGGTGTAGGCTATCTGGGAATCCCCAGCCTTGGCGGCCTGGACCAGGTCCCGGGGGCTGTAATAGCGGCTTATGCCCCCTTGAGGATTGTGGTTTTGGGAGATCCGCCAGTTTTGGCAGAAGGGGCAGCGGAGGTTACAGCCCAGAAAACCCAGGGACAGGATCTGGGTCCCCGGACGAAAATGGCTGAGGGGCTTTTTCTCGATGGGGTCCATGGCGAGGGCGCTCACCTGGCCGTAACAGGGGAGGATGGCCCTGGAATCATCGTTGGCCCTTACCCCGCAGCGTCCCTGGCCCCCCGGGGGGATGAGGCAGAGGTGGGGACAGAGTTCACACTTGAGCTGGCCTTCCTTCTCTTTGGACATGGAGAGATAGCGGGCTTCCGCCGAATTGCTCATAGGGCTGATTATACTGCTTTGCCGCCCCTTTAGCTTGTCCCTTTGGGGGATCTTCCGTACTATGGACATACACAAGGGGGTACCATTGAAGGAGATCAAAAGTTCCGGGGCCTACATTTTTCAGGAAGGATCATTGGTAGTCCCCGAGGGGATAGCCGAATCGGATATACAGCACCAGATGAGCTGGACCATCGTGGACCATGATTTTAAGGATTACCCCCTGGCCGAAGCCTACGATGTGCCGGACCTGGGGGGCAGTGATCTCATAGGAACCCTCTGCATCCCCAAGGGGGATCTCCCCCCCGGGTGGAAGGCCCTGCCCATGCGGGCGGCGGTCAACACCCTCACCGGGGGAACCATGGCCGATGGGACGGGCCCCGCGGGGAAGATCCTCCGGGCTTACCACATCGTTAACTGGCGGCGGGAGTCCCGGTTCTGCGGTACCTGCGGCGGGGCCAATGGGGACGCGGAAAACGAAAGCCTGGCCCGGCTCTGCCCCCTCTGCGGCCGCCTGGAGTTCCCCCGGATAGTCCCGGCGGTAATTACGATAATCACCAACGATGAAAATCAGGCCCTCCTGGCCCACAATAAGCGTTTTACCAGCGGGGTCTACAGTCTTATTGCGGGTTTTAATGAAGCCGGCGAGGGCCTGGAGGCTACGGTGGCCCGGGAGATCATGGAGGAAGTTAATATATCGGTCAAGGACATACGGTTTATCAGAAGTCAGCCCTGGCCCTTTCCGAACCAGCTTATGCTGGGCTTCTCGGCCCGGTATGCGGGGGGGGAACTCAAGCCCGACGGGGTGGAGATAGGGGATGCCCAGTGGTTCTCCAGGGAGAACCTGCCGGAGCTGCCTGCCTCGGGATCGGTGTCCCGCTACCTTATCAGCCTCTGGTACGAGGGGAAATTATAGATCCCTATAGGCCGGAAGCATCTCTGAGTTCCGGTCTATCTGGGCTATCCGCCACATATCGTTCTGATAGACCAAGCGGAGCATGTCATGGTTGGTGGCAGCTCCCGCCGTGGGGGGCGGGACATATTCATCCAGCTCGTGGAGCATGGGCGGGGGGCCCTCAGCTTCCCGGATAAAGGTTCCGGGGATCCATAATAGGTAACTCACATCGATATGGGCCTCTTCTTCCCCCATGTATAAAACCCGGATATCCAGATCGGTGATCCCAAAGACGATAACCTCGGTCAGGGAAGGGCGCCCCGAGTCTATCCATTCCTGGGCCTGCATAAAGGCCAGCTCTATATACTCATAAGACATCCGCATCCGGGAAAGGACAAAGACATTGATCACCATATCTATGTCCGATCTTCCCACCCGCATGTGGGTAAGGCAGGCTTCCATTAACTCATGATCCAGATCGCCGAAGGATCTATAGTAGGTCTCGACCACCTCTATGGGGCTCATGCCCAGGGTGTTCGGTTTGCTCAGCTGCCGCTGGATGTAACCGTTGGCAAAACCAACCACCGACACGATGGCCACCAGGAGGGTCACTATGGCGGTGGTATGTTTTATCATAAAACGCCGGGTGTTTACCTTGAAGCTTCTGTTCTTGTTAAACCGCTCCCGTTCCTGGTTAATTCTGCTTACTTCATCGTGGCTGAGGCTCCGCATCCAGGAGGAGACGGGCCGGGAGTAGTTGGAGCTGATAAATTCCAGGATGGCCGAAGGGGAGGGCCGCTGGGGCAGCTCTCCGGGATGGGGGATCCGGGCCATGGCCTTGCTGATGAAGGCCGAAAGCTCTGGGTCCAGGCCGGGCTTCATAAGATGGGGGGGAACAAAGACCCCTTCCCTCATATCCTGCCGTATAAGCTCCGCAGTGGTATTGGTAAAGGGATCGACCCCGCAGAAGATCCGGTAGAGCATGGTTCCGGCGGCAAAGGAGATTTCGCTGGAGCCCTCCAGATCGGGGTGGACCCAGCGGTTGTTAAGGATGATCTCCCGCTGACCCCCAGCGTCGACGGTCCTCCGGATGAGCCTATAGGGGGGGAAGAAGATGGTACCCAGGGGGTAGGATTGATCTGACCGGGAGTTAAAGTTTTTGGAGACGATAAAAGCCCCCGATGGGCCCGGGTAGGGGGCTTCCAGCTCCTCGTCCAGGAGGGTTTCGTAAACCATCCGGGCCCTGATCCAGTAGCGCAGGACATTGAGGGCCTCTTCTTCCCTGGCGGGATCTTCGATGATGTCCGCCACGCTCTCTGCGGGGAAGGAGGGGCCCCAGATCACCATGGTATGGGTGTCGGTCCTCTCAGAGACTCCCCCGGTGAGCCAGGTCTCGGTTTCCCCGTCGGGGTAGACTATGAGCCCGGGACGGGTGATGTACTGGGCCAGTTTTGCCTGGGCAAAGGTATGGGCTTTTAGGTCCGTATCAAAGCCCAGGACTATTTTTCCATCCAGCTCGTAATCGTAAATCCTTTTATCCAATATGGTGTATCTCCTGACCTTGTTTCCTACCTGCCCTCTATGGAGTAGAGGAATCTAAAGTAATCCATGTCTGTTGAGAGGGCCAGATCGAAACTGGGCATGGTGTCCCGGTACGATTCCATGGCCCTCCAGAAATAAAAGAAGTCCTGGTTTTGGCTGTAGGACTGGGCATAGATCCGGGCCGCCTCTGCATCCGCGATGGCCATGATGGACTGGGCCTCCCTTTCGGCGGTGGACATGATGGACATCCGGTCCCTGTCCATTTCACCCAGGATATTGGCCCGGCGTCCTTCCCCTTCGGAGCGGATGGCCTGGGCGATCTGGTTTCGTTCCCGGATCATCCGGGCATAGACCGAGTCGGTGAGTTCATCACTGTAGCGGATCTGCCGGGTCACCACGTCGATGAGCTCTATGCCGTACTCGGGAACCATGCGCCGGGACCTTTCCAGGATCTCCTGGGAAAGCTGCCTGCGGCCCCGGGTAACCGGCTCATGGTTAACCTCGCTCTGTATGGCCGAGGTGATCTGTTCCATGTCTATATCGACCAGGCCCAGGTCTTCGATCTGTTCCCGGCCCAGGATAAAGTTGGAATCCCGCACCGATTCGTGGAAGTAGTTCTGGGCCACCACGGTCCGGACCTCGGAGTTTATGACCTCCCCGAGGATATCGTAGGCCCGGTTGATGGTCCCTATGGATTCGTAAAAGATCTGGGGGTTGGCGATACGCCAGCGGGCGGTGATATCGACGATGATATACTGCCGTTCCAGGGTGGGGATTCCCCTCTGCTCGCCGTTCCAGGCCATGATCCGTTTTGGGTATTTGATGACCTCGTCGATAAAGGGAATCTTTATATGAAGCCCCGCCTGGGTGACCACATTGGTTATCCGGCCAAACTGGACGATGACTGCCTGTTCGCCCTCGTGGACCACAAAGAAGGGGCCCATGATGAAGACTGCAATGACGATTATCGCCAGGATGATGAGGGTTTTAAGTGACTTGTTCATTAACGGCCTCCCATGGGGTTACTGCCCAGATCCCAGAAGGGAAGGAAATTGCTAAACCGGCGGTCTATCATGGCGGCTCCGGTTTCGCCGTTAAAGACCTCTTCCATCATTTCGTAGTAGAGCCGCTGGCGGGTTACCAGGGGAGCCAGGGTGTACTCTGCCAGGACTGCGTTAAACCGGGCCACGTCCCCGTGGGCGCGGTTAACCCTTTCGGTGGCATAACCTTCGGCCACCTGGATGAGCCGGTCTGCTTCACCCCTGGTCCGGGGTATCAGGTCATTATAGGCCTGGCGCCCCTCGTTGATAAAACGTTCCATGTCCTGGATGGCCCGGTTTACATCTTCAAAGGCCGCTTGAACCATGGCGGGGGGGTCGGTGTTCTGGAGCTGTACGGCGATGACGCTGATCCCCAGGTTGAAGGACCTAAAGGTCTCGTTCATGAGGTCCACCCCGGCGGCCTGGATGGCATTCCGTTCCTGCCCCATGACATCCATGATGGTCCGGTCCCCCACGAGCATGTTGATCACGCTTTGGCTTACATCCCTGATGGTGTCCCGGCGTTCCTGCACATTGAAGGTCCAGGCCACCGGGTCGGTGATCCGGTACTGGATAATCCAGCCCACGTCGATCATGTTGAGGTCCCCGGTGAGCATGGTGGACATGTTGGCATCGGGGCTAAACCGGGCCGAGACCCCGGGGGTGACGGTCCTAAAGCCAAACTGCTCGGTTTGAACTTCCCTGGTGCGGACTATGTAGGCCCGATCTATGTTGAAGGGGAGCTTCATCCGAAGGCCCGGGCCGGTGGTGGTCCGGTAGCGCCCCAGGCGGGTGATGACCGCCTCTTCGGCCTGGTCTACCACGTAGAAGCTGGTCCCTAAGAGGGCGATAAAAAATATCCCCAGGATTATCAGGGTTAGGGTCTTGGGTTTTAAGAACTTCGCCGCCTGTTCAGGGGAGAAATTGGACATGCATACCTCCAGGTACCTTTATATGATGAGTTCATAGTATAGAAAGAAGGCGGGATAGTAAAGGTAACACTCAATGCCGGGACCGGTTTGATCGTCGATTTGACTATTCCGGGGATCTGAATTATACTGGTTCTACTGACCCTCGGGGGTGCACCGGTTTCGACTGTTGCGGTTCGGGGTATGCGCTGCAAGTGGAGTGTCCATCTCCTAAACTGGGCAAAACTTTTAACTGCCGACAAGGTCAGTTACGATTACGCCTTAGCTGCATAATCGCGTGGAACCCTTCCGCCGCTCTGAGGAAGGACTTCCGCGTCGCAACCAGAGCTGGCTCTTCCGCCATGTTCGAGGACGGGAGCTGCGAGATCATCGAAATAAGGGGCTGCCGCGTGCTGTCTAGCCAAGCAACCCTCGACAATTCAATAGGCGGCTAAACTTGTAGATGCGTCTATCACGCGTAATAGGACGCGGGTTCGATTCCCGCCACCTCCAGTGCTAAAACGCAAAGCGTTTTAGCTTAGGGGTTTTGCATTAGCAAAACCCCACATGAATAATTCACGGGAATCGAAACGGAGCCGCGGCCCCGAAGACCCGAGCCAGCGCAGGGTCTGAGGGGTAAACCGCCACGGACGGCGGTTTAGCGGCGGAGGCGGCCTGGAGGGAGCAAACAGGATGTTTGCGACTGGAAGGCGATTCCCGCCACCTCCATGCTAAAACGCAGGATTGATCTCGCCACTAATTAGGTGCACCCGCAAAAGGGGTGTGGGCCACCGTGGTCTAGGAATTGAGATGACCCCGCCTACGGAGCCCCCGGCACCCAGTTTCTTGTATTCCATCATTGCGTTCAG
>WRMC01000023.1 GCA_009777335.1 Treponema sp. | reverse complement strand
CTGACGCTGGTCAGCAAACAATCCCCGTCGGCTCGAACGGCCTGCATCCCATACTCTCTTTCTAGTATGTATAGATTAACTCAGCAGCCGAAGTCGCCGCCGGAGATTTTTGCTGCACCAGCACAGCACAATACGCGTGGTTCGATAGAAGATGATCATCGAGAACCACCTGCATGGTATAGCCAATGGAATCCCATCATTACCCATTGCAAGGTGGTAGAAGAAAGCCGCTTTAGCTAGATCCCAGAAAGGTGCAGCCACCCAGCCCAAGGTATCTGTCACCTTTGTCGTGAATTCCTAAAAACTTTTCTTCCCCGATCACACTTTGGGGATGGATTATTAAAGGCTCTTCTCAATCCAACCGCTCTTTGCTTGCTCAGCTGGAGCAAAAAATGCTCCCGGCGGCGACTTTGGCAGGAAAAACATGCTATATATAGGCGGTTTAACTTAAGGGCTTTCCTGCCACTCGAGCCGACGGGGGCATGTTTTTGTCCAGCGGTGAAGGGATATGGAGGTCTTGGATTTAAAATTGAAATGGCATATCAAAACCTTTCATCTTCACAAATTAACCATATTAGAGCCTTTAGAGATACAACCCTTTGCATGCCCCAGCATGACCTGAACATGATTATTTATCCAAAAATTATTTATCACTCTGCAACCTGTTAACACTTGACATTTTTCTCATAAACCTGTACAGTATGGTCAGGTTTTATGAATCTGGAAAACATGCCGAAGATATAACTGGGAGGGTATATTCTGCATGGAACCCCGGGGCCCCCGCAAGGCCCCAAATAACTCCCGATTTTTGGTCATTACCCTGGATGTACTTTTGGGGATAATTTGAATGTGCACAGAGGAGAATTAAGATGAAACGTATTTTGTTACTGTTAGTTACCGCCCTGTTTATTAGCGGTATAGCCTTTGGACAAGCGCAACCCGCCCAGCCAGCGATACCAGGTCTTCCTGGTACCAATGGTACCCATCGGACCGCGTTTGACACCGCCGATGACCTCTTTGATGTCTTTAATGCAGTCCCCACCACCTCCACCGAGGCCCGCTACAGCGCGGGGATCTTCACCTCCGATGTGGACAACTATATTGATGTCAATGCCTATGACCCCTCCATTGGGACCTTCTTCTTCCTGGGGGGTTTCCCTCAAACCGCCAATGTTAATACCACCGATTACCTTGGTAGTGAAATTGGTATAAGCAACACCCAGAACAGGATCAGCTTTGGTTTTGCCACCTCCTTTGGGGCTAACTACATTGGCCTCTACTACGGCGGTAACATCGTTAACAGCACCCGGCAAGTAACTGGGGTTGTTAAGGGCAGCGATGGTAAAGCCCAGACCTTTGAACGTGTTGATGTAAACAATATCTGGCGGAACAATATCGCGGTCCTCTTTGGAACCCCCGCCTTTGGTGCCTTTAGGCTCGACTTCATCCTGGACACCGATTCCGAATCCGACACCCTGGATAAGGATGTCTGGGACGATGACAAGACCAGAACCGGACCCAGCGTGGCCGTCACCTGGGGGGGCATGGAAATCGCAGGCCTGACCCCTTATGTAACCCTGGGCTTTAGGTTCAATGACAAAACAGAAATCGGCTCCAAGCAATTTGACTTCCCCGTCGATGGTGAGAACAAAGCTGTTAGCTACACCATTACCGAAAATGGTTACTTTGGTGTACAAGCAGGGGCCTCCTATGACCTGAACGACACCGCTCTGGTCTTTGGTGAACTTAGCTTTATTAACCGCTTTGCCAAAACCTATGCTGGTGACATCAAAGATGCAGAAAGCTCTCCTGCAGAATCCGGCTGGAAAGAAGGCGGCGGTTTTGGTTTCGGCTTTAGGGCCGGCTACTACCAGGCCCTTACCTTTGGCCCGGTCTCTGTGGGCTTCGAACCCGTCGTTGGCGTTGGTCTCTATCGCACCTCTGGTAACACCACTTGGTCTAACCCCAATAACGCAGATGACCCTCTTGCAGAAAACAAACCCTCAGAAAACCTTTACAATGTGAACTTGGGTGTCAGCTTGGGTGTCCGTTATGCCCATACCGAGAAGCTCGCCTTCTACACCGGTGCCAAACTCAACATCATTGACTGGTTCAGCGTAAGCTGGTCCGGCGGGAAAAACCCCACCGATGACAAGGCTCGGCGGGTCACCGGTATCAACTGGGAAGGTACCCAGTGGGGAAGCACTGGCACTGGAACTACCACTGGTGGTACCCCGCAAGCAGCATCTGCATTAGGTTTTGGTATGACCCTGGCTCCGGCTGACGGTTTCTCCGTAGGCTTTGGGCTCAACACCTTCCTGGACAAGTTCGTCCTGGTCAACCTTTCTCAGATGACCGTAGAATCCGGTTCCTTCTGGGATGACACCGGTAGCACTGGTACCCAGAACGTGGGTGCCTGGTTTGGTAAGATTTTTGATGATATCAGACTGGACCTGACCGTAAGCTTCAAGTACTAATCGCAACGACTGACAGCACCCCGGTCTAAACACCGGGGCTGCTTAAAGGGGCTGCCCAGAGGTGGGCAGCCTTTTTTTGTGGGGGGCTTGTAGATAAAGACAGCTGATATTAAGATAAGAGCATATATAAATTTTTGTTTTAAGAGATAGAGTAGCGGAGATAAAGGAAATGAAAGCTAGAATTTACATTGACACCTCAATAGTTGGCGGATATTTCGACGATAATTTTTCTGCTGACACGCGAGCCCTGTTTAATCGCTTAGAAAACAAGGAAATTATTTTCTTAATATCCAGTGTTTTACAACAGGAACTACAAAAAGCTCCTATTGATGTTCAGAACTTATTAAACAGATATAGTACTGAATGTTTTGAGTACATAGAACTGACAGAAGATGCAATCGAACTGGCAGATAATTATATCGAAGAGAAAGTAGTAGGAAAAACCAGTGTTAACGATTGTCGTCATATTGCTTTAGCTACCATTTTTAAAGCTGATGCGCTTGTGAGTTGGAATTTTAAGCACATAGTAAATTTGAACCGTATAAAAGGATATAATGGAGTTAATCTTAAAAATGGTTATTCTGTAGTTGAAATCAGAAGCCCAAAGGAGTTACTGACCTATGAAACCGAGTAAAGAAAAAACTTTTGATTGTATAAAAATGAAAAATATTATTCAGGCCCAGATGTATGCAGAAACAAAAAATATGAGTAAAAAAGAATTATTGCATTATTTTAACAATGATGCAAATAAAACGAGTAAAAAACCCACCCCCTTTCCAACTACTAACTAGTGGAATTCGGGGGCTATGCAAAAAAGCCAAAATTATCTATTATATGACTAGAAAAGTAATGTCTATGGAGGAAACCCATGAAATATAAAGCTCTTCTTATTATGATATGTATCATCGCCCCCCTCTGGGCCCAACAGCCCCCCCAGCCAATTATCCCAGATCCAGGGACCAGCTTCCTCCTCTTTGATCAGTTTAACTCGGTCCCCACCATATCTACCGAGGGCCGCTACAGCGCGGGGGTCTTCTCTTCTGATGTGGACAACTATATAGATGTGAATGCTTATAACCACCACATAGGGACCTTCTTCTTTCTGGGTGGCCGCCCCTCTAACCTGGCCAAAGTGGATCAGTCAGACCCCAATACCATGGGGCAAAACAGGGTTAACTTTGGGATGGGTAGAACCCTGGGAGCATTTTACATAGCAGTTTATTACGGGGGTTCCTTAGTAAACTCAGAATACATCATTGGGCGCTATTCATCCTTTGATCCTGATGACTACCCTGAATACGATGGTCCCCCTTACTTAATTTGGAATGATGATGTTGAAGTAGATCGCTCTTTAATCCAGTCTGTTTGGCGGAACGACCTGGCCCTCCTCCTGGGTACCCCCAATGTTGGGGCCTTTCGACTGGACCTTACCGTGGATATGGACACTGAATCATCAAGACACCCTGGGGCCTCCGGGACCATCACTTTAAAGAGGCGAAGCCTGGGGCCCACAGTAGCCCTTACTTGGGGGGGGATTAACTTTGGGGGCATTGAGCCTTATGTTACCTTTGGCTTTCGCTTCCCAAGGGAAGAACGTTTAACTTTTACCATTGCAGAGACGAACCAAACCGGCTGGGACTCCTTCACGGTTGGGGGCCGCCTGGGCGTGCAAATCGGAGCTCTCTATAATGTCAGTCCCTCCTCCCAATTCTTTGGAGACATAGCCTATGTTTATTATATGCCCAACAATCAAAAATATAGTTCCAAAGAAGCAGCCCTTGAACTTACTTTTGGTACCGCTGATTCAGGTTGGAAAACCGGCGGGGGCTTTGGAACGGGCCTCCGGGGGGGCTATAAAGGACAACAGAGCTTTGGTGATTTTACCCTGGGTTTTGAACCCCTCCTTAGCTTCTCCTTTGAAAGGATCTCCCATAAAACCACTAAGACCTTCTTGGACGGCACCAAGCTCCCAGAAGACCCCAGCGAAAACTTTATGGCCCTTAAACTGGCCCTCTCATTGGGGGCCCAGTACTCCCTCACCGAAAAAATTAATTTTTACACCGGCGCCCGGCTCAATGTCATGGAATGGATCCAAACCAGCTATACCGGAGGGGACATGACCAACGATGACCGGGCCAGCAGAATCACCGGCATCAACTGGGAACCCTCAATCTGGGCCACCAACCTAGCCGATCACGGCCCCGGCACCAGGGATAACATCCTGGGCTTTGGCATGACCGTCAGCCCCGTCGAGGGCCTCGTGGCAGGCATAGGGCTTAACACCCTCTTGAACAAGTTCTTTGTGATAAACCTGGCAGAGATGCGGGTCGACAGCGGTACCCTCTGGAACGATACGGCCACCCAAAGCACCGGAGCCTGGGCGGGCCGGATCTTCGCCGACATTAGGCTGGACCTGACCCTTAGCTATTCATACTAGGCCCCTGTAAACCGGCACCGTTTAGATCGGCCGCCCCCTAAGGGTATGTACGATTTACAGATCATCAACAGAGGCACACTGGCCCCCCAGGGGCCAGCCACCTCTACCCTTTTAAGGGGCTTCTGCAATATCCTCGTGGACCCCAGCCTCCCCCCTGCCGAAATGGAAGAGGCCCTCCGCCAACACAGCGGCCTTCGTTACCAGGACATAGCCGCCGTCTACATCACCCGGGCCTCGGTCCAGCACTATGCAGGGCTCCCCCTCTTTACCCGAAGCCGCTGGTTCACCAGCCCCCCCGAACTGGAAGCCCTCTCGCAGGCCCTGGACGCCCTGGGCCTCTTTAATCGATCAAAAGAACCCCTGGGCCTCCGCAAACAACTGGAACCCTCGGGCCCCAACACCTCCACCGAACTCATCGCCGGCCTAAGGGTACTCACCCTCGGTGCTCGCAAGACGCCCAGCGTCCCAGGGGCCCATGAAGCCCACAGTACCCTCGCTACCCCCGAGGCCCAGGACCACCTGCCCAGGATCCTCCTTGTCACCAGCCCCCAGGGCCAGGTCTGCCTCTGCGGCGACCTCATCCTCAACCAGGACCACTACACCCAGGCCCACCACAAGAACCCCATCATGCAAGAAATCGCCAGCCTGGCGGACTTCATCGTGCCGGGGCATGGAGATGGGTTTAATATATAGGATTTATTACGCCGCCATTAACTCAAACCCAAAACCAAGACCTCTATACTCCTTCACCGCTGGACAAAAACATGCCACCAGAGGGGAACCTCAGTCGCAATGCTCCTTCGGTGGGGGTTCCACGCGGCTCAAACGGCTCTGACTACTCAATTGTGTGACATAATAAACCACAAAGAACCAAAGCCTATTGATTGAGTAGTCAGACCGAAATCGCCGCCAGGAATTTTTGCAGCACCAGCGTTGAAAGATACGGGTGGTTCGATAGAAGATGCTCATCGAGAACCTCCTACAAGGTATAGCCAATGAATTCCCATCATTACCCATAACAAGGTGGAAGAAGAAAGCCGCTTTAGCTAGATCCCAGGAAAGGTACAGTCACTAGCCCTAGGTATCTGACACCTTTGTCAGGCATTTAAAATAAATTTTCTTCCCCCATCACACTTGGAGGATTGATTATTAAAGGCTCTTCTTGATCTGCCCGAGCATAGTTATCTCAGCTGGAGCAGGAACTTCGTCCATGACGAGCCTCTGGCGGGCAGATAAGGCCAGTTTAGGAGGTAACGATTTTAGGGTCAGACCGCCAGCGGAGCTCGGCAGGGATGAAGGTTCCTGTCCAGCGTGAGCTGAGTGTGCAGGGTTGGTCTTAGATTCAACATGTGGCGAGATTAATCCTAGAAAAAAAATCATCATTTTTCCCAAAATTTCGAAGTATTTTGCATCTCCGGGCCGTATAGGTATATGCAAGAAGAAACGACTCATATATCTTGGCATTCCGCCTTCGTTGAGGCCATTAAGATGACCTTCAAAAGTTACCCGGATGCCTTCGAAATTCTCCCCGAGTTCCAGCTATCTAAAGCTCCCCTAAAGATAGATTGTGTCATCATTAAGAAGCTTAAGGATGTGGAAATAAGTGCAACCCTGGCTTCAGGGTTCAGGGGGGTTAACCTCATCGAGTATAAAAGCCCCACCGACTATGTCTCGGTGGAGGACTACTACAAGGTCTATGGTTATGCCTGTCTCTATAGGGCCCAGGAGAGGGTCCCTTTTAAAGACCTATCCCTCACCTTTATAGAAAGCCGAGACCCCCAGAAGCTGCTGAGGTATCTAACCGAAGAAAAAGGCTTTACAGTTGCAGAAAATACCCCTGGAATATATACTGTCACTGGGGCTGACTTACCAATTCAGATAGTAAATAATCGAAAGCTGGCCTCGAAAGATGATGTATGGCTTCGAAGTCTCTATGACAAACTGAACAGCCATGAAGTCCAGCAGATAACTGAAGTAATAAACAGACAGGAACAAGAACACCGGGCAGAGGACTATTTTAATGTCCTCTACCGGGCGAATAGAAGGATTTTTGAGGAGGTGATCAAAATGACATCGACCGAGTTTATTCAACAGACGGTGGCACATAAGAAACTAGTGGCCGAAGCCGTAGCCGAGGCCGAAGCCAAGGCTTTTGCCAAAAGTAAAGCAGAGGTACTAAAGCTCCTGGATCAGGGCCTCTCTGTGGAGGAAATTAGACAACGGTTAAAATAGGGTTAGATGGTGTAACTCCTTCGGTGGGAGCTCCAAGACCATGGCTGTTCAGTGGACTTGTGTGGATAGTTTAAAGACTGAGAACTGGGTTTAGTGAAGTACCTGCTTCATATAAGTATTCTGGATCAATATCAATGGTCCCATTATTCCAGACAACTGTTCCATAATCAATATAAGCCGAATTAAAAACAGTCACATCTTGTAAAATATTAAATGCCGGTTCTTTAAGCAAAGGGGACATGTCAAATGTCTTTTCTTCGCCAGTAGAAAATCGCAGTAGTAATGTATAATTTTCAATGGGTCGAACCATTTTAATAGTAAGCATAGGTACCGGGTCACCAGCATAAACAATGCCATTTAATTCATACATGGTTATGTCTCCCTCATTGCTTCAGCCTCTCTACCGCCAGCTTTACCGTGTTTAAGAGGTCCCCGAGGCTGGGGCGGCGGAGGATCACCAGACGGAAGCAGGCGGCTTCCAGGAAGCCGTAGAATAGTTCGTTGGCGTCCTTGACGTTGATTCCTGGGGCGAACTCTCCGGCCTTCTTACCTCCTATGAGGATGCTCGCCAGGATATGGCGCAGCCGAACGGTCCGGCGGCGGATCCGGTAGTCCCCGTCAAAATCGCTGGACCGGGAGGCATGGACCAGGTAATTAAGCAACACCGATAAGAGCCGCCGGTTCTCTTCTAGCTGGGCAAAGATTACGGTCATCACCTGGATGAGTCTTTCGCTGTGGCTCCGATCCTTCTCTTTACTAATGGCGGTAATGTCCCGCTCCACGGTTTGCAGAAGCTGGCGGATGCTAAAATTAAAGATCTCCCGCTTGTTTTTAAAATAAATATACAGAGTGGTCCGGGTTATGCCGCAGCGGTCGGCGATTTTTTGAAAGGTCACATCCTCAAAGCCCTCGTCCATAAAAACATCCAGGGCCTTTTCCAAAATTTCCCGGCGGCGCTTTTCGTGTTCAACTACGATGGACATGTCCTGTGCTCCCTATAATGCTTCATACTGGTATACATAAGAACCTATGGCCCCATTGCTGAGTTCCCGGCAGGTGTCAGCCCGGCGGCCAAAGAGGGATTCAAAGCCCGGATGGTCGCAGATTAGAACCATCTTCCAGCGGGCGAAGGGTTCTCTCAGGGCTGCCATGGCCCCATAGGTCGCCTCGGCGGTCTGGGGGTCCCCCAGACGGCGGCCATAGGGGGGGTTAGTGATAATAAAGCCCTCCTCATCCCAGGGCGGGGCGGCCTCTTCCATAGGGCAGACTTCAAAGGTCAGGGTGGTCTTGGTCCCGCCGCAGAGCGAGAGGGCCCTGGCCAGATTGCCCCGGGCCGCCGCTATCGAAGGGGCCTGGCTGTCACTTCCCCCTATGCGGACCCGGTTGGTAAAGTTCACCCGGTCCATAAATTCCTCCCGGGCCTTGGCGATCTCTTTGCGGCCCTGGGGGAAGAGCCCCTCTATGCTAAAGTGCCTGCCTATCCCCGGGGCTATGTCCCAGGCATAGAGAGCCGCCTCGATGGGGATGGTCCCGGAGCCGCAGAAGGGGTCGTAGAGGGGGAACTTTCGCTTCCAGCCCGAGGCCAGCACCAGGGCGGCCGCAGTGGTTTCCCGCAGGGGGGCGGCCATTCCCTGGGTCCTATAGCCCCGCTTAAAAAGGGGCTCCCCCGTCAGGTCCAGCAGGACCGAGGCCTTGTCCTTCTCTACATAGACCCTCAGCTCCGCTTCGTCCGCACCTTCTAAACGACGGACCCCCCGTTTCTGGCAGAGCCGCTGGGCCGCCGCCTTGTGGACCACCGCCTGTATACTCGTTTCGGCGGCCAGGCGGGATCTATTGCTCCGTACTTTAGCCACCTTAAGCCCCCAGGGGGGCCGGAGGTATTCTTCCCAGGGGAGGCTCCCCACCCCCTCAAAGAGGGCATCAAAATCGGCGCAGTTAAAATTGCCCAGCTCCAGCAAGACCCGGTCGGCGGCACGGAGCCCCATGAGGGCCCGGCAGAGGCCCCCCAGATCGGCATGAAAGCGGACCCGCCCATAGGCCGACTCGATGACCTTAAGGCCCAGCTTTTTTATCTCGTTAGAGACCACCTTCTCGGCCCCCAGGGGCGTTAGGGCAACAGCAATGTCAGATATGGGCATAGATTAAGTATAACACAAAAGGGGGCCCTAGGACAGGCCGGGCCCTGGGAGCATCCAGCAGAGTTCGTGCTTATTATAGCAAAGATGAATCACAGCGGACCCTGGGATGGCGGCAAAACGCCGGGGGCTCTCAAAATCGGCGGTCCCCCCCGCCTGGCCCTGCATCTTAATCGTGCAGACAAAGTTCTTGCAAAGCCCCGAGGCCAGCCAGGCTTCTATCCAGTCAAAGAGCCGGGGGGGGTAGGAGATGACATCACAGAAAAGCCAGTCCACGGGCCCCAGGTCATGGGGCTTGAGGGTAAAAGCATCGTGCTTTACATACTCCACCCCCTCCATGGCGGCGACCACCTCGTCCAGGGGGGACCGGTCCACGGCGATCACCCGGGCCCCCATGCTGGCAAGGACCCAGGTCCAGCCCCCGGGGCTGGCTCCCGCATCGAGGCAGAGATCCCCGGGGCCCGGGAACCGGCCGAGACGCACCAGGGCTTCATAGAGTTTGAGGTAGGCCCGCGAAGGGGGCCGGGGGTCTTCGATAAATTCGATGAGCCCCCCGGGAAAGGGGCTGGTACAGCGGGCAGAGCCAATCAGGGTGTGATCATCCAAAAGGCTAAAGGCCCCCATGGGCACCGGGGGGACCATGAAAGGAAAGGGCCGCTTTTTGTTCGGTACCTTGGGCAATTTTTCACAGATCAAGGCCCCCCGCCTATAGGAGGTGAAAAATTGGGGAGCCCAGTTCCCCTGGATCTCCCTTAAGGCACTGGCAGCCTGGCTTATGGAATCAAATTCGAAGCTGAAGGGGTCCAGCCAGACATTGTGATGCCAGAAGACCGGGTCTTCGGCTATGGAGGCCGGGGCATGGTAGAGGAGCCCGTGGGACTCAACCTGGGGGCTTCCTTCCAGTTCCTTGGCGAGATGATCTTCGAAGGCCGGTACCGCCTGGTAGACGAGGCCCCCCAGGGCCCTCATTCCCCTATCCAGGAAGAACGGCCATCCCCGCTGATGGGATAACTTTCTTCCAGGCCCTGGGGCTTGGGTCTAAACACGATGGAATAGAGGGCCTTAACCCGGGCAAAATATTCCCTGGTCTGCCAGGCCCTCAGGCTCCTTCCCCTAAACCGTTCTTGAGGCAGGGAGTAGCCCACCGCATCGAGCCCCAGGCTCCGGGCCATGGCCACCGCCCGGCTTATGTGGAAGCCCTGGGTCACGATGATCATCCCCTGGACCTCAAAGACCTCCCTGGCCCGGTAGACCGAATCCCAGGTGCTTAGGCCGCTCTGGTCCAGAAAGATATCCTCCTGGGGGATTTCCGGCCCATGGGCCAGGACATAGAGCCACATGGCATGGACCTCATCATAGTATTCCTTTCCATGGTCCCCCGATAAGAGAATCTTGGCCCCCCGCTGGCCCGAAACCAGAAGGATTCCCGCATCGACCCTGTCTTGTAAAACCGGCGACAGCTGGTTCCCATGGGTCTGGGAGCCCAGGACCAGGATGGCCTCCCGGGGGGGAATTTCCTCCAGGCGGGTGTAGACATGGGGGCCCGCGGCGGCGATGATCCCCAGGTTAATGAGGGCCGTCCCCAGGACCCCCAGAAAAAAGAGGACCAGGAGGAATAGGGCCCATTTTTTAATCCGGGGAATTTTCGTCGGCGCCTTCATTTCTTCCAGTATATCATACCTGGGGGACAATTCGTACCATTGACAGATGAGCCCTCCTCTTCTACTATATAGGTACTATGTCAGATGCTTTAGTACTAACAGATGCAGACTTTGTCCAGTATCGGGACCTCATTTACAACGAAAGCGGCATCACCTTTACCCCCACTAACCGCTCCATCCTCGAAAGCAGGCTCAGGGAAAGGCTCAGGGAAAAGGGAATCACCTCGGTAAAAGATTATTTTGGAACCATTTCCAAGGATCAGGGGGAACTAAAGGGCTTTCTCGACTCGGTAACCACCAACCTCACCCGTTTTTTCCGCAACCAGGCCCAATTTGATGCCCTGGAGAACTATATAATCCCCGAATTGATGAAGATCAAAAAGCCCACAGGGAACATGGTCCTCAAATTCTGGAGCGCCGGCTGTTCCACCGGCGAAGAGCCCTACACCATCGCCATGCTCTTAAACGAGGTCCTGCCGGTGGGCTGGAAGTACGAAATCGTAGCCTCCGACCTGAGCCTAAAAAGCCTCATGACCGCCAAAGAGGGCTTCTATGCCGAGAGCCGCATAGTGGGGATCCCCGATAACTACCTGGCCAAGTACTTCGATAAGGTTGAGGGGGGCTATAAGGTCAAACCCGAAATTTCCTCCAAGATCCGCTTCGACTACCATAACTTAAAAAACGATTCGGGCCATAAGGGCATGGACGTGGTATTCTGCAGAAACGTTATCATCTATTTTGACGAAGCGGCCCAAACCGCAGTAATCAAACGCTTCTGGGATGCCATGGCCTCAAAATCATTCTTGATCATCGGCCACTCTGAGTCACTCTTTGGGATGGATACAAAATTCGAATTTGTAAAGACCCAATGGGCTACCCTGTATAGTAAATCCACCTGACCGAGTAAGGAGTAAAGTATGTCCGATGAAATTGGAGTATTGGTCGTAGATGACTCTGCGATGATGCGTAACCTGATCGGGCGCATGGTCGAGGAAACCCCCGGTCTGGTGGTGGCCGAAAAGGCCATGAACGGCCTCTTTGCCCTTCAGAAGATCCCCCGGGTAAACCCCGATGTAATCATCCTCGACTTAGAGATGCCCGAGATGAACGGCATCCAGTTCCTCGAAGAGCGGCGCAAACAGGGTATCAAGATCCCCGTGGTCATCCTTTCTTCGATTGCCGAAAAGGGAGCCAAGATCACCATGGAAGCCCTGGCCCTGGGGGCCAGTGACTTCGTGCAGAAGCCTTCGGGCTCAGTCTCCATGGATATCCACACGGTTAAAGATATCCTTATGCCCATGATCTTCGCCTACGGCGGAGCTTACCGGAGGGCCCAGGGCAAGAAGGTCCTGAGCCCCCATGAGTTCCCGGCCAAAACCGGGGTCTCGCCGGAGTCGATCCCCAAGATCCTCCAGAGCACCCCGCCCAAGGCCCCTGCTGCTCCCCCGGCCCAGATCCGCCGGCCCGGCAGGACCGAAATTATCGCCATAGGGATCTCCACCGGAGGGCCCGATGCCCTGCGCCAGGTCTTTGCCAACCTCGACAAGGACCTCAGCCAGCCCATCGTGGTGGTCCAGCACATGCCCCCGGGCTTTACCAACGAGTTCGCCAAGAGCCTGGACCGGATCTGTCCCCTGGCGGTTAAAGAAGCCGAGGACGGCGACTTTGTCCAGGGCGGCAATGTCTATATCGCCCAGGGGAACCGCCACATGGAGGTAGAACGCCGGGGGGCCGGGACGGTCCTTCGTCTCTCCGATTCGCCCCAGGTCTCGGGACACCGGCCCTCGGCGGACGTGCTCTTTGCCTCGGTGGCCCTGACCTACCAGAACCACGCCCTGGGGGTTATCATGACCGGCATGGGCCGGGACGGGGCCGCTCAGCTGGGGACCATTTATAAAGAGGGGGGCATGACCCTGGGGCAGGACGAAAAGTCCGCCGTGGTCTACGGCATGCCCCGGGTAGCCCACGAACTGGGCCATGTGATGGAGCAGGTGAGCCTGGAAAATATGGCCCGCCGGATCTGCGACGTGGCAAAAACAAACCGCTAGGAGGTTTATATGATTCCCGTACTGGTACTCTGTGACGATTTTTGGCATCCCGCCGAGATTATCGAAAGAGGCTTTAAGAGCCTAAAACAGACCGACTACAGCTTTGACTTCTGCTACACCCCCAAAGATGTCTTAACCCCCGAATGGGTTAAGCAATTCCCCGTCATAGTCTGCGCCAAGGGCCCCAACCGCCTTAATAGCGCCAACCAGAACGGCTGGTTCGATGAGGGGGTTACGGAGTTCATGATCCCCGACTTTGAAGCCTATGTAAAAGAGGGCGGGGGTTTTATCTCCCTCCATGCGGGGAACACTGCCAGGGACAAGGAAGTGGGCTGGGGCCCCTTTGTGGGGAACATCTTCCAGGGCCATCCCCCCCGTTGTGAGATCGATGTAAAGATCACCGGCAAGCACCCCATAGTCGATGGAATAAGCGACTTTGTCATCCGGGATGAACACTACGCCATCGAGGTCATCGATCCCAATGCGATCGAACTCTTTAGGACCGTCTCGGCTTCCGGCGGAGACCAGCCGGCCGGCTATGCCATAGAACGGGGCAAGGGCCGCCTGGCAGCTCTTACCCCCGGGCACATCCTTTCGGTCTTCGAGAATCCCTCGTTTGCCCAAATTTTATTAAACACCCTTAAATGGGTAAGGAAGGCAGCTTAAATAAATTTGGGGGTTTTCTCTGTGTACTCTGTGCCTTTGTGAGAGACCTCTTCTGTCTTAATCTTGTTCTGTTTTAGCTTCCGTGACTGTCCAGCGGCCTTCTGCTTTGTGGAAGGCCGAGAGGGGCAGCTGCACCACCCGGCCGTCCTCGCCGCTTAGTTTGAGTTTCCCCATCACTATGTTTACCTCCCCTACCACCCAGGTGCTGCCGTTCCAGTTGATCCTGGTCCCCTCGGGGGGGCTTAGGCGCCGCTGCTCACTGTAGAAGAGGTGCTCGTAGGCCAGACAGCATAAGAGGCGGCCGCAGGGGCCGGAGATTTTAAGGGAGTTAAGGGAAAGGTTCTGGTCCTTGGCCATCTTTATCGAAACGGGCTTGAGCTTGTCCGAGACCCCATGGCAGCAGTAGGCCCGGCCGCAGACCCCCAGGCCCCCTACCACCCGGGATTCATCCCTTACCCCTATCTGGCGCAGTTCTATCCGGGTCTTAAAGACCCCCACCAGATCCTTAACCAGGTCCCGAAAATCTACCCGGCTGTCGGCGGTAAAAAAGAAGAGGATCTTGGGTTCCTCAAGAAGATAGTGAACCGATACCAGTTTCATTTCCATCCGGTGGGACCGGATCTTTTCCCGGCAGATTCCATAGGCCTCTTTTTCCAGATCCCGGTGGGCCGCCGCCTTGGAGAGGTCTTCGGCATTGGCGACCCGCTCTATCCGGGTGATGGACTGGGGGGTCTGGCCCGCCTTTTTTTGAATGGGTCCGATTATCTGGGCCAGGTCCCGGCCGTAGCGGGTGGGCACCAGCACCATGCTGCCGGGGCTTAAGGGCTCACCGGCCCAGGCGGCGTGGAAGGATTCCTGGGAGTAGACCAGCCGGAGCCGGTAGATGGGGCTGTTCTGGATGAGTTCTTCAAACTCCTCCCCCGAGATGACCGCCTCTATCCCCGATTCACCGGGGAGGCTGTCTTCCAGAAGAGAGAGGCCCTCGGCGTCAAAGCCCTGGCCGTTGAGTTCACCGTTTTCTATGATATCCTTTTCGTCACTCATCCCTTTCCCTTATGGCCCCCCCTATGGTGAGGTCCACCAAAAGGCCCCTTAGTTCGTCCAGCTTAGAGACCCGGATTAACTGGGTGCTCTGGCCCGAGAGGATGGCTGCCGCCAATTCTTCCAGTTTTCTATCGATTACCTGGATTTGCACATGGATCTTGATGTTCCCCCGGCGGCGGGTCTGGGACTTTTCAACGTCGTAGCTGTTTTCTACGACATAATTGACAAAATTCCGCACCGCCTTTTTATAGGCCAGGATCTCCTCGGCAAAGGGCCGGTCCCTTAGGTCGCTCCCCGCCGAGTGGACCGCATCCATGAGCTCCGTGAGGGCCTCCTCTGAGGGGGCCAGGTGCTGAAGGGGCCCAAGTCCTGTAGCCGGGGTGGGGAGGAAGTCCCCCAAAAGCCCGGCGAAGAAGGAACTGCTTTTTTTTGTATCACCCCGGCCCCTGGTCTTATGGGCCTCGGGTTTTAAACCCTGGTGAACCGCCGGGTTGAGAAAGGAGAGGGAAGAAAAATCCAGCTTATCCATGTTGTATCCCCAGGGACTCCCGGAGGCCCGCCGCATCCCTAAACTCCACCAGGGCCCGGTTCCAGGCATCTTCGGTCTGGCAGACCCGGACCTGGCCGTGGATAAGGCAGCCCTCGTCGGCCTGGATGCGCCGGGTGATCACGTCCCCCATGATGAGCCCCGTGGGCAGGATGATCAGCCGCTCCGAGGCGAGGACATTTCCAAAGACCACCCCCCCCACGGTTACCAGGGTGCCGCTTACATTGCTCTTCATCCGGGCCCGCTCGCCTATGACCAGGCGGCCCTTGGCCTTCACATCCCCCTGGACGTTTCCATCCACCCGGGCAAAGCCGCCGCAATCCAGGTCCCCGTAAAAACTGGTCCCCGGACCTATGATGGTATTAACCGAGTAGTCTTCTTTACCTTTTGCCATGGCGGTACCCTAGCGGGCGAAGGGGGCATTACTGGAGCGCATGTAAATATACCGGTAGGGGTCTACCGCATCGGATCCTAAATGCACTTCGTAATGAAGGTGGGGCCCCGTAGAGAGCCCTGTATTTCCAACATAACCGATGACCTGGCCCTGCTGAACCCTCTGCCCTATGCGGACCGTAAAAGAATGCATATGGGCATAGCGGGTGTAAAACCCATGCTGATGCCGGATGATAATATTATTTCCAAAACCGTTATGATCGTATTCCATGGCGACCACCTGACCATCGGCGGTGGCGATGATGGGATCTCCCTGGCGGAAGTTAGAGATGTCTATCCCCCGGTGTATATAGTACTGGCCCGTAAAGGGATTAACATTCTGGCCAAAGCGCATGGTAATGCGGCCCACCCCGCCCAATAGGGGCCAGATGCTGGGGATCTCCGTAAGAATTGCCCCCTGGGAATTAAGGAGATCCCCGATTTCACGGATGGGCTCGGCGGCGGAAGAGAGAAACACCGAAAGGCGGCGCAGGTCTTCGACTTCCCGCAGGGTGCCCACGGGGCTCTCCCGCAGATCGAAGAAGGAGCTCAGATCCCCGGAGGAACTCATGGAGCTTCGGTCAACCCCCCGGACATCGAGGCCCAGGTTGGCCAGGGTGTTGGTCAGGGCCGGCTCAAAGTTGCGGACCTCCCTAAAGAGGCTGTTTACTTCGTCCCGGATCTGATCCAGGCTGGCCTGGGTATCCCGCAGACGGCTGTCCCGGTCCGCCAGGTTGTCCTGGGTATTCCTATAGGTGGCCCCGTACCAGAAGAAGGTCCCCAAGAGGGCCGCCAGGACGAGGACAAAACAAAAGATCGAGAGGATGGAGGTATGAAAGTTGTAGACCTTTTTTTCTGAATGGGGGACCAGTACCACGGTGTAGCGCCGGGTAATGCCCCGGCCTATGGCACTAAAGAAGGAGCCTATAGCTTTAGCAAAGACTACAAAGCCGTTCCTCGTTCTGCGGACGAGGTTATTCTCAAAGCGTTTGTACTCATGAACCGATGCCACTATTACTCCTTCGGGATATTATACCTTACCGATTATTCTATGTCAATGTTCTATATTATCGGCATATTAGAGAAAAAAGGTTTGAATTTTTAAGTTCACCCCTGGAATACCCCGATTCTACCAGAGAGTATAGGTCAAAATGAGGGCTCCCCGGTAAAAAAGGACCCTTCTTTTGCCCTCATCCTCCTGTATCCGAAGATCCTCGTAGAAAAATTCCGGGGTTTCATAGAGCCCATTGCCATAATTGGGCCGGGTCCGCATCTGAAGGGCAAGAGTTGCATTAATCTGGGGGTTGATGACGAAGTTGAAAAGCCCCGAAAAGATCCAGCGGCCCAGATCCTCCCCCCAGGCTTCTCCCCCGGGGCTGGAGTAAAGGTTCTTTTCCATCTCCCCCATAATGCCCACCAGGTTGAGGACCGGCGATAGGGGCATCAGGTAGCCCAGGGTATAGGAAGCCCTATAGGTCCAGCCGTTCCGGTTCTCCCCCAGGTCATTTTCAAAGATCCAGGACTGCCTCCCATCGGCTTGGGTGTACTCGGAGTAGCGGAACTCCTGGCGGGTCTGAAAGAGCACATGGTTCCAATCCCCGGGCAAAAGAGCCTCCAGGTCAAACTGAAGGGTCCCGGCTCCCCAGAGGTTCCAGACCAGTCCTGGAGCCCCCTGGATCTCGGAGCGCCGGGGGAGCCCCTCTTCCATGGGGGTATTAAAGCCCAGCCCTACTCCCAGGGGAATCTCCCAGCCCGTGGCCGCCCTGCCGCCCCCGCTCAGGAAGAAGAAGGCCGCGGGGGTCCAGTTTAGCTCCCCCGAACCCTTGGCCGAGAGGGGGCTCAGTTCGGCCCTTAGGACCGTGGTGATGTTGTTATCTTCGATAAAGGGGTGATCCCCATGAAGGAAGGGAACCTTAAGGGAGAGGATAAAGGCCCCCTGGGCTTCGGGGATGCTCGAGGCCTGGAGCTCCAGGCTCCCGGTACTCTCGAAACTCCAGATGCCCAGGGCGGGGAAGAGGAGGAACAAGCAGCATGACAGGGGACCCCACAAAAGGAGGGGGAGTTTAGACCGCCTCAAAACCAGCTTGAATCGCCTCAGCGTTCATGGGAACAAAACCGTGCTTGTCGACGGAGAAAAACTTTTTAAGGATCCCTACCGTGTCGTTTAGCTTAAGGGCCCCCGTAAGCTTTGCCAGGGCCCCCAGGGCCACCATGTTGGCAATGCGGATATCTCCGATCTTTTCGGCCATGGCGGTCATATCCACCGGCACGGCCCTAATGTCGCTGCGGCCGGGGGCCTCTTTTACCAGGGTGGAATTGATCAGCATGATGCCCCCGGGCTTAAGCATCTCTTCGCAGAGGGGGAGGGAATCCATGTTCATCACGAGGACCGAATCGGGGACGATGACCAGGGGGCTGTCGATTTCATCATCCGAGATGGTCACGCTAGCCCTGGCTATGCCCCCCCGCTTTTCGGCTCCGTAGAAGGGAAAGCAGGTAACATTCTTGCCCTCCTCCATGCCAAAGTAGATCCACACTTGACCCAGGGAAAGGATGCCCTGGCCGCCGAAGCCGGCAAAAAAACTTTTTTCTGTCATCCCAGGGCCCCCTCATACTTCTTTATCTCCCCCAGGGGGAAGACCGGATACATATTCTTTTCGACCCAGCTCAGAGCCTCCAGGGGCTCCACATGCCAGGCGGTGGGACAGGGTGAGAGGATCTCTACCATGGTAAAGCCCACCCCCTTGGTCTGAAGCTCCATGGCCCGTTTGACGTAGCTCTTGGTTTTGCGTACGTTCGCCGCACTGTTCACGGCCCCCCGGGCTATATAGGCCGAACCGTCCAGGGTCTCTAAAAGTTCAGACACCCTGATGGGGTAGCCCATCCCCGCCTCTTTGGGATCCCGTCCCAGGGGGGAGGTGGTGGAACGCTGGTTCACCAGGGTGGTGGGGGCCATCTGCCCCCCGGTCATACCGTAGATTGCATTGTTAACGAAAATCGTGGTGAACTTCTCGCCCCGGTTGGCGGCGTGGATCATTTCGGCGGTCCCTATGGCCGCCATGTCCCCGTCCCCCTGGTAGCAAATAACCAGGTGATCCGGCAGGGCCCGCTTGATTCCCGTGGCCGCCGCGGGGGTCCGGCCGTGGGGGGGCTGGACCGTGTCGGTATCAAAATAGAGGTCCGCCCAGACCGAACAGCCCACGGGGTTAACAAAGACCGTCTTTTCCTGCATCCCCAGCTCGTCGATTACCTCCGCCACGATCCGGTGTATGACCCCATGGCCGCAGCCGCCGCAATACTTGGTGGAGATGGGTGAAAGCGTCTTGGGACGCTTGAATAATATGGTTTCGCTCATGTGTATCCTCTTTACTTCTTTAGGATCTTCTTGATTTCCTGGAAGACCTCTTCCTCGTGGGGAATCATGCCCCCGCTGTGACCAAGAAGATGGACAGGGTTTCGCTCGTGGACCGAAAGCTGCACATCCTGGACCAGCTGTCCCATGCTCATTTCTACCGTCAGGATGGGCTTGCCCCCTGCGGCGGCCTTGGCGAGCCCCTCACTGGGGAAAGGCCAGAGGGTGATGGGCCTATAGAGCCCCACCTTGATGCCCCCCTGGGCCGCCAGCTTCCTGGCCCCCTGGCAGACCCTGGCAGAGGTCCCGTAAGAAACCAGGATAATCTCCGCATCATCGCAGGCCACTTCTTCTGCCCTGGTTTCGTTTTGTTTAATCGTTTCGTAACGGCCAAAGCGGGCCCTGGTATTTCCTTCCAGGGACTCGGGGACCAGATTGATGGAGGTGATATGGACCGACTCCCGGCCCTGTCTATGACCCACCGCCCAGGGTTTCTTGGGCAGGTCGCCCAGGGACTTTTCGGGGGGAAGCACCAGGCTCTCTACCATCTGGCCTATCATGCCGTCGGCCAGGATGATCACCGGAATCCGGTATTGATCCGCCAGGTCAAAGGCCAGGTAGGTCAGGTCTGCACATTCCTGGACGCTCTTGGGGGCCAGAACGATACAGCGGTAGTCCCCGTGGCCCCCGCCCCGGGTGGCCTGGAAGTAATCGCTCTGGGCGGGAGCTATGGACCCCAGCCCCGGACCTCCCCGGGCCACGTTGGCGATCACGCAGGGAATATCCGCAGCAGCAGCGTAGGAGATCCCCTCCTGTTTAAGGCTAATCCCCGGGCTGGAGGAACTGGTCATGGCCCGGACCCCCGCACAGCCGGCCCCGTAGACCATTACCATGGCAGCGGTTTCGCTCTCGGCCTGAATAAAGACCCGGCCCTTCTCCAGCATGTGGAGGGACATATAGGCGGGAATTTCGTTCTGGGGGGTGATGGGGTAGCCAAAGTAGGCGGTACAGCCCGCCCGGATGGCCGCCTCGGCGATGGCCTCATTACCCTTCATTAAAACTTTCTCAGCGCTCAAACATAACTCCTTATAGGGGCCCTCTAGCGGAGCCCCAAAGTCATAGAGCCCGGCCTAGGCCGAAAGCTCGCTAACCTCGATGCACACATCAGGGCAAACCTCGTAGCAGTTGCCGCAGGCTATACATTTCCCCTGGGATGAGGAAACTTCCGAATCCGCTGGTTTTGCCGGGTAGGTCCCCGTGGAATTAGGGTTCGCATCCTTTTCCAGCACCTTTACCGGGCATGCGTTGATGCACCAATAGCACCCCTTACAAAGTTCCCGGTCTATTCTAACCTTGCCTTTCTTGGCCATGAATACCTCTTGAAGGATAATATATATAAAATCGCATTTTAGGGGAAGAGGTTATGTAAAATAACCATCCCCATGAGGGGTGGGGGCCGCTCAGGTCTAGGAATTGAGATGAACCCGCCTACGGAGCCCCCGGCACCCAGTTTCTTGTATTCTATCATTGCGTTCAGCTTTCCTCG
>WRMC01000022.1 GCA_009777335.1 Treponema sp. | reverse complement strand
ATACTGCAAGTATTAACAGACGGAGCTATTGGCGGTCGTTGGCTGCCGCCTCCGATACCACCTTATAAGCTTGCTTGTAAAACGGCAAGTTCGGCTTAGGCACTACAATAATGCGTTAAAATTTTGTATATTCAGGCCATCAGTAAAGGAAATTGGTGATAGAAGGTCATTTTGAATACTCCAACCATGATCAGAAGCAATAATAATTCTTGTGTTATCATATACACCAGCATTTCTTAAATATCCAAACCACTTTCCTAATAAAAGAAAAGAAGCCATATTCACATGGTAGTGATTATCATTGGCAAAAGGGCCATGCCCTCGCTGGGTAATCATACTAGAGAGTGTGTATCCAGGATAAAAAAGAAAAGCAGGTTCATGGGGGAGATCGTTATGCATTACATTATAAATGTGAATTTCATCATCTATAACATCGGTAATATATGGCAGCATTTCCAAAGTTATATAATTATGCAAGGTTTGCATGGAAATTCCTGTATTGTGGGTGTCGACAGAGAACCCAAAAATGCTATTCGTGGTTTTTAACCAATTTCCTTGACTATATACGAAATTTCTAAATAAAGAAGGAACTGTCCTAAAAAAAGAAAACCTAATCAATGTTTCACAAATGAAATCAGAATAATTAAGTGCTACTATTTCATCGTTTTCTATCAACCATTCTTCTGTGTATTTACCTATAATATTTTCTGCTCGTATCTCTTGGTATTTTTCAAATATTCTAAGATCAGGAACATAGCTATAATTAGCAAAGGGCGGGTCTGTAACAGTTACCAGAAAACCCTGTTCCGAAAAGATCCGCGGCAATAACAGTAAAGCCTCATTGTGCTTCTCTACTAATGGTACATCCTGTCGCTTCTGCATCTCCAGAGGGGTATATTCATACCCGCCAAAGACCCCCGGTGCTCCAAACACGGTATAGCCTCCAAAAGAGATGGTATTGGGGTACCAGGTAAAGCCATCGAAAGCTTCGTGGAGGGAAGGGTCTTCTTCAAAAATAAAAGGCACATAGCCGCCAATGGCTCTATCCAGGTGGATGACTAAAATATTTTTGCCCGTCCTCGAAAAGCGGAAAATTTTATCTTCTGTCCTAGCATTTAATGTCTCATATACCAACTGCTCCTCAAAGGCCCTAAAATCCTGATTTATGTTATAACAACTGATAGACCCCAGAATCACAAAAGCACTCAATGTACTCACCAAGGCAAAATGAACAACCCTTTGAACATAAAAGAACCCCCCAAGGACAACCAATACAATCCCCCCACATATAGCCAGGTTGCCCAGGGCGGCACCAAGGGGGCTGCGGACCGGTTCAGAAAACTGGAATAGGAGGGTTAGGTGCCCGTAGTTTCCGGGGAACAAAAACACATTCACCAGGGCTATAAACAATAATGATGCAGAAACGACAGAAAACAGGGGCCTATAGTTCTTGGGGACTAAATAAAATATCAGAGCCGGGTAGATAACAAAAAACCCCAGGGCCTGGAGAGTCGTGATAATGATAAAGGGAAAGGGGCTTCTGTAACTTTCGATAAACGAGAACTGCTGTACCCCCGTGGCGATAAGGGCCGAAGGGATCACAAAGCCGCTCAGTAAAAAGATGCCGGTGATGGACAGAAAAAAGATTCCCTCGTATCGAAGGCCTGCCGGAAGGGTAAATTTCAACCTCCCTTTTAGCCATATAATGCCCTTCCCAACCAGGGGCAGGAGGGGCACCGCCATCAAGAGGGCCGCCGTAATGATCCGCTTGCCCATTTCTCCCTGATGAAAAAAGAGCACATAGGCTGTCACCAGGATAGCTGCGGCGGCCACCAGGGCCCAGCTTATGGCCCTGGGCTGTCTGGTCTTGGCGATAACATTTTTTACCAGCGAGTATACATTGTTCCCGGTCCAATAGAGCACCAGGGCCGCCGGGGAATTATAAAGCAGCACCAGAAAAACCCCTGCCATGCCGTATAGCTGGACCCTGTCCCGGGCCCCCAGACCCCGGGTATAGATGGCCGCCGAGGCTACATTAATCAGGGTCATAGTTATGGGCAGAAGGTTTAGCCTGAGGGCCCCCAGGCTTAATAAGCCGTCAGGGGCGGCCAGGTTGGCTATGGGGCCCAGGTTCTGGCCCTGGAGGATGCTTAGGTTTGATAGAAACGAAAAGGCGGCGATAAAAAAGGGGACCTGAATAAGAATAGAAGCGCTGGACCTAAGGGCATAAAGGGGGTGGTAGCCCCTCTGCCTATAATAAACCGACAGCCGCAGGTAGCCTTCGTCCCCCTTAAAGACCTGTCGCAGGGTGGCCACCTCATCTTTCATCTGCCGCTGGAGGTCCCGTTCCTGGTTTTGCAACCCCTCGGCCAAAAGGTAAAGGGGGAGGGTAAGGGTACTGACTGCCACAGAAATGGCCCCCACCGAGAGGGCAGGATTGCGGAAGATCCGGTAACTTAGGTGAAAGCACAGGTCAATGATCTGTTCCAGGGGAAAGATAAAAAGGGTATAGAGGATCTCTGCCGCAGAAAACATGTCTAAGGGTAGCACAGGAACCGAAAAAAAACTCTTTTTTTTTCTCAAATTTCGAAGTAAAATACATACTCGTGCAGTAGAGAGCTTAAGGAGATATACTATGGGTATGGTTTATGCAGACATTACAATTCAAAATAATACTGATAGTGAAAACGCAGGTAGGGGCCTTATTAAAACAGATGAAGTTAGAAGGGTGGATGTCACCGCAGTGGTGGATACCGGTGCCATGAATCTGGTCATTCCAGAGGAACTGCGCCTAAAATTGGGTCTTTCAGTTAAAAAAGAAAGAATGGCCCATATTACCTATGGGCAACGGGTACCATGTAAAGAAACTGAAGCAGTGGAAGTCCAGTGGAAAAACCGCAGCACCGTGGTACCTGCCGTGGTTATCCCAGGGGCTGAAGCGATTCTCCTGGGAGCTATCCCCCTGGAAGGCATGGATCTTATGGTAGATCCGGTCCATCAAGAACTCGTGGGTATCCATGGCGATGAAATAGAATTTTACGCACTGGAGGTATCCAGCCCCACCATGTAATCCACCACCCTGCGGCCCGATTCACCCCGGTGGGGCCACATGGCTTCCTTTAGCTCCCTGCGCTTCGCCTGGTAGTCCTGGTTTTCCACCAGGGCCCTAATGGTCTCTTCTATCCTGTCCAGGCCGCTGGGGTCCAGTTCCAGGCCCAGCTGGCTAAAGCCCCGGTAGTAAAAGGGCTTTTCTGCCAGATCGTGGGCATCCAGGCGGCGCAGGTCCAGGTCCTGGACATTGACTATCACGGGGCGATCAAAGAGAAAGACGTACTCGTAGATGATCCCCGAAAAGTCAGAGATCATCACCTGGGCCCGCTCAAGGCTCTTCATGTTGTCCCGGTCCGTATCCCACTCTATGTTGGGCCTGTCCTTGTAGCGCTCTTTAAGAGCGTCAACCAGAGCCTTTTCTACCAAAAGGGACTGGGGGTGGGGCCGGATAATGATCCGCCAGGGTGTATTAATCAGGGGGTCCAGGAGCTTCTCGCCATAGACCGAAAGGAGGGCCGAGGGGCCCCAGGAGGGGGATACCAGGACTGTAAATTGCTCAGGGCTGGCTGATTCAAATTCCTTAAGCCGCTCCTGGGCCTGGTCAAAGTAGGAGTTCCCCACCACCGCCAGGTCCTTCGCGGGGAGGCCCCGCTTTTCTTCGATAAGGCGGATCTCTTCGATGTCCGCCCCGGAGGGCAGCAGGACCGAATCAAAGTAGTCCAGGGCAAAGCGCCGGTACAGCGAAGGCCCCCCGGCGGCATGGATATAGTGGCAGTAGTGGTCCACCCCCCGGGATCTCTTCCACTGGAGCACATCCAGTTCGGGGGTGGTGGTAAGGACAAACTTGGCGGACAAAAAGTTAAGGTAGCCCCAGGCCCGGTTTCCTTCTCCTATGTGGCGGCCCTTTACATAGCTATAGCCGGCCTCAAAGATGGGGTCATCGGCGCTGGTGGTAAGGTACAGGACCTCCAGTTGCCGCTCTTCGCATTCCCGCAAGATGGGCTCAAAAAAGCCAAAGTAGCGCTTGTCCTCCGCAAAGATCACATAGCCCTTCTCGGCCCCCTCATCGGCCTTCTTCCGAAAGACCAGCACTTTTAGCTTTACATAGAGGCCCCGGACCAGAAAGTAGGCCACGGCGGCGATGCCAATGGCGATGGAAAAAAGGGCGCTCCCGGTGCCGGGGTCTATATAAAGCGGATACATCAGGCCCTCTCCCTGGCCTTTAGCTGTTTGATAAAGCTAAAGATGATAAAGAGCATGATGATGGACAAAGGAAAGGCGGCGATGATGGACACGGTCTGGAGCATGGTCAGGGTCCCCTCGGACCAGATGAGGGCGATGGGAAGAATGACAAAGACCCCGGCCCAGAAGGCCCGTAGGCGCTTATCGGGCTGTTCGTCGGTCCTGAGCCTCTTATGGCAGAACCCGGCCACCACCAGGGTAATGGCATCGAAGGTGGATGAGTAAAAGGCCAGCATGGCCATCACCAAAAGAACCAGAACTATGTTGGTCCCCGGCAGTTGGTCAAAGAGGCGCAAGATTACCTCCGAGGGGGCCGCATCGTTTAAAAGCATCTGGGCGGCGTCAACCCGGCCGGTGACCTGCTGGTAGAGGCCGTAGCCCCCAAAGACCGTAAAGGAGGTAAAGGTCCCGGCGATGCCATAAAAGAAGGCCCCGCCTATCATGGTACGGATGGTCCGGCCCTCGCTGATCTTGGCGATAAAGAAGGGGGTGGCCACAAACCAGGCTATCCAGTAGGCCCAGTAAAAAATGGTCCACTGCTGGGGAAACCCCGAGACCCCGTCGCCGGTCAGCCGCAGGGGGTCCGTCCAGGTGGCCATGCCCACAAAGTTTTGGATCATGTTCCCTATGCCCGAAATACCGCTTTCGATAATAAAGCGGGTAGGGCCCAAAAAGAACACATAGGAGAGGAGGACCCCAAAGATCACCACGCAAGCCACCGCCAGGGCCGCAATGGCCTTCATGCCCCAGAGGACCGCCAGGGTAAAGATGACCCCGTTGGCCAAAAGGACCGCGATGGTAAGGCCGTTTCCAGCGGTGATGCCAAAGAGCTGTTTTATAGCATTGGTCATCAGCGGAGTGGCCAGGGCAAAGGTGGTGGCGGTGCCCCCCAAAAGGCCCACCACCGAGACCACGTCTATGACCTTCCCCAGGCCGCTGTCTATGCGGTTTTTCAAAATGGGCCTGCAGGCCTCCGATAGGGTCTGCCGGGGCCCCCGTTTTACATAGAACATATAGGCATAGGCCGCCGCGGGGAGGATGTAAAAGGCCCAGGGGATGGGCCCCCAGTGAAAGAAGGGGTAGGTGGAGGCGATCTGCTGTCTCTGGAGGGCGTTAAGGCTGTCCCCCAGGGTGGGGTTGGCCCCGTAGTAGTAGCCCCACTCAATCAGGGACCAGTAAAGGATATCCGCCGCCATGGTGGCGGTGAAGATCATGGAGCCCCACTTAAAGCCCGAGTAGCGGGGCTTTTCCATGTTCCCCAGTTTGATCGTCCCGTACTTGGAACAGGCGATGGCCACGGCGGCGCTTAGGACGAAGATCCCCATTCCTATATAGAAGATCCCCAGGCGGTTTACGAAAAAGTTATGGAGCTCTCCGATGATAAAGGCCGCCCGGTCGGGGTACACAAAGATCATTACCGCCAGAAGGGCGATAATGCAGAGGGGAAAGAGGAGAATCGAAATATCGATGGTCCTGGGTTTTTTTTCTTTTTTGTCACTCATAAAAATCCTCGCTGTAGATGGCTGTAAAAGTTTTTCGCGTAACGGTACATGTGCAGACCGTACTTTCCGTATTCGATGCCGTAGGACTGCTTGTACTCAGTCCAGAGGGCCCAAAGGTAGCCTCCCAGGGCGGTGTGTATGTAGAGCCGCTTGGTCTCGTCCCTGGTGGGCCTTCGCTGAAGATAGATCCGTAAAAGCTCGTCCATGTCGGACTTGGAGTAGTAGCAGTAGATGGAATACATGGAGATGTCGATCAGGGGATCCGCCATCCCCGAATACTCCCAGTCCACCAGTTTGACGGTCCCATCGGGGAGGCGGATAAAGTTGTCGGGGTTGGCATCCACATGACAGAGCACATGGGGGATCCCCATGGCTTTCTGGGCCCCGATAAGGACCTCCATCTTGGCCCGGGTTTCGTCTATGTCCTTGTAGCGGATGCAGTTCCGGTCCTGGCAGAGGACATGGTAGCGGTTTATCTCCCCCTCCAGATCGAAACTGTGGCCCACGGTAATCCCGCTCTGGTGGATCTGGCGTAAAATGGCCATGGATTTTTCCACATCATCGGGGATCTTAAAACTGGTGTTCCGGGAATTTTCGTAGTACCGGGAGATCTTGTAACCCTTCTCCCGGTCAAAGTGTACTATCCGGTCAGAAACATCCAGGGCCGCAATGGCATCATAGACCTCGGACTCCTGCACCCGGCTGATAAGGTTTTCGGTCCCCTCCCCGGGGAGGCGGAAGACATAGGCCTTCTCTTGAACCGTAAAGCCAAAGGAACGGTTGGTCATTCCCGCCTCGTAGTTCTTTATATCGCTGATCTCCGGCTCCTGGACCTGGAAGACCCCGGTGATGGTTTCGATCAGGGGGTCCGGGTTCCCCTGGTAGTAGGCGGGATCAAAGGCCCGCAGCTCCTCGTAGCTGTCAAACTCAAGGACATTGGCGGCTTCCTGCTTGTTGATGTGGATGGGCAGGGTCTCGGCCTGGTCGATGAGGATCTGCTCCCAAAAACTGGCATCCTGGTCGCCGCTCCGGTGGTAGCTGCGGAGGAACCTCCCGTAGGCCTCGGACACGGGCCGGGAAAGAAAGGCCGGCCCCTGGAGGATCCAGGAATCTTGACCCCCTATGGTGATTTCTTTTATCCGGGCCAGGGGGTCATTTGGATCGCTCTGGGCACACCATTCGTTGGTGGAGCCCGGCTGGTAGATGCAGCTAAGCCAGCTTCGTTCCTCGGTGCCCTTAAAGATGTTTTCGGTAATATAATGATCCCCCGAAAGGATATAGGAATTTTTCAGGTAGCGCCGGGCAAAGTAGAGGCTGGCCAGGTTGTTCTTGCTGTTGTACTCGGGGTTGTACATGTAGCGGACCCCGTATTTCTCCACCAGGTAGGTAAATTTCTCCCTGAGGTGCCCCACCACCAGGATGATCTCCTGGACGCCCGCTTCTTTTAGCTGCCGTATTTGGCGCTCCACCAGGGGCTCACCCTTGACGGGAACCAGGGCTTTAGGGGTTTCGTAGCTGATGGGGACAAATCTGGAGCCAAAGCCGGCGGCCAGGATGATGGCATTATCTACTTTAAATCTATCCATTTTTACCAGAGGGTTATTTTACCCCAGGGTTTTCATCTTAGGCAAGCTCATTCGGGGTTTTTTTTGGGTTTTTTAGTAGGTCGAATCGTCCATGGCCAGGAAGGCCTCCCGGACCGATTGAAGTTGAGTAAGCTCCCTTTGAACGGTTCGGCCGTAATTCAGGCGGCCGTTTTCGATCCGAAAGGCCTGATCTTCCCAAAACTGAATCCGCTGGAGGTTAATCCAGCGAAAGCGCCGCTCGTTGGCCAGGGCCGCCCAGTGTTGGGCCTCTTCCCAATAGTAGAGGGCCGTGCGGAAGCAGGTTTCGGCGATCTCCAGGCTTTCCAGAATCGCCTCCCGAAAGGGGGCATTGTAGAAGTAGGCATGCCTTTTGTTCCATTTGTTCCCCAAGAACATGTGCTGTTCCGCCAAATGGAGGTTGATATGCATCATAAAGAGGTAGCGGTACTTTTCCCACTGGGTTTCATCTTCTATTAGTGCCATGGCCCAGAGGGGGTTGGCAAAGGGGGCCTTGAGGGCCTGCTCGAGCCAGTAGATGTTCTCCATGGTCTCGTCGGGGTACTGGTTCAGGTGCTGGTGAAAGAGCCGGTAGTACTGCTCCTTGTAGGTAACGATATAGGCATCCAGGGGAGGGGAGGGGCCCAGGATCGAAAAGAGGAGTATAAAGATGAAGACAAAGAGTGAGGGCCTACGCATCCCTAATTTATCGGCAGCTAAGGGCATCCAGACCCTGGAGTTTTTCCCATATCAGGGCAGCGATCTCTTCGGGGCTCTGCTGGGCGTCGATGATCTCCACCCTCACCCCCTGGGCCTGGAAATAGGGCATCAGGGCCACATAGCGCTCCCGGACCTGGACTTGGAAGTCCAGGTACTCGTATATTTCCTTTTCGCTCCGGTTTTCCATCCGTTTTTGGGCTATTGAGGGGTCCAGGTCCAAAAAAAAGAGCAGCTCCGGCCCCGGGAAGCCCTCATTAAGCCTTTTACAGAGTTCTTCCCCTACGGTTATGCCCTGATAAACCAGACTGGAAGGCAGATAGCGGTCCGAAACCACCAGTCCGCCCCGGTCCAGATGCTCTACAATGCCCCCTGGGCCGTAGAGGTGCTGGCTCCGGTCCGCCGCAAAGAGGTGGGCCAGGGTTATTTTATCGATTTTTTCTTCATTTTTAAGGGCCCGCCGGATGATCGTACCGATGATACTATCTGTGGGTTCAAATGTTGTATATAATGGAGGAAGGGCCATCTTTTTTGCCTCTTCGCCATAATGGGTCTCTAAAATTTTTAGCTGGGTGGTCGTGCCGCTGCCGTCACCCCCTTCCAGGACGGCAAAGTTTTTTAAGATTTCCATGCCCACAGTATAGCACCGATCGGGAGTGTTAATGAAGATCCGTATCCCCCTGGGGGGGATCACAGTTCAAATTCTCATCTTTGGGGCCCTTATCTGCCTGACGGTCCTCCTTATCCGGCCCCTGCAGCTCCGTCTTTTTAGGGGCATGGAGAGCTTCCGGGACAGTTTTATCCAAGGCCTGGAAGATCAGTGGGGCCGTTCTATCCAGTACGGCTCCATGGGGCCCTCAATTTTCGGGGTCATGGATGTCCGGGATGTGGAAATCCTCCGGGAGGACCAAAGCTCCTTCCTTTCGATTTCCCGGATCCGCCTTTCCTACTCCTTTTTGGCCCTCCTTAGGGGCAAACCCCTGGATGCCTTTCATACCATCCGGATCGATCAGCCGGTCCTGAGCCTCGATTTCGCCAAGGATGCAGATCTGGGGGAACGGTTCAGTGCCCTGACCAATGGGAACGGTCTCAATGGCAGTTTCAACGGCAGCATCAACGGAACCCGGGAAGGGCAGGGGATTACGGACCTGCTCCCCGAGAACTTTTCCCTCCGGATCTGGAACGGCCAGACTCAATTGGCCTTTCAAGGGGGGGATATCCGGCTCTCCTCGGTGGGTCTTGAGGCCTCGGTGAGGCAGAACCGCATAAGCTTTAACGGCTCCTGGAACGCCCAGGGCTCCCTGGATGGCTTCTCTGCCCCCGAGGCCTTCCTGGCGGCCCTCTCGTACCCGGCCCCGGAGCTTTCCATGAGCGGCCGGGTCTCGGGGGACTATTCTGAAGAAACCCGGGAGGGCCGGGCCTCGGTGAGCATCCCCTCCTTCTCGGGGGCCCTCTTTGCCCTCAAACCCCTCTCCTTCGATATCTTCCTGGCCGGCGATGTCCTTTCCATCCGCAAGGCCCACGACGGGGCCCCCCTGGCCCTCTCCCTTAGCTACGATCAGGGGCAGGGCCTGCTCCAGGGGCAGATTGAGGGGGATGGCTTTTCCCCCCTGGACCTGGTCACCTTTCAGGGCCCCCTCTCGGACCTCAACGAATCCCTTACTATGGCCCTGGGGGGCCGCGGCTCCTTCAGCCGTTACGACACGGGGGCCCTGGAATATGAAGTGAGTTTTGCGGGGGCCAACGGAGGGGCCCGGACCGGGAACGAGAGCTATCTTATCATCGAAGCCTCGGGGACCGACGAGCGCCACGATCTGGAAAACTTCCTCCTATCCATCGCCCAGGGGGGGCTAAGTTTCCAGGGGGCTCTTTACCGTCCCCGGCTCCCCCCGGGGGCCTTTGCCCCCCTGGATGTCAGGGGGCGCCTCGTCTTTGACAACCTCCGCCGCCAGGGCGAGGAGGGCCTGCGGGGGGCCATTACCATCGATACCCGGGGCCACGATATCTATTTTACCTCCCCCAACTTCCGCTCCGCCCAGGTCCACCTGGAGACCCTCTCCTTTGCCCTCTATCAGGAGCCCCAAGGGATGGGCTTTAGCCTGGAGGCCCAGAGGGCCCCGGATCTCAACCAGGGCCCGGGACACCTGGTCCTCGAGGGCTCGGTGGACTACCAGGGAACCAATGGCCAGCCCCAGCATACCCGGGCCCGGGCGGCCCTGGAATCCTTTCCCCTGGGGGATATCTTTACCTTCTTCGAGCCTCTGGCGGCGGCCCCCCTGGTCCCCCCCCTAATCGCCTTTGGGGCCCATGACCTCATCCTGAGCACCGAGGTCTTTCTTACGATTAACAGCCGGGGCCAGGTCTTTTACCGGGCCCCCCGGATCCTCGCGGTCTTCGAGGGTCTGGGAACCGCTTACAGCATGGAGGCCGCCCTGGCGGGGACCAACAGGGGTTTCGATCTCTGGCAGGGCCGCTTCTCCTGGACCGAGGGCTGGGCGGACTTTTCTTCCCGGGCCGAGTTTGCCAACCTCGATGACATAGGCTTTTCCCTTAACGCCGGCCTGGGGGATCTTCACTACCTCTTCGAGGGGAGGATCCTGGACCAGAGGCAGCTCAGCCTTACCAGCGCCAATGGGCTGGACTTCCTTATAGAAGCCTCCGGCGAGGGGGGCTTTTCGGGCCATGCCATAGGGGAGGCCTTTCCCATCCCCTCGGGGGACAGAACCGGCTCCCTCTCCTTCCAGATTAGCTTTGTCCATGAGTCCCCCTACCAATGGGAGGCGGAGATCGATCTCTTCGATTTGTCGGGCATGAGCACCCCCGGATCATCCCCTGGAGCTACTTCGTCGGGCTCCCTCCGGTTTAACGGCCGGGCCAATCAAGAGGGCCTCCACATCCCGGGGCTGGTGATCGACGACGGCCGGGGAGCCCTAGTGGGGGACCTGCATCTTCAATGGGATCCCTACTTTAATGACTTCCGTTTTAGGGCCGACTTCATGGGGGTCTTTCACCGGGAATACTACCGCCTGGCGGGGACCTACCAGAGCGGCTTTTTGGATCTTTCCTTTGTGGGGGAGGATATGCAGCTGGGCCGCTTTAGCCCCCTGGAGGCCCGGTCTGATGCCTCCTTTAGGCTCTACTGGGATTCCCCGGCCTCCTTCGAGCTGGATGCGGACATCTCCTCCCTCCGCTTGACCCATAACAGGGAAGAGTACCAGGCCTCGGCGGAACTCAGGATGAACGGCGATTCGGCCCTGCTCCGCCGGGTCCAGGTCAGCTCCCCGGGGCTCAATGCCTCCCTGCCCCTTTTGCGCATAGACCGGCGGGACACCATGGCCGAGATGGATGCCCGGATCTTTGGGAACCTCTGGGGGAACCCCCTGGAAGTGGCCCTGCGCCTGGAGGCCCAGTTTAACCCCGTAGAAACCTGGGTGGACCTGATCCGGGATTTTTATGCCCTGGACATTAGCCTCCATGTGGACGAGGCCCGCTACGACACCATGGTCTCCGAGCCCTTTAGCCTGGTCTTTGCAAGCCGCCGGGATCGGGGGGGCCACCATATCACCCTTAACGGGGGCCCCCGGAACATGGTCCGCTTTAGCTATAGCCCCGGCCAGGGGGATGGAAGCACCCAGGGGGGGAGCTTCTACGCCTCCCTTTCGGCCCCCTTCCCGGCCCGGGGCTCCATTGCGGGGACCCTCGGGGGGGGCTACATCGACGCCCAGAGCCGGGACCTCTACGTGGACATGAAGAGCCTCTGGTCCTTTATCCCCCCCTCGGTGGATTTCATCATGTTCCCCGAAGGGATAGTCTCCCTAGATGTCCGTATCCTGGGTTCCATCTACGACCCGGAGTTTTACGGCACCGCCCGGGCCAACAGCCTCCACATCGTGATCCCCCAGATCCTGGCAGAACCCATCAGGCCCGTTCCCACCACCATCTTCCTCAACGGCAGCGAGATGACCTTTGGCTGGGTCGATGCCATCGTCGGGGCTGGGGCCGGCACGGGCTACGGCTGGTTCCGCTGGGATCAGTGGGTCCCCGCCACCTTTAGTATCGATGTCCAGGTCCCCTTTGACACCCCCATCCCCTATGACATGGAGATCGCGGGGGTCCTGGGCCAGGGCCAGGTTTCCGGGAGGCTGAATATCTCCATGGAGGAATGGATCCTGGGGCTCGCGGGGGACCTCACCGTCCACAACACCGAGATAAGCCTGGATGCGGCGGACTTTAACATGAACCCCGAAGAGGATGATGAGGACAAGCTGGTCTACATCCGGGCGGACATCAACCTGCGCACCGGCCGGCGGGTGGAATTTTTCTGGCCCAATGCGGACTTTCCCATCCTCCAGGCCTATGCCGACATGGGTTCCGCCATTGCGATCAGCTTCGATGAAGAATCGGATCGCTTTTCCATCATGGGGGACATCAACCTTCGCAGCGGCGAACTCTTCTATCTGGAGCGGAACTTTTATCTTAGGGAGGGGACCCTCTTTTTTAGGGAGAACCAGAACCAGTTTGATCCCCGGATCTCCGCCCGGGCGGAAATTCGGGACCGCATCGACTCGGGGCCGGTGATCATCGCCATGATCATCGACAATGCCCCCCTCATCTCCTTTACCCCCCGCTTCGAATCCAACCCGCCCCTCTCCCAGGTGGAGATCTTCTCCCTCCTGGGCCACCACCCCCAGGGGGGCCCCACGGATCCCCAGCGCAACATGGCCGCCGCGGTGGCCATAGACAGCATCGCCCACCTGACGGTGGTCCGGCGGGTCCAGCGGGAGATCCGGGACTTCCTGGGGGTGGATATGTTTTCCATGCGGACCCAGTTTTTCCAGAACATGCTTCTGCAGGCCGCCGGGACCCCCCCGGAGGAAGAAGACAATATAGCTCCCCAGCCTCCCCGGATGGGTAACTATTTTGACAACTCCACTGTTTTCATAGGAAAGTACTTCACCCCCGAGGTCTTTGGGGAGGCCATGCTTTCCTTTAGGCATGACCCCAATTATCCTGACTGGGGGGGCTTACGGCTGGAACCGGAGCTCGGGCTGGAACTGAGGAACCCCCTCTTTGACATCCGCTTTCAGATGGTTCCCCTGAACCAGGAAAACTGGTTCATAAGTGATACCTCCATATCCCTTATCTGGCGCCGGAGTTTTTAAGGGCCTGTATAGCCCCTTTAATTTAATTCGTTTTTTTGCCATAGTTGACTAGTTCGGCCAGTTTTCAGGCAAGGTACATCCAAACGAGTGTAGGAGCTCTAGATGCGAAGAGGTTTAGCGTTTATTTTACTGACCATCTGCGTTTTTTCCGGTTTTGCCCAGGCGGCCGATGAGGAACGGAGCGATTGGTTCCAGGGTGTACCCATTCGAAACATCATCTTTGAGGGACTCAACTCCATCCGGGATTCAGAACTGGAAGGAATCGTAGCCCCCTTCATAGGCCGGGATTTTTCCGATGACCTCTACTGGGAGATCCTGGGGCGCCTCTATGCCCTGGAGTACTTCGACCAGATCAGCCCCACGGCGGTCCGGGTCGATGCGGCGGGCTCGGCGGTGGTCCTGCGCTTTACGGTCCAGGAGCGGCCCACGGTGTCCCGGATCAACTTCGTGGGCAACAGCGGGGTCAGGCGGAACGATCTCCTGGATACCATCACCCTCAGCACCAACGACATCGTCACCCAGATCCGGATCCGGCTGGACGAAATCGCCATCCTCAACCGTTACATTGAGCGGGGCTTTCCGGACGCCACGGTGAGCACCGAGATCCTCCCGGGCCGGGGCAACTCGGTCATCGTCAACTTCCATATATACGAAGGGGAGAGGATCACCATCGAGGCCTTTCACTTTGAGGGGAACACCCTCTTCTCGAACCGCACCCTGGAACGCCAGTTATCCCTAAGGACCCGGGGGATCATCCGGGACGGGGCCTTCCAGGAGGCCCGGCTCATTGCGGACCGCCAGACCCTGGCCCAGTACTACCACGACCGGGGCTACATAGACGCCGAGGTGGTGGACGTGGTCCAGGAGATAAACCGGGACGACCGGGGCAACAACCGGATGACCATCACCTTCCGGATCTACGAGGGGCGGATGTACACCTTCGGGGGCATGACCTTCGAGGGGAACGTAATCTTCAGCGATGAGCAGCTCCAGAACCTGGTAAACTCCAGGGTAGGGGAGATGGTCAATGACCGGAGGGTCCAGATGGACCTGATGCGGATCGCCGACATCTATTATTCCAACGGCTACATCTTTAACCGCATAGAACCCATTCCCTCCAGGGATACCGAATCGGGGGTTTTGAGCTTTCATATCCTCATCGTCGAGCGGGGCCGGGCCCACATCGAAAACATCATCGTCCGGGGAAATGTCAAAACCCGGGACTCGGTCATCCTCAGGGAGATTCCCCTGGAGCCGGGGGACATCTTCTCCCAGACCAAGATCATGGACGGCCTACGGAACCTACAGAACCTTCAATACTTTTCGATGATCTTCCCCGAGACCCCCCCGGGCTCGGTGGATTCCCTCATGGACCTGGTGATCACCGTGGAAGAGCAGCCCACCACCACCGTCAACTTTGGGGTCACCTTCTCGGGCTCCGCCGATCCGGATCACTTCCCCATCTCCCTCATGGCCATGTGGACCGATACCAACTTTAGGGGTTCGGGAAACATAGTGGGGGCCGAGATCAATGCCTCTCCGGATACCCAGACCTTTTCGACCAACTATACCCATAGGTGGATCTTCGGGCTCCCCCTCTCGGGGAACTTTGACCTCACCGTAAACCGGCAGCGCCGCCGGGCGGCCATGCAGAACTTTGCCCCCTTCTTCCACGGCGACGAACCCTACGCCTTCCCCTCGGGCTTCCATTCCTTCCAGGAATACGAAGAGGCCAACAAGGTTCCGCCGGACCAGTACCTCATGACCTATAACCAGTGGCGGGTCTCCCTGGGGGTCGGCACGGGCTACCGCTGGTCCACCTTCCTGGGCAACCTGGGGCTGGGCGGGGGCTTCCGCATAGGGATGCTCTTGAGCACCTTCGACCACGAACTCTACATTCCCTTCGATCCCATCCTCCGGGAACGAAACAACCTCTGGACCCCGGCCCTCTCGTTCTGGACCTCCGTCTCCCTGGACCAGAGGGACATCTTCTTTGACCCCTCCCGGGGCTACTACGCAATCCAGCGCTTTGGCTGGCATGGGATCCTGCCGGTGGAGCAGGAACACTATATCCGCACCGATACCCGGGTGGAATGGTTCCACACCCTCTTTGATATCCCCGTGGGGGACAACTGGAGCTTTAAGGCCGTCTTTGGGGTCCACTCGGGGCTCTCGTTTATCTTCCGCCAGCCCAACAAGGATCAGCCCTTTATCGAAGATGCCAACGCCCTGGCGGTGGACGGCATGTTCATAGGCCGGGGCTGGAGCTCCGAGTTCCGCCGCAAAGGCTATGCCCTCTGGACCAACTGGGCGGAGATCCGGATCCCCCTGGCCCCGGGGATCATCGCCTGGGACTTCTTCTTCGACGCCGCGGGGGTCAAGCGGACTCCCCAGGCCCTCTTCCAGGAGTTTAAGGCCGACGACGGCAGCCATGCCCTCTACGAGACCTTCTTTATGCGATTTAGTATGGGAGGGGGCTTCCGTTTTGCCATCCCCCAGTTCCCCTTTAGGTTCTCCCTGGCCAAGCGCTTTATCATCCGGGACAACCAGGTGGTCTGGATGCCCGGAGCCATAGGCCGGGGTGACAGTGAGCACGGGGGCCTGGATCTGGTCATTTCCTTTGCCCTTTCAACCTATTAGGAACCAATATTGAGGTGAATATGAAACGTTTACTGCTTTCGATAATCCTCTTTGGGGTCTTGAGCCTGGGCCTCCATGCCCAGATGCTCACCCGCTTTGCGGTGGTGGACCTTCCCCGGGTCTACATGGCCTTCTTTCAAGATTCCCGGGAGGTTAGGGACTTTGAGGAGCGCAGTGCCCGGGTCCAGGCCGAGATAGACCGCATGACTGCCGAGATCAATAATATGCGGGTAAACCTCGTGAACGCCCAGGCCCAGGGGAACGCCATGGAGGTCATGCGGCTGGAGACCACCATCAACCAGAGGACTGAGTTTTTGCGGGAGTACCACCGGGTCCAGACCTCTGCCCTGGAACAAACCCGGGCTAATCTGTCCCGGTCAGGTTCGTTCATGGATCAGATCTACGATGAAATCCGTTTTATCGCCGAAAGCGAAGGCTATAGCATGGTGATTAACCTCACCGCCAATTCGGGGATCCTCTGGTACAGCCCCACAGTAGACATCACCGACCGGCTGATACAAAGCTTACGCACGAGGAGATAACACATAGCGATTTGGTTTTAAAAACTTCAGTTTTTAAAACCTACAAATAAAAATCGCAATTTTTTATGCGTTAGCATGAAAAATTGCAAGACCAAACAAAACAATCAACCGGATTGTTTTGTTTGGTCAGGAGGGTTGCCTTTGTTGTGAGCCCCATGATGGAACAGTACCGGCGCATAAAACGTGAACATCAAGGGGAGGTCCTGTTTTTTAGACTGGGTGATTTCTACGAAATGTTTTTTGAAGACGCCCTCGAGGTCTCCTCCCTCTTAAACCTTACCCTGACCCACCGCGGCGGACATCCCATGTGCGGCATCCCCTACCATGCCTCCCGGTCCTACATAGCCCGGCTCCTAAAATCGGGGAAAAAGATCGCCATCTGTGAACAAACCGGCGAGGGCTCCCGGGGCCTCATGGACCGGCAGGTGGTGGAGGTGATCACCCCCGGCACCACCATCGAAGACGATTTCCTTGACCAGGGCTCATCCAACTACCTGGCCTGCCTGGCCTTTGGGCACGGGGCCTTTTCCTTTTCCTATATCGACCTTTCGGCGGGGGAATTCTACGCCACCTCCTTCCCCCCCGCGGGGGCGGCCCAGCGCTTTCGCCAGGAACTGGAACGGACCGGCGCCAAGGAACTGATCATCCAGGAGGCCCTCCTCAACGAGTATCCCCCCCTGGCCCTGGCCCTGGAAGAGCGGAGCACCCTGGTGGTCAACCGCTGGGCAGACTGGCTCTTTGACCCCCAGAAAAGCCGGGACCGGCTGGAACGCCAGTTTGGAGCTTCCCTAAAAAGTTTTGGCCTGGGCGAAAAATCCCCGGAGCTCATTTCTGCCGGGGCCCTTTTGGACTACCTGGACGACACCGCCAAGAGCCTCATCCCCCATGTGCGGGCCATCCGTATCTATGGTGAAGAAGAATACGTATTGATCGATGAATCCACCCAGCGGAACCTGGAGCTGGTCCGGAACCTCATGGACGGGGAGACCCGCTTTTCCCTCCTCTCGGTGATGGACGAGACCCGGACCGCCATGGGCCGCCGGCTCCTCAAGAGCCGCATCCTTCGCCCCCTGCGGGACCTTGCTGCCATAGAGCAGCGGCTCGACATGGTCGAGGCCCTCTATAGGAATCAGGACAAGCTTAGCCGCCTCCGGGAGCTCCTGGCCAAGACCCCGGACCTGGAGCGCCTCTGCTCCCGGCTGGCCATGGACAAGGCCCACGGCAAGGACCTTTTGGGGCTCTCCAACGCCCTGGGCTCCTTCGCCCTGGTCCAGGCCCTGGCCGATGATCTTCCCCATCCCTTTGTCTACGAAAGCCCCGAGGCGGCCTCCCTTAAGGCCGGACACCTGAAGGCCCTGGCAGAGCTCAAGGCCCACCTGGACCGGGCCATCGCCGAGGACCCCTCCATCCTCCTCAGCGAAGGGAACCTGATCAAAGAGGGCTATAGCCCCGAACTGGACCAGCTCCGGGAACTGCAAAACTCCGGGAGGAAGCTACTCGAAACTTACCTGGAAGAAGAGAAGGAAGCCACGGGCATTACGGGCCTTAAGGTCCGATACAACCGCCAGATAGGCTACTTCTTTGAGGTCTCGAACCAGCAGATCGCCAAGGTCCCCCCCCGGTTCTTCCGCCGCCAGGGCCTGGCCGGGGCCGAGCGCTTCAGCACCGACCGGCTCTCCAAACTGGAGTCGGACATAAACGGGGCGGCCGGTCAGGCCGTCGAACTGGAGCGGATCCTCTTCCTGGAAGTCCGCCGCCGGGCCAAGAACCTCTTGGAGGACCTGGGCTCCGCCGGCCGCCGCCTGGCCGAAACCGATGCCGCCCAGGCCATGGCTCGAGCCGCCACCATCCAGGGCTGGGTCCGGCCCCAGCTGGACAGGCAGAACCGGACCATCATCCGCGAGGGCCGCCACCCGGTGGTGGAAGCCAACCTACGCCGGGGGGAGTTCATCCCCAACGACCTCGATCTGGATACGAACAACATCGCCTTTGCCCTCATCACCGGCCCCAACATGGCCGGCAAGTCCACCTATCTGCGCCAGGCGGCCCTGATCACCATCATGGCCCAGGCGGGCAGTTTCGTCCCCGCCGCCGAGGCCCAGATAGGCCTGGTGGACCGGATCTACTGCAGGGTAGGGGCCTCGGACAACCTCGCCCGGGGGGAGTCCACCTTCCTGGTGGAGATGAACGAAACCGCCCACATCCTCTTAAGCGCCACCGAACAGAGCCTGGTGATCATGGACGAGGTGGGCCGGGGCACCGGTACCGAAGACGGCCTCGCGATTGCCTGGGCCGTCTGCGAGGAGATCCTCGAAACCATCCGCTGCCGCTGCCTCTTTGCCACCCACTACCGGGAACTCTCCCGGATAGACCATCCCCGGATGGCCAACCGCTCCATGGACGTGGCCGAGAGGGAAGGGGAGATCATCTTTCTCAGGAAGCTCCGGGAGGGCCCCGCCGCCGGTTCCTACGGCCTCCACGTGGCCGCCCTGGCCGGTCTCCCCGAGCAGGTCATCAAAAGAGCCGCCGAACTCATGGCGGTTCCCTCCACCCCAGGTCCCCGGACCCCCACCCCCCAAGGAACAGAACCAAGACCACAACTCCTGGAATTTAATCCCCCCCAAAAAACCTCCCCACAAGCAGAGAACATCGCCCAGGAGCTGGCTGCCCTGGATATTAATGTTCTTAGCCCTCTGGATGCGTTTGCGTTGATACAGAGATGGAAAATAAACAATCTACAATGATTTTATCAATCCAAGACCTGCCACTATCTTTACCCTCCGCCTGAGGGGTGGGTGCCCCTCGAGGCTAGGAATTGAGATGAACCCGCCTACGGAGCCCCCGGCACCCAGTTTCTTGTCGTTAATCGCTGCGTTCAGCTTTTCTCGCACATACTGGGCGCCGGAGCTTATCTCATTATCCCATTCTGCTTTACTCGCGGTCTCCTCCGGCGGGGAACTCCCAGATATTCCTAGCCCCAAGCGACCCCCACCCCTCCCATGTAAGCTAAACCCAGCAGGTTAGCGATATAAAATTTCATCTTGCCCGGGATCATCTTCCCGTCTTCTTCCCCCACCTCCTTAGGATGGATAAATAGCAATGTTACATAGGCTCTACCCTGTAGGTGGTTTTCGATAATGCTCTTCTTGATCTAACCACACTTAGCTTGCTCAGCTGGAGCAAAAAATGCTCCTGACGGCGACCTTGGCAGGAAAAATATGCTATATATAGTTGATTTAGATAAAAGGCTTACCTGCCACCGGAGCCGTTAGGGGCATGTTTTTGTCCAGCGATCAACTTAGTGGTAGGTCTTAAAAAGTTTATTTATTTTCATAAATATCGAAGCAAAATGCTATTTCCGTAGCGTATAGCTATATGATACATCATACTTTTTCTAACCTCCGTGAATTGTTATTTCCCAGAACTTGCGGGGGCTGCGGAACAGAACTTCGTGGGGGGGAGGATAGCTATCTTGGCTTATGTCCCTCCTGCCGGGAGTTTTTAGATCAACTGGATCGGGAAGAAAGTTCGAGGGTACAAAGCCACCCATTTAGGGAACTTTTTACCCTTTTTCCCTACCAGGGCAGGGCCAGGACCATCCTCGAGAGCTATAAGTTCGAAAAGAACCTGGCCCTGGGCCGGACCCTCACCCGGCACCTCCTCGATAAACCCCAGCTTCTGGGGCTGAAGGACTATACCTGGGTCCCCGTCCCACCGCGGCCCGGAAAGATCCGTCAGGAAGGGTGGGACCAGATTGAGTATATAGTCCGGCTCCTGGAAAAAGACAGGAAGGAACCCGTAAGCCGCTGCCTCAAGCGCCTGCCATCGAAACGGCAGAAGGACCTTAACCGGGAAGAGCGGGAAAGCAATGTTCTAAACCGTATCGTCTGCATCAAAAAACCCCCTCCGGTAGCTCTGCTCCTTGACGATGTCATCAGCACCGGAGCCACCCTCCACGCCTGCGCCTCTGCCCTCCTGGAAGGGGGCACAGAGGAAGTATATGGGCTGTGTTTGTTTGTTAATTAGGCGCAAAAATTATGGTTATTTAAGTGTTAAATTCCATTTGATAGCACCAATTATCTCGATCAAAGCGAAACACTTCTCCGCATTTTTCAAAACCATTTTTCTCGTAAAAAGCTAAAGCCCCATGATTATTTTTCCATACCGTAAAACGCATGCCGTCATATCCCTTGTCTTTCATTTCTTTGATGATATGTTCAAGCAATATTGACCCTATGCCCTGTTTTTGCATGGCAGGTATAACACCTATTCTGGCTAATTCGCAGGGGTTTTGGAGGCTCCATTGCAAATCTCCCCATTCGTCAAGGTTGCCTGCTGTAGCGACAGCTATTATTTTTTCGCCATCCTTCATTACATACAAGTAGCCATTCTTTACATCATCTTCTGCAGTTTCTCTGCTCGGATAATCTAAATCCCATGAACACCCCGGGCTTCCGATCAGGCTATGGTATATGCCTACAATTTCTGATATTTCATCGTCATGCGCTAACCTAATCTCGTAGTTACCCAATTTGTTTCCCCCCTTAATTCACTACCAAGTCATTACTGATCAACCCAAAAATTTTGTCAACACCTACTATACCCCCTGGATCCCCCATTATGGCGAATAAGCAACATACCCCTGGGCCTTCCTCCTTGCCCTTAGCTTCTTCTCCCTTGCTATATCCTCCCGCATCTTTACTCGGGCCTCATGGGCAATAACATTGAAGAGCTTTAGCTCCCGTTCGGAATCCAGGTGGACCGCGGTGACAGAGCCCTTTCTGTCCAAGGCATTGAAGGCCAGCTGTATGGACATCCGGAGCCATCGTTTGACCCGGGCGCTCAGGGTGCTATTCATCCTGACTGCCCAGGCCTCTTGATAATATATGGTCGATTCTCCTTTACCTTTTTCTTCCTTGAAGGGGCTGTTGGGCCCGGGGAGGAGTTCATCCATCCTATGATCGTATACCGCCGGGCCCTTGGCCCTCCCGGTTTTGGCAAAATGGGCAAAATCCCTCTGGTTCATCTCCATGAGATAGGTAAATACGAGCCTTTGTGGTCCCCTTTCCAGGGCCCGCTCCAGATAGGGGAGCTTGGTGGGGCCGTTTCTATGGGAAAAACCTATCTGACTTAGCTCCTTTTGGTAGATCACATAGATCTTCCCTATCTTGAGCCACTTATAGACACAGCTCCGGTCCCTCCCCAGGGCCAGAGCCAGGGCTTCCATATAAGCGCTCAGGTTCTTGTACCCCAGAGCCTTATACAGCTTCTCGGTCTTCACCCTATAGAGGGCCAGCCCCAAAGCCAGGATGGACTGGTCTACATCACCCACGGTCCGAAGGATGCCCCAATGGAGGAGATCCGGTTCGGAGGATGATACGAAGGAGAGGGTGTTACTAAGGATTGAAGTATTGATGGTTTCCATGGGTAAAGTATAATGGATAATACTGGATTTGTCTTCATGTGAAGACTAAAATGTTAAGTGATCTTGTACGATTCTAAATGTGGCAAACAGGAAATCCTGCTGATTGTCTGTTTATATAAAGATCATCTAAACCCAAGACCTACCACTAAGTCCCCTCTCGCTGGTCAGTATGTAATTTAATGACACTACCTAAGACCAAGACCTCACTATCCCTTCACCGCTGGACAAAAACATGGCCCCCGCGGCTCAAGCGGCTCTGACCACACAGTTTGTATATTGGTAGTAAAAAAATCATTGTGTGGTCAGACCGAAATCGCCGCAGGGACCATTTTTTGCTCCAGCTGAGCAAGCTATGAGTGATTAGATTGAGAAGAGCCTTTTCATAAGAAACCCTTTGCATAGATGAGCCTCTGTACCTTAGTAATCATCCATATCATAGGGGTGGGTGAAGAAGACGGGAAGAGATCCTGGGCTGGGTGAAGTAATGCCCTGCCAAAGGTGATCATTCACAGAGCGGGATGATACCACACCTTTCCGTAAATCTTCCTACAGCCACCTTCCCCCCCTCACCTTTGGATGTGTAATGATGGTACGCCATCGGCTATACCTAGCTGGTTGTTAAAAAGGCTCTTTTAAGTCCAACCGTCCGTTGGGTTAAGCATACATGGGAGGGGTGGGGGCTGCTTGGGGCTAGGAATATCTGGGAGTTCCCCGCTGGAGGAGACCGCGAGTAAAGCAGAATTGGATAATGAGATAAGCTCCGGTACCCAGTATGTGCGAGAGAAGCTGAACGCAATGATAGAATACGAGAAACTGGGTGCCGGGGGCTCCGTAGGCGGGTTCATCTCAATTCCTAGACCTGA
>WRMC01000021.1 GCA_009777335.1 Treponema sp. | reverse complement strand
GGACGCGATGTGGAGAGTGTTGGTGTTGGCGGGGGGGTGATGTTGTGGTATGCGGGGAGGGTAGAGGAGGAGCGGAGGAGGACTAGCGCATAACGGTGGCTATGAGAGGCAATGGAGGAGATGCAGAGGTACCCAGAGCGTTCCATCATGAGTTCAGTATAAGGGGTGGAAGGTGGAGCTGTCAAGGTGCCAAATTAGGGGTAGGAGTAAGTCCAACGTTGAGACTGGCCGGAAAATAATCTCAACGTTGAGAATTTTCAGAAAAAAAAGTCCAACGTTGTAACTAAGTGTTCTTGTAGATTTCCCAGATCAGGATCGAAGCGGCGCAGGCGGCGTTAAGGGAGTTTACCTTTCCCTCCATGGGGATCTTTACGACGAGATCGCAAAGCCCTTTTAACTTAATACTCATCCCCTTCGCTTCGTTGCCGATGATGAGCATCACCGGAGGGGCCAGGGGGCTTGTGCCCAGGGTTACCTCGCCCTGGGAGTCGGTTCCTATGACGGTGAGGCCCCCATGGGTTTTAAGTTTTTGTATCTGGGCAGAGAGTTCATCAACAGATTCCATCTGGGCTATCCTGGTGGAAAAAATTCCTCCCAGGCTGGAACGGATCACCTTGGGGTCCCAGGGGTCTACCCCATGGCCCATGATCAGGATCCCCTGGACCCCAAAGGCATTGGCACTGCGGATGAGGGCCCCCAGGTTCCCCTGATCCGAGGGGCGGTCGCAGACTATATAGAAGGGTTTTTCGCGGGGGCCCTGTAAAAGGTCCTTCGCCCCCAGGGGGTCTATCTTTAGGGTGGCGAGCAGCTCCGAGGGTTCCTCCCGATCGCAGAGTGCACCGTAGAGTTCGGCCTTCATCTCGATGAGGGTTGCTTCCGGGTGGGCCCTTACAAAATTTTTCCCCCAGGAAGAAAGGTCCTGGTAGCTTCGGCAGATGAGCCGGGTGAAGGTCTTCCCGGCCCCTTCGGCCTGCTTGATCCCTTCGATGCCCTCGATGAAGGCCTCGCCCAGCTTCTTCCGCTTGACCCTATTGTTTTTTAAGGAGGCGATGAGCTGGTATTCCCCATCCTCGCTGGTGATGACGAGGCCCTTCATGCTCCTCCGCCCCACCGGGCAGAAATAACCCGCTCACTCCCCGAGAGGGCCTGGTACAACCGCAGGTCCCCATAGCCGTACTTTCTAAAGAGGGCCGCTATGTCCTCCATCTGGCTGGGGTCCGCTTCGAGGAAGATGATCCCCCCCTCTTCAAGGCGGGTCCTCCCCTGGGAGATGATCCCCTCGACCAGGTCCAGGCCCTCTTCGCCGCCGTCCAGGGCTATGTGGGGTTCACCCTGGGTCTCGGGGGCCAGGGAGACTATGTGGTCCGATGGGATATAGGGGGGGTTGGTGACGATCATGTCAAAGGTGCCGGGGACCCCCGCCAGAAGATCGCTTTCATAAAAGGTGATGCCCCCGGTATGGGCTTCCAGGAGCCGTTCAGCGTTGGCGGCGGCGACCTCCAGAGCAGCGGCGGAGATATCTGCGGCCGCGACGGATAAAAGGGGCCGCTCATGCTTAAGCGAGACGGCGATGGCCCCGGAGCCGGTGCAGAGGTCCAGGACCCGAAGGGGCCGCCTCTGGGGTCCCGGTTCCAAGAGGGTTTCGCCGGGCCGGGGGCTCTGGGCCTCCAGGCTATCGAGGTATGCAAGGGCCGCTTCCACCAGGGTTTCGGTGTCGGGCCGGGGGACCAGGACCTGGGGGTTTACGATAAAGGTGAGGCCCCAAAACTCCTTGTGGCCCAGGATGTAGGCCACACATTCCCCGGAGCGCCGCCGGTCCAGGAGGGCCTTGAAACGTGCATGATCTTCGGGGCTCAGGGGCTGGTTACCCCAGTCGAGGAGATCCTCCCGGCGGCAGGAGAGGACCTCCGCCAGCAAGAGGGCCCCGTCCAGGTTGGGGGTATCGATATAAGCTTGGTCTATGGGTTCTTCGAGCAGGGCGATTCCCTCCACGAGGGCTCTTTGGATGGTCAAAACTTATGAGGCGGTACTGCGAAGCAGTTCTTCCCGGGCCGAGAGCTTAAGGGCGTCGAAGAGCTCTTCCACATCCCCCTGCATTACCAGGTCCAGTTTATAGAGGGTCAGATTCAGCCGGTGATCGGTGAGCCGGTTCTGGGGGAAGTTATAGGTCCTGATCCGCTCAGACCGGTCCCCCGAGCCGACCTGGCTCTTTCGGGCCTCGGCCCGCTCGGAGGCGGCCTTGGCTTCTTCCATCTCGTAGACCCGGGCCCGGAGGATCCTCATGGCCTTGGCCTTATTTTTTATCTGGCTCTTTTCATCCTGGCAGTGGACAGTGATGCCGCTGGGAAGATGGACGATCCGCACCGCCGAATCGGTGGTGTTTACGCTCTGCCCCCCGGGACCCCCGGCCCGCATCACATCGATCCGCAGATCCTCCTGCTTTATATCGATCTCCGTCTCGTCCGCCTCGGGGAGCACCGCCACGGTAACCGCCGAGGTATGGATGCGCCCCGAAGACTCGGTCTCGGGGACCCGTTGTACCCGGTGCACCCCCGACTCGTAGCGGAGGTTCTCGTAGACATTATTGCCGCTCACCGAGAAGACAATCTCTTTAATGCCCCCCAGCTCGGTCTCGTTGGAGTTCATGATTTCAAACTTCCAACGTTTCGTTTCTGCAAACCGGGAGTACATGCGGTAGAGGTCCGCCACAAAGAGGGCCGCCTCTTCGCCGCCGGTGCCGGCCCGGATCTCCATGATGATGTCCTTCTCGTCCAGGGGATCCCGGGGCACCAGGAGGAACTTGAGCTTGTCCTCCGCATCCTTGCAGCGGGCTTCCAGCTCCCGGGCCTCTTCGCGGGCCAGTTCCTTCATCTCCGGATCCTTTTCGTTTTGCACGAGGGATCGAGCCTCTTCGAGGTGGCGGCTAAGCTTTTGGACCTCGTCGTGGGCCCCGGCAATCTCGCCCAGGTGGGAATATTCTTTCATTACCTGACGGTAATTGTTCATGTCCTTGGGAAGGTCAGGGTCCAAAACCTGTTGGCTCAGCTCCCCATACCGGACAAGCAGAGATTCTAGCCTTTCGTTCATGGCAAGATTATAGCAAAAGAGCCGCATCGTTGATATACTACAAGGCAATGGACCTCCACGGGGTAATTGATACATCAAAAAAACTCATCTTTAGGATGGTCGATAAACTGAGGGGCCTCTATCATCGGGTTTTAGACGCCCTCATCTACCGTTTCCCCGCCCTGGAGGACAGCCGAAACCAGAAACTCTGCGGCCTGGGGGTCTTGGCCCTCCTCCTTTTCATCATTGCCATAGCCCTCATGACAGGGCAGGCCCGGCGCAACACCGGAGCACCCCAGGCTCTGGCCTCGGGGCTGCCCATCAGCGGGGACGAACTCTTCCTGCCCGCCGAGCCGGACCTGGTGCCCGACATCCTTCTGGAACGGCTCCCCCGCCCCATGTGGACCATAGAAGACATCCGTCCCTTTTGGACCCCCCCGGGGGACGAAGAATTCTGGGCCGGGGAACTTCGCCGGGCGGTGGATCAGCTCCTTGAGGGGGTCCGATGAAAACCCGCCTCCTCGTGGCCCTAACTATGCCAGCCCTCCTCCTCTTGGCAGCCCTTCTTTTGGGGACCTGCGATACCTACCCCCATCCCCTGGATGTCCCCCGGCCTCCCCCTCCTCCCCCGCCCGTCCTGGTGGAGGGCATGGTAGATGAGCTCCTTGAGCTGGCTGAACCCCCTGCCCTCCTGGAGATCGCCGAAGGAGATCTGGCCGAAGATGATGTTGAAGTTGATCAATTTGAAGATGATCTATTTGAAGATGATCAAGATGATCTAATAGAAGAAATAGTGGAGATGGGCATGGACGAGCCCATGGACGAACCTGATCTACTCGAGCAAGATTATATAGAAGAGATTGAACCACTGGATGAGATGGACCTGGGGGAGGTTCACCCCCCGGAGGAAGAGCCCGAGGCTCTGGAGGAGATGGAAGAGCCCGAAGCCCTGGACGAGATGGACCTGGCAGAACCGGTGCTTGAACCAGAGCCGGTACTTGAGCCGGTGCTTGAACCGGAACCCTTGGCTGAGCCCGAGGCTCTGGAGGAGATGGAGGAGCCCGAAACCCTCGATGAACCGGAGGCCCCGGTGAGACAGGAACCCCCGGCTCCCCCGCCCTTCCTGGGTCCTGCGGTGGTACCCCAACCGGTACCTGAGCTCCCGCCGGCTCCGCAACCAGCCCCCGCTCCGCAGCCGGCCCCCCAGCCTGCTCCCAGTCCAGCACCTCAACCTGCCCCGCAGCCCGCTCCTCCGCCTCCGGCAGCTCCCCAAACGGAACCCCTGCAGGTTCCGGCCCCTGCCCCGGGCTTCCCCACCCAGCCCCCCGTAAGCCCCATCCAGGAAGCTCTAGCTTTTTCCCGGGTGGTCCACGTGGCGGTGGGGCAGTTCTTCGAGATCCCCTTTAGGGGAACCGGCTGGGTCTACCTGGGGGAACTGGACGGCCGTCAGGGGATCTACTACGACTCACGAAGACAGGACCAGAGCGAGGGCCACACCGAGGGGATGACCTTTATTTTCCGGGCCCTTGAGGCGGGGACCTATGTGCTCAGGTTCTTCCGGCAGGATTTTATTCAGGACTATATCATCAATGATCATGTCCAGGTCATCGTAGGGGAGGAACCGGGGGCCCTGCTTCGGGAGGGCCAGGTCCTGGACCGGGTCATCGCCGAACCTCGCTGGCCCCCGGCCCCCGGCACCGAGGTGGTGCCAACAGCTCCACCGGCGGCCAGCATCCCCACCCCCGCACCAACAGCCCCTGGGCCGGCGGCCAGCGTCCCCACACCAGCAGACCCCATCCCTGGCGACCCTGTTCCTGGGCTTGCGGCCCTGCCCGCCCTGCCGGCCGAGGCCAGCCCCCTGCCGGAGCCTTCTCCCGAGCCGCCGGAACCCCTCTCCCGCATTGAGTCCCCGGAAGAATACATACGCCTGGCCCGGATAGAATACGAGGCGGGCCGCTACATCCAGGGCCTGGACATCATGGAAATCCTCTACCGCCACTACCCCTCGGGAACCGACGAGGCCCATTGGCTCTACGGACAGCTCCTGGAAGCCGACAGCCCCCGGCGGGACATGCGGGGAGCCCTGGAGTATTATAGACAACTCGTAAGAGAGTACCCCCAGAGTTCCCGGGTCAACGATGCCCAGCAGAGGATCACCTTCATCGAAAGGTTTTTCTTTAATATTCGATAATTAATTCGTTAACTACGGGCGGCGGCAAAAAGTTTAAGCACATACGAATCCAGCACGATATGTTCCGGGAAGGAGCTGCGGGAGCGGACGAGAAAATCGTACTCGGTGGTAAGGGCCAGGCAGGTCTCGGCGGCGGCGGTATTGTAGCGGGCGGCGGCGGCGGCGTAATCCCGCTTGGCTCCGGGGGCCGAGACCCCTATCTTGCGATACTCCCCATCATCCCTCACGCCCCCTTCTTTTAAAGCCAGATACGAAAGGAGCTTGCGAAAGCAGGAGGCCAGGGCGGCGAAGATGGCCGGGGGGCTTTCCTTGGCCGCCAAGAGGATGCGCAGGGATTCCAAACTCCGCTCCAGATCCCCCGAGGCGATGCGGGAAAACAGAATAAAGGGATTTTCTTCCCGGGTATGGGAGAGCCATTTCTCCGCATCGGCGGCGCTGATCTCCTTGCTGTCCTTACAAAACAAGAGGAGGCGGGAACATTCCTGCTTGAGGGCGGCGGTATTATTTTCCACCAGCTCCAGGATGGTCTCGATGGCCTCGCCTCCTATCCTATACCCGGCATTCTGAAAGAAACTCGAAACCCATTGGGTCTTTCGGCTGTCCAGGAGCTCCCAGAAAACCCGCCTGTGGGTTGAGGGGATCTTGTTTTCGATCACCTTGGAAATGGAACTTTCTTCGGAGAGCAGAATCAGATAGGTGTCATCGGAGGGGGAGGCAATATAGGAAGCAAGAAGGGTTTGGTCTTCCTTTTTTTTGATTCCCTCGGCGGCCTTGATAAAAAACAAACGCCGGTCCGAAAAGAGGGCCCCGTTCTGCATCTCCGAGACAACCTGGGACATGGCGGTCTCGCCCCCATAGTAGACATGCTCTTCCAGTTCGATATTGCTAAGGCCGCCCCCGGCCAGGCCACTTCCGGCCGGGCCGCTGATGCCTTGCTTTATAGCCTTGACGGCCTCGTCTTTTTCCCCAATCTCGGGTCCGAGAAAAAGCCAGGTGTTGGATGTGTTTTCTTTTGCCATGGCAGAAACCTATACAGCCCGGACAGATGAATCGTAGGTCCTGATTATATGAACGAGCCTGCCCAGAATGCGGACATCCCGGCTGGCATAGATGGGGCTGTATTTATCGTTTTCGGGCTGGAGCCGTATGCGGGTGTTTTCTTTATAAAAGGTCTTGAGGGTCACCGAATCGTCCAGGGAAACCACCGCGATGTCTCCGTTCCTGACCTGGTTCTGGTGTTCGATCACCGCCGTGTCCCCGTCCAGGATCCCCACTCCCTCCATGGAATCTCCCCTTACCTTAAGGGCAAAGTACTGGCTGTTTTTCTTCACGAAGGAACGGTGCAGTTTGACCGCCCCGTCCATGTTCTCTATGGCCAGGATGGGCCGCCCGGCGGCCACGGTCCCCAGGACGGGGATCTCCACAAAACTGTCGGTTTCGGATTCATCGGCCCTGACCAGCTCTATGGTCCGGGACTTCCTGTCCCCCTGCTTTAGAAGGCCCTTCTTTTTGAGGGCCCCCAGGTGGTCCGAGGCACCTTTAATCGAGATCTTAAAATGATCTGCCACCTCTCTGATGGTGGGGGGATAGGTATGGGTAAGGAGGTAATGGGAGATGAAGTCCAGGACTTCCTGCTGACGTTCGGTGGGGCCTCTCATCGCTTTCATCATAGCATCTGGGGGCCGGTGAGGGCAAGGGGCAAGGCATAAAATGGGTATACAAACTTTAGGGAAACTACTACATTGGTTTTACCATGAGTACTGTAGCGAAAAAAATATCCCTGACGGGGATTAAGCCCACCGGAGACATCCACATAGGAAACTATTTTGGGGCCATCAAGCCGGCCCTGGAACTGGCCAAGACCTACGATGCCCGGTACTTTGTTGCCGATTACCACGCCCTCAACAGCGTCAAGGACCCCAAGGAGCTTAGGGCCTCCATCCATTCTGTGGCCGCCTGCTGGCTCGCCGCCGGGCTGGACCCCGAGGAGGTGATCTTTTACCGCCAGAGCTCCATCCCCGAGGTCTTTGAACTCAGCACCATGCTCATGGCCTTCTGCTCCAAGGGTCTCATGAACCGGGCCCATGCCTACAAGGCGGCGGTCCAGGAGAATAGCGAAAAGGGGGATGACATAGACGCGGGGGTGAACATGGGGCTCTTTACCTACCCCATCCTCATGGCGGCGGACATCATCCTCTTTGATTCCGACGTGGTCCCCGTGGGGAGGGACCAGGCCCAGCACATCGAGATGGCCCAGGACATGGCCCAGTCGGTCAATGCGGTCTACAAGGAGCAGGTCTTGAAGATCCCCCAGGCGGGGATCCAGGAAGAGGTGGCGGTGATCCCCGGCCTGGACGGCCGAAAGATGAGCAAAAGCTACAATAATGTGATCCCCATTTTCGTTCCCGAAAAGGAACTGCGCAAAACCATCATGAGGATAGTGACCAACTCCCAGGGGGTGGAAGAAGCCAAGGACCCCCAGACCAGCCAGATTTATCAGCTCTACAGATACTTCGCCTCGGCGGAAGAGCAGGAAGCCCTGGCTTCCCGCTACCGGGCCGGGGGCATGGGCTGGGGGGAGGCGAAGGAAGAACTCTTCCGGGTGGTAAACCGGGAACTAAGCCCGGTGAGGGAAAAGTATGATGCCATCATGGCGAACCCCAAGGAACTGGATGCCATCCTCGAGAGGGGTGCAGAGAAGGCCAGGCCCATTGCGGCGGCGACCCTCAGGCGTTTTCGGAAAGCCGCCGGGATAGATCGCTAAAGGCGCGGCGGCTCTCTTCGAAGAGGGTCGCGGTAAACTCCAGGGGGAGCCCCCAGGACATGCCCGCCAGGATGGGTCTTTTTAGGAAAGCTTCCCCGCAGTAGGTATCGATAAAGCTCTTCGCCAGGGCCCTGGGGTTTTCCTGCCCCGGATGATCCAGGTCAGGCTCTATCCCCAAAATAATTTTGTCCCCATAGAGCTGGTAGAGCATTTTTTTATCGTTCATGGTCTGGCCGCTCCAGGAGTCACAGCCCGCGGCGATGTAGGCAGGGACAAGGATTTCATTTTTGCCGCATGAGTGCATGTCAAAAAAGATCCCCCTGGAGTGGCAGTGGTCGACGATCTTTTTGAGGTGGGGCACAAGCATTTCTTCCGCCACAGCCAGGCTAAAAAGGGGAGCGTACTGGCCCCCCCAATCATCGTGGAAGCTGATCTGGTCTATGCCATACACCTCGATGTACCTGTCTATCATCTGCATGTAAAGAACGGCCAGGGCATCGAAGATCTGGTGGACACTGTCTTTCTGCTCATCGTCGATGAGGGCGATGGCTGCCCCTTCAAAGTCCATCCAGGAGATGAGCCTTTCAAAGAGACCGTTCATGATCAGGGCCGTCAGACACTTGTCGGTGTCCGTGTACTCCGCGTTGGCCGCCCTGCTGGCCTCCCAGTCCCAGGCCCCTATGTCGGGGAACTCGATGACCGACTTCCAGTCATTGGCATTTGAAAGGGTAGGAGAGCCGGGATAGACCATGGAACCCCCGGCCTGGGGGACATAGATCCAGCGGATCCCGAACTTGTCCCTATAGCCCTCCTGGGCGGCGTGGCGGTACTCTTCCATGGTCAGGCCCTGGGCCTCGAAGCAGAAACAGCGGGCCAGGTTATCCGGATCCAGCCGGGGAGAAAGGAACTGCCTCTCCCCAAAGACCGGGAGCCAATGGGGAAGTTTCCTCTCGTAAAGGAGCCGGTAGTTTTCTTTGGGGGTAATCTCTCCCCCTGGACCCTGAACCCTCATTCTCCAAAATACTCCTTGGCATTTCTGAAAGAAATGTCCTTCACCATCAGGGAAAGAAGCTCGTAATCGTTGGGAATCTCCCCCGCTTCGGCCCAGGTGCCCAGGAGGTTACAGAGGATCCTCCTAAAATACTCGTGCCGGGGATAGGAGAGGAAACTCCGGGAGTCGGTGAGCATCCCCACAAAGCGGGAGAGGAGCCCCACATTCCCCAGGAGCTTCATCATGGCCTCCATACCGTCCTTGTGATCCAGGTGCCACCAGGAAGAACCCAGCTGCATTTTCCCCGGGATGTTGGTCCCCAGGCCGCCCCCCTGGAAGGAACCCATGATGGTAGCCAGGGGATAAAAGTCCTTTATGTTGAGGCTATAGAGGATGGTCTTGGGGAGCTTATGGACCTGATCGAGGATGTCCAGAAACCTGGCCAGGTTGGCGGCGCAATTGTGATCATGGACCGCATCAAAGCCCGTGTCGGCCCCCAGGAGCCGGAACATCCGGGTGTTGTTGTTCCGCAAGGCCCCGATATGGATCTGCATGACCCAGCCCCTTTCGCTGTAGCACCGGGCCAGAAAGCCCAGGACCAGGGTTTTATAGGAATCGGCGGTCCGGCGGTCCAGCTTCTCCCCGGCCAGGGCGGCCGAAAAAGCGGCGGCCACCTCTTCCTTCCAGAGGGGGCTCACCAGGACCCCCGAAAGGGCGGAGCCCTCGGCAAAGGTGGAGCCGTCGGAGGCGGTCTCGAAGGGGAAGTACTCAAGGCCATGGTCAGCGGCCCGGCAGCCCATCTCGTCGAAAAAGTCTATCCGCTTGGTCAGGGCCTCCAGGAGATCTGAAAAACTGGCGATCTCCTTCCCCGCCGCCTCCCCCAGCTTGGCGATGTATGCGGCGAAGCCCTCCTTGTCTATCCCCAAAACCCGGTCGGGCCTAAAGGAGGGCAGCACCTTTGTTCCCTGCCGGGGCCCCGGGGCCTGACCCTCAGGGGAGCCTTCGGCCCCCTGGGCGGCGATCTTTTTATGCCACTCCAGGCTGTCGGCGGGATCGTCGGTGGTGCCCACCGCATGGACCCTAAATTTTCTGAAGATCCCCTGGACCGATAGATCCTGATCCTTGGCCAGCTTTTGGTTGGCGGCCCGCCATATGTCCGGGGCGCTCTCTTTATTCAGGGGCTCGTGGATGTCGAAGTAGCGCTGCAGCTCCAGGTGGGTCCAGTGATAGAGGGGGTTCCCGATGAGCCGGGGCACCGTGGCCGCCCAGGCCAGGAAGCGCTCGTAGGGGTCCGCCCCGGTGCCGGTGATCAGGGCCTCGTCGACCCCGTTGGCCCTGAGGGCCCGCCATTTATAGTGATCCCCGTAGGTGCCCTCCCCCAGCCAGACCTGGGCAAGGTCGGTGAAGCGGCGGTTCTGGGCTATCTCTTCGGGGTTTAGATGACAGTGGTAATCAAAGATGGGTTCATCCGCCGCCGCTTCGTGATAGAGCTTGTGGGCGGTCCTGTTGCTGAGCAAAAAATCCTTGTCCATAAAACGGTGCATATCAAACATCCTCCAGCTTATATGCTCTTAAAGTCCACTCTTAACGTATAGTCTTAACGAAATCATTAATCCGGTCCAGGGCGATCTTGATGTTCTCTAACGAGTTGGCATAGGAGATCCGCAGGAAGCCCTCCCCCTGGACACCAAAGCCCGTGCCCCCCGCAGCGGCCACTCCCCCTTCCTCCAAAAGCCGGTCCGCAAATTCTTTGGAGCTTAATCCAAAGGAAGAAATATTGGGGAAGGCATAGAAGGCCCCCTCCGGCACGGCACAGCTTATCCCCTGGATGCTATTGAGGGAAGCCACCAGAAAGTCCCGGCGCTCCCGAAAGGCAGCGCACATTTCCGCCACCGCATCCTGATTCCCCTGGAGGGCCTCCAGGGCCCCCCACTGGGTTGGGGTGGCGGCACATGAAACCGAGTTGACCATGAGCATCCCCATCCGCTCCGCCAGATCCCGGTGGAGCACCGCGTAACCCAGCCGCCAGCCCGTCATGGCATAGGTCTTGGAGAAGCCGTCCAGGATGATGGTCCTCTCCTTCATCCCCGGCAGGGAGGCTATGGACAGGGGCTTCTCGCCATAATAGATGCGATCATAGATCTCATCGGAGAGGATGTAAATCTCCCTCTCCCTGACCAGATCCGCAATAGCCCTGATGTCCTCGGCCCCGAACATGGCCCCCGTGGGGTTGGCGGGATTGTTCAATATAATGAGCCGGGTCTTATCGTTGATCGATTTTTTTAACAGTTCCAGATCGGGGCGAAAATTATTTTTATCCAGAAGGGGCATGGGAACCCCCCGGGCCCCGGAGAAATTGATCACCGATTGGTAGATAGGAAAGCCCGGGTCGGGGTAGATCACCTCATCCCCCTCCTGACAGAGCATGAGGAGGCTGAAGAACATCACCGGCTTTCCCCCCGGGCAGACCACCACCTCATCACTGGCCGCCTCCACCCCCTTGTAATCCCGGCAGTACTGGGCGATAGCTTCCCTTAAGGGGGGGATCCCCACCGTGGGGCCGTAGCCGGTCTTGCCCTCCTCCATGGCCCGGTGGGCCGCCGCTATGATGTTGGGGGGAGTTTTAAAATCGGGCTGACCTATCTCCAGGTGGATCACCTGCTTCCCCCGGGCCTCCAGCTCCGTCGCCTTGGCCAGGATCTGAAAGGCCGACTCGGTCTGGAGGCGGTCCATGCGCCCGGCGATGCGATGTTCCATGGTTCCTATTCCCCGGCCTGGGTCATCCAGGCCTGGATAAACTGCAGGGCGTACTGCTGTACCCCATCAAAATAAGTGTCAATAAAGGCGCTTAGGTCGGGGCCCACGTAGCGGTAGTGCCAGCTTTCCCAGCGGTAGCCCGTGACCTCTTCGTAGCCCTCGGGGTAGGAGAGGGACCAGCCAAAGCGGCTCGCATGGGCCTTGAGCCAATCCGAGGCGGGGGTCAGGGCGAAGGTGTCATCGATGGGGAAAAAATCCACCACCGTCCCCAGCTGGTGCTGGCTGGCCCCCGGCTGGGCAGAGACCCGGTCAGCCTCGGCCCGGCCCAGGGTCCGGACCCAGTTCTGATAGACCTCCGCCTGCCGCTCCCCGCTGCGGTAGGCCGATCCTATGACAAAGCTGATCCCCTGGGCCGCCGCCGCCTGGGCCATTTCTTCCAGGGCCTGGGCAGCCCCGGCGCGCAGTTCCAGATCCCCCCGGTTAAGGCGGAAGTACTGGGCCCTTAGGGGAACCAGGTCATCGGGCTCGTAGGTCAGGGGAAGGTGGTTCTGCTTGTCCACCAAGCGGTAGGTATAGGGATCCTGGGCTAGAAGCGTAAGGAGTTCCATAAGAAAGGAAGGATTATCCAGGGTGAGGACCGCCACCCGCCGGGCCAGCTCTTCGGGAAGCCCCGCCTCGCCGAAGATCCAGCGCCAGTAGTCTTCGATAAAGGCGATCCGGTCCGCCTCGCTGGGTACCAGTTCTATAGAAGGAAAGGCTTCCCGGCTGAGGGTGTCAATGATGAGGGCCCCCGGGCCCTCCCCCTGGGGGTTCAGTCTCGAACAGGATGCGGTAAAAAAGACCGATAAAAAGATGGAGAAGAGGGCCATGACCATGAGGATAACCCGGATAAGCAAGATGACCTTGGGCCGCATCTTAGTACTCATCCGGGTATCCTACCGCACTTTAGCTCTTTGGAAAAGCCAGGTCTAGTGTCCTGTAATATTCGGTTTGCATAATTCTACGTGCGACAGTTCCTTGCTTTGCAAGGAACTGCCTTTTTGGTTATCACAGCATTAGAATATTACAGGACACTAAGCGAGGATATAGGTCCCCATGTTTATGACCGTGTCATTGTCCTCGTCTTTAGATCCCTTGCCCCTTCCGCTCATGAGGTCCTGAAGGCTCTGGCCGGTGATGTCCTTAAGCATCTCCGGGTCCCCCATAAAGCCGTTGCCGGTTTTTACCTTTCCAGCCAGGGCAGCCTTCACCGACCCCGGCAGCAGCACCGTGCCGTTATACGAAATCGATGCGATGCAGTCAAAGTCCTCGGCCTGGACATCTTCGCTGAACAGAAGGCAGCCGTTGACCAGAATCGTAAGCTTCTCCCCCTTGGCGCAGGAGGCCGCCAGGGTGCCATGGGATAACTGCTCAAAGCCGTTGATCTCCACGAAGCGGCCCTCAAAGATAAAATAGGAATCCGCCTTGCCCTTGCTCCGGAAGGTCTCGACCGCCGACTCCGGGAGGGAGGCCTTTCCTTTCACCACAATTCCTTCGATGCTCTGGAGGCTTTCCAGATCCTTTTCTTCCATATTAAAGGAACCATCCACGTAGATCTTCTTCCCATAAAGGCGGAGCTCGTTTCCCTTGAGCTTCCCGGTGATTTCGTAGCCGTCGGGCACCAGGGTCCGCTCGGGGGCATTAATGATATCCCCAAACTCGGCATTAAGACCCTCGTAGCTAAAGAGCCGGGAGCAGCTTAAGGTGATGCCCTTAGCGCGGGCCTCATCCAGGGCCTTCTTCTCCAGGGCCCTCAGGCGGCCCGAGACCCAGAGCTGCTTTTCCTTGGCCGCCGCCAGGATGCCTTCGAGATCGTGGTTCCCGATAAAGACCTGGGCACCGTCGGGGTAGGCCTGCTTGTCGCCAGAGACCTTGGTCATGGCCCCCAGGTTGGCAGACTGGGGGTACAGGATCTTCCCCAGGGAGATAAGCCCCTCGGCCTCTTCCAGTTTCTTCACCCCCTCGCCGGTCACCAGAATATCCTCTTGGGTGACGATAAAAATTCCCTTGAAACTCCCGGACCCGTCTATGACCGCCCCCTTATCAAGCTGGAGCAGCTCCCCCTGGATGTCCCGGATCATCAGATCGCCGCAGTTGATGGCGGCCCCCATGCTTTGCAACTTCGCATTGATGGCCGAAGACACCAGGACCCTCCCTGAGTTGATATGAACCTTGGAAAAGTTTTCCAGATAGTTCTCCCGATCGTTTAACAACATGGCCAATCCGCAGTTAATGCGCAGTTCCCGTTTTCCTTCACTCATTGAATTACCTCCAAAAGATTCTGCTCCCCCGGGAGCATGTGTTGACGGAGTTTGATCATCGCAGTCCTCAGGCGGGTCCGGACGGTGGCAGCGGGGAGCTCCATGGCCTCCCCTATCTCGGTGGCGTTCATCCCCTCGTAGTACTTCAGCATCACCGGAATCCGCAGGGGCTCGCTCAAGCCCTCCAGGATCTGTTCCACCCCCAGCCGGGCCGCCGTATCTTCCGACCGGGGGTCGGGAGGATCGTAGCTGCCCCACTGGATGAGCCTGGAAGATTTGCGTTTAATATCGATGACCCCATTCCGGGCCGCCGCGTAGAGCCAGGCCTTCATGGCCCCTTCGGGCATGGCCTCCAGCATGGGCCTGTGGACCAGGGCCTGGGTAAAGGCATGGGAGACCCCGTCCTCGGCGGCCCCGGAGTCCCCGCAGAAACCCTCCATGGCCCTCACCATGGCATCTCGATATTCTTTAAACGCCTCTTCAATGTTCAATGTTAACTCCGCCTATAAGACGAGTGGGGGGACCTAAGTGTTTGCGCCTTTGGCATTATTTTTTATTTTATGTTCCCTGCAGTGTTCCCCGCCAGCTTCCCCACCGGGGCCCCGCTTTTTGGATCGATTTCTCCGGTAAAGCTGAGCTCCCTCTCCTGGCCCGGGGCCGCCTCTTCCAATTCCTCCCGGGAGCCCTTGAGGAGCACCAGGCCCCGGTCGCCGCAGGCATAGCGGCCAAAGAAGCCCCCCTCCAAAAGAAAGGAGTCGGAGATGATCCGGACCCTGCCGGTGCTCGCCGCATGCCCCGCCGCCGGCCCTGCCTTGGGTCCCGCCAAAAGGTAACTGAGCACCGCCCTCTCCTTGGGAATCTGGGCCGCCCGGGAAAGGGCATGCAAAGCCCTGGGGGCATCCTGGGTATCAAAGGGAAAGTGGCACCACTTGGCACTGCTCCGGCGGCCCTCTCTACCCCCCGGCATGGGACAGCTCCCCCCATGGGTGCAGGGCGAAAGGGGGAGCCGGCCCTCCTGGATAAGGGCCCCCCGTAGAATAGAGATAAACTCCCCCGACCGGGGAATCCCCGGCTCCACCACCAGGATGGCCCCGGTGGGGGCCGTCAGCTTCGAGAGGAGCCGCCCCTGGTGCTGGGCAAAGCTCCTTAGGCCCCCCTTATCCACGGGGGAAAGATCCCAAAAAAGCTCGTTATAGACGTTGATAGCCGCTGAAAAAGCAGCAGGATCCCCCCGGATCTCCGCCGAGAGGCCCCCTCCCCGCCGGATCTCCCCCTTAATCAGCCTAAATTTCCATGGGCAGGGCTCGCCCGCGCTGAGGGCGAAAAAAAGCTTCTTCCCCGCCTCCATGGCAGCGGGGCTTCGGTCCAGACAGCGGAACTCCAGGGCCACCTGCCGCAGATCGGGGCGGCTTACATAGAGGGCCAGGGCCAGGGTGAGGGGCCCCGCCCCCAGGTCGTTAATCTGATCCCCCTCCTTTAAACTAAGGGGAAGGGCCAGGCGAGAGAGGCGGTAGACATTCCAGGGGAGAAAGTAGCGCAGGTAGGCGGACAGAAAAGCGGGGTCGCTGAGGTAGACCCTTTCCCGCTCCGAGCGGCCCGAGGTAAGGAGCCGGGAGAGCTGGGCCACCCGGGCAGGCAGCGACCCCTGATGGCGGCCCGAAAGGGGAAAGGTCTTTTCTATGCAGTCTAAGAGGTCCTGCATCAGGGGCTGTCTTCGTCGTTGGAAGAGCCGGGGGCAGAGCCGGGGGGCAGCCTGGACAGGACCCCCAAGAGGTCCGCCCTCAGGGCCGAGATACTTCCCCTAAGGTCCTGATGCTCCCCCGAGAGCTCCTGATAGAGCTGGTCCCGGGCCCCCTCGAGGGTAAAGCGCCGCTCATACAAAAGGTGCTTGAGCCTGAGGAGGATCTCCAGATCCCGGTCGCTGTAAGAGCGCCGCCCGTAGGTGTCCTTGACGGGCTGAATCAAGGGGATCTCTTTTTCCCAGTAGCGTATAACGTGGGCCTTCACATCCAAAAGCCTCTCCACATCGCCTATGCTGTAGGGGGCCATATTATCTTCCTTTCTCCCTGGTAGAGGAGGCCCGTACTTCGATTAAAAGGGGAATGAGGGAGAACCCCAAATCCCGGCGGATCCGGTTACGGAGGTATGCCACATAGGGCTCGCTGACCGCATGGGAGCGGGAGGCGAAAAAGATAAAACGCACCGGGTTGGCCTGGGTCTGGACCGCATAGCGTACCTTAAAGCGGCTCTGCTTCCCTAGGGGGGGCGGGTACTCGACCAGCCACTTGGAAAGATGCTGGTTTAAGACCGAGGTCTCAATCTGCCGGTGCAGCTGGGCACTCATGGTGATGCAGGTGTTAAGGAGCTTTTCCAGCCCCTCCCCATTAAGGGCCGAAAGGGGAAGGATGGGAGCGTACTCCATCTGGCCAAAGAGAAAGCGGATCCGGTCTCTCACGGCGTTGAAGGTATTCTTGCCCTCCCCCATGGTGTCCCACTTGTTAAGGGCCAGGATGATCCCCCTCCCCTTCTCGTGGGCCAGGGCGGCGATCTTCTTGTCCTGGTCGGTCAGGCTCTCCTGGGCATCGATGATCAGGATGACAATGTCCGCCTGGTCTATGGCCCTGATGGCCCGGTTCACCGAGTAGTATTCGATGTTCTCGCTCACCTTGGTCTTGCGCCTAATGCCCGCGGTATCCAGGACCTGAAACTTCCGCTTCTTAAAGGTGAACTCCCCCTCCACCACATCCCTGGTGGTCCCCGGATGGGGGCTCACGATGGAAGCCTCGCTGGAGGTGAGCCGGTTCGACAGGGTGGACTTCCCCGTATTGGGCTTCCCCAGAAGGGCCAGCTTGATGGAACCCTGGGTCTGGGTCCCCCCGGCCCCCCTGCCTTCCGCCCCCGGACCTTCGGGCCCAGACTCGGGAAGGGCGGCGATGATGGCCTCCTCCAGCTCCCCCACATTGTCCCCGTGCTCGGCCGAGATCATGATCACCCTATCGAAGCCATAGGAAAGGATGTTGTATGATTCAGAAATCCGCCGGCCCCCCTCGGTCTTGTTCACCACCGCCAGGAGCTTGGACTGGTAGGGCCTAAGGAGGCTGATAAACTCCTCATCCTCCAGGGTCAGCTCCCCGGCCTCAAAGATGAGGACGATGAGGTCCGCCCCTTTCAAGATTCCCAGGGTCCGCTCCACCACCTCCCGCTCCAGGTCCCCCTGGATGCTGTCATGCTCCCGGTCCAGCTTAAAACCCCCGGTGTCAATCAACTCCACGGGCCGCCCCAGGATCACCGCCCCCATGGAGACCGGATCCCTGGTGACCCCCGGGGTCGGATCGGTGATAGACCGCCGCCGCCTTAAGAGCCGGTTAAAGAGGGTCGACTTCCCCACGTTGGGGCGCCCCGCCAGGGCCACCCTGGGCCGGTAAGCAGGGGGCGGGTCCGCTTTGGTCTGAGCAGCACCTTCATGCACATTTTCTTCTATATAATCGCTCATAAATGCTCTGTTTATTCTTTGGGGAGATGGGCGGCGGCCCACTTGTCCAGGATGGCCCTGTTGGCCTCGTAAGAATCCCCCTGGAGCAGCTCCGCCGCCAGGGCCTGGCAGTCCTTCACTCTGAGGCCCCGGATGACCTCCTTCACCAGGGGGATGGAGGAGGCGGCCATGCTGAACTCATCGAGCCCCAGACCCAGAAGCAGCGCCGCGGTCCGGGGCTCCCCGGCCATCTCGCCGCACATGGCGGCCCTAATCCCCTGGGCATGGGCGGCATCTATGGTCATCTTGATGAGCCGGATGATCGCCGGGTGGAGACCCTGGGCCAGGTAGCTGACCTTCTCGTTTCCCCGGTCCACCGCCAGGGTGTACTGGACCAGGTCGTTGGTTCCAATCGAAAAGAAGGCCGCCTTCTTTGCCAGAATGCCGGCACAGAGGGCCGCCGAGGGGACTTCGATCATCACCCCCACTTCGATCTCCTCCTTAAAGGGCTGCCCCTTGGCCCGGCATTCCCCCTTGGCCTCTTCGAGGACCCCCAGGGCCTCTTCGAGCTCCTCCAGCCCCGAGATGAGGGGGAACATGATCTTCACCCTTCCGTGGACGCTGGCCCGCAAGATGGCCCTTAGCTGGGTCTTGAAAAAATCCCTCATGGAGAGGGAGAAGCGGATGGCCCGCCAGCCCAGGAGGGGATTCTTCTCCACCGCCGTGTGGAGCCCCGGAAGGATCTTGTCCCCCCCCAGGTCGACGGTCCTAATGGTCACCGGCAGATCCCCCATGGCCTTTAAGACCCGGATGTAGGCTTCAAGCTGGGTCTCTTCATCGGCGGCTTCTTTAGAGTCCTCCTCCGCATGGGTGAGGAAGAGAAACTCGGAACGGAAAAGCCCCACCCCCTGGGCCCCATAATGAAGGAGGCCCTCGGCCTCTTCGGGGATCCCTATGTTGGCCTTCAGTTCCACCAGATGGCCGTCCAGGGTCCGGGCCTCCAGATCGTGGATCCGGTCCAGCCCCTCTTGCCGCTGGGAGTACCGTAGCCTTTCCTTTTCCAGGGCCTCGAGTTCACTCGGACTGGGGTTGATAAGGAGCTCCCCGGTCTGACCATTGAGGGCCAGGAGGTCCTCATCTTGAATTTCCGCCGTGGCCCGGGAGAGCCCCAGGACCGCCGGGATCCCAAAGGCCCTGGCCAGGATGGCCGTATGGGAGGTGTTCCCCCCCATGTCCATGGCCAGCCCCTTTACCCGGGCCCGGTTCATCGTCAGGACCTCGGAAGGCAGGAGGTCCGAGGCCACCAGGATCACATCCCGGTCCAGATCCGAGAGGGAGACCACCGTCACCGAGAGGAGGCGGCAGAGGATACGGCGGGACACATCCAGGATGTCGCTGGCCCGCTCGCGGAAGGCCGGGTCCGGGGAGGCCAGGATGGTCTGCATGAGGGAATGGGAAATGTCGTAGACCACCCATTCAATATTCTGCTCCGTCTCTTTCAGCCGCCCCTCAACCTGATCGTGAAAATCCACATCTTCGATCATCATGAGATGGGCCGAGAGGATCTCCTGGGACTCCTTGCTGCCCTCCTGTTCCACCTGGGCCTGGAGGTCCCGGATCTCCTGGGCCGCCTCGTGGCAGGCGCCCTTGAAACGCCGCAGTTCCGCATCAAGCTGATCCGTTTGAATCCTATGGGGTGCAATTTCGCCGGGATCACTCCCCTGGTAAAGGAGGGCCTTTCCTATGGCGATCCCCGGAGAAACGGCACTGCCCAGGAGCTTTTTTGCGGTGTTTTTCATTCTGCTTTCCATTATCCCCAATTCACTTTATACTGTCAAATAGAGATGAAAAACGATTCTGAGCCAGACAGGGCACCGGATTGTTTCAAGTGCCGGCATTTCAAAATAACCTGGGACCCCGCCTTTCCCCGATCCTGCCTCCTCTTTGGGGTCAAGTGCCGGAACCTTCCCTCCATGGAGATTTTTCTGGCCAACGGAAAACACTGCTTCGCCTTCGAGGAAAAAAAGAACCCATGAGAAACCCCGCCCGGGTGATCCTTGTCCAGCCCCCCTTCGTCCAGCTCAACGGCCCCTACCCGGCCCCCTACTACCTAAAGAGTTTTTTGTCCGCCCGGGGCTATGAGGCCCAGGTCCTGGATCATTCGATCCAGCTCTTTAGCCGGATCTTTTGCCGGGCCGGCCTGGAGCAGATCTTTCGGGATCTGGAGAAGGCCAAGCCCAGGAAAAAAAATGATCGATATGATATCGAACATTTTCTTTCGGAGAAGGAACTCTGGCTGAGATCTATCGACGGCATCATCGAATTTTTGAGGGGAAGGAACCATGAACTGTCCCATGCCCTGGCCCTGGGGAACGGCCTCTTTCCCATAGGGAGCCGGACCGAAGCCCTCATCATCCAGGAAGGGGGCAAGATCGGGGCCCCCACGGGACGGCTCATGGCCACCGCCATCCTCTCGGACCTGGCGGACCTGATCACCGGCACCCTGGACCCCCATTTTAGTCTAACCAGTTATACTCCCCGGCTCCCCGGTTCGGGCCCAGCGGGATTCCGGAACTTTTCGGCCCTCACCCGGCAATTGGACAGCTATATCATCGAGACCTTCTACCGGCCCCTTTTAAGGGAGGAATGGGCCAGAATAGGGCCCGCCGGGAAGGAGCCCCTCCTTTTAGGTCTCACCATCCCCTTTCCGGGCTGCCTTTTGGGGGCCCTGGCCTGTGCCCAGTCGGCCAAACAGCACCTGGGCCCCCAGGTCCGCATCGCCATAGGGGGAGGCTACGTAAACACCGAACTCCGCTCCCTCAATGACCCCTCGGTCTTTGACTACGTCGATTATGTCTGTTTTGACCGGGGCTACGGGGCCCTGAGCTCGGTATTGGACCATATCGAGGGCCTCCCGCAGGGGGACAGAAAGGCCAATCGCCCCCTCTACAAGACCCTGCATCGCGAAAATTGGTCTAATCAGTCCGACCGGTTAGACCAAACGGCCCCAAAATGGTCTAATCAATCTGACCAGTCGGCCAAAAACCGGTCTAATCGGTCTAATCAGTCCGACCGGTTGGACCAAATGACCTCAAACTGGTCTAATCAATCTGACCGATTAGACCAAACCACCCCAAACTGGTCTAATCAGTCCGACCAGCACTACGCTGATCTGGACGATCAGGCGGTAAAAACCACCTTTCCGGACTATGCTGGGGTGGACTTTAGCCCCTACCTCTACCCCATGGACCAGGTAAACCCCATGCACCGGCTTTGGTCAGACGGCCATTGGCTTAAGGCCTACCTGGCCCATGGCTGTTACTGGCATTCCTGCAGTTTCTGCGACACCACCCTGGACTACATCAAGTGCCATATCCCCGTGGATGTCCCCCAGCTTTTTGAACACCTGGTGGCCCAGGCCGAGCTTACCGGCCGCCGGGGGGTCCACTTCTGCGATGAGGCCGCCCCTGCCTGGGCCCTGGTGGAGTTCGCCCTCCTTAACCGCCAGGCAGGGCTCCCCCTCAGCTTCTGGGGAAACATCCGATATGACCGCAGTTTTACCCCCGATGTGGCCGCCATCCTGGGAGCCGGGGGCCTGGTGGGGGTCTCCGGGGGCCTGGAAACCCTCACCCAGGAGAGCCTCGGCCGCCTCCACAAGGGTATCACCCTGAAAGACGGGGCCTTCGCCCTGGCGGCCTTCAAGGAGGAGGGCATCCTCTGCCACGCCTACCTCATATACGGCTACTGGGACCAGAAGGAGGGGGAGATCATGAACTCCGCCGAGATCCTCAGGCAGCTATTTTCTGAGGGCCTCCTGGATTCGGCCTTCTGGCATAAGTTCATCCTGACCCGCCACTCCCGGGTCTATGAAGAAAAACTCCGAGGCCTCCACCCTGAATTGAAGGTGAAGGTTCCGAGCCCCCGGGGACCTACCTTTGCGCTAAATGATCTAAGTTTTGAGGGGGAAGAAAAGTATGATTACTATACCCTGGGACTGGACCTCTTGCTCCATGAATGGATGGGGGGCAACACCGATCTGAAGGTCCAGGAAGTCTTTGCAAAAAAGAAAGAACGCCCCGCCATTCCCAGGGTCTACATCGAGTTTCTCATGGATGGCTATGCTGAGCACCGCGACAGGGCCAGGAAGAAAGCTCCAGGGGCCGGCATGGTTCTCTTCCTGGGGACCCGGCCCTGGCTCGAAAAGGATGGAAAGCTTAGCATCCTCCATTGGCGCTGGAAACTCACCGAACACCACCTGACCTTCGATACACCGGGCCCCGCCAAAGCCCTGGCTGCCCTACTTGGAGAAGCCTCTCGGGGGAGGGGCATGGAGGAGGGGAGTTTCTACGGCACGCTGGTTAAGATTCTAGAAAAGAATAAGGCGGGTAATACATGGAAGGAGCTACGGGGGAGAGGGTTGGTGAGGTATGAGAGTAGGTTTGATGGTTAATAATATGGATATGATAAATAATGCTATATTATACAAGACCTCATTATCACTTCACCGCTGGACAAAAACATGCAAAATAAATCAAACACCCACCAAGTCCCCTCTCGCTGGTCAGCAAACAATCGCCAGAGGGGAACCTCACTCGTATACACTCATTCGGTGGGGGTTCCTGTCGGCTCCAGCGCCCTGACTACACAATCGGTAAAAATCGACTTAATTTGCTGTTTACCCTGATTTCATATTTACATAGATTGTGTAGTCAGGCGAAATCGCCGCCAGGAATTTTTGCAGCACCAGCGTTGAATGATATGGGTGGTTCGATAGAAGATGATCATCGAGAACCACCTACAAAGAATAGTCAATGAAATGTCATCATCATCCACACAAAGGTGGCAGAAGAAAGCCGCCTAGTATAGATCACGAGAAAGGTGCAAGACCCAGCTGCAGTAATTTGACACCTTTGTCAGGCATCTTTCAAAATTTTTCTTCCCCGATCACCCTTGGAGGATGGATAATTAAAGGCTCTTCTTGATCTACCCGCGCATAGCTATCTCTGCTGGAGCAGGAACTTCGTCCATGGCGAGCCTCTGGCGGGCAGGGAAAGCCAGCTTAGGAGGTTAAGATTTTAGGGTCAGACCGCCAGCCGAGCTCGGCAGGGATGAAGGTTCCTGTCCAGCGCGAGCTTGGTGTGCTTGGGAGGTCTTGGTTTTGAGTTGGGGGTGGCGAGATCAAACCAAAAAAAGGCAGGCTGCTGGGGACCTGCCATTTGTTGAAGGTGATGTTGGGGTTAGTTTTCCCTGGTGAACTCGGTATCGTCAAAGATACTTTTCAATTTGTTTCCTGTTATTTCAATGGGAGCGTTGGTTACACCGGAATATGAAAGAAAGATTACATTCATCCCTTCAAGTTTTCCGAAATTATAGGTACCTTGTATCATTGGTTCCGGCATAAAAGATGTTTCAAGCCTGAAGGAGCCATTAGCATTGAACACAAAGGTGTTAGTAAAAGTGTAACCCCCTTCTGAACCAGTTTGAGACCATCGAGAGCCACCAATGTTAGTGGAAGTTATACCGGTCACCTTGTCAGGAATTGAGGCGATTTCAATAAATGTATTGGAAAATATTCCTGTGAAGGTATACTCATTCCCGGTGGCTGTGAAGGTCCAAGTGGTGCCGTTGATGGTTATGGTTCCGCTTGAGATGAGTGACCCACCAAGCCTTATGTCATAGAGGTCACCGGTGGCGGGGGTGATCACGCTTCTTGCGCCGGGCTTGTTGATGGTGATCTCCACGGGCGTTTCGTCTTCATCGAAGCCCCTAAAAACCATGGGCCCCGGGGGAGGCGGAGGGGGAGGCGTATCACCGCCGGCACCGCCGCCGCAGGACAGGACGCTAACGCTGAGGGCCATGGCCAATAAAAGTAAACTACCGCAGATAACTTTTTTCATATCCTTTACTCTCCTGTATTTTTTTCTGGTTCATGACCAGTTTGGACACACCTTGGGCCCTGGACCTAAAAATGAGGCATAACAGAGAGAGCTCTCCCTGCTTCCTACAGTCACCGGGTTTTCGGAAGGAAAAATGAGAATGTTTTTATTAGCTTGTTTTATGCAACTATTTTTCTGGGGGGGGGGGGGGGGGGGTTTTTTTTTTTTTAAAGGAAATTGTTTTTTTTTTCTTTTTTGGGGGGAAAACCCCTTTTTTTTTTGTGGGCCATTTTCTTT
>WRMC01000020.1 GCA_009777335.1 Treponema sp. | reverse complement strand
TAGAGTCTGTTTCAGCACCGTTGTTCTCATATCAGGAGTAGCCTACCATGGACCGGGGAATAGCGCAAGGGTCTGGGGCGGGGTGTTATAAGGAAGGGCGGCCATAGTGGGATATCCTTTGATCTTGCTTATTCCATGTTATGTATGTAAGATCAAAGTTAAAAGAAACCATCCTAATGGAGGGAAAAGTACCTATGAACACAGTCACCCTTTCCAGCGATTACCAGATTATTTTCCCTAAGGAAATGGGAAAATCCATTGGTTTGGTTGCTGGAACCACCTTTGAAGTATTGTCTTATAAAAACCGAATAGAATTAATCCCAATTAAACCAATGAAAAATTTAAAGGGTATTTTTAAAGGTATTGATACATCAATCATCAGAGAAGATGACAGGTTATGAATATTGTCGATTCATCATTATGGCTTGAATTTTTTGCAGATTCTGACGCTGGTAATGAAATATCTGAGGTACTTGAGGATACAGAAAACCTCATTATTCCCACTATCGTTTTATAAAATACCTATGGCGGACAGTATCATCTATGCAACGGCTTTAAAAAATAACTAAAACCCCAGACCGCCTACCATGGACCGGAGATGTTCGCAAGGGTCTATTGTCTGCGTTTAAGATAATTTTCATGTTTTTTGGTTATCTCTGTATTTCCGGATTTCTTCATTTACATCATCTTCGGTAATACTATGTGTTTCAGCCAGGCTCTGACCATAAGAAAAGATGTTATCCCAGTTTGCTTTTCTTTTCATGCTTTCCCCGGAAGTTATTTCTTTCGTGATCATGACAATATCACTTTTGAACTCTTCCCAGGAGGGTTTTTTGGTCCAGGTTATGGTTTCAAATTCGCTTTCTGGCATGCCTTGCAGGATGTCGATTATATAAACAGGTTCGAGCCCCCCTTCTTTTTGACGACCTTCGTTAATTGCCTGTTTCCAATCTACCTTTTCTCTAAGGGCTATTTCCCGGATGTCCGCCACATCCTTTGCCGCATAACGGTAAATTGCCGAAAGTTTATTTGATAAAATATTTCTAATGGAATCGGTTCTATAAAACAATTCTGTCTTTTGGATTTCACCAAAGAGGGGAACTGAATCATTTACAAAATAAAGTTTTAGTAACACATCAAATTCAGGTTTGCCAATTTTTAAGGTGGTGAAGCTAATGTTTCGGACAAAGTCGGATGATTCGCTCCAAAAAAATCCCGCTTCTTTTAGATGGTGTAAAACCAGGTTTAATTCATCATCATAATGCTGACTTTGGTTCAGAAAAAAATCCAAATCATCGGAGTAGCGGTGGTTAAAATAGGCTCTGCTAAGAGCTGTACCCCCGGTTAAGAAAAAATTGGTACCGCATTGATTGAGGACGTTCAGTACCCCATCTTGAAGGGGGTAAAGGTTCTCCTCGTAAAATTGAGACGGCAAAATCAAATTGGTACCTCCTGTCCTTGGGCCAAATTCGTTGTGCCAGGGCGGGGCTGTAGAGTTCCTTAATGGCTTCTACACCCCATAAGCCCACCACATAGTGCCAGGGGAGCCGTTCCAGGGATCTGACCAAAAGCTTGTCCCGGGTAAAGGCGCCGGAGCTTTCTAGTTCTCCCTCGATAACCGCAAGCATATCTTCGTGGGTATCCAGGTAGTCCCAGTTGAGGTTCCCCATGAGCTTGAGTTTTTCTTCCCGGCTGAGGGCATACATATTTTTTTTCTGCTTCTCTGCTTCCATTAGCTACCAGTATAGAACAAGGGCCGGGGTTTGTCGACGAATCCAGCCGGTTGCCAAAGGCCCTTCAAACTGGTAAGGATGTCCTATGGTTAACAGCATAGAGGGAACGATCACCTACAAGGGGATGGGGCGTCTGGGGATCCTCACCGGGGGGCTCGAATGGGACATCGCCGTTCCGGCCATCGATCTGGATCTGCTCCCCCCTGGCGGAGAAGCGGGCCGGGTCTATACCTGGCTCTACCACCGGGAGACCGAGATGAGCCTCTATGGCTTTGCGGACAGCCGCCGGCGGGATACCTTTCTGGAACTCCTCAAGGTGGAGGGCATAGGTCCCAAGGGGGCCCTGCGGATCATGGGGGGCATAGGCCAGGGGGAACTCGAAGAGGCCCTGGAGCGGGAAGACCTGGCCCGGCTTCAGGCGATTCCAGGGCTGGGGAAGAAGACAGCCCAAAAGATGATCCTGGCCCTCAAGGGCTCTTTGGTTTCTTCACCGGCCCAGGGGGAGAGCCCCTACGGGGAGCTTCTGGGGGCCCTCATGGAGATGGGCTACGAGCGGAAGGCCGCAGCCCAGGCCCTGGCCCAGGCCGAAAAGGAACTGGGGGAACACAACGAAGGAGACCGGGAAAGCCTCCTCTTTAAACAGGCCATCCTTAACTTGAGCGCCTCCCTATGATAAAATCACATCCAAGATGAGTATCCACGAAGGTTTCCTTGGCTGCCCCTAGGGCCCCCAAGGGGCTCCTCCATCCCGAGTCTCCCCTGGAAGAGGATCAAAAAGATCAGGCCCTGCGGCCCCGGAACTTTCAGGAGTTTCTGGGCCAGAGGGCCATGAAGGAAAACCTCTCGGTCTTTATCCAGGCCGCCCGGGGCCGCAAAGAGAGCCTGGATCACCTCTTTCTTATAGGCCCCCCGGGGCTGGGGAAGACCACCCTGGCCCAGGTGGTGGCCCATGAACTGGGCTCGGAGTTTAAGATCACCTCCGCCCCGGCCCTGGACAAGCCCAAGGATCTGGCGGGGATCCTGACCACCCTGAGCGAAAAAACCGTATTCTTCATCGATGAGATCCACCGGCTTAAGCCCGCCATAGAAGAGATGCTCTACATCGCCATGGAAGACTACCAGATGGATTGGATCATCGGGGCGGGCCCCAGCGCCCGGACCATCCGGATCCCCATCCAGCCCTTCACCCTGGTGGGGGCCACCACCAGGGCGGGGAATGTCTCGAGCCCCCTCATCAGCCGCTTTGGGATCACCTGCCGCTTTTCCTTTTACGAGATCTCCGACATGGTGGCCATCATAGAACGGTCCGCCGGGATCCTCGATATTGCTATAGAGGAGGAGGCGGCGGCCCTCTTGGCCCGTTCGGCCCGGGGCACCCCCCGGGTGGTGAACCGGCTTTTACGAAGGGTCCGGGACTTTGCCCAGGTGGCGGGGGCCCCAAGCATAGGCCCCGCCCTGGTAGAAGATGCCCTGGGCCGCCTGGAGATAGACAGCCTGGGGCTCGAACACTACGACCGGGAGATCCTCTCCATCATTATCCAGCGTTATGGGGGGGGACCCGTGGGGGCCGAAACCCTGGCCATCTCCATAGGGGAGTCGGTGGACACCCTGGAAGATTACTACGAACCCTACCTCATCCAGGCGGGGCTCTTGCAAAGGACCCCCCGGGGCCGGATGGTGACCCCCTTCTGTTACGAATACCTCAAGATCCCCCAGAGGGGCGAGGGGGGGCTCCTTTTTTAGGAGAGATGCGGACCGCCGACTTTGACTTTCAGCTTCCGGGGGAACTGATCGCCCAGTACCCGCCACCCCGAAGGGGCGAGAGCCGCCTCATGGTGATGGACCGCCGGGACCGGAGCATCAGCCACCGCATGGTGGGGGACCTGCCGGAGATCCTGGCCCAAAGGGGGAAGCCCCTCATGGTCTTTAACAATACCCGGGTCAGGAAGGCCCGGCTCTTTGGCCGCCCTCGAGGGCCCCTCACAGGTGCCCGGGGCCCGGTGGAGTTCCTCTTGCTCCAGAACCTGGGGGAGGGCCGCTGGGAGGTCTTTACCAAGCGGGCCAGGTCCCGGAAGGAGGGGGAGCTCTTTCTGTTTGGGGTCGAGGATGAGCGGCGGGGGACCATGATCCGCAAGCAGGAGGGGGAGACTCCGGCCATCCTTTCCTTTGATCCTCCCATCGATGATTCCTGGCTGGACCAGAAGGGCCATATCCCCCTTCCTCCCTATATAAAAAGGGAGGACCAGGGGGAAGATCAGGATCGCTACCAGACCGTCTATGCCACCGAAACCGGCTCCGCCGCCAGCCCCACCGCGGGGCTCCACTTTACCGAAGAACTCCTTAACCGCTTAGATGGGGCCGGCATGGGGCGGGTCTTTGTCACCCTCCATGTGGGGGCCGGGACCTTCCTCCCGGTGAGGACCGAGAAGGTGGAGGATCACACCATGCACCGGGAGTACTATAGGATTAGCGATGAAGCTGCCGGGGCCATAGAGGAGGCCAGGGCCCAGGGGAGGCCCATCCTGGCGGTGGGGACCACGAGCCTTAGGACCCTCGAATCGGCCTGGACCGAAGGGGGCTCCCTGGCCCGGGGGGAGGGGAGTAGTTCCCTCTTTATCTATCCGGGTTTTAAGTTCCAGGTGATTGACACCCTCTTTACCAATTTTCACACCCCCGGCTCGACCCTTTTAATGTTGGTCTCGGCCTTTGGGGGCCGGGACTTCATTCTGGATGCTTATAATGAAGCGATTAAGGAAGGATACCGGTTTTATAGTTATGGAGATGCCTGTTTAATCCTATGATGGCCTATTCCTACGGGGTTACCCTCCTCATCCTTTGCCCCCTCATCTTCCTGGCGGCCTTTATTGATTCCATTGCCGGGGGAGGGGGGCTTATCTCCCTCCCGGCCTACCTTTTGGCGGGGCTCCCCATCCATAATGCCCATGGGACCAATAAGTTTACCGCCTCCATGGGGACCGCCATGGCGGCGGTGAATTACATGAGGAGCCGGAAGGTCGATTACCCCGCGGCCCTGGCGGGGGGGCTCTGTGCCCTGGGGGGAGCCTGGGCGGGGACCAGCATCGCCCTGGCCATGAGCCCCCGGCTTCTGCAGCTCTGCCTGGTGATTATCCTCCCCTTGGCGGGGGTCTTTATCCTGAGCCGCCGGGGCCGGGAAGAGGGGGCCCCAAGGGAGGCCCTGTCGCCCGTTAAAAAAATTATCTTCTCTGCCCTGGCGGGGCTGGTCATAGGCTGCTACGACGGATTTTTTGGCCCCGGCACGGGGATGTTTCTTACGATTGCCTTTTCTACCCTGGTCCGCCTGGAGCTGATCCGGGCCGCCGGAACCGCCCGGGTGATCAACCTTTCCTCCAACCTGGCCTCCATGCTTACCTGGCTTAGGGGGGGCCACATCATCTTTAGCCTCGCCATCCCCGGCATGATCTGTGCCATCGCCGGGGGCTATGTGGGGTCCCGCCTGGCCATTCGGGTGGGGCAGAAGCTCATCCGGCGGGTTCTGGTCGTGGTGGCCATTCTATTATTCATACGGATCCTCTGGGATCTTCTGGCCACCATGCGGTAAAGGTTGTTTAGTAGGTCCCTGCCTTTTCTCCGGTGAGGAGTTTCACCGCCGAGCTGGTCCCTATGCGATCCGATCCGGCCTCGATAAATGCGACCAGGTCTTCCCGGGTCTTCACCCCCCCGGCGGCTTTGATTTTTACGTTCTTCCCTATGTGCTTCTTAAAGAGCTCTATGTCTGCCAGGGTGGCCCCGGCGCTCCCAAAGCCCGTGGAGGTTTTGATGTAGTCCGCCCCCGAGTCGCTGACGATCTTGCAGAGGAGGATTTTTTCTGCCTCGGTCAGGTAGCAGGTTTCGATGATCACCTTGAGGATCCTCTCCCCGCAGATTTTCTTGATGCCCCGGATTTCCTTTTCCACCTCTCCGTGGTCTCCGTTTTTGAGGTGCCCCAGGTTTATGACCATGTCGATCTCCGAGGCCCCGTTGTGTAAAGCCGTCTCGGCCTCCAGCATCTTGGCCGCCGCCGAATCGTAGCCCAGGGGGAAACCCGCCACCGAGGCAATCACCGGCCTATCTCCAAAGCGGATGTGGGCCCGCTCCACATAGGAGGGGGGTATGCAGATGGCAGCGCACTTGTAGTGCCGCCCCTCTTCGGCGAGTTTTTCAATCTCCTCCCAGGTCGCATCTGCCCGCAGCAGGGTGTGATCTATCCGGGCGAGTATGTCGTCATTTGTCATTAGGGCCTCCAGATGGGTAATGATGATAGTATATCAATAATAATGAAATCATCCATACTAAGTTTCATCTTTTTATAAGACAGACCAAGTCCCCTCTCGCTGGTCAGCAAACAATCCCCAGCGGCTCAAGCGGCTCTGACCACACAATTGGTGACATAATCAATGCATATGGGGTTACGGAGCTTAATTAAAAATTAAGTTGTGTGGCCAGACCGAAATCGCCGCCGGGAATTTTTGCAGCACCAGCGTTGTAAGATACAGGTGGTTCGATTGAAGATGATCACCTAGGACCATCTGTAATGTATAGCCAATGTACTTAGTTATTATTCATATCGTGGGGGTGGGGGAAGAAGACTGGAAGACGATCCTGGGAAAGGTGAAACATTAACCCGCTATCTTACTAGGTTAAGCTTACATGGGAGGGGTGGGGGTAAGATGGTTTTTGGTTCTGCTTACTGTTAGTGTATGATTCTCAACGTTGAGATTGGCACAGGTAAAGAAAGTCCAACGTTGTAACTGGTACAGAAAAAAAAGTCCAACGTTGAGATTACCACAGGCAAAAAAGTCCAACGTTGTAACTGGCACAAAGAAAAAAGTCCAACGTTGAGATTGACACAGGTAATGAAAGTCCAACGTTGTAACTAACACAAGGAAAAAAGTCCAACGTTGGACATACAAGGAACATATAACACCTTGAAGTATTGCCTCCACCATTCTTCCCACCCGATGTAACTGGTGGGGTAGGATAATAAAAAGGCTCTTCTTGATCTAACCACGCATAGCTGTCTGTGCTGGAGCAGGAACTTCGTCCCGGGCGAGCCTTTTTTCAGCTCGCCTGGGATGAAGGTTCCTGTCCAGCGCGAGCTGGTTGTGCATGGTAGGTCTTGGTATTATTTCTTCTCCCCTGCTCTATGTACCCCAACTATACTACTAAACAACACTGCCAGCAAAATTATCACCCCGCCTCCCAGGGCCCGCAGGGAGGGCCGCTCGCCGGTGATGGCCAGGACCCAGAGGGGGTTCAGGATGGGTTCTATCATGGCGGTGAGCATGGCCTGGACGGCGGAGATCCGCTGGATCCCGTAGGAGTAGACCGCCGAGGCCAGGCCCAGCTGGAAGAGGCCCATGTAGAGGACCGGGAGGACCTGGGAGGCTGTCAGGTTCGGGGGCTGGATAAAATAGAAGGGGATGCTGGCCAGGGCGCAGAGGAGGTGGGAAAGGAGCATGGCATCCCGGGGGTCACCGCCTTTAAGCATGCGCATGAACACCGAGGTGGCCCCGAAGACCAGCCCCGATGATAGGGCCACCGAATCTCCCAGAAGGGCCCCGGTGGCCAGACCATCTTGAAAAAAGATAAAGAGCCCCAGGGCCACCAGGGCCATGGAGCTCCAGTGTTCCCACCGGGGCCGCTCCCGGTTAAAGTACCAGCCCAAAAGGGCCGCCCAGAGGGGGGCGCTGTACTGGAGCATGATGGCATTGGCGGCGGTGGTGAGGGTGTTGGCAAAGACAAAGCTGATCATGGTCAGGGCGTAGGAGAGGGCCCCGGCCCAGAGGGGGAAGGGGGGGTTCTTTCCTCCCTTGGCTGGGAGGATGAGTTTTAAGGTTAAGAGAAAGAGGGCCGCAATGGCGCTCCTCGATCCGGCGATGATCATGGGGTGCCAGTCCAGGAGCTTGATGAACATCCCGCTGGTGCTCCATAGAAAGGCAGTTAAGAGCACCGCCCCCTGACCTGCCAGGGGATGCTCTTTTTTCACCAGGGTTTGCATGGAAGGATACTAGCAGATATAATGGAGCTATGGAAAGTACCGCTCCAGCTATTCCCCTCCTTTCCTTGGTGGTCCCCTGCTACAACGAAGAAGAGTCCCTCCCCCTTTTTTACCAGGATGTACAAGAAAAGCTTTCTTCCCTAAAGGGACAGATGGAGATCCTCTTTATCGATGACGGCTCCAGGGATAAGACCTTAGAGATCATCCGTTCCCTGGCGGGGGCGGACCCCATGGTCCACTACATGAGCTTTTCACGGAACTTCGGTAAGGAGGCGGCCATGCTGGCGGGGCTCCAGGGGGCCCGGGGGGAGTACATTGCGGTCCTGGATGCGGACGGCCAGGATCCCCCGGCCCTGATCCCCCAGATGCTCGAGGCGGTTCAGGGGGGCTACGACTGTGCGGGGACCCGCCGGGTAAACCGTCTGGGGGAGCCCCCGGTGCGCTCCTTCTTTGCCCGCCGCTTTTATGCCCTCATGCAGAGGATCACTGACATCAACATAGTCGACGGAGCCCGGGATTTCCGCCTGATGAACCGAAAATACCTCCAGGCCCTCTTGGATATCCCCGAGCGGAACCGCTTTTCCAAGGGAATCTTCCCCTGGATAGGCTTTAAGACCCGCTGGTTCGAATACGAGAACATAGAACGGGTGGCGGGGCAGACCAAATGGTCCTTTTGGAAGCTCTTTCTCTACTCCCTGGAGGGGATTTTCGCCTTTTCATCCAAGCCCCTGGCCATAGCTTCGGTGATGGGCTTCCTTTTATTCATTCTTTCAATACTTTTTACCCTCTTTATCGTGATCCGCCGCCTTATCTGGGGAGATCCGGTGGATGGCTGGGCCTCCACGGTGAGCATCATCCTCTTTTGTTCGGGGGTCCAGCTCCTCTCGACGGGCATCGTGGGCCAGTATGTGGCCAAGATCTATACCGAAGTAAAGCAGAGGCCCCAGTACATCATCCGGGAGCAAGGTTAGGGCCCCTTCCCCCTAAATCTGCTTTTTTTTCCGCCGATACTTTAAACATGATACGCGGATGGTATACCGCCGCCAGCGGCATGAGGGCCCAGCAATGGCGCCTCGACGGGGTGGCAAATAATCTGGCCAATGTGGACACCACGGGCTACAAGCGGGATCAGGCGGCCTTTCGGGCGAACCCTGAACTTTTAATCCGGCGCATGAGGGACGACGGGGTCTACCAGCATCCCTTTGGCTCCGCCGATGTAGCTCCCATCATAGGCAAACTGGGGATGGGGGTGGAGCTGAACGAACTCTATGTGAGTTTCGATCAGGGCTCCCTCCAGGAGACCCACAATGACTTCGACATGGCCCTGGATGGCCGGGGCTTCTTCGTGGTTTCTACCCCCTATGGGGAACGCTATACCCGGAACGGTTCCTTTATCCTGGGCATGGAGGGCCTCCTCTTAACCAAAGAAGGCTACCAGGTGATGGGGGAAAACGGTCCCATTCAAATTCAACATAATAACTTTCAGGTTGATAACTTTGGCCGGATCTGGGTAAACGCCGAATACGGCCCCGATGATCTGGTCTCCCGGGAGGCCAATACCTGGGACGAGCCGGTGCTTTTGGACACCCTGCGGATCGTGGATTTTGAGATAGACCGCTACCTCCGTAAGCAGGGCTCCAGTTTGTATTCCGCCACCGAAACATCGGGGCCCCCCTTCGATCTGGAAGGAAACCGGCCCCGGGTGATCCAGGGGTCCATCGAGACCGCCAACGTGGAGCCGGTGAGGGAAATGGTGCAGATGATCGAAGTGAACCGGGCCTACGAGGCGAATCAGCGGGTCATCCAGGCCCACGATTCCATGCTGGGGGTCCTGATAAATCAAACTGCCCGGATGGGTTAAGGAGATAAAAGATGGTTAGAAGTTTATGGACCGGAGCTTCCGGGATGATAGGCCAGCAGGCCAACATAGATACGATTTCGAATAACCTGGCCAACGTAAATACCCATGGCTATAAAAAGATGAGGGCCGACTTTGAGGATCTGATCTATCAGACCGTCAAGACCGCCGGAACCCCAGCTACCGAAGATACGGTGGTCCCCGTGGGGATCCAGATGGGCCACGGGGTCAGGCTGGCCTCCACCCAGCGGGTCTTCTCCCAGGGGGCTCCCCAGAACACCGATGTGCCCACCGATATGGCCATCACCGGCGAGGGCTTCTTCCGCATTCAGATGTATGACGGTTCCTGGGCCTATACCCGGAACGGGGCCTTCCAGGTGGATTCCACCGGCCGCCTCGTGACGGCTAACGGCTACTGGGTCTTGCCGGACATCATCATGCCCGAGGGCTTTCTGCCCCAAAGCATCGTGGTCTCCCAGGACGGCCGGGTAGGGGTCATTGTGCCGGAGATCGACAACGAGCCCATAGACATAGGGCAGATAGAGCTCTACCGCTTTCCCAACCCCGTGGGCCTTACGGCGGTGGGGGAGAATCTCTTTAAGGTCAGCGCTGCCTCGGGGGATGCCATTGCGGGCCGCCCGGGTTTTGAGGGCTTTGGCCAGATCCGTCACAAGTTTTTAGAGATGTCCAACGTCGAGGTGGTCCGGGAAATGGTGGACCTCATTGTGGCTCAAAGAGCTTACGAGTTTAACAGCAGAACCATCCAGACCAGCGACAATATGCTGGGCACCGCCACGACTTTAAAACGTTAAGTGTAGATAGATAGAGGGAGGGAAGGAAAATGATGGATATAGGCAGCATAGGCATGCAATTTTCGCAGGCTAATCCCCTGGCCAGTGCCCAGGGATTACGGGATTCCCGGGAGGGGAGTTCCTTTGATGAGGTCCTCCGGCGGCTGCAAAACATGGGGGGCTCACAGACAAGAACCCCCAGCGCCCAGATTCCCTCCTTTGTGCAGGATCTGGAGCTTTACGAGGCCTGCCTGGAGTTTGAAACCATCTTGTTAAAGAACCTGATCCAGGGGATGAGGAAGACCATAGATAAATCCAGCCTGATCGAAACGGGCTTTGCCGGGGAGGTCTATGAGGACATGCTCTACGATGAGTACACCAAGTCCTTCACCCGGAACGCCAACCTGGGCTTCGCCGCCATGGCCTACAGGGAACTATCGGGCCAGAGGGCTTAGGTTAGCGGTACGCGGCTTACGCCAAGGCATAGGGCTTACGCTAACGCGTAAGCTAGCAGGTTATACAGCCCGTGGGCCCAGGCGATGCCGTGGATCGATCTATAGCGCAGAAATAAAAACGACAAAAAAAGCCCCGCCATGACAGAATTAAGGATCCCCCAGATGCCATAGGAATAATGGCAGAGGGCAAAGAGGGCGGTGGAGACCATTATTCTAAGGCCCGCCTGGGGCAGGTCCTTTTTCAATTTCGAAAGCAGATAATACCTAAAGTAGCTTTCCTCCAGGTAGCCGGTTCCCAGGCAGGAGAAGACCAGGACCGCCCAACCGGCTCCGCTGGAGGGGCCCTGGAGGCTAAAGGGAAGGCCCTCTCCCCAGATACGGGCCATGAGGGAGACCCCCTGACCTATGATTAAGAGCCCCAGTAGGCCCAGGAGCAGGTGGATCAGATCTTTGGAAGAGAGTTTTATCGAAGGGAAGGGGCCCTGGTACTGGGGATCATCCAGGGCGGAGGGGCCCTTTTTGTCGGTCACCAGGAACCAGATAAGGGCCAGGGAGGGGATGGTAAAAATGAGGGTCTGGACTAGCTGAGAATAGATGGAATAATGGAGGACCCCCTCCTCCAAGAGGCTTTCTATGGGGCCCGACAGGGCTATACCCTGGAAAAAGATGACGAAAAAAAGGATCAAGGGTTCCATTAGATGCCATTACTATACTATACTAGGGGTATAGGGAATAGGTGGAATGTTTTGGCCTGCTTTTATACTGGTGATTTCCATCGCCGGAGTTCTCTTCTTAGTCTACTCGATGCAAAACCGGGGTAAATTCGGGTGGAATGAGTTTTATGCCAAGGGAAGAGAAGCGGGTTTTTCGACCATCGAAATAGATCAGCTCAGGCAGCTGGTCATAAGCAGCCACATGGAGGACCCCACCTCGATTTTCTGGTCCCAGGACCAGCTGGATATCTGCATCAGATCCTACGTAAAGAACATGCACGACAGCGGGGCCTCGGTGGATCCCGGGAGTAATGACTTCCTGTCGAAGCTCTACGAGTACCGGAAAAAAATTGAGATGGACCGGCCCCAGGCCCGGATGGGGATCTCCCATACCCGCCAGATCAGCGAGGGCCAGCACCTCCAGATCTCCATAGAGGGGGTAGGAAACTACCGGGCCCAGATAGTCAGAAATAACAGCCAGTACCTGACGATCTCCCGGCCCACCAACGACAAAATTGCCCCCCCCTCGGCCTGGCCGGGGCAGAAGCTTTCGATTAGCTTTTGGCGGGAGAACGATGCGGGCTACCTCTTTGATACCGAGGTCCTGGACGAGGTTTTTTCCATGGGCATCGCCTCCCTAAAAATTTCCCATAGTGAGAATTTGTCCCGGACCCAGAAGCGGAATTCCGTCCGGGTCAGGATGAATAAACCGGCCTTCCTCTACCTCTTGGAAAGGGACGAAGAGGCCCACACCATAGAGGAGCATCCGGGCCTCAAGTGTATCTTGGAGGATCTCTCCGATTCGGGCTGTGCCATCACCGTGGGGGGCCGGGCGGAATCGAATCTGCGGATCAAGGTCCAGTTCCTCTTGAACAACAATGCCCTCAGCATGGGGGGGACGGTCCGCTCGGTGGCCTACCGGGAAAACTTTAACCGCTCCCTCCTCCACGTGGAGGCCGACCCCCTGCCCATAGAAATGCGGAACCAGATCATGGGGGAGGTCTTTGGCATGATCCCCGATATGGACGATGATCTTACCTTTAGGATCCTCGATGAGGGTTCCAGGGAGAGTCCGCCCCAGAGGGCCCCTAGTGATGAGCCTCCTCTTATGGACCTGGGCTTTGGGGAGGGCCCGGGGGAGGAAGAAAAGGATGACCTGGATTTTGCCCCCGCCGACAAGGCCCTTGAGCCCTCCCTTTAGGCTCCCGGTCATATGAGTCCCCCCGCCCTGGAGTCCAGGCCCTTCTACCCCATCCTCTATACCGCTTTGGGTATGGGCCTTTCGTATTATGGCGGGGCCCTTCTTCCCTTCCATTGGGCCGCTGCTCTTCTGACGGGCTTCCTTGTGTTCAGTGTGATCCTTCTCTCCTTTTTTGTGACCCTCTCCTTCCTCCCCTTCGACAGCCCCCCGCCTCTGGTGCTCCGATCGGCTCTAGCTCTGGGGGCCGGGGTACTGGGCCTGGCCCTGGGCTTTGGTCCCGGCCGGGGAACCCAGAACCTGGCCCTGGGCCTCTACCCCGACAGGATTCAGGCCATCCAGGGGGTCTTGCTTGAGGACCCCAGGACCCTTCAGGGGGGCTCAGGTCTGGGCACTTTGGAACTGAGCCACAGCTATGGGCAGGGGGGCCTTAGGGCCTCGGCCCGGGGGAGGCTGAGGGTCTTTTTTCCCCCCCAGGCTCTCCCCCAGCTAAGGGAGTTTGGCCGAGGGGCTTTTATCTATGTGGAGGGCACCTTAAGCGAAGGTTCCCAGGGCCCCGCCTTTAATGCCCGGTCCCTCCATGTCCAAAACCCCGCCCCGGCCCTGGAGCAGTTTCGTTCCCGGGTACGGATGGGTCTTTTGGGGCTCTTTCAGAGGGAGGGTCAAACCCCGCCCTGGGGGGCCCTGGCCTCGGCCCTCCTTTTAGGAGTCCGGGATGACTTGGATGCGGATCTGGCCCTGGCCTTTCGGAATGCCGGGTCCTCCCATATCCTGGCCCTCTCGGGGATGCATCTGGCGGTCATCACCGGGCTCTTGGCCCTCATCCTAAAGAAGCCCCTGGGTGCTCCCCGGGCGGCTCTGGCGGGGGCCCTCTTCATCCTCTTCTATGTCTTTATTGTGGGGCCCCAGCCCTCCCTGGTTCGGGCCCTTATCATGTACCTCATAGGCTGCATCGCCCTCTGGGGTTTTTTAAAGCCCCATCTGCTATCCCTTCTGGCCATGTCCTTTATCATCCAGATCCTGGTGCAGCATGATTCGGGGCTTTCGGTTTCCTTCATCCTCTCCTACCTGGCCCTTCTGGGGATCCTGGTCCTGGGCACCAGGATTCAGGCCCTCTTTAAGGGGAGGGTCCCGGCCCTGGTTTCTGCTTCCTTGGGGGCCTCCCTGGGGGCCTTTCTGTTTAGCGCTCCCGTGGTGGCCTATTACTTTGGCACCCTCCGGCCCATAGGGATCCTGGCGGGGCTGGCCCTGGCCCCCTTAAGCACGATCTTCATGATCCTGGCCATCCTTTCCCTGGGTCTGGGGGCCGCTGGGGTGAGCCTCCTGGACCCCCTCATGGAGCTCCTCTACGGCCTTATTGGTACTTTAGCCTCTTTGGGAGCCCGGGCCCCGGGGATTTATACCCCTAGACCCCTGCTGGTCCTGGCAGTGTGCCTTTTTGTATACACCCTGATCCATCTTCTAAGCCTGTGGGATCAGAAGCAGAGGAATAAACTTGCTGCCTTTGCCTAACTTTGATTCGCCCCGGGAGCTGCGGAAGTTTCTGGATGAAAGGGGTCTGGGGATGCGGAAGAAATTCGGCCAGAATTTCTTGATTAACCCTGCCATACGGGGCCGACTTGTAGAAGCCCTGGATATCCCCCAGGGGGAGGCGGTCTGGGAGATAGGACCGGGCCTGGGGGCCATGACGGCCCTCCTTTTGGAGCGGGGGGCCCAGGTAAGGGCCTTTGAGATAGACCCGGCCTTTGGGAAGCTCCTTATGGAATTTTTTCCTCCCCAGAGTCTGACTTCCGGCTCAAGCTTTACCCTGGTAGAAGGAGATGTCTTAAAGACCTGGCCCCGGATCTGGAAGGAGGGGGACCAGGCGCCCTATCTTTTGGGGAACCTGCCCTATACGATAGCAGCGGCCCTTCTGGCGGATATGATCGAAAAGGGAAGGCGCTTTACCCGCCTCGTGGTCACCCTCCAGCGGGAGGTGGCCCAGCGCATGGCCGCCGGACCGGGGAGCCGGGACTACTCATCCTTTTCGGTCCTCTGCGCCTCGGTCTATAAGATAAGCCCCCTGATGGTGATCAAGGGTCCCTCCTTCTACCCGGCCCCCCATGTGGATTCCCAGGCCCTGCGGCTTGACCTCTTGGAAAAGCCCCTGGAGCTTCCCCGGCTCTTCTATCCTCTGGTTCGGAGCCTCTTTTCGTCCCGGCGGAAAAACCTGCGAAACACATTATCCGGATTCGCCGCTTCTGTTATACTTAAACCAGGGCCTGCCCCATCGGGTCCGGAAGGAAAGGCCCCCAGGGGCAATCAGGGCCTGGAAGCGGCGGCGGCGATTTTGGCAAGGGCGGGGATAGCCCCGGAGCGCCGGGCCGAGACCCTGGGGATAGCTGAGTTCGCCGCCCTGGCATCATACACTGAGGAAGTCTGCGGATATGGACGATAGGGTCGGGGAATTTAAGAAGAGACTCCAGGGAATCGAAGAAAGGATGGAGGCCGCCTGCCGCAGAGCCGGCCGCAATCCCCAGGAGGTGCAGCTCATGGGGGTCTCCAAGTTCCAGGGCCCCCGGGACATAGAAGCGGCCTTTGAGGGGGGGCTTAGGATCTTTGGCGAAAGCCGGGTCCAGGAGGGGATAGAAAAATTTACCCCCCTTAAGGCGGCCCGCCCCCAGATGGAGCTGCACCTGGTGGGGAGCCTCCAGGGGAATAAGGCTAAAAGGGCCGCAGAATTTTTTGACTGCATCCAGTCGGTGGACCGGATCTCCCTTATCGAGGCCCTTGGAAAGATGGAGAGGCCGGCACCCCTGCGGATCCTTTTGGAGTACCGGACCGGGGAGGAGAGCAAGGCCGGGTTCAGCCAGAGGGATGATCTTTATAGGGCCGCCGAGCTGGTCCTTTCTTTTCCCGGCCTCTTCCCCGGGGGGCTCATGACCATGGCCCCCAACACCCGCGACGAGGCCCTGGTCCGCCGGGCCTTTCGGGAGCTGGCGGCGGCCCAGGGGGAATTACAGAAACGCTTCCCGGGGACCGGGGATTATTGGACCTGCCTTTCCATGGGGATGAGCGGGGATTACGATATTGCTATTGAAGAGGGTTCTACCATGATTCGTATAGGCACCGCCCTCTTTGGGGAGGCCCCATGAGGTTTATCTGCCTTGTCCTCTGTTTGACCCTCATGGCAGGGGCTCTGGGAGCCCAGGATGTGGGGGCCTCCACCCACTTCGACATGACCGGCATGCCCCTCTGGGCCCGGGATCTGCGCCGGGGGGAAATCGTTGCCTTCGGCTCCTTCCCCTTTGTCTACTTCTTTACCAACCTGGGTATGGATATCTATAGGTCCTCCCAACATGACTGGGATCGCCGCTATGCCCCCTGGCCCTTTGCCAGCGCCGGGGCCATAGACAAGACCACCGAAGAGCGGGTCCGCAGCATAAGCATCGCCGCCACAGGGGCCATAGTGATAGCCCTGCTGGACTACGGCATAGTCCGCTACCAGAGGAGCCAGCGGGAAAGGGAGGCCCGGCTCTACCCGGAAGGGACTCCCATCATCATCCGGAACCCCCTGGAAGGAGGGGAGCCCGTGCTTTCCGGGGTTCCCGAGGAGGAATAATGCCCTCCTATTCCTGCACGGTTGAGGGGTCTTTTGTCTCTGGCATCCGGCTCGACCGCTATGTGGCGGAGCATCTCAAACTATTATCCCGGTCCCAGATAAAAGCCAGGAAGCTTAAGGCCCTGGTAGAGGGCCGGGGGGTAAAAATTTCCCGCCTCCTCTTTGGGGGTGAAGGGCTCGACCTTTCCTGGGAGGAGGCTCAAGTCCCCCTCCTTCTGCCCCAAGACCTGCCCCTGGAGGTCCTTTATCAGGACGAGCGGGTCATCGTGGTGAACAAGGCCCAGGGCATGGTGGTCCATCCCGGGGCGGGGAACCACCAGGGGACCCTGGCCAACGCCCTTCTCTACCGCCGCCTCAAGGGGCAGGCCCCGGAGGATGCCCCTGACAGCCTAAGGCCCGGCATAGTCCACCGGCTGGACAAGGATACTTCGGGGCTTCTTATCGCCGCCTGGGACCAGGGGGCCCACGCCTTTTTGGCAGAGCAGTTTAAAAAGCGAACCGTAAAAAAAAGTTATGCCGCCCTGGTCCAGGGCTGCCCTCCCCAGGGGGAGGGGATTATTAATGTTCCCATCATCAGATCCCGGCGGGACAGGAAGACCTTTACGGTCGCAGGGCCGGGAGCCAAAGGGAAGGGGAGGCCCAGCCTGACCCGCTACAAGCTGGTGCGATCCTATGGGGACTATTCCCTCCTTCTTGTACGGCCCAGGACCGGCCGGACCCACCAGATTAGGGTCCACCTGCGCCACCTGGGGTTCCCCATCCTGGGGGACCCCATCTATGGCCGAAGGGATAAGCGCTTTCCGGTGAGCCTCATGCTCCATGCCAAGAACCTCTCCCTGATCCTTCCGGGGGAGACCCAGCCCCGGGTCTTTCGCAGCCCCCTGCCAGAGCGGTTTTTAGAGATCATGCATGTACTCCGTAGCTGATATCCATGCCCCCCAGGTGCTGGCCCAGGAGGATGATTTTCTGGTGCTCTATAAGCCCCCCCGGATGCACTCGGCCCCCCTGGGGGAATCCGCCGAATGCCTCTTGTCCTGGTGTGCCGGGCACTACCCGGAAGTGGGCCGCCTGGGGGGGAGGAGCCCCGGGGAGGGCGGGCTCATCCATAGGCTGGATTATGAAACCCAGGGGCTCCTCTTGGTAGCCCGGACCCCGGGGGGCATGGAGGCTCTTTTAAGCCAGCAGAGGGAGGGGCGGTTTATGAAGGAATATAGGGCCCTCTGCGGGACGATGGAGCTTGGCCCAGAAACAGCGGCCCTGGAGGGCTTTCCCGCCCCTCCGGAGTGGGCGGCCTCAGGGAAGATAGTGAGCGCCTTTAGGGCCTATGGCCGGGGCCGCCGGGCTGTTCGGCCCCTTCCAGAAGGCCGGGAACTCTACAAAACCGAGATTATCGACAGAATTGATCTGGATTTGTCTACATTCTCATACACCCTTAGGCTGACTCGAGGTTTCCGCCATCAGGTGCGCTGCCATCTGGCCTGGATAGGGCGTCCCATCCTCAATGACCCTCTATATGGAGGGAGGAATGAAGGGAGGGGCCTTCTGGGCCTAAGGGCCACGGCCCTGGAGTTTACCCACCCCCAGGGAGCCCAGAGTCTGCGCTACGAGATACCGGGATTAAATTTTGTAGAGGTTTAAATGGTCAAACTTCGTCGTAGCCGTAGACCTTGGTGTTGATGGCATTATAGGCCTTTCGGGGAACCTGGATGAATTTAATATGGAGCAGGTTATCCAGGTAGCCCGAACGATTGGTCCTGAGGACCTGGCCCAGGACGGAGATCTGGGGGTTTTCATCCAGCTCCTGGATGTTGATCCTAAGCCGGGTCCCCGAAAGGATGGGGCTCCGGGTCCTGATCAGACAGCCCCCTATGGAAATATCCTGGATGGTTCCCACGTTCTTTACTTTTTCGACGGTCATTTTCGAGGACTTCCTTCTGCCTCCGGAGCTGATGGTGACCTGGGAGAAATCACAGCGGGCCATGCAGTTTCTGCGCCGGGACATCCGCTTGGTAAGGGGGATGGGTTTCCCTGTCAGGGCTATCTGTAGGCCCAGGCCCCGGGAGGTGCTCACCGGGCCCAGGATGTTCCCCTGGAAGGAAAAGCCCTTGCTCGATTTGGTATAAAACGAAAGGCTGACTCGGGCGCCCTTGGTAAAGCGGATCGAGGTGCCCAGGACGCTCCGGGGGAACTCGGTAACCACCGTATTGCCCAGGGATGAAATGACCCGGACTATGTAGTTGCTCCGGTCCGCCATGAGGACCGCCGGGGTGTTCTCGATGAGCCGGGTAGGGGTAGCATCTCCCATCCCTGAGTAGGCCTCCAGGGTATTCCGGAGGGCGAAGAAGTTCACCAGCCTCTGCTGCAGTTCTTCGGGGGTATTGGAGGTGACCTGTATGTCCCGGAAGGCCCGCTTAAAATGGCGGTCCAGGGCCGCCGGATCATTGATGACCCGCTCCGGATCGTTGGCATTGTTGACCCGAAACACATAGGTCAGCAGCTTTCTCTGATCCCGCTTGAGGCTATATTCGGAGGCGATCCGGCGGATCGATGAGGGACTGAATCGTCTGGATCCGGTCCGGGCCCGGGCCTGGGATGAGGCTGAACGGCTGAAGCGGCCCTGGATAAAAAAGATAATAATCATGACCAGGACAAAGACCCCAATGCCTATTAAAAAGGTATAGCCCTGCTGGGGATCATCGTCCCGGTAAAACTGCGGGGCCCGCCATTGGAGAAGAAACATATTCAATGTTGGAACCATGCTGGACATGAAAGCCTTATCCTTTTTTTAATTTCAAGAAGCAGAAGCTAAGCTAATGTTTTTTTCGGCATTGCTTTTAAGAGCCCGGTAAAAGGACAGGAGCCGGGGGGCCAGTTCGTATTCCACCAGGTCCCCTACCATGACGCTGTCCTTTTTCTCATAGGCCGATGAAAGATCCCCCAGGGCGGTGTAAAACTCGTCCATGAAGATCCTGGCGCTCTGCTCTTCGATAACAAGGGTATCCATGGAGAGCCCCTGGCTCTTAAAGATAAAAAGGAGCCGGAAGAGCTTTTCGGCGGTCTGGGAGAAGAGCTGCATGGTCTGGGCGGCCCTCTGGTCCTTGCCGGTCTGTATGTCCAGGGGGAGTTCTTCCATCCGCTGGGCAATGGAGTGGACCAGCTCTTCGCCTTCGGAGAGTTCCCGGCCCGGGTCGGCAAGCTCTTTGAGCCTTTCATCGATAAGACCCATGAGGCTGCTTATCAAGAGGCCTTCCCCCTTAAGGGCCGAGTTGGCAAAGGCCGCCAGATCGGCCAGGTCGCTGGATAAAAAGCGGGCGGCGGCGCTGGCCTCCCAGGTTTCCAGGATATGGGACCTTTCCTCGAAGGGGACATTCTGGTAGAGGATGCAGACATCCATGAGGGCTGTTAGGGCTTCCCCTGCCAGTTCCTGCCAGGAGGAAAGTTCCAAGTCCAGGGTATTGATCTCTTCTATGTCCCTTCCAAAGACCTCGGGCAAGAGGTCTCCGGGGATCTCTTCGCCGTTGACGCTGATGCAGAAGATCCGGTTGCCGCTGGAGGAGATCCATTGTTCCAGGGCCGAAAGGACGTCCCCCAGGGTTTTTTCGGTGTCCAGGGTAACATCGGCCCTCTTGTTATTGATTCGTATTTCCATATTCCTACCTGTTGTTATTGTTTTGCTGCTGCATGTTTTGCAGGGACGTAGACATCTGTTCCATCCTTCTATAGGCCGACTCCATCATGGCGTACTGCCGCCGCAGTTCCGCCTCCCGGTTGGCCAACTGGCGGTCCAGGGTGCCTATGCGCCGGGTTTCCTGATCTATCCGGGAGTTGATCGTATTGCTCCGCATGGTAAAGATGCCGCCGGTTTCGGTGTAGGGGCGCAGAAGGGCATCCACCGCCACGGCTATGCCCGTATCGGCCAGGAAATCTCCGGTGGTGTCGGTACCAAAAAGTTCCCGGATGGCGATGAGGTTGCTGCTGATGGCATCTTCCAGAACCCGCTCGTTAATATCGAGGTAGCCCCGTAGCTGTGAAGGGTCCGAACCGGAGCCTATGCCGCTTTGGCGTATGTTGGTTCCTATTCCTATCTGATTAAGGAGGGCCAGATCCCGTTCGGCCGAAGTGGGGTAGGAGGAGCTCATGATCCGCATAAGGGAGCTTCGAATTTGGTTCAGGGTGGAATCCCCCGAAAAGGCCCCCAGCCTTTCCTGATACTCGGCCCGCTCCTCCCTGGAAAGGTAGGTGATCTCTTCCAGGACCCTTTCGTCGTTCCGGGTAAGGATGTTTATCTCCGCCATGAGCCTGTTGTAGTTGCCCACGAAGTTATAGACCGCCTCTTTAATGGCCTCCGCATCGGCCTCGACGGATAAACGAACCGGCCGGTCCGAAACCCCCCGGACCGTCAGGGTAAGTCCCGGGACCAGGTCGTCGATTTCGTTGGTGGGCCGCTCTATCCGGATTCCCTGCATGGAGATGTGGGCGTCCTGGGCCTCCGAGACGGGGTTTAGGGGTCGTATGCCCCCCAGGGCCTGGGGGTCGTAAATGGCTACGTTTTGAATGGAGATATCCCGATGGGTATTGTCGTTAACCAGTTCCATTGAAACCAGGGTCTGGCCCTGCATGCGGCCCTGGGCCAGGTCCCGGAGGGAAAACTGGTAGGAGGTAAAGCCCGATGAATCCCTGATGGGGGGGAGATCTATCCTTGAGCCGTCGGAAAACCTAAGGGAGAGGACATCCATGTTGTCGTACCGGGCCGGGAGGGGAGGGGGAGCCCAGCCGGGAAGGTTAACCGAGCTGGCGTGGTTTTCGATGACTATGCCCCCGTAGGAGATGGATCCGGATGAAGGGATGGAAGGACCCGGAGGGGGCAGCGAAACGGCCCTGGGGGCCTCTGTGCGGGTACTGGTGGCGGTTTCAAAGGAGATCACCCAGTTTCCCGTGCTGGGAACCTGAAAATTGACGGGGATCTGATAGGAGTCCCCGGCGGGAACCTGGACGGGGGCATCGGCGGCGGAGAGATCCTGGCGGGAGTCGTTGACCCGGCCTACCATGCCCGTGGCTTCCCCCAGCTCCATGGCTGCCCCGGAGAAGCCCAGGCGGTTTTCCCGCCCGGTAACCAGGGATTCTATAAGAAGGGATTGGGAACCGGGCCGGACGGTAATAAGGCTGGAACGGATGAGGTCCCGGCCCCGGCGGTTAAGGGCCTCGCTGAATTCGCTTAAGGTGCCGCCCCTAAAATCGAAGGAGATCTCTTCGGAGCCTATGGTATAGGTGTAGGTTCCCTGACCCACCCGAAAGCTGTCATCCATGGGGCTGGAGAGGAAGCGGTCCGCCTGGGCTACCTGCTGGACCGTGAAGGATAATTCCTGCTGTACCGAGTCCCGCCGGGCCGTGCCTGTCAGGACCAGTTCGTCGGCGGAACTAACGATGCGATCGTTAAAGGGATTCTGAAACGAGAAGAGGTGCCGGGCACTTTCCCGGAGGGAGAAGGAGCGCCGGTTTATTTCCTGCCAATAGCTTCGTTCTGCCTGAAGACGTTCAATGGTATTGGCGGCGCGATCCCGGGGGAGGCGCTCTATCCTCATGAGGTCTTCGACTAATTGGTCAGTGTTAAACCGGCTTCGTATACCCGGTATGTACAAATCGGACATATAGTGCCGGATCTCCTCAGTATCTTCCCGCTTCTAAGCTATAAGCCAGGGCCAAAAAGGATCCGTTTTACACGAGCTGGTCAAACAAGAACCCTATGGACTCCTTCATCCGGTGGTGCACCCGCTGCAGTTCTTCAGGCGGAAGCACCTTAATCACTTTATCGGTTTCGTTATCGATCACCTTGATAAGGATCTGACGGGTATCTTGGTCTATGACAAACTGAAGCCGGTTATTAAAGGCGGCACTTACCCTCTGTAGGTCCGTTACGGCCTGGAGCAGTTCGGGGGGGCCCGAATCCTTTTGGCTGGTTATGGGCAGATCCATCTGTTCTGGTGCAGCTCGCCTGTCGCCAGGGAAGACCTGTCTTTTATCGAGGGGAAATTCTTTAAGTGTCGCAGCAGCCGCAAAGCCTGCGGTGTAGGAAGAAATATGCGTACCCATACAACACCTCCATGTGTGCGGATAGTCATAAAACCGGAGCATCCCTATGGCACCTATAAAATTCCTTTTTTATCTGTGCCATGTCTCCGAAAAAATAAACCATCAACCCTAAGGGGGATGGAAAGTCTTTCTGGCTCCGAAGAGGGGAAAGACTAAAATGGTCAAAAGGGACAGGGTAGGGCGCGAACATCCCTGTCCGGTGTTCAAAAGACAACGTCCAGAAGTCTCTTTAAACACCCGAAAGAAATGCAGAATTACTAACCAAGAAGCTGCAGTACCGATTGGTTCCTGACATTGGCCTGGGCCAGCATGGCAGTTCCCGCCTGGGTAAGGATAGCATCCCTGGTATAATTTACCACTTCCGACGCCATGTTCGCGTCCCGGATGCGGGATTCGGCGGCTTGCATGTTCTCTGCGGCTACCGCAACCCCCTGGGCGGCCATTTCGAAACGGTTCTGGTAGGCGCCGAGATCGGCACGCTGCCTGGAAACCATTCTCATAGCTGCATCCACGGTGCCGATTGCCTGATTGGCGGCTTCCGGCGTAGAAATGGAAAGTAATGTTGTGTTGCCCTGGTCAGACTGCAGCCCTAAAGCTGTGGCAGTCATGGCACCGATAAAGATCTGTTCGTTCTGATCCATATTGGCACCAACCTGGAGCTGCATAACCCTATTGGCGGTTGAATCCTGGGCAAAAGCCCCCGTCAGCATATTCATACCGTTAAACTGAGCATGGCTCGCTATACGGTTAACTTCATCTACTAACTGGGATACTTCAACCTGAATCATCATCCTGTCCTCGTCGGAATAAATGCCATTGGCAGATTGGACCGACAATTCCCTGATACGATGCAGGATATCCGTGGTCGCCTGAAGGTACCCTTCAGTGGCCTGGATAAATGACACACCATTTTGGATATTGCGCTCAGCCTGATTTAGTCCCCGGATTTGGGCCCTCATACGTTCAGAAACCGCAAGTCCGGAAGCATCATCCCCGGCGCGGTTAATCCGCTCTCCGGAACTGAGTCTCTCCATGCTCCTCGTCACGCTTGCGTTACTTACATCAAGCTGGCGACTCGCATACAGGGCGCTCATGTTGTGATTGATAATCATAATAACCCTCCTTGAACCGGGATACCCAGGCCGTCCTTAGCCTGAGCCGTACCGTACAGCCGGAGAAACCGTGAACTAGATCGCGCCTATGTCCTCAGTTTCTCCGAAGACGGCACGAAACGATCATCACCCTAAGTTAGACCTCTGGTGATAATCGTTTCATACCGCTGTACAGGCGGCAGTTAGACCGCCGCCCCCAGAAGGGTATTTGTCAAAGATCGTGGTTAGGGGGCTGAAAATCAGCCCCCTAAATATCAATAATACACTATTACCTGAGAACTTGCAAGACCGTAGCCGCCCTCTGGTTAGCCTGGGCAAGCATCGCCATCCCAGCCTGGGACAGGATCTGATCCCTGGTGTAACTAACCATCTGGTTGGCCATATTGGTATCCCGAATCCGGGATTCCGAGGCCTGCAGGTTTTCGGCACCGATATCAATTCCTCTGACCGCATGTTCCAGCCGGTTCTGGTAGGCACCGAGATCGGCCCGCTGCTTGTTGATAATCCTCATGGCAGCATCCATGATCCCAATGGTCTGGTTAGCATCATCGGGGGTCCTAAGGCTGACAAAAGTATTATCCATCTGGCGAATTCCCAGGCCCTGGGCGGTCATGGTACCAATAAAGACCTGCATTCTCTGATCCATGTTAGCCCCGATATGGAACCACATAGATGCAGTGACTACATTTTCTCCAATAGCTCTACCAAAGCGGCCGGTGAGCAGGTTCATGCCGTTGAACTGGGCATGGCTGGCAATCCGGTCTACTTCGTCGACGAGCTGGGAGATTTCTACCTGGATGTACATCCGGTCTTCATCAGAATAAATGCCGTTAGAGGCCTGCACCGCAAGCTCCCTGATCCGGTGAACGATGTCCTGGCTCTCCTGTAAATACCCCTCGGCAACCTGTATAAAGGAAATACCGTTTGAAGCATTGACCGAAGCCTGGTTCAAACCCCGAATTTGTGCCCGCATTTTCTCAGAAACGGCGAGCCCGGAAGCGTCGTCCCCTGCACGGTTAATGCGAAGCCCAGAAGAGAGTCTTTCCATCTCCTTGCTTAAGCTTACTTCATTTACCTTGAGGGATCGGTCCGCAAACATGGCGGAGAGATTGTGGTTGATGATCATAGTCATCCTCCTTGATATTGTGAAAGAAAGCATCCGTGCTTTCTCTTGGTGTATTATCCTTAGAAGACCTTTCCGCCGCGGACAGTCCAGTCCTAAAAAGACAACTTACCAATTCAAATTTCGGCAGAAATAAGGAGGAACTTTAGTAGTTTTTTTCGCTTTTTTTTTGCGGGGCCTAGAAGATCCCGGATATTACTCCATCCCGATCTATGTCGATCTTGTCCACCGCCGGCACCGGGGGCAGCCCCGGCATGGTCATGATTTCCCCCGTAAAGACCACGATAAAGCCGGCTCCGGCGGAGATCTTGATATCCCTGACGGTGAGGACCCAACCCCGGGGTACCCCCCGCTTAAGGGGGTCATCGGAAAAACTGGACTGGGTCTTGGCCATGCAAATGGGGACCTTGTCGAGGCCCATGTGTTCCAGCTGTTCTATCTTTTTCTGGACCGCCGGGAGGATGTTGACCGCCTCGGCCCGGTAGATCCTCTTGGCGATGGCTTCGATTTTGTCCTTAATAGGCATCTGGGGATCATAGGCATGCTGAAACCGGCTTTTTTCATCGCAGAGCCGGACCAGTTCCTGGGCTAGTTCTTCTCCCCCTTCGCTCCCCCTGGCCCATACTTCCGAAATAAGGACCTTTACCCCCAGTTTCTCACAGCCCTCCTGGATGAGCTTAAACTCTGCGGGGAAATAGGAGGCAGAGGTATCATGGGAGAAGGCATTTATGGCCACCACCGCCGGAAGCTTATAAACCTGGGTGATGTTTTCTACATGTTGTAAAAGGTTGGGGAGCCCCCTGGTCAGGGCTTCGAGGTTTTCTTTATCCATGTCCCTGCGCCTTGCTCCCCCATGGAACTTGAGGGCCCGAATGGTGGCCACGATGACCACCGCCGAGGGGAGGAGCCCCCCGTAGCGGCATTTTATCCCCAGGAATTTCTCGGCCCCCAGGTCGGCCCCAAAGCCCGCCTCGGTGACCACATAATCGGCGCATTTAAGGGCCATCCGGGTGGCCATGATGGAGTTACAGCCATGGGCTATATTGGCAAAGGGGCCCCCATGGACAAAGGCAGGGGTTCCTTCCAGGGTCTGAACCAGATTGGGCTTTAGGGCCTCTTTTAGGAGGACTGCCATGGCCCCCTGGGTATTCAACTGGGCCGCCGTGACGGCCTGGTCATCGGTGTCGTAGCCTACGATTATTCTTCCCAGCCTCTCTTTCAGGTCTTCTATCCCCGAGGCAAGGCAGAGGATGGCCATGACCTCCGAGGCGGCGGTGATATCATAGCCGTCTTCCCGGGGGGTGCCGTTGCTGGTGCCCCCCAGGCCGTTGATGATAAACCGGAGCTGCCGGTCGTTCATGTCCACGCAGCGGCGCCATACGATTTTCCGGGGGTCTATGCGGAGCTTATTCCCCTGGAAAATATGGTTGTCTATGACCGCCGCCAGGAGGTTGGTGGCCGCCGCTATGGCATGGGAGTCCCCGGTAAAGTGGAGGTTGATCTCCTCCATGGGGAGCAGCTGGGCCCAGCCTCCTCCGGCGGCCCCTCCCTTAACTCCAAAGACCGGGCCCAGGGAGGGTTCCCGCAGGGCCGCCATGGCTTTTTTTCCTATCCGGGCCAGGCTGTCGGCCAGGCCTACGGTGGTGGTGGTTTTTCCTTCCCCCGCCGGGGTGGGAGTAATGGCGGTAACAAGGACCAGCTTGCCCCGGGGGCCGCTCTCGTCTTTTAACAGAAAGTTATAATCTATCTTAGCCTTATATTTTCCATGGGGTTCCACATACTCCGGGGGGATCCCCGCCTTCTGGGCTACCTCGTCTATCTTGAGGGCATGATGAGGAAAGATTGCCTGGGCTATTTCGATGTCTGAACCTAAAAAACGCTGTACCATTTCTATATATCTCCCTTTAGTAATAGACTCTTCCATTTCCAGGTGAGGGGGCCCTTTTTAATGCCCTCCTCGAGGATACTATGAATCTGATTAAAGTCCTTCTCCCCCAGGGAGGCAGCTATAAAAGCCCCCCAGCTGGATTTTTCCTGATTAAACCAGGCGCTTAGATCCTTATCGGTTAGTAATCGTTCTTCCCTTTGATCGATTTCGGTGATGTCCACCTTAAAGCCCGCATCCTGGAAGGCAGAAACTAGGTGGGAGCTGTCCCAGGCCCAGGACCCAGGGTCTGCTTTGACCGGATCATCTTTAAGCAGGGGAGAGGCGGCATTAAAGAAGGCCTCTTCGGCCTGGGACAGGGAGGCGGTCAGGTCCGAGGGGGCCCCAAGATCCTCCCGGAGGATCCGGGAAAGCCGCTCTCCCAGGGCCGGAGGGCTCATGAGGATCACCAGGCTCCCCCCCGGGGCCAGAAGGAGGGCAGCCCCCTGGGAAAAGGTCTTAAAGGCTTCGGTCCCTCCTCTGGTTCTGCGCCAGGGTTCCCGGGCTATGATATGGTCGAATTGGGGGCTGCCAAAGTGCAGTTCCGCTTCCTGGGGGCTCGGGAGGCCCTTCTGGCTGTGGATAATGGGGCCTTCGCTGGGGTCCAGATTCGGGTCCAGCCCCTGGTAAAACCGCTCCAGGGCCTCCTTGGACTGGGGGCTCTCGACCAGGGCGGCCGCCAGCCCCTCGGGGACCCTTCGTAAACTTTCCCAGATCAGGAGGCCCTCGTCGGCGGCGGCAATGAGGATCCGGTGGTGCCGGGCTATGCTGCAGCGGGAAAAAATCACATCCCGGTCAGAGAGCAGCTGGGCCCCCCGGCCTGATTCGAGGCGCTTAAACCAGCCCTCCCTGCCCCGGGAAGCGGCGGACCAGCTAAGGATCTCTCCATCTCCGGTGTCGCTTAAAATGACCGCCCCCTGGATCTCCCGCTTTAAGAGGACCCCCTCCCGGATTCGGCCCTCGAAACCCGATTCGGAGGGGTTGTAGAAGATCCGCCCCCTTAAGGCCGAGGGAAGGTACTGCTGGGCCGCCCAATGCTCCCGGTAGGCATGGGGGTAGATGTAGCCCTCACCATGGCCGAAGCCCTCGGCGTCCCTGCTGGCGTCCCGAAGGTGGTTGGGAACCTCCGCATCCTGGCGCTCCACCTCCTTAAGGGCATCGAAGTAGGCCAGGGTGGTGTTGGACTTGGGGGCGGTGGCCAGGTAGAGGCAGGCCAGGGAGAGGGCAAAGTTGCCTTCGGGGTAGCCTATGCGGTCAAAGGCCTCGGCGCAGGAAATGACCGTAGTGATGGCTTGGGGGTCCGCCAGGCCCACATCTTCCATGGAGGAGATGATCATCCTCCGAAAGAGGAAGGCCGGATCTTCCCCGGCCCGGACCATCTTGGCCAGCCAATAGAGGGCCCCATCGGGATCGCTCCCCCGGATGCTCTTGATAAAGGCACTGATGGTATCGTAATGGTAGTCTCCATCCCGGTCATAGAGGAGGGCCCGGCGCTGTATGCTCTCTTCGGCGGCCTCCAGGGTCACGCATATCTCTGAGCCCTCTTCGGGGGGCCAATGGTTGGCACTGGTCTCGATGGCCAATTCCAGGGCGTTAAGGAGGCTCCGGGCATCCCCTCCGGCCACCTCCACCAGGTGCTCCAGGGCGCCGTTCAGGAACTCCACCTGCCACTTGCCGTAGCCCCGCTCGGTATCGGCCAGACAGCGGAGGGCCGCCTTGTGCAGATCCTCGCTCGTAAGGGATTTTAACTGGAAGATTCGGCTCCGGGACACCAGGGCCCGGTTTACTTCGAAGAAGGGGTTTTCGGTGGTGGCTCCGATGAGGATCACCGTCCCGTTTTCGACCCAGGGGAGGAGGGCATCTTGCTGGGCCTTGTTCCAGCGGTGAACCTCGTCCACGAAAAGAATGGTCCGCCGGGAATAGAGACGCCGCCTTTCATCGGAGCGGTCGATTACTTCCCGGATGTCCTTGATGCCCGTAAGAACCGCATTGAGGCTTTCGAAGACGCTCCGGGTGGTGTTGGCAATGACCCTGGCCAGGCTGGTCTTTCCGGTCCCCGGGGGCCCGTAGAGAATTATCGATGAGAGGCGGTCAGCCTGTATGGCCCTGCGTAAAAGGCGCCCGGGCCCCAAGATATGATCCTGCCCTATAATGTCATCCAGCACCTGGGGGCGCATCCGGTCGGCCAGGGGACTGTCGGCCTGGGCATGGGGTGAACTTACATTGAAGAGATCATCCACGGCGGAATTAGTCCTCGGCGTTCCATTGACCGTCCCTATAGGACCAAAGGCCGCGGACAGAGGTGGCTGCGAAAATCAGGGGTGTCACGTTGGATTGATGGGGAACAACCTCGTGGGGGACCTGTATAATCGCATGGACCGGGTGGTTTCCTAAGCTTGCGGCGTACCGGGGCCGGTCGGCCACGCTGCTGGGGCTGTAATCCCCGGGGGTATGGAGGCCCGGAAGGGGAACCCCATTGGAATCCAGGGCCATTTCCCTGTAGCCGTGGGAGAGGGAGAAGCCCCGATTCCTGATTCCCAGGAGCAGGAGGGCGGGATTAAAGCCGTTATTGGGGTCCCGCCAGATGGCCATGCCGCCGGTAAAGTTAAAGCCGTCTTGCCTCCAGCTGGTAAAGCTGGTCCCATCGGTAGAGATGAGGATGCTCCCCTGGCCGCTGCCGGTGGTGGTCACCGCCGCTATGGCTCCGGGATTAATGTCAGTCCCCAGGTGGATGATCCCGGTGACCACCGCCCCGGCGGTACCGCTCAGACGGGTCAGCCCGGAGGCATTTATGATGCCGTCCCCGGCGGTGGCTAAATAGACGGTGCCACCCCTTTCGGCGGCTCCCCTAAGGAGATGGGTCCCCGTCATGAGGACCTGGAGTTCGTAGCTAGAACCGGTGTTAACGACATGGAGGATGGCGTATTCTACGCTGTTGGAATGGCGGATCTGACCCCCCGCAAAGATTGTTCCCCCAGCCCCATAGAGGGTCTGGATAGAATAGGAGCCCGTACCGCCGCCCCGGTTAACCCTATGCCAGGCACCGTCCGAGTAATATCGGATTTCCGAGGCCTCCAGGGGGTTTCCCGTAGGAAAGACCAGGGCATAAAGGTAGGTGCCATCGGAGGCCAGCTCGCCCAGGGAACCTCCGGGGCGGCTCCACTCAGACCACCGGCCGTTAGTGGGGAAGGAAAAAATTCTTTGACCCTGGAAGGTCCCTGTGTAGAGCCTGCCCTGGTGGACCACGATGTTGGTAGGGGTCCCGGGAATCATGGGGTCCTTGGGTTCCGGTTCTATCGATATGTTAAAGAAAATCGGATCCTGGGCACAGGAAAAGAGGAAGATACTTAAGAGGAGTAACAGGAATGGAAAGATAGCTTTTTTCATCTGCCGCCCTTACCTAAAAATGATACCGAGCAGACAAGGTCAGCTCTAGGAAATTTCCCACCACCCTGGGGCCTTCCTTGGGATACTGGGGAACCAGCCACCAGTGGGTATTGAGTCCGAAAGACCATTCATGGTTGAAACGCCAGAAGGCCGAGGCACTGGGCTTAACAATAAGGCCAAAATAGCCATCCTCCAGATACCTCTGGGGAGCTGCACCGATCATGACACTTAAGGGGAATTCGAAGCGTCTAAAGACAAACTGGTAGCCCCCCCGGACCCCGAAGGGAACCACATAGAGCATGTTTCCTGCCCTGGTGCCGGAGAAACTGCCCGATAGTTCCCCCCCTATAAAGATGTTGGGGCTTAAAAAGTAGTAATAGCCCAGGGTTCCGGTACCCCCCACGGACATTCCGTGGTTATTATCATCTATCCCCGAAAAATAGGTGGGAATGAGGACCCCCAGGGAGATGTTGAAGATCCTGTCCCCCCGGGTATAGGTGGTATAGTAAAAATCATACCAGTCTGAGTCTATCTCTATCCTGCCATCCTGGGGATCTTCGTAGTCTTCGTCCTGGGCAAAGAGGCCGGATCCCCAGAGGAACAGTAAAAATAAGAGACATGAGGACAAAGCCCTTCGCATAGATTAACTCCTGTGGAATTATAAGCAAAATGTGAATTTGTTTCAATTCACCTGTTGGAACTCAAACAACCTCGTACCTTGGGGGGTTACCTATTCATCGAAAAAGGCTTCGAAGAGGGGAGGGTCCGACAGGGGAAGATAGTTCCTTTCCAGGGCCAAAAGCTGGATCAAAATGGGGTATTGGGTCAGGATCTCCCCGTAACGGGCCAGTTCTTCCAGGCGGAACCGGGAATCCATACGCCGTTCCGCATCTGCGGATATCGATGGATGGAGGATCTCATTGAGCCGGGCCAGGTACTCCTGATAAAGGGTCCTGACGGACCGGTACATCTCGTAATCGGGCAGCCGGGCTACCTGGATGGTGGTGGTAAGGTATTCCAGCTCCGGAAACATCCCAAGGATGTCCCGGTCCAGCTCCGGCAGGGTCCCCGTAAAGAGGAGGTTGCGGATCCTTTCTTCGTCCCCTCGGTCAAAGATGGAGACGAGCCGCTGGACCACCAGGACTTCGAGCCGGCGGCCCAGATCGGCCTCCAGGAGCCTGAGTCCCTGTTCATCCCGTATATGGCCCCGGCCGACCAGATCCGGCAGCATCTGGGGTTTTAGGCCATAGCGGAGTTCGCCGGTTATTTCCCAGGTAAAATCTATTTCCAGGGAGGCCAGTTCGGCATAAACCTGGCCGGAACTAAGGCTGCCGCTCCTTCGAATGGGGTGCCGCACGGGATCGAGGTTAAAAACCGTTACTTCCGTGTTGGTGGGGATGACTTTGTACCAGATCCAGCGGAATTCCTCATCGCTTATGACCTGGGCATCCAGGCCGTGGGTCTTGGACCGCATGACCCCGTAGGAGCCGGGGGGGACCGTTAACTGGGCCCAGCCCAGGAAAAAGACCGCCCCTGCAAGGACAGCCAGCAGAAACAATACCAACAAAAACTTTTTCATGGTTCCTTCTTATATAGTGAGCTAAATTATCCGTAATATATAATAGCGTATTATTGACAAGACCCGCAAGCTAAGGAAAAAGCTCTATGAGCCTGAGGATTACCCATAAATTACTCCCCATTTTAGTGAACAGGACGGTGATCTTCTTTTTCTTGATGTGCCTTTTTACCCTCTTTCTTTACCTGGCCGGTACCTCCCAGGGTTTTATAGATTCCACCCAGCTTTCCCTTTTAAGGGTCTATGCGGTGCTGGGGATATTTTTAATCACCGGATCTATCTGCGGAATAATAATCGACCTAAAACGGCTCATACAGCAAAAAAGGACCCGGTACCTGCTGGGTGCAGGAGCCTACCTCTTTCTCAGCTTCTTTGGAATTATCACCCTCATGATGGTGATGCTGATTATTACCGTGTCTATGGGGAATGTATAAAATGGGGTTTGTGGTTAAGCGATAATTACTATCACAAAAAATGTCCGAAAATGTTCATTTAATTACCTCTTTTTTTGCTAAATTACACCTTAAGAATTTATACAACATGGAGTGAGAGAGACGATGAGCACGCCAGCCTTTGTAACATACCAAATGCACCAGGACGAGTTCTTTTTTTTGGGATTAGAGAATACCCTATCTGAAAATGCTGATTTTGGACATTTCTGGGATAATTTTTCCAAGCTGGGGGGATCTGATAAAATCAACCCCTATGCAATAGACACCAAGCCCATTAATATTGGGAAGGATAAGGAAGCCCATTTAACGAAATCGAAAAGGATAATCAGGATACGCCTGATGGTTCCAGGTATGAGTTTTGGGTGCCAATTAAGAAAACATGAGTATAAGTTGATAATTATTTTGAATTAAAAAACAGATTGTGAAAGGGATTAGGTGAGAATATAACCTGGTGTTATTGCCGTATATATTACGTTATACGAAATGCCCCCTAATTTGGTTGAAATATTTTGAAAATACATATTTACAAGTAATTGAAAATATAGTACTGTAAATAGTTATGGAAAAGGATAAAATTATTATCATTACTTTCCCTAATATATTATCAATATCAAGAATTATTTTCTCGCCTATTATTTTTTTTATAAAGGATAATAAATACCTTCTCTTTTCTGTTTTACTGTTTATTGGTTTAACGGATGTATTGGATGGATATATTGCCAGAAAATATAAAAAACAAACAATTATCGGGGCATGGCTTGATTCAATCTCGGATTTTGTATTTTATA
>WRMC01000019.1 GCA_009777335.1 Treponema sp. | reverse complement strand
TCCCGGCTCCCGGCTCCCGGCTCCCGGCTCCCGGCTCCCGGCTCCCGGCTCCCGGCTCCCGGCTCCCGGCTCCCGGCTCCCGGCTCCCGGCCTAGATCCCCATTATATTTAAGAACACATAGATCCCTTGTCAAGGGCCATGGAGGGCCCGGGTCAGGGTTCCTCTCTTTTTCCAGGTATTACTGGCCGCCCGGCGGCCTTTGTATATCCTCCCGTAGGGGGGCTTAATCTTCGGGCCCTAGGCCCGGTTTGAGGGCCCCTAGAGGGGGACCCTCGTGAAGGGGTTTTTCATGAAAATCGTGATGAAAGGTTTGGGTTCTGCGTTTTTGGTACTGATCCTCGGTTTCAATGTCCTCTCCTGCGGCGGCGGCGCCGGCGTAGCCTCAGCTCCATCCAACGGGGACGACTTCCAGTTCTCCCCCAACTCGGTGGACGTAACAGAAGAAGATATAGGAGCGAATGTGTTTACTGGGGATCTACTCCCCGTTTTCATGGGTGTATTCATGGGCATTGATGGTGTTAATGATCTGGTGGATAATATTATTGATGAACTGGGGGTTAAGGGTGGGTCAACACCTACAGTTACCCTCTTCGATTTTAGTGAACTGACCGCTCCTCATAGGAACCAGATTGCTCAGGCATATTGGATCACTGAACTGGTTGGAAGCTTTCAATATGCATATGGTTTATCTAATACCACTTATCCCCTCTGGATAGGTAGTCATGATCTTTCTATGGATGATGTTACCTTTCTTTTTAAGATGGAAGTAAGTGGGGTAAGGACTGCCGCAAGGATCTCCATGGATCGTACAAAATATGAAACCTTCGATAACACTGATGATGACTCTACCTGGGAGCATGAAGAAGAAGAGAATTTATCGGCTTCTGTCCTAGTCTTCTTTGAAATTAATGGTGTTGCCGGATCTGTGGAAAGTACATTTACCGTAGATTCTGAGAAAGAGTGGATTAGTGTCGGGGGTGTAAAAGATGAAGAAACAGAGGATATGACTATCACCGGAAGCTTCGAGGTCTTTGACAAAGCTGGTAATCCCATACTCGACAGAGCCTTTACTCCAGCAGAAATAGAAACTCTCATTGACCTATTGGATAGTTTAACCTAAGCACCACCTGTCCACCCCGGACAGAAACAGCAAAAAGCCCTCCCGCCCCACACGGCAGAGGGCTTTTTTTCGGTGATATTAAATCATAGCAGACATAAGTCTTCTTCCCCGATCACCTTGTTATGGGTGGTGATGGTATGACATTGGCTATACTTTGCAGGTGGTTTCGATAATCATCTTCTATCAAACCACGCATAACTATCTGTGCTGGAGCAGGAACTTCGTCCCGGCGAGCCTTTTTTCAGCTCGTCCGGGATGAAGGTTCCGGAGGGGAACCTCACTCGTTGACACTCGTTCGGCGGAGGGTTACCTGTCCAGCATGAGCTGAGTGTGCTGTGTAGGTCTTAGATGTTATGGCATCATTATGGCTATAGCCTCTTTATTTCCCCAATCAACTTTCCTTCATTCCCAAAAATCCCCCCCATCATCTCCCTAAATCCCTCTGGCAGCGGCGCCTGTACCCGTATAGCTCCCGCCTCCATGGGTATCATCATCTCCCAGGCATGAAGACAAAAACCCAGCGGAGTCTTTTCGCCTATCTTCGGGAGGGGGGCTCCCCCGTATCTCTTGTCCCCCGCCAGGGGGTGCCCGTGGAGGCAGCCCTGGGCGCGGATCTGGTGGGTCCGGCCGGTTTCGATTTTCACCTGGATGAGGCTGTAGCCCCCGGCGGCGGCCAGGGGGCTTACAATGCTTCGGGCTGCTTGTCCCTGGGTTCCTGGAGGGGGGCTTCCGGATCTTTTATTTTCCTTGTCTCGGTAGAGTTCATCATCCCAGAAGGATTCCTCTTTTATGGTGCCTTCGACGATGGCGAGATAATACTTTTCGATCATCCCCTCCCTCATGAGGGCCGAAAATTCCTTGGCCCCCTTCAGGGTGGTAGAAAACACCGTGATTCCCGAACTGGACCAGTCCAGCCTGTGGAGGGGGCCGCTCTTAAAGGAGAGGGAGGTGGAGGGTCCCAGGTATGCCTGGACCTGATCATCCAGGGTAGGGGCCCCCGATTTATCTCTGTGGACCATCAGGCCCACCGGTTTGTTTAGAATGAGGAGGCCTTCCCCCTGGTAGAGGATATCAAGGGGGGGCAAGTCTCCCAGGGGGACCAACTCGGGAGCTGCTTCGCTGGGACCGGGGAGGGGGCCTTGTTTCTGTGGGGGGGCCGCAGAGCTCCGGGAGCTATACTCCTCCGGGAAGCCTTCAATGGTGATGATTTGTCCGCTCTGTACCCGATGACTCACCCGGGCCCTTTTACCGTCCACCTTGACCTCCCCCTTACGTAAATAACGGTAGAGAGCCGAGAAGGGAAGATTCGGCAGGGCCTTGCGGAGGATCCGGTCAAGCCGCCGGCCCCCGTCGTCTTCCTCTGCCCTTAGGGTGAGTATCATTGTTCGAGTATAGCCTGGAGGACCATCAGCTGGAAGGTGTTGACAAAGGGGCCCCGGCTGGTGAATCTTTATCTATGTCCGCGGTGAGGGAATTTTTTGCCAACCCGATCATCCTGTCCTCCCTTACCAGCTGGCTCATATCACAGCTCATGAAGGGCATCATTGCCCTCATGCGGCATAGGGCAAAATCCCTGCGGGACATTTTAGAGACCCTTTTCTGGCGCACCGGGGGCATGCCCTCGAGCCATGCGGCGGTGGTGACTTCCATGACCGCGGCGGTGGCCTTCTACGAGGGGCTGGGGTCCAACCTCTTTGCGGTCTCCCTCTTCGTGGCCATGGTGGTCATGCGGGATGCCATGGGGGTCCGCCGGGCCTCGGGGCTCCAGGGGCGGGCACTGAACTATCTGGGGAAGCTGGCGGCGGAGAAGCTGGGGGCCGATTTTTCGCCCGTCAAGGAGATCCAGGGCCACGCTCCCCTGGAGGTAGTGGTGGGGGGCCTATTGGGGGTCTTCATCTCCGCAGCCTTTGCCTGGCTCTAAAGAGATGGGCTTTAGGTCCTTCATCTTTCCTCTCGCGGTTTCCCTCTTTTGCTCCCTTTTGGTTTTCTTCCTTTTTAGAATCTTTCCTCCCTCCATAGAAGCTCCTGGCCCCCACCCCGTAGGGGATGCCTGGGCCCTGATCACCCTCCCCATGGAAGAAGATGAAACCCTGGTCCTGGGCCGCTTAGAGGGGGCGGGCCTTGAGGCGCTTTCCCTTTCAAGCCAGACCATCCTTTTAGATGACTATGGTACCCTGGTGGAGCTTCCCCTGGACCTTTACCTAGGCCGCCTCAACGCGGGGGATCCCCGGGATACGGGCTATGCCCAGCGGCTTGAGTCCTTCTTTCAAAACGATGAGGGCCGCTCCCTCTATGTCCCCCTGGAGGATCCCTCCCAACGGGGCCTCTTGGATTTCCAGCGGAGAGTCGAGCACCTTTTGGAGGGGATCCCCTATGGGCTGAATTTTCTCAGCCTGGTTCTCGCCCATCCCCTGGACCCTGCGTGGGAGCCATTTTTATTTCCCCTCCTTTTGGCCCTTTCCCTGGGGGCGGGGCTCTGTATCTCCCGGTCTAGGGGGTCATCAGTTTTTTCCCTGCCCCTCCTTTTTTCGTTTTATCCCCTGGGCTTGGGGGCCCTGGTTCTGGGGGCCCTTTGCAGCTGCATCCTCGAACTTTTGCGGCTTCCCGCCGAAGAACTGATCCAGGAGAATCGCTTTATGTCCCTGGCCGAAAGGCTTAGGCCCTTTAGATTGAATGCCCTTTTGGCCCTGCTCATCTTTCTTGTCTGCCTTGTATACCCCATAATTTTTCAGCTTCCTTTGGTTCCGGTCTGGGGGGGGCTCTTCTTTTTCCTTCTTGTTCAGGCAGCGGTCTTTCTGCATCAGACCCAGAGGCTCTCATCCCTAAGCCGGCGGCCCTTTGTTCCGGTCATCATGGTGCCCCAGGAGGAGAGGACCTTTTTCCTCTTCCCCCAGGTGATTCCCTTTATGGGGGCTGCCCTGGTGGTCCTGGCCCTTCCCCTCTTTTCCCGGGATCTGATCCCGGGGCCCGGGACCCCTGTTCTGGACAGTTCGACCATCATCGGGGAAGCGGAATACCGGGCCCACGGGGAGCACCAGATCAGCTTTTCCTACCGGCCCCTGGGAAATGGGGATAGCTCCGAGTACAGGACCTATTTTCTGGGGGAAGACGGCCTTATCGCCGGGAGCCATCCCTCAAGCCCCCGCTCAGATCTGCCTCCCTTTCCGCTGGAAACACTCATGGCTTTTCTGCTAGAGTATAAGGAGCAAAGCATAGGGGAAGAGCCTTTTCAGGGCGGCCCCTTTTTCGATCCGGTCCCCTGGATGGGCTTTCTTATCATCCTTGGTACCGGGATCTTTGATCTTCTTCGGCCCGTCCTCGGCGGTCCAGGTAAGGGGATATTACACATAAAGGGGATCCCATGGTAGGGATGGCACTCAAAAGCCTCTTGAGCGAGAGGATCTATTCTTTCCCCCGGGGGGGCATACTCTTTGAGGATCCCCATGCACCCCCCCGAAACTCCTGCCAGACCGCCTTTTTACCCTCCCTTTCGGTGATGCCCCTGGTTCAGCATAGGGGCGAAAAGTCCTACCCCGTGGTCCGGGAGGGGGATGTGGTCCGGGAGGGGATGCTCATTGCCCGGGGCCAGGGGGCCGGATCGGCCAACATCCATGCGGCGGTCCCCGGCCGGGTGATGCGCATGGTGTCCTACCAGAACTCAAGCGGGGACATCATCGACGCCTTCGTGATCCGCATGGAGGGGGCCTTCGAAAAGCTGGGCAAGAGCGGAGAGGTCTTCCCCTGGGAGGGGATGCTCTCTTATGACATACAGCGGGTTATATCCGATCTGGGGGTGGTAGAAATGGAAGGGGAGGGCCAGCCGGTGTCGGAGATTATCACCGCGGTCCGCTCCCGCCAGGGCCCCTTAAGCCTGGTGGTCCGCTGTGTCTTTGACGACCCCTACCTGGCGGCCGACTATGTCCTTTGCAAGGAGAGGGCCGCCGCGGTGGCCGAAGGAGCGGTGATTACCGCCCGGACCTGTCAGGTAAACCGGATTATTTACGCCATCTCGTACCGGGAAAAGGAACTGGGAAGGGAACTCCTTTCCCTGGGGGGCCGCTTTGGGATCCCCGCATCGGTGGTCCTGGTGGGCCCCAAGTACCCCCAGAGGAACCGCCGGGAACTGGAGCTGGTCTTACGGAACTACCAAAAAAAGGCGGGGCTCGATTTAGGGGAGCTATTTATCCTGGGGCCCGCCACGGCGGCGGCGGTCTACGATGCGGTGAAATACCGGAAGCCCGTCCTGGAGCGCTATGTCAGCGTCGGGGGTTCGGCCCTGAATAGCCCCCAGGTAATGCGGGTCCGGCTGGGAAAACGGATAGGAGAAATATTCGCCGAGTGCGGGGGCTTTAAGGTCCCCCCCCGGCGCATAGCCACCGGGTCCCCCCTTACAGGGGCTCCGGTGCGATACCAGGATGAGCCGGTGACCAAGACCACCGGAGCCATCTTTGCCTTTGCCGAAAACCCCCGGGGGGAGGGCCCGGCGGCCTGCATAAGCTGCGGGGAATGCCGGACCGTCTGTCCCGTGGGGCTGGACCCGGAGGAGCTCTTCAAGGGGATCAACCGGGCCCAGGGGGGGGATGGAAGTCCCGGGCCCTGCCATGGTTGCGGCTGCTGTGAGGTGGTCTGCCCCTCCCTGCTCCCCCTAAGCAGCACCATAGGGGCCCGCCACAGGGGGGAAGGATGAGCGATCACGCGATCCTCTACGGACGGTCCTCCCGGCCCTTAATCAATTTAGCCCGTTCCTCCGCCGCCCGGATGTGGCTGGCTAATATATGCATCCTCATGGCCATCATTCAATCCTCCATGGGGGATTATTTTTCCTCCCTCATAAATGCCCTCTGCGCCGTCATCGCCGCGGTGGTCAGCGAGTTTGTCATCCTCAACAAGAGCGGCCGGACCCGGGTTTTACGGGACGGTTCGGCGGTGGCATCCGCCCTGGTCCTCTGCCTCTTTTTGCCCAATCAGCTTTCGCCGGTCTATGTCATGGCGGGGGCCATCTTCGCCATGGTGGTGGTAAAGCACAGCTTCGGGGGCCTGGGGTCCAACTGGCTTAATCCCGCCGCCGGGGGCTGGCTCTTTGTGCGCTTCTCCTGGCCCCTCTCCTTCCATGAGGCCCTGGCCCAGTCCCCCCTCTCCCTTTTAAAGGATCTGGTGGACCGGGGGGTCCTGGATAATCAGGGTTCACCCCTGGGGCTCATAAAAACCGAGCTGCCCTCCCTCTTTGCTGCGAGCCCAGACCCCCTGGGGTCCCTGATAAATAACACGATCCTTTCGTTTACCGGAGGAGAGTTCCCCATGGGCTACTCGGGGCTTTTTTCTTCACCCCTGCCGGGCATAGTGGCTGACCGGGGCCTGGGGGCCTTTCTGGTGGGGACCATCCTCTTGGTTTCCTTTAGGGTCAGCCGTCCCTGGATTACTGCAGTCTTCCTGGGGGTCTTTGTCTTTCTGGTCCGCCTCTGGGGGGCCATACCCTATGGCGGAGAAGTGGGGGAGGGGGACATCCTCTTTGCCCTCCTCAGCGGGGGGACCCTGCCGGCGGCCTTTCTCCTGGTCAGCGAACCCGCCACGGCCCCCAAGTCCAGCCTGGGGATCCTCTTCTGTACCATCCTGGCGGCGGTTCTGGCCTTTTACTTCCGCTACTACGGGGGCGAAACCTACGGGGTCATCTACGGGATCCTCCTTATTAACGGGTTGAATCCCCTGATCCAGCTACTGGAAGGAAAGCATCTCTTTGGAGGAGATTCATGGATAAAGATCAGAACCCCTTCATGAGCCTCTGGGCCTGGGTGAGGCCCCTGGTTCCCCAGATAAAGGACCGGGCCATCCTGGTGGCCTGGATAGGGACCCTCATCCTATTGGGGGCCCTCTTCTGGTATACCAGCCTTCCCCTACGGCAGAGATATTTAGCGGCCTCGGTAAACCGGCTCCTGGAAGAGTCGGGGGATCCCCGCCGCCTGGGGGCCCCTCTGGAACCCCAGGGTTCCCTCTTTATGGGCCTCGGTTCCTGGTATGCCCTGGAAGATCCGGCAGCGCCGGGGGGGCGGGCCTATGTCTTTAGCCTTACCGGGGAGGGGGTCTTTTTCCCCGCCATCTCTATCCTGGATTCCCAGGGGAACCTGGGGGAACTCATCCCCCTGGGGGCCTATGGGGAACGGCTCATGGAGAGGATCCCCCGGGGAATCCTGGCCCTCTACCGGGGGCGGATAGAAGGTGGGGCCCCATGAACCATCCCATCAACTCCCACCTTTTTTGGGGCAGTAATTCGCCCCTGGCTACCTTAAGTTCCACGGCCCTGATCATCCTGGCATCCAGCCGCTTTGCCTTTGCCCTGGTGGCCTCGGGGGCCCTCTTGTGGGTCTATGTCTTATCCGCCCTGGTTTATGCCCTGGGCCAGCCCATCATGCCCCAGCTGGGGCGAAGGGCCATCCTCCTTTTTACGGCTTCTTTAATGGGGGGGATTTTCATGATCCTCCTGGGGATCCTTAACCCCCTCTTGCTTTTGGGCTGCGGATTTTTTCTGTTCCTTATCCCCCCCTCCTGCATGGGCTCCCGGTTCTACGAAACCGGCCCCTCCGACGATGCGGCGGAGTTTTGCTCCCAAGCCCTCTCGGAGGCCCTGATGATTTGCATCATCATCCTGGCCCTGGCCCTGATCCGGGAGCCCTTAGGGATGCGGACCCTTTCCTTTCCCGGGGGCAGTGAGGGGATAGTTGAACTTTTCGAGAGCCGGGAAGGGGAGTTTATCCCCATCCGGATCCTCTCGGTCTCGGCAGGGGGGCTCCTGCTTTTAGGATACGGCACAGCCCTCTTTCGTTACTTTAGGGAGCAATCCAGCGGTATCCGGGAGGAATATTGATGATAAACCTGGCGGCCCTGGCGATTTTTTCGGGCCTTTCGGTAAATTTACTCCTTACCCTGGCCCTGGGAACTGCTAATATAGCTAATCCATCCGAATCTGGGGGGGGAATGAAGCTGCCCCTGATCCAGTCGGGGATCTTTCTTGGGGCCATCCTCATCTTATGGGTCTTTTTTTCCTCCCTTTCCCCCTCTTTGAGGGGTTTTTCGGAGTTTTTCCTCTATTTTCCCCTCTCGGCCCTGATCTGTATGGGTCTGGAGCTCCTCTGCGACCGGCTCCTCCCCCGGATTATCCCCTCTTATCGGGGGCTCTGCCGGGTTTATCCGGCCCATACGGCCTATAATGGGCTTATACCCATAGCCCTTCTCTTTTGCCTTCTTATGGGGCACTCCTTTGGGGGGGCCCTGGTCTTAAGCCTCGGGTTTGCCCTGGGGAACCTGGGGGCCCTCCTCTGTCTAAAGGAGATCCGCCGCCGGTCAGAGCTGGAATGGGTGCCCCGCTTTCTTAGGGGGAGTCCCCTCATCCTGATCTCCATGGGGCTCCTCTCTCTGGTAACGACCTCGGTGGCGGGGATCTTTTTTAATATCCTCCTGGGATTTTAATGCTTTCAAGAATTGAAATTATGGTTTAGACTGGTACCACCAAAGAATACGGGGCTATGAGTAATACATTAGAAGTGATCTTATGTACCCAGGGTCATCTTCCTTCAGGCACAGGGGAAGCTGATTTCGAGGGTCTTTATGCAGCCGAGATAAAACCCCTTATCACCGCCCTGGCAAAATTCCCCAGGGTACATCTGGTCATCCACTATTCGGGCCTCCTCCTCCATTGGATAGAACGACGCTACCCCGAACTCTTTATGCTCCTGGAGGATCTTTTAAACCGCAAGCAGGCCGAGCTGCTAGGGGGCGGCTTTTATCATCCCCTCTTGCCTCTGATCCCCCTGGCGGATCGGATAGGCCAGATCGAGATGCTGAGCACCTACCTGCGCAAGCAGTTTGGCAAGCGGCCCCTGGGCTGCTGGCTCCCCTCCCTGGCCTGGGAACAGAACCTGGTGGGGCCCCTGACATCCAGCGGCATGAACTATACCTTTTTGGAGGAACGGCATTTTTACGGTGCCGGTCTTAAGCCCGGGCCCCAGGGGATCTTCGAACCCTGCCTTACCGAAGATCAGGGGAAACTGCTCATCGTGTTTCCCATCGCCGAGGGCCGCCGGAGCGATCTTGCCCGGGGCCTTGAAGGCCTGAAGGATTTATCAGGGAACCCCCTGGTGGTGATCCCCATAGGGGGAGGGAACTTGAGAGACCGGGCCCAGGGAGCAGAAGTCCAGGCCCGCTACGAAGAGCTCTTTAGGGAACTATCGGAGGGAGACCCTTCAATTACTTTTACCACCCCCTCAAAAGTTTATAAGGGCCTGGGGCCCCTACGAAAAGCTTACTTTCCCACCCTCTGCCTGGATCAAAACGGCGGGGGACTCTGCTGCCAGGGCCGGCAGCTCCTGGCGGACTACCCCGAAGCGGGGGGGCTCTATGCCAAGATGATCTATGTCCACACCCTTATAAGCGTCAAGCTCCGGGGGGACAAGGCCCGGAAACGCACCGCCCAGGAGGAACTATGGAAGGCCCAGGATTCGGGGGTCTACCGCCTGGGAACCGAAAACCACCCGGGGCTCAGCAGCCCCCAGGTCCGCCGGGCCGCCTACAGGGCCCTCTTAGAGGCGGAAAAAATCACCCGGGACAAGGGGAAGTTTAAGCCCTACCTTTCGGTCTTCGATTTTGATCTCGACGGAGAGGGGGAGTACCTCCTCCAAGACGACAAGCTCAGCCTCTGCATCAAGAGCCGGGGGGCCGCGCTGATAGAGCTGGATTACCTCCCCGGTTCCTGGAACTACCTGGACACCCTCTCCCTGCCCACCACAGAAGGTGAGGCCCCCCTAAGACGTTCCTCCTTTGCCGATTACCTGGGGCCGCCAAATATGGCCGGTGAAGATATACATCCCGGGGGAATACAGGGGGGCCGGTTCTGCGGCCTCGAGGAGTACCAAGCCCTGGAGGTAGACCGGCTTCGCTGCAGGGTTCATTTTAGGCTCCCAGTCTCTTCTTCCCTTCCCTTTGGGGACATAGAAATCGACAAGACCATCCAGTTAAGAAAGAACGCCCTGCAGGTGGAATATGTCTTAAAGAACACCGGGACCGAACATCGGGACTTCTCCTTTGTCCCCGCCCTGGATCTGAGCTTCAGCGGGGAGGGGGAGGATCATCTGCGGATCTTTTCGGTCCGGGAAGAAGACAAGGAGGGGCTCCACCTTAAGGATGCCCAGGAGCTCCATGAGGCAAGGACCCTGGAGTTTCAGGATCTGACCAACGAGGCTCTTCTTTCCTTTGAGGCGAGCCGTCCCTTTGGGGGCCGGATCTTCAATGTAAGAGCAGGCCTTCCGGGGAGGGAAGAGTACCAGTGGACCAGCCTTATGCCCCTCTTTCCCCTGGCCCTCGAGGGGGGGAAGACCTGGAAGCTGGTTCTTACCCTAAAAATTAGCCCCTAAGGGGGTTGTGGGCCCCAAGGGACCGGCTTGCCGAAGAAGTCCAATCTCTATAGACTTGGCCCTAGCATGAACAAACGCAGACTTATTACCTCCGCCCTTCCCTATGTGAACAATGTTCCCCATCTGGGAAACCTGATCCAGGTCCTTTCCGCCGACGTCTTTGCCCGCTTTTGCCGCCTGAGGGGCTACGAGACCCTCTATGTCTGCGGCACCGATGAGTATGGCACCGCCACCGAAACCAGGGCCGCCGAAGAGGGAATCAGCCCCTCGGCCCTCTGCGAACGGTACTTTAAGATCCACGATGACATATACCGCTGGTTTAACATTGCCTTTGATATCTTTGGCCGCTCTTCTACCCAGGTGCACACCGAGGTTACCCAGGACATTTTTCAAAAACTGGACGCCCAGGGTTATATTAGCGAAAAAGAAATTGAGCAGCTCTACTGCGAAAGCTGTAAACGCTTTTTGGCCGACCGCTATGTATTGGGAAGCTGTCCCAGCTGCCATTCCCCCAATGCCCGGGGGGATCAATGCGAGGACTGCGGAAAGCTCCTGGACCCCACGGACCTAAAGGAACCCCGCTGTGCCAGCTGCGGCCAGGCACCTAAGCTTGAAAAGACCCGCCACCTCTACATTGATCTGCCCCAGATTAGGGATAAACTTGAGGCCTGGATGCAAACCGCCTCTAAAGAGGGCTTTTGGGCCCACAATGCCATCCAGATGACCCAGGCCTGGATCAGGGACGGCCTCAGGGAGCGGGGCATCACCAGGGACCTAAGCTGGGGTATCCCGGTCCCCAAGCCGGGCTACGAGAAGAAGGTTTTTTACGTCTGGTTTGATGCTCCCATAGGCTATATCTCCATGACCGGAAATTTAGGGGAGAAACTGGGAAAGGACTGGCGCAGTTTTGTAGACCACTGGTGGAAGAGCCCCGAAGAGACCGAACTATTTCAGTTCATAGGGAAGGATAATATACCCTTCCATACGGTGATCTTTCCCTCGAGCCTCTTGGGGAGCGCCGATACCTGGACCATGCTTCACCACATGTCCTCCACCGAGTACATGAACTACGAGGGGGGGAAATTCTCCAAGTCCCGGGGCATAGGGGTCTTTGGGGACCACGCCATGGAGACGGGGATCCCCGCCGATGTCTGGCGTTTTTACATCTACTATATGCGGCCCGAAAAGGCGGACACCCTTTTTACCTGGAAGGATTTTCAAGAGAAGGTGAACGGCCAGCTCATAGGCAATGTGGGGAACCTGGTAAACCGGACCCTCTCTTTTGTAAGCCGTTATTACGAGGGGAAGATCCCCCAGGGGAGCTCAGAAATTATCCCCGGCATGGATGAAGAAGCTTTCTGGGCCAGGATCAAAAGTTATGAAGAAAAAATAACCGGGGCCCTGGAACGGGCGGAATTACGAGAGGCCTTTCACCAGATTTTTGAGTTATCATCCTTTGCCAATAAGACCTTTCAGGACGCAGAACCCTGGAAGACAAGGCAGGGTAGCGAAGCAGAACAAGCTTCTGCGGCCGCCCTCATTAAGAACCTCTGCTATGTGCTGCGGGATCTGGCCATCCTGCTTCAGCCCTACCTGCCCCAGGGGGCCGAATCAATCGCCTCCTTCTTTGGCCTTAGCTTTAAAGAGGGGCCGGATGATACAGACCTGGTCTACCGCAAGGGCCCGGGGAAACTTTCCTGGGATGACCTGGGGTCCCACACAGGCCCCCTGGAATTTAAGGAAAGCCAGATCCTATTTAACAAACTTGAGGATGATTTAATAGCTCAGTTAAAGGAACGCTACTCGGGGAACCAGAAGGATGGCCCGGCAGAGGGTGCCCAGGAGGGGCCGGTGGAAAGGTTTACCAAAACCCTGGACCTGAGGGCCGCCCTCATAAGCCAGGTAGAGCGGCACCCCAAGGCGGACAAGCTCTATGTGGTCCAGGTCCAGACCGCCGCCGCCCCCGGGGGCCCCACCGAAGAGCGGACCATAGTGAGCGGCCTGGTTCCCTTTTACACCGAAGAAGAGCTCCTGGGCCGGAGGATCATCCTGGCCTATAACCTTAAGGCCGCCAAGCTGCGGGGGGTAGAAAGCCGGGGCATGCTTTTGGCTGCCGAAGACACCAGGGGTTCCCCGGATCTGGAAGGGGGCCTGAGGGTGGAGGTCCTGGATCCCGGAGATGCCCCCCTGGGGAGCCGGGTTCAGCTGGAGCTCCCCGAGGGTTCTCCCCCAGGGGAAGCCCCCCCGGATCTGCCCCAGGAGATAGACATAGACACTTTTTTCTCCATCCCCATGAAGGTAGAGGATCATAGGGTCATGGTGGGGGACCAGGCCCTCTGCATAGACCGGCATGTAATCAAGACCCATATCATCCCCCAGGGTGAAGTGCATTGAATGAAGTCACCTTAAAACGGGAAGACCTTAGTTTTTGCGACCGCTCGGGGAATTTTTTACAGTCCGGTTTTTGGGGCCACTTTAAGGCCTCCTTTGAATGGGAGGCCCTCGCCTTTTCCTTTACCCTTGCTCCCGGTGAAGAACCTTCCCCCCTCTTGGTCCTGAGGCGCCGCCTGGCTCCGGGCCTCTCTCTGGCCTATGTTCCCTGGGGGCCCCAGCTGCCGGGGATGAGCATAAATGAAATTTTAGATCCGGAGGCCCAGAACCGGGCCAAAGAAACCCTGGCAGCCCTGGGGGCCGCCCTTTCCAGGGAGCTACCCCCTGGCTGCCTCTTTATCCGCTTTGATCCCCCCTTTCTGATAGACCCCTCCCGGTCAGCTTCCCTCCCTGCCCCCTTCGTGGCCTCTGGGGGGGACATACAGCCCCCCAACTCGGTGCTGATCGACCTTAGGCCCCCCATGGAGGAGATCCTGGGGCAGATGAAGCCCAAGTGGCGTTACAATGCCCGGCTGGCATTAAAGAAGGGGGTCCAGATTAGGGAGGCCGAGGCTGGGGAGATAGGAAAATTTTACGAGCTGCTCAAAACCACCGCCCGCCGGGACGGCATAGCCATCCATAGCCTGGCCTATTACCGCCATCTAGTGGAAGGGGCCTCCTACGGGGGCTCAAGGCCCCCTATCCGGCTCTACCTGGCCGAACACGGGGGGGATCTCCTGGCGGGCCTGGTATGCCTTAGCTGGGGCAGAGTGGGGGTCTATCTGTATGGGGCCTCATCGGACCTTAAGCGGAACCTCATGGCCCCCTACGCCCTGCAGGTGAAGGCCATGGAGGATGCCAAGGCCTCTGGATGCCTGGATTATGATCTCTTTGGCATCCCTCCCACCGAGGATGAGGCCCACCCCATGGCGGGGCTCTATCGCTTTAAGACCGGCTTTGGGGGCCGGATCATCCGCCGTCCCGGAAGCTGGGACTATCCCCGGCGGCCCCTATTGTACCGCCTCTTTCGCTGGGCCGAATCATGGCGGGCCCTTTTAATGAGGATGAAAAAACGGAGGTCCTAGGCGAGGGGCCTAGCCGGCTTTTTTGGCAGGGGTCTTCTTCTTTGGTGTAGGCTGTTTGGCCCTGTTCAGGTCCTCGGGGTCAAAGAGGAGGGCGAAGGCCTGGTCGGCGTATTCGACAAAGCGGGGTTCCAGGGCCTTTTTTATGTCATCCCCCAGTTCTTCCCAATCTTCTTTGTTATCGCTGGGCAAAAGAACCTCTTCCATGCCGTTCCGTATGGCCGCCAGGAGCTTTTCCTTTAGGCCCCCTATGGGAAGGATCCTCCCTGTCAGGGTCAGCTCTCCGGTCATGGCCACCCCTCCCCGGGGAGCCGCCTGGCAGAGGGTAGAAAGGAGGGAAACCGCCAGGGTAAGACCCGCAGAGGGACCGTCCTTGGGTATGGCCCCCTCGGGGACATGAATGTGGAAGTCCGTCTTGCCCACATCGTCGGTGATAAAGCCGTAGCGGTCCTGGACGCTCCTTAGATAAGAGAGGGCTATCCGGGCACTCTCTTTCATCACATCCCCCAGGTTACCGGTGATGGTGTTTTCCCCATTTCCTTCAAAGCGGATGGTCTCTACCGGCAGCATGGTGCCCCCGGTTTCGGTATAGGCCAGGCCGTAGGATACCCCTATCCGGGCCTCCTTAAAGACCACGTCGTTCTTGTACCTTCGGCGGCCCAGGAGTTTTTCCAGGCCCTCCCGGCGGATGGTCTTGGAAAAGGCCTCTATGGGTTTGTCGCCCCTTTTGCCGTATTCCTTGTTTACCGCCTCCTTGGCGATCCGCCGTATACAGCGGGCGATTTCCCGTTCAAGGCTGCGGACCCCCGATTCGGAGGTCCAGTGGCGGATGATGTCCCGGAGGGCATCTTCTTTAAAGACTATCTTGGCCCGGGAGAGGCCGTTCTCCTGGAGCTCCTTGGGGACCAAAAACTTCTGGGCTATGGCGAGCTTTTCGTTTTCCCCATAACCGGGGATTTCGATGATCTCCATCCGATCCAGGAGGGGGTAGGGGATGGAATGGAGGGAATTGGCGGTGGTGATAAAAAGGACCTTGGAAAGATCGTAGGGAACCTCCAGGTAATGATCCATAAAGGTAGAGTTCTGTTCCGGGTCCAGGACCTCCAAAAGGGCCGAGGCCGGGTCCCCCCTAAAATCGTGGCTTAGCTTATCGATCTCGTCCAAAAGAAAAACGGGATTCATGGTCCCCGCCTTTTTCATGGACTGGATGATCTTCCCCGGCAGGGCCCCCACATAGGTTTTTCGGTGCCCCCGGATTTCTGCCTCGTCCCTGACACCCCCCAGGGAAATCCTGATAAACTTGCGCCCCAGGGCCCGGGCCACCGATTTTCCCAGGCTGGTTTTGCCTGTTCCCGGGGGGCCCACAAAGCAGAGGATGGGGCCCTTGATGGAAAGCCGCCCCAGGCTGGGTTCCGGCACTTCTTCCCCCTGAAGCACCGTTTCCAACTCTTCCTCGTTGAGGGGAAGGTCTGTCCGGGCACAGAGCTGCCGGACCGCAATAAACTCGATAATCCGCTCTTTGGCTTTCTTCATCTCGTAGTGGTCTTCGTCCAGGATGAGTTCCGCTTCCTTGAGGTCCGATGAATCCAGGGAGTACTCGCTCCAGGGCAGGTCGGTGATCCATTCCAGGTAGCCCCGTAAGACTCCGGCCTCGGGGGAAAAGGGCTGAAGCTTCCTGAGACGACCTATCTCTTTGCGGACCTTGGCAAGGATCTCTTCCCCCGGGCGGCGGTTTGCGATGGCCCCTTCCAGTTCAGAAAATTCATCCTCCCCTTCTTTCTTGCCCAGTTCCTTGTTGATTTCCCTCAGCTGCTCGTTGAGGATGTATTCCCGCTGGTTCTTGTCCATCCGGCTCTTTACCTTGCCGGAGATGTTTTTCTGGATTCCGAAAATTTCGTTCTCCATTTCGATGATCTCCAGGAGCTTTTCCAGCCGTTCCCGGGGCTCACTGATCCGCAAGAGGTCGATCTTTTTTTCCGGTTTTACCGAAAGTACATTGGCAATTATATTTACGAGCCTTTCGGGGCCCTCGTTTTTTTCTACGGCCGTTAAGATCTCGGTGCTGATCTTCTTGGTATATTCGGCGTACTGGGCAAAGGACTTCTGCACCGCCCGTACCAGGGCAGAGATTTCCTGCCGGGTTTGGTCCTGGTCCGGGGAGAGGGGATCCGGGGACTCATCAGACTTGGCCCGGGAACTGGGGCTGGATGAGCGGATAGGATCGATAGTGACCATGGCGGTTTCGTTTTTTAAGTAAGAAGAAATGATCTGGGCCCGGTATTCCCCCTGGAGGACCACCCGAAAAGTATTATCCGGGAGCCTTAAGTTTTGGATAATCCGCACCACCGTCCCCGTGTCATAGGTCTGGAGGGCCGGGCCGAGGGCCTGGGGAGCTTTTGGGGAGGACTTCTCCTGGAGTATGGCTCCCCCCTCCTGGGCGGCCGGGGGTTTTTGGCAGGCCGCAAAGAGCCGAAGGTCCCTGGAGAGGGCTTCTTCCAGGGCGTGGATTCCTTCTTTGTAGGTGATGTAGACCGAGAGGGTGGTTTGGGGAAAGATGACCAGATCCCGGAGGGGTAAAAGGGGGTGCTCCTCGGCCCCCCCGGCCTTGGCGAGGAGTTCTGATATAAAACCCCTTGGCTTTGATCTGGGCTTCATGGGTGAGGGCTTTTTAAGGCCGCCAAAGGGTCCCACGGTTATGCGCTTTTCCTTAGGAGCACCACTTCGGGGGGCTTGGATGTTATGACCGTTTCCGCGGTAATGATGACCTGCTTTTCACCTTCTATCGAAGGTATCTCGAACATGATGTCGGTCATGATTTTTTCGACTATGGCCCGTAAGCCCCGGGCACCGGTTTTCTGGGAGATCGCCGTGTCCGCTATGGCATCAATGGCCTCTTCGCTGAATTCCAGCTTAACCTCGTCTATGGCCAGGGATGCTATGTACTGCTTGACTATGGCGTTCTTGGGTTCGGTGATGATCCGTTTCAGGTCTTCCCGTTTAAGCTCTTCCAGGCTTACGGTGATGGGAAGCCGCCCTATGAATTCGGGGATCATCCCAAACTGGATAAGGTCATCGGGGTGGAGGGAATCGAAGAGTTCCTTGAGGTTTTTCCCCGACCGCTCGGAGCTGTCGGAGCCAAAGCCCAGGGGATGCTGGACCACCCGGCGTTCGATGAGCTTGTCGAGGCCCACGAAGGCGCCGCCGCAGATAAAGAGGATGTTGGTGGTATCGATGCGGATCATCTCCTGGTTGGGGTGTTTTCTCCCCCCCTGGGGCGGGACGGCGGCGATGCTCCCCTCGATGATCTTTAAGAGGGCCTGTTGGACCCCTTCGCCGGACACATCCCGGGTGATGGAGACGTTTTCACCCTTCCGGGCGATCTTGTCTATTTCGTCGATGTAGACTATGCCCCTCTCGGCGGCGGCGATGTTCCCCCCCGCATTTTGGATGAGCTTGAGGAGGATGTTCTCCACATCTTCCCCTACATAGCCCGCCTCGGTGAGGGTGGTGGCATCTACTATGGCAAAGGGTACCTTTAGCTTTTTCGCCAGGGTCTTGGCCAGAAGGGTCTTGCCGGTCCCGGTAGGTCCGATAAGAAGCACGTTGGATTTTTCGATTTCTACATCGCTTTCGGCCTTGGAGGCCTTGGCAATCCGTTTGTAGTGGTTATAGACTGCCACCGAGAGGGCCTTTTTTGCCGCCTCCTGGCCTATGCAGAAGAGGTCCAGGTAGTCTTTGATCTCCCGGGGGGTGGGGATGTCTCCGGTAAACTGGGAAGCCAGTTCATGTTCTTCTTCGCTGAGGATTTTCCGGCAGACCTCTACACATTCATCGCAGATAAAGACATCCCGGGGCCCTGCGATAAGCCGCCGGGCCATGTCGGCGCTTTTTCCGCAAAAAGAACAGGCCCTCTCAAAATCACCCTGGCCATTACGGAGCTTTGCCATTTGTTTCCCTCGTTAAAATGGAGTCCGCCGCGCCATAGGCCACCGCATCCTCCGCTGAAAGATAAAAATCCCGTTCCATGTCCGCCCCTATCTGTTCCGGGGTCTTGCCCGTGTGGTGGGCAAAATAGTTGATGGTAAGTTTTTTAAGGCGGATTATCTCTTTGGACTGGATCCCTATATCCCTGGCCTGCCCCTGGGCACCCCCCCAGGGCTGGTGAATCAGAACCCTGGAACTGGGGAGGACAAAACGCTTCCCCTTGGTGCCGGCGGTAAGGATCAGGGCGGCCATGCTGGCGGCCTGGCCTACACAGATGGTCTGTATATTCGACTTAACGTACTGCATGGTGTCGTAGATGGCCAGCCCCGCGGTTACCGAGCCGCCGGGGGAATTGATGTAGAGGTTGATATCCTTTTCGGTGTCTTGGCCGTCCAGAAAGAGGAGCTGGGCCACCACCAGGTCCGCGTTGATATCGAAGATCTCCCCGTCTAAAAACACGATTCTGTCCTTTAAGAGGCGGGAGTATATGTCATAGGATCTCTCCCCCATGCCGGTTTGCTCGACCACTATGGGGACTAAGGTACTCATCTTTTCATTCATACCTATAATTTACTCAATATTGGCAGGAGGGTCTATAGGATCCTGGATTTTTTCATAGCTTATGGTGCTTTTTTCGATGAGGATGTCGTATACCTTTCGCTCTTTTATCTCTTCCTTGAGGTAGTCCATCATGTTGCCTTCCTCGTAGTACTTTTTCACATCCTCTATGGTAGATCCGGTTTCGCTGGCCAGGCGTTCGATTTCCTTCTCTGCTTCATCATCGCTGGCCTGGAGATCCAGGTTTTCGATGAGGGTTTCGATGATCAATCTTGAATGAAGGGCCGTCTCGGCGCTGGGTCTCCAGGTATCCAGCATGGCCTGGGCCTGTTCCTGGGAGTTTCCTATCATTTTATAGAGGCCATCCGAGTCGGTATTGAAACGGCGGGCCATATTCCGCCAGTGGGAATCCAGTTCCATAAGAATCATTGATTCGGGGATCTCCACGGGGCTGTCTTCCATGATTTTTTCGAGGATCTTGTTTACTTTTGAGGCCCGTAACTGCTGGTCCAGGTTCTTTTGAAGCCGCTCACTGATGCTGGTCTTAAGATCCTCCAGGGTTTTAAATTTTTCGTCCACATCCTGGGCAAGATCGTCATCCAGGTCGGGCAGTTTTTTTACTTTGAGGGCCGTTGCCTGGACCCTCAGGGTCTTGCTGCTCCCCGCCAGGTCCTTATCTTCGTGGTCTTCACCATAGGTTTTGGTAAATTCCCTGGTTTCGCCCTTCTTTATTCCCATCACTTCTTCGTCAAACTTGTAGATGTTGTAGCCGGAGCCCAGGGTAAAGGTAAAATCCTGGCGTTTGGTGCTTTCTATGGGCTCCCCCTTCTCATCGAGCTCGCAGAAGTCCAGGGTAAGGACATCCTGGTTTTGGGCTCCCTCTTCTTCATCCTTATCAAGGACTATGGAGTTCCGCTCCCGGATGGCCTCCAGCTCCTGGTTTAGCTCCTGGTCCCCCAGGGTCAGTTCAGGGACGGCCACCTCCAGGCCCTCCCATTTCCCAAGCTTCACCGTGGGGAGCACATCGTAGACCACCGAGAATTCCAGATCCTTTTCGAAATCTATTTTTGGCTCTTCTTTTAACTCAGGCCTGGAGTAGGGGAGGGGCCGGGATTCCCGGGGGAATTCCTCGTTCTTAAAGATCTCTTCTACCGCTTTTTCGATGATCTTCCCCATGGCTTCGCCCTTTAGGGCATCGCCGAATTTCCTTTCGAGGACATCCCGGGGCACCTTACCCCGGCGGAAACCCGGGATCTGTATGGTCTTGGTGTATTCCTTTAAGAGATCGTCATACTCGCTGCGGAGATCTTCCTTGCCTATGGTTACATCCATCCGGACGCTGGATTTTTCTTGCGGGGTAATTTCCTTGGATATGGTCACCTTGTTCCTCTTAACTGTTTGATGTTGCGAGAGAAGGGACTTGAACCCCCATGCCTGCGGCACTAGATCCTAAGTCTAGCGTGTCTACCAGTTCCACCACTCTCGCATTGGGCCGGAGTGAATTCCGTAAAACCTAGTGTATCCGCCCACCTTGAGTCTGTCAATGTAACAGCTCTAGATACCATGGTTTCTTTCTGTTTATACTGTTCAGCATGAATCTCGAGGCCTTTGTCCTGGGCTGCGGGGGTATGATGCCCCTGCCTAACCGTCATCTTACCTCGGTGCTCCTGCGCCGGGAGGGTGAACTCTTCCTCTTTGACTGCGGCGAGGGAACCCAAGTTTCGCTAAGAAGGCTAAACCTTCGCTGGAAAAAAATATCTGTCATTTTTGTCAGCCACACCCACGCAGATCACGTGACGGGGATCCCGGGCCTTTTGATGCTCTCTTCCCAGGTGGACCGGGATGATCCCCTCTACATTATAGGCCCCCCCCGGATCGCCGAATATATTGAATCGAGCCGCCGGGTCCTGGACATGCATATCAACTACGAAATCATAGTCCAGGAGATTAGGGCTCCGGGCCTGGTATACCAGGGGGAGGGCTTCCATATCCGGGCCTTCCCCTTAAGGCATACCAAACCCTGCTATGGCTATGTGATGGAAGAATACCCCCGGCCCGGAGAGTTTTACCCCGAAAAGGCCGAGGCCCTGGGGGTTACCCGGGGTCCCCTCTGGGCGGCCCTGCAGAGTGGAAATAGGGTGCAGGCAGAGGACGGCAGCTTTGTGGAGCCCGAACAGGTCCTGGGGCCCCCACGGACGGGAAGGAAATTTTCCTTTGTCACCGATACCCTGGCCTTTCCGGAGATTGCTAAGGAGGTGGCCGATTCGGACCTCCTTATCTGCGAGGGGATGTTTGAACGGGCCCTGGCAGAGAGCGCCCGGGAAAAACGGCATATGACTGCCGAAGAGGCCGCCAGGATAGCCAGGGATGGGGAGGTAAAACAGATGGCCCTGATCCATTACAGCCCCCGCTACACCGAACACGAATTAAAGCAGGTCCTAAAAGAAGCCCAAGCTGTTTTTCCCGAGACCCTTTTGTCCCGGGACCGGATGGTTCTTCCCATAGAATACAGGGATTAGGTTTTTCATGATCGATGTGCGGAACCTTTACAAGAACTATGGTCCCATAGAGGCCGTAAAGGGGGTTTCTTTCACCCTGGGCCCCGCTGAGATCCTGGGTTTTTTGGGCCCCAACGGAGCCGGCAAGACCAGCATCATGAAGATCCTCACGGGCTACCATTATCCCTCGAGCGGGGAGGTGGTCATTAATGGCCTGCCCTTAATGGAAGCCCCCCGGGAGATAAAACGTCAGATCGGCTACCTGAGCGAGCTAAACCCCCTCTATGGGGATCTCAATTCCCTGGAATACCTGGCCTTCGTGGCGGCCGCCCGAGAGATCCCCCGGCCCAGCCGTGGACCTGCAATTAAGAGGGCCCTGGAACTCTGCGGGATAGAGGACATGAGCCGCCGCCGCATAGACAAGCTCTCTAAGGGCTATAAGCAGCGCCTGGGTCTTGCCCAGGCCATACTCCACGACCCGGCCATTCTCATCCTCGATGAGCCCACCTCGGGCCTGGACCCCCTGCAGATTATCGAGATCCGTAAGCTGATCAAACAGCTGGGGGAGCATAAGACCCTCATCCTCTCCACCCATATCCTTTCTGAGGTCGAAGCGGTGGCGAGCCGCATTCTGATCCTCCACAGGGGACGCATTGCAGCCCAGGGCACCAAGGAGGAGATCGCCGCCACCCTGGGGGTCCAGGGGGAGGACCTGAGCCTGGAGGATATCTTTGTCCAGCTTACCAGGGGGGAGGAGTGAGGGGCCTTTTGGCAGCATTATCCAGCTCCTTTAATAGGATAGGAGCCCTGGGCAGAAAGGAACTGGGTTCCTTGATCTTTTCACCGGCCCTCTATGGGGCCTCTGTCTTCTTCTTTCTCTTTTTGGGAATTCATTTTTTTTATCTCCAGCGCTTCTTTGCCTTTAATTCCACGAGCCTCCGTCCTTTCTTCTCTGCCTTCCCCCTGGCCTTAACCCTGGTGGTTCCCCTTCTTACCATGAAGTCCTGGGCAGAAGAGGCAAAACTCGGTTCCCTGGAGCTCCTCTTAACCCTGCCCTTAGAGGAATGGGAGCTGGTCCTGGGTAAATTTATTTCCTCCTTTCTGCCCCTTTTGGGGATGCTGCTCTTGACCGCCTCCTTTCCCCTCAGCCTGCTTCCCCTGGGGCAATTTGACGGGGGCATCATATTGGCCGAGTACAGCGGAACCATCCTGCTGGGTGCCTCTGCCACAGCTCTCGGGCTCCTTATGTCCAGCCTTAGTAAGAGCCAGGCCTCGGCCTTCCTGGGAACTATCGTAGTCCTGGGGGCAGCCATGCATATGCATCTCCTGAGCCCGGCCCTGCCTCCCTTTTTGGCTTCCTTTTTTTCCTTCTTTTCTTTGGCCTTTCACTTTGAAAATTTTTCCCGGGGAATCCTAGACAGCCGGGACCTGGCCTTTTTTCTTTTATCCACCTGCCTCTTTCTTTACCTGAACACCCAGGTCCTCATGTTTCGCAGGTACCGCTGATGAATAAGAAGCAGGCTTCATTTTTATGCTTCTTGACCCTGGGGGTTTTTCTCTTCCTTTTTTTATTAAGCGGAACCTTCTTTTTTAGAAAGGATCTGACCCAGGATGGAATCTATAGTCTCTCGGATTTTTCGAAGAACCTCCATCTTCAGATAAGCGACAGGGTGGACATCACCTATTTTGTCTCCCCCCAGCTTAGCCGCACCCATCCCCTGCCCAGGGAAGCAGCGGATTTCCTCAGGGAGTACGAGGCCCATTCCCGGGGGAAGATCCGGTTTAACCAGCGGGATCCTGGGCGCACCGGGGATCTGCGGAGGGTGGAAAGCTTAGGGATCATCCCCTGGCAGATGGAAGTGAACGAAGGAAATGTCACCACCATAGCTACGGTCTATTCAGGTATCCTCATCGAATATTTGGGCAGGGAAAGGGTGATTCCCCTGGTCCTTTCCCTCGAAAGGCTGGAGTACCAGGTTAGTTCCCAGATCTATTCCCTGGTCCATGCTATACCCCGGGAGATAGGCATCCTGGCGGCTAACCCCCGGAAGGACTGGGCTCAAGATTACGGTCTGCTCCAGGGGGAGCTTTTCTTTGCCGGCTATGTGACCAGGGTCTTCCATCCCGGTCAGGAGATCCCCCCGACGCTGCCCCTCCTCTTTGTCCTGGGGGGCCTGGATGTCCTAGACGAATACGATCTCTACCCCATAGACCGGTATATAGGGGGAGGGGGAAATGTCCTCTTTGCGGTGGACAGCATCTTCGTAGACCCCCTGGGCAGCTTTGAAGTTATTCCCCTGGAAGATTGGGGGCTCCTGGCCATGCTGGCCCAGTATGGAGTCATCCTTCACCGGGCCCTGGTGCTGGATCGCCATTCCTTGCAGCTTAGCTTTCAGGTCCAGCGGGGGGGCTTGACTGAGGTTGAAACCCTGGCCTATCCCCACTGGGTGGCAGTCCAGGACCAGGGCGGTAACCCCCGCAGTCCCCTGGGCAGAAACTTTGGAGGCTTAGACCTTCACTGGCCCAGTCCCCTGGAACTGCATCCTCCTCTGGGGGTCAGCGCCGAGCCCCTCTTTACGAGCAGTGCCCAAGCCTGGCTGCAGAGAGATGCCTTTATCACCAACCCCACCTTGGGGCGAGAGCTGGAGCTTGAGGAGCCCCAGACCCGGGGGCTCCAGATCCTTGGGGCGGCGCTGGAGGGTGTTTTTCCTTCCTTCTTTGATGATCCTTACAATGAGGGCCCCCTTTACAATAGGCCGGAAGAGAGGAGGCCGGGAAGAATCATCGTCATAGGGGACGAAGACTTCGCAGGGGCCCTGGCCCAGCTAAGCCGCTCGGAGGAACGAAACATGAGGTTTCTTTTACGGGCCGCCGAATGGCTTTCGGGGAACGATGAACTCCTGGCCCTTTTGGATAAGAGCGGCCAAAGCGGAAGACTGGATCGCATAGGGGATGCAGAACGAAGGGAGACTGTGATGGCTTTTTCCCGGCGCATTAACCTTGTATTTATGCCCCTGGGCATAATCTTGGCGGGGTGGATCATTATCCGCCGAAGAAGGCGCCATGAGTTATAGGGCCCGGGTCCGGCTCCTGGCGGGCCTCTTGCTTGTCCTAAGCGCCTTGTACTTCACCGGCCTTGCCCGGGAGCCCCAGAGAAGGGAGGGCCGGACCTTTGGTTGGCTCGAACCTGGCCATCTGGATCTGGTGGACCGGATAGAACTCTTTGGAAGCCAGGGCCGGGTAGTCCTCGTCCGGAGAAATAACATATGGTATGTCTCCCTCGGCAGAGAATATCCGGCCCTCCAGTCCCGGGTGGATGAATTGTTTTCCGCCCTTACCAGGCGATCCTCTTACACCCAAAGGCCAGGAAACCCTGAGGACCTCCTCAGCCTGGGACTTGTGGAAGGCCGGGCATCCCGGATCCTCCTTTCCGCTGGAGCGGGGCTTCCTTTATTGGATCTGCTCCTGGGCATAGGGGATGCCCTGGGCCGGGATGCCTATTTTAAAGTGGCCTCCGCTGACAGGATCTACCAGGGTGAAGACCGTTTTAGTCTTCACACGGAGACAGGAATCCTGTCCTGGCTGGATCTGCGCCTCTTTTCTACCGAGAACATCCTAAAGGGACCCGGAATGATTCAAGAGATAGCGGTACGACCCCCAGATTCACCGGGGCACTATAACCTGCGGAGAGATAGGGGAGGGTGGATCATGGTGGGGAGGGAAGATAGAGAACTGGACAGCCTGCTCACCGAAGCCTATGTACGATCGATCCTATGGTCCGAAGGAGAATTTTTACATGACGAAGTTCCGAATAGTATCGAAGGATCTCTTGAACTTCATTTTGGAGATGGAAGCAGCAGCCTCTTTATGATCGGTCCCCTGATAGAACAGTACCGCCTGGGTTTTAGACAGGATGGGGATTACAGTTTTGTATTAAACCAGTGGACCTTAGATCGTCTCTTTAGAGATCCGGAATATTTTTATAAGTAGAGCCCCGGGGCCTTACACTTCCCTGGCAAAGGAGCTGCGCTTAATAAACTCCCGGTACCTATCGAGATCACTCTTAAAACCAATGATAGACGGGTCCGGATCTTCCAGAGCTTTTTCCAGGGCCGTAAAGGCTTCGAGCATGAGGCGATCCGATCCGATGAGCCTCCCCGAGCGGGAACTTAGGCCTATGCAGAGACCTATTCGGCCATAAAACGATTCGGGAAGCTTGTCGATTACCATGCTGCGAAATTCTTCACATATATTCATTCCCTGTTCCAGATCCGTATTGGGCAGTATGACCGATATTCCCATTTCTCCCCGTTCAAAAATGAGATCCTTAAGGGTGAAAAAGTTTACAGCTTCATCGGCAAATTGGCGGTACAGGACCGGGTCGTTGATGTTGTCGTCTTTAAATTCCATGGCCAAAAAAACCAGGTCCTGTTCAAAACTGGCACAGCGGTGGAGTTCCGATTCCAGCCTCTGGGCTGCATAGGATTCCCAGCCCAGATTGCTCTTGGGAGAAAAAAGACCTAAGGGTTCGTCTTCCAGAGGAAGGTCAATCAAAGGATCATCAGAGCCGGCCTTGGTAAAAAATTCCAGATCCTCAAAGGGCAGGATGAGATCATCCGGTTCCTCTTTAAAAGAAGAAGCAAAGTCATCGTCCCCGGTGTTTTCTATGCCCAGGGAAAAATCAATATCGGCAAAGGAGGTATCAAAGGAATTATCTTCGGAGCCTAAGCCGGATCGTTCATCTTCCTTATCATTAATAATATCCCTTTGATCCTCATAAGCATAGTACGAGCGGTTTCGCAGGGACATTTCGATAAGGAGGGTGATAAAGGCCACGGTCAAAGCTACGAGAACAGCCAAAAGGGTGTTTCGGAGGACCGAAAGGAAAAATGCATTGTCAAAATAACTATAGGTAGCCTGGACCGTCACATTCCGCTGGCCTTCAACGCGAATGGCCCTATGGAAGGGTTCGCTGGGATACCCCGTGCCGGTCCTAAAGCGGGGGAGGGTTCCCGACCAGACTATGGTGTTTCCCCCATAGCGCTCAAAGGTGTATTCACCGCTGGAACCGGTTATGATTATTCCCATAAGGGTCTGGGAAAAATTAAGGTGATCCCGTATGGCATCCTGATAGGCTTCATTCATAAAACCCAGGCTTACCGAAGCGGTGGCTGCCAGATCTACCAGATCATGGAACTCCCGGGCGGCCAGGCTTCTGCGCTCATTCATATTGTTAAGCATCTGGATCGATCCTGAACCGATGGCAATGACATAGACGGTAATGCACAGTGCCGCTATAACCGTACTTATTCTCCACATTCTCCCTGAACCGGCCATATTCCTTCCTTAATGTAGCATGATACATATAAATTTTCGGCATTTCCCGGTAAAATAGTAGGATGATTTTACGAGAAGCCCGTCTTCCCGCCGGATGGTACCCCAGGGATAGGGAGCAGATTGAAGCCTTTCTCAGGCCCTATGGCAGTACCCGGGGCTCATCTTCGGCAGCCATAGCACCCCATGCGGGCTGGCATTATTCGGGGACCGGGGCTGCTCTGGCCCTTTGCTCCCTGGATCCCCGCATCGATACCCTGGTACTCATCGGGGGGCATCTTAGGAAGGGTATGCCCGTCTTAAGTGCCCCGGAAGAGGGGCTCAAGACCCCCCTGGGAACCATGAGGATAGACAAGGAGCTCCAAAGGGCCTTTGAGGAGCTGCTGGAATGCCAAAGCGACACCTATATGGATAATACCATCCCCGTCCTCTTGCCCATGGCCCATTACTTTTTCCCCGAGGCGGCTGTGTTGTGGCTCCGGTTCCCCGCCGATATAAGCTCCTATACTGCAGGGGAGCTTATCTGGGAAGCTGCCCGTTCCATAAAACGTCCCATCGGGCTTATTGCATCGGCGGATCTGACCCATTACGGAGATTCCTATGGCTTTACTCCCCAGGGGAGGGGTCAGGCGGCCCTGGAATGGGTACGGAACCACAATGATGCCGCCTTAATCGAGGCGATCTTGAAGGGCGATGCTCCGGAAGTGCTGAGCCGTTCAGAGAAAGATTCCTCAACCTGCTCTGTGGGGGCCATCCTTGGAGCCCTGGGTTTTATCGCCGCTAAAGGAAAGACATGCCCCCTGGGGCCCAAGGTTCTTTTGGATTACCGGACCAGCGCCGATGCTGATCCCGGTTCTGACATTTCTTCCTTTGTAGGGTATGGAACGATTTCTTTAGGGTAGAAGTTTATCTATCTCGGTGATGCAAAAATCTTTTGCCGCCTCCGCAGCTTCTCTAAAGCTTTCCAGGGTTCTTCGTTTTCTGAGGGCCCCTGCCAGGGGGAGCAGGGTGGTAAAGACATCAGCTTCTTCAACATCCAGGGCAGCCAGGTAGGCGGCGGGACTGGATCCCGGGTCCCCCACTGGGGGGAGGGCCGCTACCTTATCTCTATAAAGCCGCAAAGCCTTTCCAGGGGCGGAAGAGGATGTATTGCTAAAGCCGCGGGACCCTTTGGCTGCCTGTCCCGCCCTGGCCAAGCCCTGGGGCCTTATCGAAATGGGGGCCCCCATCCCTTCCAGGGGCAGCACCTGAGCCTCCATCTGGGCCGCCTTTTCTTCCAGCATCCTCCGGTACATGTTGAGGCCCCCTGTCTGGTAGTACCAGGAGCCCTTGGGCTGCTCCAGCTTTTCCAGGGGAGTCCGGTACAAGAAAGCAGAGGCCTGGGCTTCCAGGGGCATGAGGCGATGCTGCAGTTTGGCGAAATAGGAATAGATGTAGGTGCCCCGGGCATAGGAAACACCGAGGGGGTAGGAAAAATCTGCCCCGTAGAGTTCTATGCTTTGGGCTCCCAGGCTTTCTGCCAGGGATAGGGCGGCATAGGTGACATTGGCTCCCGAAGTATCGAGATTAAGGATCCCTTTGAGCCCCTCCATTTTCTGGGACAGATATTGGGTAAGGGGATGCCCTCCCGAATAATACACATGATTTTTATTATGGGAAGATAAGAGGGGAGGACTGGCGAGATCCAGAAAAAGGGGAATTTCTATGGGGCCCGCCTCCAAAAAATGATAGTAGCTTATATGCTGGCAGTCCATCGAAATGACCGCATCGGGGACTATCCCCTGGGATAATAAACAGGGGAGGCTCGTGTCGGTGGCGATGCAGAAGAGCTTCTCCCGTTTCACCGCCAACCTGGGAATTTGCATGACCAGGGAGGGCCCGGCGGCACAGATAGCTGCATCGCCTATAGGGGGAACTTCTTGGGTGGGCTGGTCCTGCCAAAAGGATTCGGCGGCCAGGTTGCGGATGATGTTCGAAAACCAGCGGATCCCAAAATGGGCCTGGACCGAATAATCAGAAGAGACCCTGTTGATAGCCGAGTTAATAGCCTCTCCGGCGGCCTGGAAGAGGGCGGTATCCCGGGCTACCCGGGGGCCCAGGGGCAGGACCTTGATACCCCCATAGAGGGCCGGTTTATACATATGGAGGATCAGCTCTTCCAGTTCTTCCCCCGAAAGGTCTCCCATAAGAAAAAACCGCGGATCTGTAAAGAGATGGGTATAATCTATATATTGCAAAAGTTCATAAAGGCCCCCGAGGTGGTACTCAAGAACGAGGACCAGGCCAAAACCCCTTGCCAGGGCCGCTTCGGCATGATAGCCCCCCCCGAGGCCCAGGAGGATCAGAAAGCCCTCTCCCTCAAGGGTTTCCATCAGCCTTTGGGCCTCCCGCTGGGGGTTCATGAGGGAATGAAAGCTCGCCCCGCTTAGGCCCGCTTCTTTCCAGCCCGGGACCATTTCTCCAGTCCGGGATTCCTGGAAGCTATACATTCCTGAGCCCTCTTTAATTTTTTTTAGCTCCGCCCCCAGGCTTGGATTTTTAAGGGAGAGGATGGCTATATTTTTTTCAAATAGCTGGGCCCTATCCATGGGCCTTCCTTCTGGAAAAAATCAGGTCACCGCAATACTGGGCCAAAACATCGGCGGAAGGGCATGATTGCCCATAAAAGAGGAGTTCCCCTAGCTCCTTTCTCAGGATCTCAGTGTGGGAGGGCATGGATAGGGCCGAGGAAAGGACAGCCAAGGCCTTTTCTGAGAGCTTTTCTTCCTTTTGTTTAATAATGTCAAAGGAAAGATCCTTCGCTGCCTCCCCCCTTCCCTTCATTCCCAAGCTGCTCTCCCTAGGGGTTTTTTCAAAAACCCTGTTGTTCCTCCCCAGGGAATATATGGGCCGGGGGTAGGAATGAAGCTGCTTTTCAAACCAGGATGCGTAAATTGCATAGCTCCCCCCTTCCTTGAGCTGGGTGGACCGGTGAAAGCCCTGGGAATAAAAGGGAGAAAACCTGTTTGAAGTTTCATCCAAGAGGCGATCAAAACTATAGGGCCTGGTATGGGTCTTAATATCATGGCTCCCCAAATCCATGCCGGCGATATAAATGCTATCATTGCTCAGCGCAAAGGCCAGATCCAGGGCGGTGGCGGTTACGGTTCCCCGTTGGGGCAGCTGCATATGGGGTAGTCCCAGGGACCCTAGAATCAGGGTTTGCCATAAGCTCCCATCCCCCAGGGGCAGGATGGGCACCCCGCTGCACTGGGAGGGCAGCTGGGCGGTCATGGCCGCCGCCAGGGGGCAGGGATGGTTTCCCCGGAGATACTCATAAAGGTGAAGTTTAGCCCAGCCGCCGCCGTCGGAGCTTATGACCATGTGGGGAGATATGTTCCGGTAATCCAGGGCCATCACCGCCGAAGAGGCGGCCAGGATAAAAGAGCCCCTGTCCAGGTGTTCTTTATTAATCCGCAGCGCCGCATCTTCGAGGGAAGGGCCGGACCCGCAGATTATTAAAGGAGCATCTAAGAGCCTGGGTTTTACCAGCAGTGTAATGATATCTAAATTGGCAAAAAAATTTTTGAACCATCTGGGGCCAAAGGATTTTATGGTCCTGGCGTTGGCATCACTCCGTTTAATGAATGTCGAAGTTTCTTCGATTAAATATAGATAATTTCTTTCGAAGAGCCCCAGGGCAGGCCGCCATTCTATCATGCGTATATCTTTTGCCTCTCCCTGGGGTATTTCATCCTCTAAAAAATTTTGAAGGGTTTTTTCCATGCCTGGATACCAGACCGCATCGGCCGGAGAAGACTGAGGACAGGCCGCTGCATGGAGAGCAATTATCTTTGCATGGATAGCTTTTTTTCGCAGGGGAGGGATCATATAACCCAGGCCCGGCTCAATTAAAATTAGGTAGGGGGTATGGGCTTCTATATCCAGGGAAGCTATATACCGGTCTGCCTCGGCCTCTGGATTATATTTTGAGTGCAATAAAGCTAAGCTATCCCGGTTCATGTTAATAAAAAGAGTTGATGCGGCTAAGAGCGGTGCTGATGTTGTTCGATTCAAAGGAAATAAGGGGCTCAGCATGGAGGCTCTTGGATATGCGATGGAGAAGTAATTCACGGTCTATCTTTATGGGAAGGAGCACCAGGGGGCGTTCATCAGGCATGGGAATAACCACCCCTGCCTCTCCTATCATGGCTGCGATATTGTCATACATGCTTTCGGGGTATTGCCCTTCCACCAGGACTGGGTTTTCGAAAAGAATGCAATTAAAGACAGGGTGATGCTCCATGTAATGCTGCAGCATCCCCTGGAGGGTCCTATTGGTGTGGGCGTTATTTTTGCTTCCCTGGTACAGTATTTTGTCGGAGGCTCCGCCAAGCAGGGCAGGAATGACAGCCGCCTGGAACGATGGATCCGAGACAGACATTACCAGGATTCCATCCCAGGGGCTGTTTTTTTTTCGTTCCCTGCTTAGGATGGGAAAACCCCAGATACCCTGTTCTTTGACATTAGATATAACTATCCTGTCCCGGATATGGTCAAGGCTAAAAAAAACCTCATCTTCAAGATTGTTTTTCCATATCAGATCAAGGGGAATTTTAATGTTGTCCGTATCGAGCCCTATGGATGCATAGGCCAGGTAATGGGATTCCCTTAAGGAAAGACAGACAGCCCATTGAAAGGCACAGTATGTTTTTATAAGACTTAATACGGTATAAGGGGTGTTTTCGCTTACTTGGAGGCCATTAATCCGTTCTTTGAGGGCTTCGCCTATATCATCAAGGGAAGCCCTGTCCAAAAGACCCATTATTCCAACCCTAGTTCTTTAAACAGCTTCCTATAGGTTTCAAAATGTTCTGACCGGGCAAATTCTTCAATCTTGTCGTCCGGCAGTGATTCCAGAAGCTGGTCCATGTATCCTAGAACTGTCCTCAGTTCCTGCTTTAGGGGGGCGGGAATGGTGTCGTACTGCTGTCGGGGTTCTTCGCCAACCAGGGGTGTAACTTCAGGAAGCTCCACAACTTCCACGGTTTCCATAGTTTCTTCCCCAGCAGGTTCAAGGATCTCCAGATCTTCCAGTATTTCTTCTTCAGTTTCTTCAACCGGAGAAACTTCAATCTCTTCCTCTGCCACAAACCCTTCAGGAATGAGGGAAAGGTCTCCGCCGGTATCCAGGGGGTCCTCATCAAATTCAAAGGAAGGAAGATCAATAGCCGGGGTTTCAGCTTCATCTTCCAGAAGATCCAGAACATCAGAAGAAGGGGAGTCTTCAACATCGAGATCCAGGCTGTCCAACTCCAGGGATTCAAATCCCTCAAGTTCCGTTGTTTCGGGTTCAAGTTCCGCTTCCGGTTCCAGGGACTCAAGTTCCAGTTCCAGGGTTTCGGTGCTTTCCTCTATAACAGGCTCTTCAAATGAAGGCTCTTCTAATGAAGGAACTTCAAAAGAAGGTACTACTAATGAAGGCACTTCATCCGAATCCTCAAACTGGGGTAACTCTATGTTCAGTTCTTCATCTATTAATTCATCCAGGTTATACCCTTCGATATTAATATCATTCGAAAGGGTATCATCCGATTCCAGGTCTTCAGATTCGGGTTCAGAGCTGTTTAGTTCTTCCAGGTCCAGGCTTATGGAAAGATCCTCAAGATTCGGTTCTTCTTCGGAAAGGGTCTCTTCCAGTTCCGATTCTTCCAGTTCAATGTTAATATTGTCCAGGAGGGAAAAATCATCCTGGGACACAGGCTCTTCTTCTATTTCCGGGAACCCATCTAAGGAAAGATCCTCTGATGCCTGCTCTTCTGCCGTCAGGTCTATGGGCGCAAACTCTTCTGCCCCGAGCTCTTCAACCGCCAGATCATCTATCGCCAGATCATCTGCATTAAGATCGATTTCTTCACCGGTGCCGATTTCATCATTAAAATCTGCCGTATTAAGGATATTATCCATCTCATCCCCGGTGAGGGAAATTTTTTCATCAGTCTCTTCGTCAAAAAAGCCGCTTTCTTCTGTATCAAACTGGCTATAGTCTTCATTCCTGACGCTGGACAGCTCATTTTTCAGACTGCCTAGTTCAACCCGGATGGATGATAATTCCTCTGCTATTCTTCGTAAAAGCTGGTTGGAAAGATCCGATGCAGCACTTCGATCATTGCCAAAGTCATCCATGGCTTGATTCCCGGAAGCATTGGTGCCAAGCAGTTCGTCTAAGGATACTTCAGTGTAACCATCTTCGCTTTCATTGGCCTTAAGGGAAGCCTCAAGGTCATCCATAGAAGGGAGGTCGAAATCTATGTCAGAGAGATCAAAATCATCATTGGCGGATTCAAGAACAGGGTCATCATAGCCCCCTCCTATATGGATACCCTCACTATCTGCATGTGCCAGGGATAGATCCTGGGGCTCGCTTTTTACCCATACACCGTATTCATCCAGTTCAGAGGAGGATCCTATCAATCCGCGGTCTGAAAGTATTGAAGGTTTGCGCTCATTTGCCTTTGCCATGGAAAGCTCCCACTAACAGGTCATATTCTTTTTATTGAAAATGCAAGAATTTCAGTTATATTATCGGCGGTAAAAACTATATCCTTGCGTGTTTTTTGAAAAACCCCCAATATTGGACTTGTTCGGCAACGACCTTGGCATAGCCAAGGTTTGGCGGTTGCCGCACAAGTCCTGCAATTTCCAATGCTAAAGCATCGTAAATTGCCCCTTTTTCAGCGGAAGTTGTTCGTAAACTGAAGTTTCCGAACAACTCTATTCTATCTTTTTTATCGTAGATCGGTACTTTTGGGCTTGTCAATAGAGAGGAATTGGCTTTCTGGCCTATAAAGGAAACTGGGGGAAAATCCGTTAATTTAAGCAATGAAAGTGGTTAAATATCTCTATGCTTTCTGGGCCGGGATCTTGGTGTATGCTGCATTGGCGGTGTTATTTGGAGCCTCCGGTCTTTTTGCCTACCGCCAGCTCGAAAGGGATCAAAGGCAGCAGGAGGCCAATATAGAGAGTCTTATGCTTACCAGAACAGAACTGGAGAATACCACCAGTTCTCTCATATATGACCGGGACCTATTGGCCGTGTATGCCCGCGAGCAGGGCTATGCTGCCAGCCATGAACGGTTTATCCGCATCGTCGGCCTGGGGGTTGGACAGAGACTGCAGATCTCCCCGGGGGAGCTAATAAGTGCAGGGGAGCCCCAGTATATAGCTGATACGACCCTTAGAATCATTGCCCTCTGTACCGGATTAACCTTGTTCCTTTCCATGCTCTTGTTTGATATCCTAAAGAATGTACGGGAATAGGTACTTGAACAGGTAAGCAGCTCCATGCTTAATACATACATGGGTTTTGTTATCCTCATTTCACTATCAATCTTTGGTGCCCTCGGTTTATTTACCCTTATCAGGGGGATCCATTGGGTCATAAACGAAAGTATCAAGATCCGGGTCGAAGCGGCCTCCCTTATTTCGGGGGACAGGAACTCTTCTGCGGGGGGAAAGATTCCATTAAAAAGAAACCGCCCCTGGCGTTCCCTTTTTTTTAAGCTCAACTTTTTAATCCTTGTCTTACTTATAATGGTAGTCCTCTTGGTTTCATCCCTTTTTTACCTCGTGATGAGCTCCGGGGACTTTAATCTCCAGAGGAGTGACGACCTATTGGGCATAATCCTGCCCATTTCGGTAGGAGCCCTCCTTTTGGGGGCCGCCGGTTCCATAGTTCTTTCCCTCTTTTTTATCCAGCCCCTTAAACGTCTTCTTATGCACATAGAGGGCATACGGTACACCGAAAACAAGGCCAAACTGGGAAAACTACTATTCAAATCCAAGGATGAATTCAGCATCATAGGAGATACCTTAAATACGATGATCCGGGACCTGATACAGGCTGCAGATACCGCCACCGACATTTCTATGGGAAAAGAAATCCAGAAGAGTTTTATTCCCCTGGAGCTGCATACCTCGGGGAACAAGCTCTGTTATGGAGCCAAAGATACCAGGCATCTGGAATTTTTCGGGTACTACGAAGGAGCAAAGGGTCTTTCCGGTGATTACTTCGATTATAAGGATCTGGATGGCCGTTATTATGCAATAATAAAATGTGATGTGGCCGGCAAGGGTATACCCGCTGCCTTTATCATGATCCAGGTTGCCACCATGTTCTTAAATTATTTTAAGGATTGGCAGCCCAACCCCATGGGTTTTTCCCTGGAGAACTTTGTCTACCAGGTCAACGGATTTATTGAATCCCTGGGATATAAAGGAAGATTTGCAGCCTTTTCCCTCTGCCTCTATGATTCCCAGACAGGGATAGTCCGGTTCTGCAATGCCGGGGATAACCTCATTCGCCGCTTTGATGCATCCCAGGGTGAATTAAAAATCGTCAATCTGCCGGAAACCCCCGCTGCAGGGGTCCTTCCAAACTATCTCGTAAAATCGGTGGCACCCTACACGGTCCATACCATAGTTCTTGAACCAGAAGATATTCTCTTGCTCTATACCGATGGCATAGAAGAGTCCCGGCGCACATTCCGTAATTCCGCCTTCGAAGAGATCATCTGTCAGGAGGGTACTATGAATACCCCCCATGGCAGTCACGTGGTAGGGCAGGGGGATGAGCACATGGGAGGCGAGAGGGTAAGGGATATTATTAATGCGGTTATGAACAAGGGTACCTATACCCTTCATAAATGGCATAACCCTGAGGGTGATCATCAGGATCTGGTCTTCAACTTTTCTTCCTCCCAGGGCTGCCTCCAGGATATGCTGAAAGCCCTGGTGGGGGTAGAAAAAATGTTCCGCTGTTACCGGGATCCAAAAGCCACTGAAAGCGACCGGGTCATGATTGACCAGACCATCGACAGTTTTTTAAAAGAGCACCTTTTACAATACCCCGATTACTGCTACAATACCTACGAAGATCCGGAACATCCAGGGTACATCTGCTGCCCCAGATTGATGGAAGATGAGCAGTACGACGATCTAACCATTTTGGGTATACGAAGAAAATGAGGAGAAAACGATGACTTTTGGCGATAGGATGAAGGAGCTTCTGGATCAGGGTGTGGCGGTTTCCAAAGAATTTGCCGTTAAGGCCGGGGCCAAGGCCCAGGACCTGGGTGAACGGGGGGTCTTGATGCTTGAAATTAAACAGCTTGAAGGCCAGGCCCAAAAGCTTATAAGCCTCCTGGGAGCAGAGGCCTACCAGACCTTTACCGAACAGGGCGAATCAAGCTTATCCGCCGAAAGCAGCCCGGTTAAGTCCCTTTTATCAGAGATAGCAGTAGTAAAACAGAAAATTGAAGATAAGGAAAGGGATCTCGAGCAACGAAAAAGTAGATAATAGAGAAATTAGAGGCTTAAACCCTGGTTTTCCAGGTTTTTTTGCTTTTTTTCTTACGACCTATTGACATTATTTATTTTTTTATAGTATGTTAGTAGGGCACATATTTTCCCCCTCTGGGGGAGCGTTCTTTGTCAATATAGGGAAGGGGGAGGGCTAAAACCCTTAGGGGGTTTTAGCTGGGGAGTTTTTCAGTACATGAAAAACTCCAGGCTGTTGTCTGGTTTACCAGGTGATAGCCAATGCCATATAGCATTTGTATGAGAGAATTGAAATCAATTCCTAAATAGGGATGTGGAGTTTGTTTACAAACTCCAAACACTAAACCCGTAAGGGTTTTGTGTAAACTTTAAGTGATTTCAGACGGTCTTCGGACCG
>WRMC01000018.1 GCA_009777335.1 Treponema sp. | reverse complement strand
GGGGTTCCCTATGGTGGCGGAACAGAGGATAAATTGAGGGCGGGAGCCGTAAAAGGCCGCTACCCGCTTGAGGCGGCGGATCAGATCCGCCACATGGCTCCCTAAAACTCCCCTATAGGCATGGGCCTCGTCGACCACGATGTATTTGAGGTTGAAAAAAAACTTGATCCACTTGGGGTGGTTGGGCAGGACCCCCGCATGGAGCATGTCGGGGTTAGAGATGATGATCCGCCCCGTATCCCGGGCAGAGACCCGAAGGCTTTCGGGGGTGTCCCCGTCATAGGTGGCCACCTTAAGGGGGATGGTCCCGGGGCTCTCGGCCCGGGCTCCCAAAAGCTCGTTTAGCTCCGACTGCTGATCCTGGGAGAGGGCCTTGGTGGGAAAAAGATAGAGGGCCCGGGCCTTTTCGTCCCCCATGAGACAGTGCAGGACCGGAAGGTTATAGCAGAGGGTCTTTCCCGAGGCGGTGGGGGTGATTACCAGGCTATGGCGGCCCCCCTGGACCTCCTCCCAGACCTCCCTCTGGTGGGTATAGAGCTGTTCTATGCCCCGGCTCTTCAAGGCCTCCCGTAAAAGGGGGTCCAGGTCCTCTGGGAAGGGGGCAAAGGAGCCCTCGAAGGGGGGGAGAACCTTTTCGGCCACAATGTGGGGGGCAAATTCGGGGCTCTTTAGGATCCTTTCCAAGGCCCCCTTCCTATCCTTAGAACTTTCCATGGCTCATTTTACCCCCGGTGGGATAAAATTGATAGGGCAATTTTTATTTTCCTATCGACTTTCATTCTGTTTCACCTTATACTATATATTAGTTCATATTCTCAAACCAAAGGATCCTACAAGAGGAGGTCCTATATGATTGAAGTTCTATCTATAGTTTTGGGAGGCGGCAAGGGCTCACGGCTCTTTCCCTTAACCAAAGAACGGGCCAAGCCCGCCGTCCCCTTCGGCGGCAAATTCCGCCTGGTCGACATCCCCATTTCCAACTGCATCAATGCGGATCTCAAGCAAATATATATTCTGACCCAGTTTAACTCCGCCTCCCTCCACATGCACCTGTCCCAGACCTATAACTTTGATACCTTCTCCAAGGGCTTCGTCGAAATCCTTGCCGCCGAGCAGACCCTGGAGCATACGGGCTGGTTCGAAGGGACCGCCGATGCGGTGCGAAAAAATCTGGTCCACTTTAGGACCCAAAAACCCAACTATTACCTGATCCTTTCGGGGGACCAGCTCTATCGAATGGACCTGGAGGACTTCCTCAAGCGCCACAAGGACTCGGGGGCCGCCATCTCCATCGCCTGTACCCAGGTGAGCCGGGATGATGCCTCGGCCCTGGGGATCCTCAAGGCCGACAAGAACAATGCCATCACCGAATTCCTGGAAAAGCCGGGGCCCACCAGGAACATTGCCAGCTACAAGGTCCCCACGGAGCTTAAGCGGGACAAGGCCGGGGGTGATGAATACCTGGCCTCCATGGGGATCTACATCTTTAATGCCTCCGCCATGGAGGCCTGCCTGGATAACGACCTCACCGACTTCGGCAAGGAGGTCATCCCCCGGGCCATCAACAACCTGAAGGTAAATGCCTATCTCTTTGACGGCTACTGGGAGGATATAGGGACCATCAAAAATTTCTACGAAGCCAACCTGGACCTGACCACCCTGCGTCCCCGCTTTGACTTCTACGATGAGGCCCATCCCATCTACACCCATGCCCGATGCCTTCCCCCCTCGAAGATCAACTTTAGCAACATGAACCAGTCCATCGCCGCCGAGGGCTGCATAATCACCAACGCCTCCATCACCAACTCCATCGTAGGGGTCAGGACCATCATCGAATCGGGGTCGAGCCTTAACGGGGTCATCTGTATGGGGGCCGACTACTTCGAGACGGAGATCCAGAAGCAGCAGAACGCCGACAGCCGGGTTCCCAATTTGGGAATTGGCAAGGGGGCCATCATCAAGGGGGCCATCATAGACAAGAATGTCTGCATAGGCGAGGGCTGCCGCATAGGGGTAGATGATAACATCACCCGGACCGACGGAAACTACGAGAACTACCACATCGTGGACGGCATCGTGGTGATCCCCAAAAACACGGTCCTCTATCCGGGGACGATTATATAGGATTATCTAGGGGATCCGAATCGAGATCTGTTCCTCGGGGCTCCGGAGGTTCACCAAAAAGCTCTCCCCCTCAAAGGGCAGGGTAAATCTGAAAAGTTCAGAGGGGGCCTCATTAAAGGTAATCCTTTGGCTCAGGCTCTCGGGGATGCTCTGGGCATGGGTCCTAACCGGCGAAACGCTCAGCTCCACGGGCCCCCTGTAGGCCTCCCTCCCCCGGATCTGATCCTTCCTTAGTTCCAGAATCACCGCCTCCCCTTCCTGGTAGAGGGCCCCGTTAATCAGGTTATCCCCCAGGACGACCGCATCCCCCAGGCCACCCAGGTCGGAGGTAAGAAAGTAGATGAGCATGATCAGGAAGATGGTGGCAAACATGATGATGTTGGTCCGGCTGCCAAAGATCCCCCCGGCCCTGCGCCGCCCCTGGGGATCGTAGATGGCCCTCACCGTGGGGGAGGCCTTGTCCAGCCGCCGCTCCCGGGAATAGTAGTTTAGGTTTTCTTGCGGGTCCTCTTCTTTACCGCTCATCGAAGCTCTCCTGGATAAGGAGGTCCGTGCGCCACCAGATCAGGCGGACCTGATACTCATCCACCAAGAGCCCCGAGAGGATCCCGTCGGCGGAGAGATCAAAGGCGTTAAACTGAAGCTCCTCGTTGGCCACCTGGATAAAACTCTGATGCTGGTCCCCAAAGCTATCCTCCGCAGCGGATACGATGAAGATCGAGTAACCCCCCTCGGCGGGGAAGTAGAGGAAGATCCGTTCGTTTTGGGTAATCCCCAAAAGGGAATAGGGCATGCTGTTCACCACCCGCCTATTCTGGTCCATGAACATGTACTCGAAAAAGGGAACCGCCACATGGTTGTCCCAGATCCCCTCCTGGGCGTCCATGATCCAGACCACCGACGTGGAGGGCTCAATGCCGGTCCGGGTATTGGTCGAATCGTCATAGGTATAGTGGTAGTAATCAATTTTGACGTAGAGCTTTCTGCCGTTGGGGCCCACGGAGATCCGGTCCAATGAGGGGAAGATATCATCCCCTCCGGGGGGAATGGGGAGGGCGTCCAGGTTTAAGCGGACCATAAAAAGGAGGAGCCCCTCGGGGTCGTACCAGTAGATCTCCCAGCCCCCGGAGAGGCGGCAGATCACCGCCAGCTCATCCTGGTTGGTGGCGTAGAGCCCCTCGATCATGGGAAAGGGGGTCCCCCCTATGCCCTCCCGGCCCAGGTGGCGGAGGAACCGACCGTCCGCATCGAAGTGCAGGACCACATTGTCCAAAAGGGCCATGTTGGGGCTGTCAAAACTCTGGAGCTCCTGGGGGAGCCGGTCCTGAACGTAGATATGGGACCGGGAGTCCACACAGACCCAGCCCGGCTCCAAAAGGGGGTAGCTGACCGCCCAGCGGGTAACCAGGGTCCCCTCTACCAGGGGCCGAAGGGTCAATGGAGGGGGGTTAAAGTCCTCGTTGTAGATCATAAAGAGGAGGTCCCCGTAGGAATTATAGCGGAGTATCTTGGCCCCGTTACTGTTGGAAATATAAAATAAACCGTTCCGCATGGCGATGTCCACCGGCCGCCTCCCCCCCCGGTGGCCCTCAAAGTCGTAGATGGCAATCTGATCCTCCAGCATTCCTATGTCCAGGGTAAAGAGGCTCTCCCGGTCGGCCTGGGAAATCTGCACGGTCCGCATGAGGGTCCTGCTTTCGCAGCTGCTAAGGATGAGGCATACCAGGAACCCAAGGAGGAATTTTTTCTCCATGCCCCACTATACCCTTTTTTCAGTCTATTGCACATCCCCATCATTATCTTTACAGTTAGCTCATGTTGGACGGATTTATAAAACTGCTCTTTGGTTCCCAGCACGAACGGGATCTAAAGGCCCTGTTACCCATCCTGCACCGGGTGAACGAAAAAGAATCCTGGGCCAAGGCCCTGAATGCTGATGAATTCCCCCGGATGACCGCTACATTTAAAGAGAGACTCACCCAGGGGGAAAACCTGGACAGCCTCCTCCCTGAGGCCTTTGCCCTGGCCCGGGAGGCGGCCCGAAGAAACCTGGGCGAGCGGCCCTACGATGTCCAGGTCCTGGGTTCCATAGTCCTCCATCAGGGTAAAATTGCGGAGCTAAAAACCGGGGAAGGAAAGACCCTCATGATGGTCTCCGCGGCCTACCTGAACGCCCTCAGCGGCCAGGGGGTCCATATAGTAACCGTCAACGACTACCTGGCCGGCCGGGATGCCGCCTGGATGCGCCCCATTTTTTCCTACCTGGGCCTCACCGTGGGGACCATCCTCTCGGACATGGACAACCAACGGCGCCGGGAAAACTACAACTGTGACATCACCTATGGCACCAACAATGAGTTCGGTTTTGACTATCTACGAGACAACATGTGCCGGGATCTCCAGAACCGGGTCCAGCGGGGCCACCACTACTGCATCATCGACGAAATCGATTCCATCCTCATCGACGAGGCCCGGACCCCCCTGATCATTTCCGGAGCCGCCGAGGACGACACCTTCAAGTTTGCCGAGGTAGACCGGCTTATCGGGAACCTGAAAGAAATCGAAAAGAAGGAAGACGGGGAATACCCCGACGAGGTCCAGGGGGAAGAGGTTAACGGGGATTATAAACTCAACGAAAAAAACAAGAACGTTTCGTTTTCTAATCAGGGCTTGGCCAAGATCGAGGATCTCTTAAACAAGCGGGGCCTTATTAAGGGCTCGGTGGTGGACGAAGATAACTTTGAGTACACCCATTACTTTACCCAGGCCCTTAGGGCCCACAAGCTCTTTCATCTGGATGTGGACTATGTGGTCCAGGACGGCCAGGTCCAGATCGTCGACGAGTTCACCGGGCGCATCCTCCACGGCCGGCGCTACTCCGACGGGCTCCACCAGGCCATCGAGGCCAAGGAGAGGATCCGCATCGCCCAGAGGAACCGCACCCTGGCCACCATCACCTTTCAGAACTACTTTCGCCTCTACAGCAAGATCGCCGGGGGCACCGGCACCGCCGACACGGAGGCCACCGAGTTTGGAAAGATCTATAGGCTTTCGGTGGTGGTGGTCCCCACGAACCTCCCGGTAGCCCGGAATGACGAAGACGACGAGGTCTACCTCAACCAGAAGGACAAGTACGAGGCCCTCTGCGACGAGATCGCCGAGGCCCACAGCCGGGGGCAGCCCATTTTGGTGGGCACCGTCTCTATAGAAAAGTCGGAGATCATGGATACCCTCCTGACCCGCCGGGGGATCCGCCACGAGGTCCTGAACGCCAAGAACCACGCCCGGGAGGCCGCCATCATCGCCGAGGCGGGGGCCAAGGGGGCGGTTACCATCGCCACCAACATGGCCGGCCGGGGAACCGACATCAAGCTTGGGGGGAATGCGGAGCATAGGGCCCGAAAGCGGGCCGGAACCGACAGCGCCCAGGAAGCAAGCCCCGGGAGCCTGGAAAAATACGCCGCCATCCTTAAAGAAGAACAGGCCAAGTGGCGGAAGGACTACGAAGAAGTGAAGGCCCTGGGGGGCCTCTACGTCATAGGCACCGAGCGCCATGAAAGCCGCCGGATCGATAACCAGCTGCGGGGCCGTTCGGGCCGCCAGGGGGACCCGGGGAGATCCAAGTTCTTTATCTCTTTGGACGATGATCTTATGCGGCTCTTTGGGGGGGAGAACATCCGCTCCCTCATGGCCCGCTTTGGCATGAAGGGGGGGGAACCCATCTACCACCCCTGGCTTAATAAGAGCATAGAGAAGGCCCAGAGGAAGGTAGAGGAGCGGAACTTTGAGATCCGCAAGCACCTTCTGGACTACGACGATGTGCTCAACCAGCAGAGGAAGTTTATCTACGAACAAAGGGACGCCATCCTCTCGGATGAAAACCTAAGGGAAAGGGTCGACGCCTCCACCGAAGACATGCTCAGCCTCTACATGGAAGCCTACGGGGATCTCTATAAGAAAGAAGGCCCCGAGGCCTTGCGGGATCTTAACGAGAAGCTCAAGGGCCGCTTTAACTATACCCTGCAGATCCAGGGCAACGAAGAGAGGAATCCTGACCAATTAGAAAAGCGTATCCTGGCAGAACTTAAAGAAGATCTCAGTAACAAAGAAGGCATCATAGGAAGGGAGTACTTCAACTTTTTTATCCGGGACCAGTACCTCCACATGGTGGATCGCAAGTGGCTGGATCACCTGGAAAACATGGAAGCCCTGAGGGAGGCGGTCTACCTGCGCAGTTATGCCCAGAAGAACCCCCTGACCGAATACAAGGTTGAGGGCTTCCAGATCTTTGAAACCATGATAGATGAAATCCGGGCCGAGATTGCCTCCCGGCTCCACCTGGTGAGGATCCAGACCGGGGAGGGCAGAACCGAACGCCCCGCCCGCTCGGCCGCCACGGTCCAGAGCGCCACCCACAGCAGCATGAACTCCTTCGGAGCCGCCGCCCTCCAGAACCAGGGCCCCCAGAAAAAAGAAAGCTCCCTGGCAGAACGGGCCCAAGGCTCCTCGGTCACCGTGGTGCGCAGTCAGCCCAAGGTAGGGAGGAATGATCCATGTCCATGCGGATCTGGGAAGAAGTATAAGCAATGTCATGGTAGGTAGTACTTATCTACATCAATTCTGATAAAAAGACCTCAAGTGCAATACGCCGCTGGACAGGAACATGGCCCCAGCGGCTCAAGCGGCCTGACTACACACCTAGCCCAAAAAGTGTTATTTTTTTCCGTTAACCTTTATTATCCAATTTTGACGATTGTGTAGTCAGCCGAAATCGCCGCCGGCACCATTTCCTGCTCCAGCTGAGCAAGCAATGAGTTATTAGATCAAAAAGAGCATTTACGAACACCACCTGCCAGGCATAGCCGATGTAGGTGGAATATGCTTAAAGGATTAGCTCTGCATGGTATCTAAACTGTTCAATATAGATAAATGAATTTATTCATCTTACCCCCCATACATAGGAAGGGTTTATAGTGATCAATTACTTTCGAACCGTGCATAGTAAACTCTAGCTGGAGAAGTGAATGGCCGTGGCGGCGACATTGGCAGCAAAAACGATCTATATATTTGGTATACAGATAAAAGACTTTGCTGCCACTGGAGCCGGCAGGGGCAGTTCACTTTCCAGCAAGCGCTTAGATTGCTCGGTCTTAATTATAATCACTCACTATATACCCTGCCGCACGAACGCGTCTGCATGGGTTGTCCTGAACCTGTGCAGCATGGCTCCGCTTTCGCCCAGGTTGAGGGGGCCTATGAGGACCCGGTAGATGAGGCGTTCGTCGGTGCCGGCGTTCATGATCGCCTTGGGGAGTCCCTCGTCTATGGCTGCTAACTCCGAACGGACCGCATCGGGTTCGCTATAGGCCCCAATCTGAAGGTAGTACATCCCCGATTCGAGTCTGGTGATCAGGGGAGCCCCCAGGGGAGAAGGAGCCGGCGGAGGAGCCAGGGGAGCCGGGCTATACACTGGAGGAGCTACTATAGGGGGAGCTTCCGGAGCAGGGGCGAGATCCTGTGCCAGGGGAGGCACAAAGAGGGCCGCCGGGGGAAGAACCTCATCGGGTTCTTCGGCAAGGACAGTCTCTGTAATGGGTATGATGGGTTCTATAAAGTAATCCCTGTCCAGTTCATAAGTCTCCTGGGGGATCCGCTCCTCGGCGGGGACAAAGCTTAGTTCCGCATCTTCCCCAAAGGGATGGGGCTCAGAAAAGTCCAACGTTGTAACTGGTTCAGGAAATAAGTCCAACGTTGAGACTACTTCGGGTTCAAAAAAGTCCAACGTTGAGACTGGCTCAGGATATAAGTCCAACGTTGAGATTTCTTCGGGATCAGAAATGTAAAAGGTTGTAAATGGTTCGGGAAAATACTCCAACTCTGGTGCTGGTTCGGGATCAGAAAAAACCAAGGTTGGTGCTGGTTCTGGAAAGTATTCCAATGCTGGAGTTGTCTCCGGAGGAGCGGCCACGAGCCAGTCCCCTTCGCTGACAAAATAGTCATCCAGGTTTACGATCATTCCCCCCCCCTCCAGCCGGGAAGTTCCCTGGGTGGCCTCGTTCAGTCGCGTAAGGGCCAGGGGGTCCAGGGTTTCGTACATCCTGACCCGGCCGGGGGAATTCCCCCCCAGTCCCAGGGCCGAGGCAGCCTCGGGGGAGAGGACCGCTAAAAGGCCCGGGCTGTCGAGGTTGGCCCAAACCACCACCTGGACGGATCTGCCGTTTTCCAGGTTCATCACTTCCAGTACGGTGTTCACCGGAAAGGAGCTGGTGGCCGCATAGAGCCCCCGGGAGGGGAGTTCGCTTCCGTTGGTCACCGAGGCGGCCCCTTCCCAAATAGAGGAGCTGCTAAACATAAAGAGAGCTCCAAGGATTGCGATGCTTACGACTTTTTTCATCATCCTAGTTGTTCCTCATCTGTGTTATAACTACCCAGCCCGCATTCTTGGCGATCTGGAATTCTTCCTGGTTGTCCCGGCCCGATCCGGCGGGAAAGTACAGCACATGGAGCAGGGCACTGTTTTGGGTCGAATAGACCTGGAGGGTTATCTCCTGGGGGATCTGCCGGGGGCCGTTGGTCTCGTAGCGGAGATAGCCGACGATGAAATATTCTGCCCCCCCTTCGACCGCTTCGTTAAACTCAAACTCTACGACTTCGCAGATCTCCGAAGAAGGTTCCGTATCAAACCGGCTTGCAGGACTATTGGTCACGATGTGACCGGCCTCAAAAAATGCGTCCATAAGTCCGTCTTCCCAGATCCTGGTATATTGGGTATTGGGGGAGCTGTCGGGGATTCCGGTTTCTACCAGAAAAAAGCTCACCATGGATGCCGAAAGGGGAAGCCCCAGGATTATACAAAGACAGACTAAAAAAACCAGACGTTTATGGTTCATAGGTTCCTCCATGTTGAGTATCGGCAAAAAATCGTCTTCCCTGTACCGGGGACCTATGTTACAATGGATAAAAATAACGGAGGTGCGTCATGCAGAAAATGAAGGCCGGGATTACCGGTTTTATTCCCCGGGGGGCAGATTTTTTTAAGACCCTGGAAAGCTATGCCAAGATGGGCTACAAGGCCTTTGAGGGGGCTGCCCGGCTCTTTAACATCGAAGGTGACCCGGTAGAACATGCCAAGAAGATCCGGGGTATGGGCCTGGAGCTTATCACTCTGGGGGCCAACGTGCAGAACGGCAACCAGCCCGACGCCAAGGCCCTCATCAAGAACGCCAAAATAGTCAACGTCAACCGGGTTACGATCTACCACACCAGCGCATCTTCCTACCGCTTTGCCGACCGTCCGGAGCTTCCCAGCTACGATGAGATCATGAAGGAGATCGAAACCATCCGGAAGCTTAGCGTCGACCTGGCCAAAGAAGGGATCATGCTGGTCTTCCATAACCACGATCAGGAGTTTATCACCTGCTACAATGGGATTCCCCTCTACTGGCTTTTGGCAGTAAATGTCGAGGACCTCAAGTTTGAACCCGACCTGGGCTGGGTCCATTATGCGGGCTGGGATCCAGCGAAGCTGATCACCCAACTGGGGGACCGGGTGGCCTCCCTCCACGTAAAGGATTATATCCCCGGTGAAAACTTCGAGTACAAGCCCCACAAGACCTTCGCGGTCCCCCGCTACTGCGCCCCCGGCGCCGGGGTGGTGGATCTCTACGCCTGTTTTAAGGCAGCCAGCGAGGCGGGGGTCCAGTGGGCCATCATCGAACAGGACATGCAGTACGAGCTGACCCATGCCGAATCGGTCCAGGCGGCCTACTACAACATGAAGGACACCGGTTTTGTTGCCTAGATGATGAATTACTATGCCATGCAGGTAAAGACCCGGGGGGAGGAAAAGTTCATGCGCCTTTTTAAGGCCCAGAACCCCGGCTTTACCCCCCCGCTTTATTTTCCCCAAAGGGCCCTGGACATCCGCCGGGGGGGCAGGATAACCCCTACCCGCCTGGCGGTCTTCCCGGGCTATGTCTTTCTCGAGCTCCCCGAAGAAGAGGACATCTACAACTACCACTGGGCCTTCCGCCGTACCCAGGGTTTTTTCCGCTTCCTTAGATCGAACCAAAACATCGCTCCCCTGAAAAACCGGGACCTGGAACTGGTCCTCCACTTCATCAAAACCGTGGGTCCCCTGGCGGGGATCTCCCGGGTCATCTTCGATGAAAACTCCCGGATCGCCGTCCTTTCGGGACCCCTCTCGGGGCTTGAGGGACGGATCATAAAGGCCGATAAAAGAAAGGGGAGAGCTAAGGTAAAACTGGACCTTTACGGCGATTCTTTCATCATAGACCTGGCCTTTGAAGTTTTGGTTAAAGCCAGGGATTGATCCGGTTTCCTAGCAAACAATACCATGAACACTCTTAGATCAGGCCGTTTATACATTATTGGAGCGGGCTTTACCGGCCAGACCCTGGCAAAGGAAATCAAGTCCAAGGGAATTTTCGGAGAAGTCGTCGCCTTTCTGGACGATGACCCGGAAAAGATAGGCCTCCGCCTGGAGGGGATCTCTGTCCTGGGGCCCATCCGGGACGTGGCCAAGCTGCTCCGGCTCCACCCCGCCGACGAGGCCATCATCGCCATCCCCAGCGCCTCCAGGGAATACCTGGAAGAGATCTACCAAATCTTGAAGGGGGCGGGCTTCGCCCGGATCCGGATCCTCCCCAGTATTTCGCAAATCATCGATGGGGACGCCCATCTTATTCAGACCCGCAACATAGACCCCCAGGATCTCCTGGGCCGCACCCCGGTGATGGTAAACCTCCGGGAAAGCCTAAGGTACCTCCGGGGTAAGCGGGTCCTTGTTACCGGCGCCGGGGGCTCCATAGGCTCCGAACTCAGCCGGCAGCTCCTTTCCGCCGGGGCATCCCGGCTCTACCTCTTTGGGCACGGGGAAAATTCCATCTACCAGATAGACCGGGACCTGCGATTGCTCCAGGAAGAGGGGGTGGGCGAAAAGGCCATCCTGGTTCCCATCATCGGGGATCTAAAAGACCGGGACTACACCGACTGGATCCTGGCCCAGTTAAAGGCCGATGTGATCTTCCATGCCGCCGCCTATAAGCATGTCCCCATGATGGAAGAGAACCCCGTGGCGGCCATAGACAATAACCTCTTCGGCACCGATAACCTCCTGGAGGGAGCAAAAAAGTATGGGGTCAAACGCTTCGTCCATATTACCACCGACAAGGCCGTGGAGCCCGTCTCGGTCTACGGGGTTTCCAAGTACCTCTGCGAAGAGCTGGTTTTAAAAACCGCCCGGGAATCGGGGCCCGCCTCTTCCTTCATGGTGGTCCGCTTCGCCAATGTCCTGGGTTCCCGGGGCTCCATCATGCCCCTCTTTCAAAGGCAGATCGAAAAGGGAGGCCCTGTGACGGTGACCCACCCGGACATGCAGAGGTGGTTCATGACCATCCCCGAGGCCTGCTCCCTGGTGCTTCAGGCCGGCGGGGCCGGGGACAACCAGAGTCTCTACCTTTTAGACATGGGTGAGCCGGTGGTGATCCGGGACCTGGCGGAGCAGATGATCCGTTTCTACGGCTTTGAGCCCGACGAGGACATTGCCATCGAGTACGTGGGCCTGAGACCCGGAGAGAGGCTGGACGAAAAGCTTGTATGGGACCACGAGGTGGCCTCCTACACCGACTACGACCGGATCCTCAAGCTGGATCGTCAGGGGACCAGGGACCTGGACCTGGACACCCTTCTTTCGGAGTTGGCCCCCATTTGCCGCCTGGACCTCTCCCAAAAGGAAAAATACCGGGACCAGAAGCTTTTAAAAGAGATCCTGCGCCGCTTTGTTCCCAGCTATGCCCAGGCCCTTAAAAAACCCGTTTATGCCTGAGAAGATCCCCTACGCCCGGCCCTTTATTGGGAAAGAAGAAGAAGAGGGGGTCTTAAGGGTCCTCCGTTCAGGCTGGCTTACCACGGGGCCCGAAACCCTGGCCTTTGAAGAAGAGTTTGCCGCCTTCCTCCAGAAGAATAACCAAAAAAATGCGAGCCCCCTCTATTGCATGGCGGTGAACTCCGCCACCTCGGGACTCCACCTGGCCCTGGAGGCCTGCGGCATAAAAGCCGGAGACCTGGTCCTGGTTCCCACCATGACCTTTACTGCCACCGCCGAGGTGGTCCGCTACCTGGGGGCCGAGGCGGTCTTCGTGGACTCCCTCCCCGGGGGCTTTAACATGGACCCTCAGGCCCTGGAACGAACCCTGGAAGAGCTGGAAAAAGAATCCCCCGGAAAGGCCCAGGCGGTCATGCCGGTCCACTACGGGGGCCTCCCCTGCGACATGGAGGCCATCAACGGCATAGCCCAAAGGTTTAAGATCCAGGTCATAGAGGATGCGGCCCATTCCTTTCCCTCCTTTCTGCCCTCCGATAAAGGAGCTCCAGGCAGCTCCGGCCTCTTTGCGGGGGACATGAGTAAGCTGGGGGTCTTCTCGTTTTATGCCACCAAGACCATTACCACCGGTGAGGGGGGAATGGTCGTCACCCGGGACAAAGAGATGGCCGAACGAATCCGGATCATGCGGAGCCACGGCATAGACCGGAGCGTCTTTCACCGTTACACCGACACCAGGGCCTCCTGGTTCTACCAGGTGGTAGAGCCGGGTTTTAAGTACAATATACCGGACCTCCTAAGCGCCCTGGGTCGGGCCCAGCTAAACCGGGCCTGGGATCTATTGTCTGCCCGTGAAGACCTGGTCCGGCGATACGACGAAGCCTTTTCCGAGGGGCCCTTTATCCTGCCCCCCACGGGGCCCGGAGACGCCCGGCACCTCTACCCTCTGCGTTTTAAGACCGAGGAGCTTAAGGCCGACCGGGCCCTCCTGGCCCAGGAGATCCAGGAAGAGGGGGTGGGGATCTCGGTCCACTTTATTCCCCTCCACACCATGCCCTACTACAAGACCCGCTATTCCCTTAATGACCATGACTTCCCCCATGCCCTGGATAGTTTTAACCGGGCCATCTCCCTCCCCCTCTGGCCGGGTATGACTGTTTCCCAGATCGAGAGGGTCATAACGGTGGTAAAAGAAACCGCATCCCGCTATACTTCATAATACCTTGAACAATGATGATGTAGATTATTACACCGCCGATTTCTCTGTAGAGGGCATGTACCATGCCCATACTTTGAGGTCCCCCATCCCCCGGGGCCGGGTGCTGGAGATCATGCTTCCGGAACTGCCGGAACACTACTGCCTTATTGGGCCCCAGGACATCCGGGGGCAAAACACCCTCTTGTCTTTAGGGGTCCCCATCCTGGCCCAGGATGAAATAAGCTATCTTGGACAGCCCCTGGCCCTCCTCACCGGCCCCGATGAGACAGTCTTAGAGGAGCTCTTGGGCCAGATTTTTGTGGACACCGAAGAAGAGAACCCAGTCTATGATGCCCCCGATGAGGAGGGGGATTTTTACCTCATCCGGGATCAGGGGGAGGAGGATCTGGAGGAAGGGGCCCAGATCATCGCCCATACCTATACCACGGGGATGCAGGAGCACTGGTATTCGGACTCCCACGGTGCCCTGGCCATTCCCCTGGGGGGGGAGGAAGAGGGCCCCCTGATGCGGATCCACTGTGCCAGTCAATGGCCCTTCCATGTGCGAAACGCGGCGGCTCAGGTTCTGGGCATAGCAGCTCCCAGGGTCCTGGTAGTCCCGAGCCGCCTGGGGCTCCACCTGGACGGAAAGCTCTGGTACCCCTCCCTTATTGCCTGCCAGGCCGCCCTGGGGGCCCAGTATCTGGGCCGGCCCCTGCGGCTGGTCCTCAGCCGGGAAGAGGACTTCCTCTATTCCCCCAAACGAAACCCCGCGGTTATAAACATAGAAAGCAGCCTTGATGAAGAGGGAAAGCTCCTCCATAATCGCTGCCGGGTGGAGCTAAACCTGGGGGCCCAGGCCTTTATGGGGGAGGAGATTCTGGACCAGACCTGCCTGGCCCTTACGGGGGGCCCCTCGTCGATCTGGGCTGGAGCTTACCTGAGTAATATTCCCCCCCAGGGGCCCATGGCTGGGTTCGGCCTGGCCCAGGGCTTCTTTGCCTCCGAGCGGCATGCTTCGATTACCGCCGATACCCTGGGGCAGGACCCTGCCCAGTGGAGGAAGGACAGGATCCTGGACCAGAGTTATGGGGCCCCCTTTGGAGACCCCCTAAAGAACCCTCCCCTCTTAAGCCTCATCGACCAGGCGGCCGCCGCCAGCGATTACTCCCGTAAGTGGGCCTCCTACGAGCTCCTTCGAAAGCACCTGGAGTCCCGGGATATCACCCAGGAGGCCCTGCGGGGCATAGGGATAGCGGCGGCCTTCCAGGGGAACGATTTCCTCCACCCCGGGGAGGGGGGGAAGAGCGAGGTGGAGCTGGAACTCCATGTCGAGGGCCTAATGATTAAGACCCCCCTCCTCTCTCCGGGGCTCCGGGAGATCTGCCTCCATTATGCCCAGACCATCCTGGGCCTCGAGGAGTCCATGGTCCGCTTCGTCCATTCCACCGATAAGGCCCCCGACCCCGGAGCCCTTACCCTGTCCAGGGGCCTGGGGACCCTTGCTTCCCTTATTGAAGAGAGCTGCCAGAACATTCAAGAACAGCGCTTTAGGAACCCCCTGCCCATCACGGTCCGAAAGAGCCGGGGACAAAGACCCAGGAACTATAGCTTTCAGGGGGGGAAGATCAGCAAGGAGGGCTTTTCCAATCCTGGCTGGGGGGCCGCGGTGGCAGAGGTGGAGATCGATCCCGTCTCCTGGATGCCCCGTATCCGGGGGATCTGGATGAGCATAGAGGGGGGGCGGATCATCTCCCCCCTCCAGGCCGAGAAGACCATCCGCCTGGGGGTCATCCATGCCCTGGGCTGGACCTGCAGGGAGCAGGTCTATTACCAGGAGGGGGAGATAGACCGGAAGCTCTACCGTTTTTATGACCTCAATGCCCCCTCGGAGGTCCCTCCCATTCACATAGACTTTCTGCCCAGCCAGGATGATCCCAAGGGCATAGGGGAACTCCCCTTCTCCTGCATCCCCGCCGCCTATGTCCAGGCCCTCTCCCAGGCTATGGATCATCCCTTTACCAAGATCCCCCTGGACGCCCGGGACCTCCTCTCGAGCTGGCTTGAGAAGCATGCGGGGGCCCCTGGATGACCATAAACTTTATCCTCAACGGCGAGGATGTATCGATAGACTGTCTGGGAGAAACCCGGCTCTCGGAACTCCTCCGCCGGGACTTTAAGCTCCTGGGGATCAAGACGGGCTGCTATGCCGGGGCCTGCGGGGCCTGTTCCATCATCCTGAACGGGAGCGTCGTCAAATCCTGCCTCATCCCGGCCTTTAAGATCGAAGCCTGTGAGGTGATCACCATCGAGGGCTTCTCCCAGACCGAGGAGTACCAGGACATCATCCAGGGCTTTAAGGAGGGCTCTTGCACGAGCTGCGGCTTCTGCGATAACGGAAAAATCCTGACCACCGAGGCCCTGATCTCCAAGGTCCAGCGGCCCTCCCGGGATCAGATCCTGGGGGCCTTCCAGGGGATCAAGTGCCGCTGCACCGACCCGGAGGATCTTATCCGGGGGGTCCAGGGGGCCATGGAAGTACGGCGCAGGAGGACCCATGGCCGACCATAGCCGTATCCTAAGACCCAGCAGTTTGGCTGAGCTTTTTGCCCTCTGGAAGATCCACCCCGAGGGGGTCCTCTTTGCGGGGGGGATAGAACATATCCGGAACCAGAATAGCCGGCTCCCCCTCTTTAAGCCCACCATCCTCTCCCTGGGGAACATCGATGAGCTGCGGCGGATCAGCCGGACCGAACGCTACCTGGAAATCGGAGCCATGGTGCGGCTCAGCCAGATTATCAGCCTGGGTAAGATAGTCCCGGAAATTTTAAGCCTCTGCCTGGAATCCATAGGGGGGCCCCAGCTTCGGAGCCAGGCCACCATAGGGGGAAACCTCTGCAATGCCTCACCCAAACTGGATGCGGCGGCAGCCATGATAGCTCTGGATGCCCAGTACGAACTGAGGACCGCCCAGTCCAGCCGCTGGATCCAGGCCAGCCGCTTTTCCTCCCTCCCGGGCCCCCCGGACCTGGGCCCCCAGGAGATCCTCACCCGGATCCGGGTACCCCTGGATCCCTGGAACTATACCTGGTACCGGAAGTTCACCCGGGCGGGGAGCAATGAGCCCGGGGGGGGGATCCTCTTCATCATGCGGAACCAGAAGAACATCCTCACCCATATCCGGGTCCTCTACTCGGGGCAGACCACCCTAAGGGAAAAGAACAGCGAAACCATGCTGGCGGGGAAGCACCTGCCCCTGGACCGGCGGGATGCCCTGGCCTTTGTCGATCACTGGCGGAACTATATCAACCTTTACGAGGGAAACGAGGAATCGGTCTTCGCCGGGACGGGAATGAACTCCAACCCGGAGCTGGAAAAAAGCCGGATCCTAAACTTTATCAAAACAACTATCATGGGCATCTCCGACTAGGGCCTTTCACCTAATGCCCCAGAAATCTATGAGGAAGCCCGTCAGGATCCCAAAGAGGGCCGAAAAGGCCAGGTAGAAGCCAAAACTTTTTGCCCCCAGAACGATCTTGAGGGCCCCCAGGTTGGTGATCTTCATGGCGGGGCCGGTGATCATAAAGGCCGAAGCGGAGCCCATGGACATCCCCATATCCATCCAGGCCAGAAGGAGGGGGATGGTCCCGCCCCCGCAGACATAGAGGGGAACCCCCACGGTGGCGGCCATGAGGATCCCAAAGCCCCGCTGGGGGCCAAAGAGGCTGCCCAGGGCCTGGGGCGGCACATAACGCTGGAAAAGGGCCGAGAGGGCGACCCCCAGGACAAAGGGCAGGATGGTGGCCCTCAGGTTGCGATACAGGTTCTTGAGCAGCCGGAGGACCAGGTTTGGGTCCCTATTCCTGTCGGACCCTGCCCTTCCTCTGTACCCCTGAAGGGACAGAAAGACCTTCCCCCTGTCCATGTAAAGATAACGAACCAGGAGCCCCGCGGTGATGCCGCAGAAAAAGCAGCTAAGGAGCCTGATAGTAAGGGCCGTCCTCCCCAGGGCGGAGGAATAAAAGAGCAGCTGGGGGTTTAGCAAAATCGAACTCATCATGAAGGCGGCGATCCAGTCCTCTTCCAGGCCCTCTTCGGCCAGGGAGACCACGATGGGGATGGTGCCGTACATGCAAAGGGGAGAAGCTATGCCGATGAGGGTGGCCGGGATAAGACCCAGGACTCCCAGGTTCTTTTTTTTAAGGGAACTAAAGAGGCGCCTGAGTCTTTCCTTGGCGAAGACCGAAATTAAGGAACCCAGGAGCATTCCCAATAGCCAATAGGGGGCTATCTGGGAACCCTGGAGGGTAAAAAAATACCAAAAGTAATCCAGCTCCCTTAAGAGGGAGCCGATGGAGGGATCTACTGAACGCTCCTCAGCCAGGTATCGTAATCGTTCCTGACCTCTTCGAGGGTTCGGATGAGGTCCGCATAATTGTCCCGTTCTTCCCGGAGGACTGCACCGCGGTTATTGGATCGGAGCATCAGGTTGAGCTGGACCTCCGAGGCCCTTAGGGATGCGGAGAGGTTTTCGTATCGCCGGCGGTAATCAGTGTAGATCCGCATATAGCCGCTGTCGAGGATGTAGGCATCAAATTCCGCCAGGTTACTGTTCACCCGGGTAACGGTGGAACCCATTTCTTCACTGAGGGTTCGCAATCTTCCCATATTAGCCTCGAGATGGTTACTCTGGGAAAACAGAGGCAGGGCCAGACCAATAAAAATGATACCGATCAGAACTTTCTTCATTATGATATCTCCTGTATTCTACTATACGTCCAAAAAATGCTTTTGTCAAACATTGAGGCAATACCTAAGTCTTAAGACCAATCCCCCACAAACAGGATCTCGCTTTCCAGGTCTATACCCCGCTCCTCCCTGACCCGGTTTTTTATTTCTTCCATAAGGCCCCTGATGTCCTGGGCAGTGGCCCCTCCGGTGTTGATGATTAAATTCCCGTGCCAGGGAGCCACCTGGGCCCCTCCACGGCTAAGGCCCTTTAGACCCAGCTGGTCTATGATCATCCCCGTGGGGGCCCCAAAGGATTGGTTGTTCTTAAAGGCAGACCCCGCCGAGGGGCAGCGGTACTGGCCCTTTTCTTCCCTGTCCAGCCTATAGCCCCGGGCCCGGCTAAAGAGAAGCTCCGGATCTTCGGCTTGAATCCTCAGCCGGGCAGAGAGGATCAGGGCCTCCATCTCCTGGAAGGGACTCTGTTTGTAGCCATAATCGGATTCCCTGTAGGGGAGGAACTCAATTTCCCCCTGGGGGTTCAGGTACTCCACCTCTACGAGGCTATCCGAGAGGGAGCGGTCATAACAGCGGGCGTTCATCCAGACAGCCCCCCCCAGGGTCCCGGGCATGCCGGCAAAATGTTCCAGCCCCCCCCAGCCCTTCTGACAGAGCTGATCCACCAGGCGGTCCATGGTGGTCCCCGAGAGGACCTGGATTAGCGATGATTGGGGCTCATCCAGGCCTTCCCAGGCCCCGGTGTCCAGGACTATACCCCTAAAACCCCGGTCGCTGAAGACCACATTGGCCCCGCCCCCCAGGATAAAGAGGGGGATCCCCTCCTGGCGGGCAGCCTTAAAGAGCAGGGGCAGGTAGGAGGGGAATATATCCTTCCCCGGCCGGATCCAGAGATCCGCGGGTCCCCCGGTTTTAAAGGTCGTATGGGCCCCCATGGGCTCCTCAAAAGCCAGATCCCCCTGGAAATTTCCTTCACTATTGATTTTTTCGATAAATTTGCGTATGGTGTCCATATTCCACTGGGAGTATAACCTTTTTTTTTGGGAGATTCTACGATGGGCAACCCGAGCAAGCTCAGCCTCTATAATACCCTGGGACGGCAGATCCAGCCTTTTGTGGCCCTGGATCCCCAAAAGGTGGGGCTCTACGGCTGCGGGCCCACGGTGTACAACTATGCCCACATAGGAAACCTCCGGGCCTATGTGACCCACGATCTCCTGGTTCGGACCCTCCGCCGCTTTGGCTATGCCGTGGATTATGTGATGAACATCACCGACGTGGGCCACCTTTCGGACGACGCCGACGAGGGGGAAGACAAGATGGTCCGTTCCGCCGAAGAGCGGGGAAAAACGGTCATGGAGATTGCAGAATTTTATACCCAGGCCTTTTTCCATGACACCGAGCAGCTTAACATTGGCAAACCCTCGGTGGTCTGCCGGGCCACGGAACACATACCGGAAATGATAGAGCTGATCAAACGAATCGAGGCCAATGGCCATACCTATACCGCCGGGGGGAATGTCTACTTTGACATCAGCACCTTTCCCCGCTACGGCGATCTGGCGAAGCTCCGGCTGGAGGAGCTCAAAACCGGGGCCAGGATAGACGAAGACAGCAACAAGCGGAACGGGGGAGACTTTGTCCTCTGGTTTACCAAGAGCAAGTTTGAAAACCAGGCCCTGGTCTGGGACAGCCCCTGGGGCCGGGGATATCCGGGCTGGCACATAGAATGTTCTGCCATGAGTTTAAAATACTTAGGTGAACAGTTTGATATCCACGCGGGGGGAATCGATCATATCCCGGTTCATCATACCAATGAGATCGCCCAGTCCGAATCGGCCACCGGAAAGAGCCCTTGGGTAAGCTACTGGGTCCATAACGAGTTCCTGGTCATAGACCGGGGCAAGATGTCCAAGTCCTCTGGGAGTTTCCTGACCCTCCAGAGCCTCATCGACGAGGGCTTTCATCCCCTGGATTACCGCTACTTTCTGCTGGGGGGCCATTACCGGAGCCAGCTCCAGTTTTCTATGGAGGCCCTGGGAGGGGCCAAGAACGCCCGCCGCTCCCTGGGTGATAGGCTGCGTCATCTGGCCAGCCTCTGCGATGATATCCCCAGCCTGGGCTCTGAAAACCTGAGCCAGGGGCCCGCCAATGACTACCTGGAACGTTTTAATGCCGCCCTGGGGGACGACCTTTCCAGCCCCCGGGCCCTGGCAGAACTCTGGGGGCTCATTCGGGACCCCCAGGTGGAGCCCCGGGAGGCCCTGGCCGCCGCCTTTGACATGGACCAGGTCCTGGGGCTCAACCTGGCAGAAGAGGCGGTCTACGATGCCAATGCGGGGGAAGATCCGGCCCTGCTCGCCCAGATCGAAGAACTCATCCAGGAGCGGAACCAGGCCAAGGGGGCCAAGAATTTTGCCCGGGCCGATGAAATACGGGATCAGTTAAAAAGCCAGGGGATCTTGCTGGAAGACGGCCCCAAGGGTACCGCCTGGAAACGGGCCTCCCTGTAACAAATAGGAAAAAACATTGTTTAATAGTATGAACAGCACTGGGCCGGCCATGGGGGAATTTCGCAAACTCTACGAAAAGGTATTCCCCATCCTGTTCAGGGTTTCCTATCGGATTACCAACAGCGAGGAAGCTGCTGAGGATCTTTCACAGGAGGCCTTTTTTCGTCTCTACGAAAAAAACATGGTCTTTCCCAACCCCGACGAGGCCAAGTACTGGCTTATTCGGGTGGTTAAAAATGCGGCCCTGAACTATGCCAAACGAAAGGTTCGGGAACGGAAGGCCTACCAGAAGGCCTTTAGGGAGGATACAAGGACCGTAGAAACCGCCGAACATGTCCTCATAAAAAAAGAAACCCGAGAAGAGGTCCGGGAGGCCCTGGAAAAACTTCCCGAAAACCTCAGGATGGTCCTCATCCTCAAAGAGTACGGGGAGTTAAATTATAAGGAAATTGGCCGGTCCCTGGGAATCAGCGAAGGGAACGTAAAGGTCCGGGTCTTCCGGGCCCGGGAGCGCCTGGCTGGTTTATTAAAGGCCGAGATCCTTATACCGAATAGGGATATAGACAAGGATGGTATACATGTGCCCTGATGTACAGCTCATTTCACTTTATCACGACCAGGAGCTTCCTTCCCCCTGGAAGGAAAAACTTGAAGCCCACCTGGAAACCTGTGCCCAATGCCAGGCCAAGCTGGATTCCTACCGCCGCCTGGGGGCCTTCCTCCAGAGCGAGGGGGACGAGGGCCTGACTGCCGCCCAGGAGCGGGTTTGGAAGGACTTCACCGCCCCCCGTCTGGTAATCGACCAGCCCCGGGCCCCTGGGAGCTTCTGGAAGAGGAACCTCAGTGTCCCCCTCCCCGCCGCGGCGGCCCTGGCTGTCCTCATCTTCTCCCTGGTCTTTTTTGTCCTCCGCCCGGGGGAAAGACAGAGCTTCGAAAATCCCCAGGCCTTTACGGCCTTTGATATGGGCCTGGATGACCATGGGGTCTTTCCCATCCAGGACATGAGCGGGGTCTTGCAGTTCCTCTCCAGCCAGGAGCATGGGGACTTCATGATCATCCCCCTCCCCGAATCGCGGAGCTTTTCCCGCACCGGGACCCCTACCCTCATTAACGCGGCCGATTATTCCAGGAGTTCCCCTTCGAGATGAGGCACCATAAAGGCATCGTGGGGTCCCTTATGTTCATATGGGCCCTGTCGCTGGCTCCGGCCCAGGAAGTCCCCCTGGATGAGCTTCCGGGCCTAAGGGAGCAGGCGGTGGTTATCCATATCATCAGCCGTATCCTGGAACACAACCAGCAGGTGGTCTGGGATTCTGAGAACATCAGGGTCACCATCCCCGGCCGGCCCGTGGGGCTCCAATTGGTAGGCTCCAACCTGGTGGTGGTGGTCCAGTTTACCCCCTTCCTGCAGAGTTCGGGGCAGCACATGCTGGTGGCCCAGGGACAGATTTGGATTAACATCCCCGGAGAGGGGATGCATTACCAGACCACCATGCAGATGATTCCCCTCCGCTTTGGGGAGCCCGTCTTCTTCTTCCCCCTGGGCACCATGATGTCCCAGGACTCGGAACACATCGAGGTGCTCCTAACCCTGGAACCCTACCTTGAAGAGGCCCATCCCCTCTCCAGGGGGGACAGGGACTAGGGATCCCCGTGACTCCTTCCCTCAGGGCCCAGGCCCCCCTCTTTGGTATTATCCTGTTCCTCTTGCTTTGTACCTCCTGCCGGGATAACAGACCTGAGATCCATTCCATCTATCCCCGGATAGGGTCCATGGGGGATACCATTACCATCCGGGGCAGTGGTTTTGGAAACACCCGGAACGAATCCTTTGTCACCATCGCCGGCACTCCCCCCACCAGCGGCGCCTACCTCCACTGGACCGACACGGAGATCTCCTTAAGGCTCCCGGAGTTCGGTGAAGCGGGGCTGGTCCGCATCCACCGGGGACGGAGCCGCAGCAATGGGGCCCTCTTTACCAGCCAGACCGGGCTCCCGACACCCCTCCTGGGGGCCTATGACGGAACCGAGATTCGAATCAGCTCCATTGAACCCGCCTCGGGGCCCGTGGGCACCCTGATCAGCATCATGGGGAATAACTTTGGTTCCTCCAGGGATGCCAGCCGGGTCTACTTTACCTGGAACCCCGGACCGGGACTGGCCACAGAGATGATAGAAGCCCAGGACCTGGATTTTGGCTACGAGTTCTGGAGCGAAAGGGAAATCCGGGTCCGGGTACCCGACGGAGCTTCCAGCGGAAACCTGGAGCTTGTGGGCAGCCGGGGGAGCTCCCGGCCCGCCTTTTTTGAAGTCAGCGGCATGGGGGGAACCAAGACCTATGGGGACAAGCGGAGCTATGCCTTTTCCTACCTGGTGGATTTCCGCTTCCTCGAAACGAGCCTCCCCAATGATCTCTATGCCTGGGTTCCCCGGCCGGTGACATCTTCCTCCCAGAGGGGGGTTCAGCTTCTGGATAGCAGCGTGCCGCCCTTCATCGAGAATTACCGGGGTTCCAGCCTCTTTCAATTTACCGATGCCCTCCCCTTAAGCGGCTGGACCATCCGGGTCTCCTATGTGGCGGAGGTCTACAGCATAGAAACCAACATCCTAAACCAGGCCCCCCCGCGGCTTAATACGGCCTCCCCCATTTCGGCGGCCTATACCCTGCCGAGCCCCCTTGTCCCTTCAGATGAGGATTCCATCAGGGCCCTGGCAACCCAGATTACCCGGCTGGAACGGTTCCCCCAGGGGAGGGCCCAGCGGATCTATGAATGGCTCATCAACAATGCGGGGATCCAGGGGGAGGCCCTGAGCGGCGGGGTCCTGGAAGCCCTGGAAGAGGGATTGGCCGACAGTTACCAGGGGGCCCTCCTCTTTTGTGCCCTGGCCAGGGCGGTGGATATCCCCGCCATTCCGGTGGCCGGGGTCCTGGTGGACCGGAACCAGAACACCTTCCCCCATTACTGGGCCGAGTTCTGGATAGACGGCTTTGGCTGGGTCCCGGTGGATCCCGCCCTGGGGGCCGGCTCTGCTCCCCATGACTTCCTCCTTAGGGAAGATCATGTTCAATACTACTTCGGCAACCTGGACAACCAGCGGATCACCTTTTCCCGGGCCGAACGCCCCCTCACACAAATCACCCCCTGGGGCAGAACCCTTGGCCGGGAAAGAGACTTCGCTTTACAGAGCATCTGGGAAGAAGCCGCGGGGGGGATTGAGTCCTATTCTTCCCTCTGGAGTGGTGTTACAATAACCGGGATGTATATATACTAGGAATGAATTTTTAAGGAGCTGCTATGGTTACTGTCATTTCCCTGGGGGGATCCATCGTGGCCCCCGAGGGGGTAGACCAGGAGTTTTTGCGGAACTTCACCGCCCTCATAGGGGAGATCCTGGCCCAGGACGAGAAGCGCCGCTTTATCCTGGTGGTTGGGGGCGGAGGCCCCGCCCGGGCCTGGCAGGGGGCCTACCGCTCTTTAGTCGCAGCCCCCATAGATGAGCAGGCCGACTGGATAGGGATCATGGCCACCAGGCTTAATGCCCAGCTGGTCCGGGCGGTCATGGGCGAATGGTGCAGTCAGGATGTGGTCTATGACCCCACCCAGGTGGAACCCCTCATGGGGCGGGTCCTGGTGGCGGCGGGCTGGAAACCCGGGTTCTCATCGGACTACGATGCGGTTCTCCTGGCCGAGCGCTTCCAAGCCGACGGGGTCTTAAACCTCTCGAATATCGAAAAAGTATACACCGATGACCCAAAACTCAACCCCGATGCCAAGCCCATAGACAGCATCTCCTGGGCCGACTTCTGTGCCATGGTGGGGGATGAATGGGTGCCGGGGAAAAACCTGCCCTTTGACCCCATTGCCAGTAAGCATGCCGCCCGGATGGGCCTTAAGGTGATCTGCGCCGCCGGAAGGGATCTGGCCAACCTAAAGAAGATCCTCCTGGGCCAAGAGTTCACCGGCACTACTATATATTAAAATTTTTTAGAAATGGAGGATGAAGATGGAAATTTCGATTCTACAAAAGGTCCGCTACACCTATAAACCCAAACTGCCTGCCAGCCTTTCGGGAGATATTCGTGACATAGCCCTGAACTTTGGGGAGCCCACCGAAGCCATCTCGGACCAGGAGGCCCTTAAGGATATTTTCAAGCATACTTACGGGAAGCCCCTGGCCACCTTTACCAAGGGGACCATGGCAGGCATGGGGGCCGAACTCAAGGTGGCCCTGATCCTATCGGGGGGTCAGGCACCGGGGGGCCATAACGTAATCGCCGGGATCTTTGACGGCCTCAAAAAAGCTAACCCCGCCTCGAAGCTCTACGGCTACCTGGAGGGCCCCGCGGGGCTCCTGGAAAACAAGTACATAGAACTTACGGGGGAAATCATAGAAGAGTACCGAAACACCGGGGGCTTTGACATCATAGGATCGGGCCGCACCAAGATAGAGAGCCCCGAGCAGTTTGCGGCCTCCCTAAAAAATGCCAAGGCCCTGGGTCTTAAGGCCATTGTAATCATAGGAGGGGATGACTCCAACACCAATGCTGCCCTTCTGGCCGAGTACTTTATCGAAAAAGGGGAAGATATCCAGGTCATAGGCTGTCCCAAGACCATAGACGGGGATTTAAAAAACGAACACATTGAAACTTCCTTCGGCTTTGATACGGCCTGCAAGACCTACTCGGAGCTTATCGGCAACATCTGCCGGGATGCCAACAGTGCAAAAAAATACTGGCACTTTATCAAGCTCATGGGCCGGGCTGCCAGCCATATAGCCCTGGAATGTGCCCTCCAGACCCAGCCCAACGTTTGCATCATCTCTGAGGAAGTTGAAGCAAAGAAGATGTCCCTGGAGGCCATCATCAATCAGATCTGCGATTCCATAGTAAAGCGGGCCGATAAAAACGAAAACTTTGGGGTGGTCCTTATCCCCGAGGGTCTGGTGGAATTTGTCCCTGAGATGAAAAAACTCATCAGCGAATTAAATGATGTCATGGCCGGACATGAAGCAGAATTCGCGGCCCTGCACTTTTTTGAAGAACAGCTAAGCTGGCTCCAAAAGAAAATAAGTGCCGATTCCTATCAATTTTTTAACTCCATGCCCCCCCAATTTGCCAAGGAGTTTCTTGCCGATCGGGACCCCCACGGAAATGTCCAGGTATCCCTTATCGAAACAGAAAAGCTCCTTATCAGCATGGTTAAGGCCCGGCTCTCTATGTTGAAACAGGAAGGGACCTATAAGGGCCGCTTCTCTGCCCTGGGCCATTTTTTTGGCTACGAGGGCCGCTGTGCCTTCCCCTCCAACTTTGACACCGACTACTGCTATACCCTGGGTTACGGGGCCTTCGTGCTCATCGCCGGGGGGCTCACGGGCTATATCTCCAGCGTCAAGAACCTGGTGGCCGATGCCAAGGACTGGGTGGCCGGCGGGGTCCCCCTGACCATGATGATGAACCTGGAACAGCGTCACGGCTCAAAAAAGCCGGTGATTAGAAAGGCCCTGGTGGAACTGGAGGGGGCCCCCTTTAAGACCTTTGCCCGTCAGAGGGATGCCTGGGCCCTGGAAACCTCCTTCCATTACCCCGGAGCCATCCAGTATTACGGACCCCCAGAGGTCTGTGATCAAACCACCAAGACCCTGCAGCTGGAGCATATTAAATGAAATGGTCCTGGACCCTCCTGGGTTTATTTCTTCTTGGGTTTTCCCTGGAGGCCCAGGCCATACGGGAACTATCCCGTCCTACCCTGCCCCTGCGGCGTATAAGCCTTTACTCCTCGGGGGTGGGATACTTCGAACATGGCGGCACCCTTTCGGGGCCCGCTGACATAGACCTCGCCTTTGATGCCGAGGGGGTCAATGATGTGCTGGCCTCCCTGGTCCTCCATGACCCCGCATCAAGGTCCCCCTCATTAATCTACGACGCCGAAGGGGGTCTTTGGAGACGCCTGCGTTCCCTCAGGGTGGACCTCTCGGGGAACCCCACCATGGCGGAGATCTTTTTAAGCCAGAGGGGCCAGGAAGTAGAACTAGACACGGGGGAACTCATCCGGGGACGGATCCTCACCCTGGAGTACCGGCAACAGGGGCATATTACGCCCTTTGGCAACTCCCTTCCCCAGCCCTATCTGGGGCTCCTGACGGCCCAGGGGATCCGGTCCATCCCAGTGGATGAAATCATCTCCTTTCGCTTTAGCGATCCTGCCATCAATGCGGACCTTAACCTGGCCCTGGAGCTGCTTTCCGATTCCAGGGATTCCTCTGTACGGAACTTCCGCCTTCGCCTGGATGGGACGGGGAGCCGCCCCGTCTCATTAAGCTATATCCTTCCTACCGCCGTTTGGAAGGTTTCCTACCGGCTCGATCTCTCGGGCCCCCAGCCCTTCCTGCAGGGTTGGGCCATCATCGACAATGACAGCGACAGCCCCTGGGAGAACGTGGAGCTCTCTCTTGTCAGCGGCCGGCCTGTTTCCTTTATACAGCAGCTCTATCCCCCCTACAGGGTCTTTCGGCCCACCCTTCCCCTGGCCATAGCCGGTACCGCCGATGCGGTGACCCATACTTCGGGGGTCGCCCCCGCTGCTGCCCCCAGGGTCCAGTCAGAAATGATGATGATGGAAGATTCAATACTCTTTGCCCGATCCCGATCCGCCGAAGCAGACCAGGGCAGGGAAGTCCTGGGGGGAGGCCAGCTCCAGACAGCTCAGGCCCAGGCCGCGGGGGACCAGTTTGAATTTACCCTCCCCTATCCGGTGAACATGGGGGGCCGCCAGGGAGCTATGTTCCCCCTGGTCCAGGGAAACCTGGAAGCCCAAAGGACCCTCGTGTTTTCGGGCCCCAGGGCTGTCTCGAGCCGGTCTACCATACATCCCCATATCAGCGTAGAGCTCCATAACACCTTAGGTCTCGCCCTTCCGGCAGGGCCCATCACGGTCTTTGACGGGGGTACCTATGGGGGAGATGCCCTGATGGATTTCCTCCCGGAGAACGACCGGCGGCTTATCTCCTATGGGGAGGACCTAAGCGTCACCGGCTTTGTCAGCTCTTCGGGGCTCCGCTACATCACGGGGGTGACTGTTTCCGGGGGGGTCATGACCATCAGCCGGCGGCAGAGCTACGACTGGGACTATACCCTGCGAAATGCTTCGGGGGAGCAAAAGCGCCTGATTATCGAACACGGCATCACCCAGGGGACCCTCCTGGTAAGTCCAGAATCCTACGATGAGCGGACCAGTGATCTCTATCGTTTTAACCTTAGCCTTCCTCCCATGGAAACCGTGACCTACAGGGTCCGGGAAGAGATACCCCTGTCGGAGAGGATCACCCTAAGTCAAATAGGCCCCGAAGCATTTTTAAGCTTGTCCACCAACCAGGAAATTTCGGCGGAGGTTCGAAACGCCCTTACCCGGGCCATAGAACTGCGCCGGGCTGCGGACCAGCTGGACAGCCAGCATAGGGATCTAACGGCCCAGATGAGCCGGCTTACGGCTGAACAGGGCCGTATCCGAAGCAATCTGGAGGCCGTGGGCCCGGGGCTTCCCTTAAGCGAGGAGTACCTGCGCCGCATGTCCCAGTTAGACTCGGAGATCGATGAGCTGAATAGCCGGATAAGCCGCGCCCTGGACGAAGCCCGGGGGGCCCGCAGGGTCTACGAGGATTATGTACAGACGATTAATTTTTAACGCACCGCTTCCAGAATTTCTGAAATGATCCGGTCCGTGTCCTCTATGGGAACCTGGCAGGTGCCTACGGCCCTATGGCCTCCCCCGCCGTATTTGAGCATCAGGCTCCCCACGTCTACCGTGGCCGACTTGTTGATGATGCTGTAGCCCACGGTGATGGCCGTGTTAAGCCCCTGTCTGCCCTCGACCACCCAGACCGAAATGTTCTGCTCTGGAAAGACCGTATACAAGAGAAAGCGGTTCCCCGAATAAATGGTTTCCACCCCCCGAAGATCGATGTACACCGCATTCCCGTCTATTCTGGAATGGGTGCGAACCATATCGATAAACTTGTGGTGCTGATCGTAATAGACATCGATCCTTTCCTTTACGTCCGGCAGGGCCAGGATCTCTTCTATGGGCCTGCTCATGTTCTGCGAAAGGATGAGCATGAGGTCCAGGTTTGATATCGTAAAGTTTCGAAAGCGCCCCAGACCGGTCCGGGGATCGGCAATAAAACCCAGCAGGACCCAGCCCCCGGGGTTCATAATTTCATCTATCGTAAGATTGGCAGAATCCAATTTATCTACGTATTTAAGCATTTCGGTAAAGGGGGCGAGCCGGGTATCCCCCTGGTAATAGTCGTTGATTACCCGGGCACAGCTAGGAGCCAGCTTGTATAGGCCCTGAAAAGTAAAGGCAAAACCTACCCGTTCATCTTCGCTGGAATGATGATCAAACCAGAGACCGCAGCCTTGAATATAGGGGACATTGGCAACTATGTCGTTTTCGGTAGCCTTGACCAGACCGTCCTGGATATCCTTGGGATGGACAAAGAGCCATTCATCTACCAAATCTAAGGCAACTAAAAGGGCACCGCAGGCCAGACCATCAAAGTCGCCTCTTGTTATCAATCGCATCATCTACTCCTTACTATACCCTTATCTCCATTATAGTAAAAAAATCCTAATTCTGGTAGGTTTCTTGCTTTAATTATCGGATTATTTTCGGTAATTGTCTATGATGATTTTGGATGTATCCCTTCCCAGGCATCCAGGACCCTGAGGAAGTTCCCCGAAAAGATTTTTACTATCCTCTCTTCGCTGTATCCCCGGGCACGGAACTCTTCTTCCAGAAGGGGATAGACATCACAACCCCCTATGCCCTCGGGGAGGGCCGAAATACCGTCAAAATCGGCCCCCAGGGCCAGGATATCCTCCCCTCCCACGGAAATAATATGTTCCGCATGGTCACAAAGAAGGCTAAAGGGCACCGGAATGGGGGTCTTGGATTTTTGACTGGGGTGTTTTTCAAAGTCGGCTTCATATTCTTCGCTGAGAAAGGCAGAAAAAAAGTTGAGCCCCACTATCCCCCCTGCCTTGGCGAGGGCTTTTATTTGATCATCCTTAAGGTTCCTCTGGGCTCCGCAGAGCTGGTAGGCGCAAGAATGGGAGGCTATGGGGGGCAAGGCAGCACATTCAAGGACCTCCCAGAAGGCCGCTTCGGAGGCATGGGAAAGGTCAGGGATCATGCCCAGGGCTTCCATGGCGGCGATAAGGTCCCGGCCCCAGGGGCTAAGGCCCTTCCCCTGACTATCGGGGTTAAAGGGTCTGCTGTCGGTGGCCGAGGCAACCCAGTTAAGGTGCTCTGAATGGACCAGGGTGAGGATCCGGACCCCCCGGCGCCGAAGCTCGGTGAGCTTCTCCAGATCCTCTTCTATGGCAAGGCCGTTTTCTACAGACAACATGATAGCCGTCTTATTGCCCCCCAGGGCCTCCCTGACTTCACCGGCCCCCTGGACCATGCTTAGGTCCTCATGGGAAGCGGCGAAGGCGGCGATGGCATCCAACCGCTCCAGGGCATAGGCGAAGGGCTGGGCTGTCCGGGGGGGCACATAGGCCGCAAAGACCTGGAGGGCCACATTGCCGGCCTTCAGCCGGGGAAGATCCACATGGGCTTCCTTACAGCTAAGCCCCAAGTCCTTCTTGGCCATCAGGTGATGGACCGTATCACAGTGAAGGTCTATGACCCGGTGCGCCATGGGACTACCACCTCCCGGTTTCCAAAAAACCGGTGGTAAAGGCTGACTCGGGGATGGGATCATCATACCGGAGGTTGACAACATGGAGGGTCGTAGAGGTCCCGGCAGCCAGGGTGCTCATCCGGGTCACCGAGGGGCTGAGCCTTCCCTGGACTTCGCTGAGTTCCAGAATTTCCAGGACCTTTACCAGGGTCCCCCGGCGATCATAGAGTTCGATCTTTCGGGTAATATAGTTTTCCTGATCGATCCATTGGATCATCATAGAATATTGGTAACTGCTCTCCAGGGGAATAGACTCGATGACATAACAGGGAAGGTTAAGATAAGCCTCTTCCCTGAGGACCCGGTGGCGGTCCAGATCACTTTTTCTGTCGGCCGAAGATATGTCGTCGTAGGAGAAGTCCCCTATGAAACTGCTCGAACCCTCGGCGGCGGCGATGCGCCGAATCCGGCCCAGGCTGGGAAGGAAGATCCACTGGTCGTTGGCCCTGCCGGGGTTTTCGATGCTTAAGAACCGGGTTCCCGCCACCGTGGCGGGGGCTTGGAAGACCACCAGGGATCTCATGTTCCCCTGGGGGTCCCGCTTGGAATACTGATCAATGACCCGTTCGCTGGCCGCCCCCGTTCTGGGCTGTATGACGATCCTGTACCGGATGCTGGTGCTTTCCGCCTGGATGCGGCTCCTGGATCTTTCCACGATTGCGAGGGCATCCTGGGCGAAGACCGGGGTCCAGATAACAAAAACAAACATGAGGAGGGTGAGGATCTTTTTCACTGCTGCGTCTCCCTTAGAATAAATTTCGGTTTAAAGATCGATAGAAGGAGGGGCAGAACCGTCAGGCTCACCAGGGCACTGGAGGCCATGGTAATGGCAATAAGGAGCCCCAGGTCCTGGAGCATGACGAACTGGGAAAGCATGAGGACCCCAAAGCCGGCTCCCACCGAAAGGGCGTTGATACAGATGGCCCTCCCCGAAGAAGCATAGGCCCGGATTAAAAAGTTCCCTCCCATGGCATACTCCCTCTTGTAAGCTTCCATGAAGTGTATGGCATAGTCAATTCCTATGCCAACACAGAGGCTGGCCATCATGGAGGTCCCTATGTTGAGGGTAATCCCCGCAAAGCCCATGACCCCAAAGTTAATAAGGATGCAGACCGACAGGGGGGCTATGCCCAGGAGCCCCGACTTTAAAGACCGATTAGAGATGGAGATGATAAAAAAGACCACCAGGATAGAAATCAGTAGGGATATAACCTGGGACTCCACCACCAGGCGGTTAAGGGAGCTTTCCACCAGGGCACTGCCCCCTATGGTAACAGTCAGGTCCGGAGGAAAATGCTCTTCGATGTAGTCCTCCATGAGGCCCACCACCCGGTCGGTATCTATGTTCCCCAGGGTCCGTAACTGGACCGTGGTCTTGATGGCCCTGGGCTCCAGGGGATCGTTGGCATAGGAATCTATGTTCCCCGAAAGCAAGAGGAGGTAGCTGGAAATAAGGGCCCCCAGATCATGGGAACTTAAAACACCATAGCGTTCCGGGTCGGTGGGGATTTCGTAATAGGCCCTTCCTTCTTCAGGGTCTGGGGGCTCCAGGGGAGGATAGGGTTCCGGAGCCAGGGGGGTCTCCAGATCCCAGGGGAAGGCCTCTTCTATGTCATCGAAATCATCTACATCATCGAAAAAACCAAAGCCAAAACCTCCGGAGTTAAAAAAACTCATACTGTCATCGGGAAGGGTCCGCCTGGAGAGACCCTCGGGGTCTTCATGGGCATTTAAGACCTGATTGATCCTTTTGATGAGATCGGTAAAGCCCATGATCTTCCCCACCTCTTCCAGCTCTTCTTCAAAGTAAAGGCTGAATCTATCCAGGGCCCCCAGGGCCTCGGGTCTAAGGAGCTCTTCGCTGGTCCCTGCCTCCACCATGATGCTGAGGACCTTAGAACCCCCAAAGTGCTCCCGGATAAACCGGTCGGATAAAGCAATTTCCGAATTGGGCCTAAAGTATTCAATGAATATATTATCAATGACCAGGCGGGAAGCCCCCCAGGCAGAGAGAGCTAATACACATATAAGGACTATAAAATTCCCTGCCTTTTTATTGAGAATTTTGGTGAAGATATCCGCTGGCCCCCATCGTATATCCCCTTGGGGGGAACTCCCCTTGACCTGGGTCCTCCCCCCCTTTAAGAGTAAGAGGGCGGGAACCAGGCTCAGGGCCAGAAGGCAGCTGACGAAAACTCCGAAGGTGGCAAAGAGACCGAACTCCCGAATGGGGATCACGGTGGTAAAGGCAAAGGATATAAACCCGGCCATGGTGGTCAGGGCGGCCAAGGAAACGGGTTTGGCGATCTTTTGCAGGGTCCCAAGGACCATGGCCCTATGGGTAGCCGCCCCCTCTTCCTGGGCATCTGCCAGAACCTGGGCCCTCAGGTGGCGGTAGTGGGTCACCAGATGGATGCTATAGGCACTCCCAACCGCCACCAGGATCACCGGCAGGACCGTGGAAACCACCGAAAGCTTTACCCCAAAGAGGGGCATGGCCCCCATGCTCCAGATTACCCCCAGGAGCACCGAGACGAGGGGCAGGAAGACCATATAGGCTTCACGGAAGCTAAAAAAGAGCATCACCAGCACAAGAAGCACCACCAGGGGAATCATAACGACCAAATCCCTGGTCATAGCTTCATTGATCACCGCCGTAATTATGGGGAGACCGGTCACATAGACTTCGGCCTGGTCAGAAAACATATCCTTGGCCAGATCCCGAATTTCGATAAAACTACTAATAATTTCCGGGCGGCTGGCCTGCTCGTTGCTTATGTTAAGGGGAATAAGGATTTGGGTGGCCCTAAAATCATCGGAAACCAGGGAGCGCTGGTATATGTCCCAGGACAGGAGCCGCTGCCTTAGGGCATCTGCTTCCAGGGGAGGGCCATCCAGGGGGCTTAAGGGTTCTACCACCAGGGTTTCGTAGCCCCAGGAATCAAATTGGGAATATATGTATTGGGATGAAACCAGGGAATCTACATTCCCGGTAATTTCATAGTCTTCGATGACCTCCACAAATTCCCTAATCCGATGGAGGAAGGGGGGATCAAAAACATCCCCTTCATGGCGCTGGAAGGCTACCAGGATGAAAAAGGAGGAGCCAAAGTTATCATCTATGTACTGGCTGGTCAGAAGGGCCTGGTCATCGGGGGGCATAAAACGGAGATTGTTATTGTCCAGTTCTGCCCTGGGCAGCTGGAGGGCAAAAAAGACCGTGATTATCCCGGTGATAAGGACGATAAGAAGGGGTCTTTTAAAAACTTTTTCTAACCATGTTGAAGTAATCAAGATAAATATAGTAATACCAGTTTATCCGAGCCCTGGAAAGGGGCTCTAAAAAGGAGCTCTAAAAAGGGGCCCTAAAAAGGGCCTTGCATATAGTCATCCCTTGTTATATGAACAAAGGATGAAACAAAAAAGCCAGAACCCCTTGCTCAGGGCCCTTGTATCGAGCCTCCTCCTTATATTTTTTCTTTCCTGTGTTTCCGGGCCCTCCAAATCTACAGCCCCCTTTACTCTGCCGCCCCCTAATCAGGATCTTCCTGTTACTGCCTTTGACGAAGTCTGGGCCTACCTGGTGGCCGGGAGGGAGTTCGCCCTGGACTTAAGCTTACCCCTCACCGACATAGCCTACTTTGGGGCCGATGTGGATTCCTACGGCAACCTGGTGGGGATCCCCAACTTTGTCAACATCGCCCACTTCCCGGGCCGGAAGCACCTGGTGGCCGCCAGCACCGGCCGGGCCGTCACCTACTTCATCCTGTTAGAGGGAAGGCCCGAGCGGGAAGCCCTCATAAGAACCCTCCTGGAAGCATCAGCACCCTACGATGGACTGCAGATAAACTTTGAAAATGTACCCCCCCAAAGCAGCGGGGCCTACATCTCCTTCCTGAGAGAATTAAGGGCCGGTCTTAGGCCCGATCAGATGCTAAGCGTTGCTATCGCCGCCAGGGTCAGGACCCTGCAAAACGATGTCTACGATTACGCACGAATTCTTCCCATCGTAGACCGTATGCTGGTCATGGCCTACGATGAGCATTGGTCCACCAGTGCCCCCGGCCCCATCGCCTCCATGGGCTGGAGTCAGCGGGTCGCCCGCTACGCCCTGGATACCATAGGGAGTGAAAAGTTAATCATGGGGCTCCCCTTTTACGGCCGCCGCTGGGGAAACCTAAGCCCCAACATGGCCTTTATTCACTCAGGGATCGAAACCATCATGAGGGAAGAGGGAATCACCGAAGTGGGCCGGGACAACGGAGTCCCCCACTTTAGATACAGCACCCAGGTTGACATGACGGTGTACTACGAGGATGAGTATTCCCTTTCTGCCCGGCTCCAGATGTACAGAGACATGGGGGTCCGCTCGGTTGGGTTCTGGCGACTCGGCCAAGAGACCCCGGCTATCTGGCCCCAGATTAGGGTGGCACCCTAGCGGAAGACACCACTATATATTGTGTAGGTCCAGTACGTGAGACCACTAGGATAAATGGGTGACCGTCGCCCTAGTGTGACAGTGAATTAATTAACCGTCAATATCGCTATTTTTCCGCCCCCCGGAGTCCACCCGGTGGCCAAAAATCTATCATTGCCAAAAAAAATGTGATGAATATGATCGCCGGTGGTGTTATTCGATACGATTGTCCAGGTGCTACCATTGTCGGTTGAACTGACCATCTTGCCGTCATCTCCCCCGGCAATGAAGATCCCCTTTCCGTATGCGATGGTCCGGAAGTCACTGGTGCCGAAGGTGGCACTGGTAATTTCTGTCCAGCTTTCGCCCTTGTCTGTGGAGCGGACCACTTTACCCCCATCTCCTACGGCAATAAAAGTTCCTTCACCATAAGCCATCGATTGAATGTTATTGTTTCCGAGGATGGTTCCGAGGGTGCTATCGGTAACTTCTGTCCAGCTTGCGCCCTTGTTTGTGGAGCGGGCCATTCGCTGATTGTTATTAAAAACTACACCTCCAACAGTAAGAAAAGTTCCTTCACCATAAGCAATATTCCGAATACGAGTATCATGATAAATACTCCCCATATTAACAGACTCCCAGGTATCACTGGTATCCAGTAAGCGATCTACTCCGCTATCGCGACCAATTATAAATACACCATCATTATGGATTATACATTGCCCAATATAATAAGATCCTACATCCGTCCAGCCTGCACCGTCTGTCGACCAATGAGCTTGAAGTAATGATCCCATAGTGATAAATTTGCCATTTCCAAAGGCGATGGCAGATGGATTGTTTCCTGATCCAGTTTGACTCTCTATATTGATGACTGTCCAGCTTGTGCCGTTGTTTGTCGAGCGGGCAATTTGCGGATTGCCGGTAGAACCTCCTACGGCGACAAAGGTGTCGTTTCCGTAGGCGAAACCATATATATCGCCGTTAAACGTGCTAATTGTTGCATCCCTCCAGGATCCGTTAGGATTGGACCCATCGTCGGTACCATTGGTACTGGTAGCACCATTGTCGCAGGATAAAACTATCATTCCACATAAAAGAACCAGGGGTAGGTATTTTATCTTCATTTACTTATCCTCCGTATTTTAGGTTTAATTTTAGAATTTAGGAAATAAACAGGATTATTTAAATGAACATTAACTAAGAGTGGGGCGCATTGTCGATAGGGGGGGGGGGGGGGGAATTTGTTTTAGAAGTTGAGAAATTTTATTTACATCTTGTCTTAAATATTTCACTGTACAATAATTAATGCAGATCCTAAATTTAAATGGTAATGACTGGCGTGAAAGAAGATTGATTAGCAACTTGTACATGGCTCAGAGTGTTAAAGTACGACTGAACCGAGGGGAGACAAGAAGTGTGAAGATTGGAAGAGGGGTAAGACAAGGATGCTGTTTGTCACCAATTCTGTTCAACTTGCACAGCGAATGCGTTAGCAAGGAAACTCTGGTAGGGTATGGAGACTTCAAAATAGGCGGGCAAATCATTCACACTGTGATATATGTAGAAAACCTTGTGTTACTGGCTAAGGAAGAAAAGGTGCTACAGGACATGATTGATAAAATAATTGAAACTGGAAGATGATATGGAATGGAAATGAATGTGGAAAAAACAAAAGGAATGAGAATTTCAAGACAACTATTCCCAGTAAAAATTATGATATACCAAAAACAACTACAGAATGTGGAATCTTTTAAATATTTGGGTAGCATATTAAAAAATGATGGAAGATGTACATGTGAAATTAAATCTAGGATTGCTATGGCAAAAGCTGCATTCAACAAGAAGAGGGCTCCTTTTACTAGCACACTGGACTTAAAATTGAGGAAGAAACTAGTAAAATGCTACATTTGGAGCATGTCTTTATATGGTGCTGAAACTTGGACGCTTCGGACAGTAGATCAGAAACACCTGAAATGTTTTGAAATGTGGTGCTGGAGAACGATGGAAAAGATCAGTTTGGACAGATCCTGTGAGAAATGAAGTATTA
>WRMC01000017.1 GCA_009777335.1 Treponema sp. | reverse complement strand
TATCGCTGGCACCGGATTTCGGTGCTTCTTTAGCTGAAGACATGTTATTCCTCCTTGGGATTAATTATTTCCAATTCTTTAATCAACCTGGACAGGTAGGTCCTCTGTATGTTCAGGGCCTTGGCCGTATCGGTTTGGTTCCAGTTATGTTCGCTTAGGACCTGGCTAATAAAACGGGTCCTGAATATATTTTCGGCATTCTTGAGGCTCCTGTTGCCGGTACTGGCAGTGGGGGCAGAAAGCTCCGTAGGGGATGAGGTTGTCAAAAAAAGATCCTCCGCCTCGATTACCCTGCCCCGGCCTATCACACAGGCCCGTTCTATGCAGTTTTCCAGTTCCCGGACATTCCCGGGCCAGGGGTAGCTCAACATGGTTTCCAGAGCTTCCTGGGTAAAGCCGTCAAAGTGGTTTTGGGTTTTTTTTATGCTCTTGGACAAAAAGAAATCTGCCAGGGCCGGAATGTCTTCGGGCCTCTGCCTTAGGGGGGGTATGTAAAGGGGCAGCACATTAAGGCGATAGTAAAGATCGCTTCGGAACTCCCCCTTCTCTACCTGTTTTTCTATGTCCCTGTTGGTCGCCGCCAGGATGCGGACATTGACGGTAATCGTGGTATCCGAACCAACCTTTTCGAAGGTTTTTTCCTGTATGACCCTTAATAGTTTGGCCTGAAGGGCCAGGGGGAGCTCTGCAATTTCGTCCAGAAAAATAGTGCCCCCGTCGGCGGTTTCAAAGCGGCCATGGCGGGATGCGATGGCACTGGTAAAGGCCCCCTTAACGTGGCCAAAGAGTTCGCTTTCCAGGAGCCCTTCGGGAATGGCGGCGCAGCTTACCTTTACAAAGGGCTTGCGGCTCCTGTTGCTCTTAATGTGGATCTGTTCGGCAAAGACTTCCTTCCCTACCCCGCTTTCGCCCAGGATAAGGACCGAAGAATCGGTCTTGGCCACCCGGTCGACGATTTCAAGTTTTTCTTTTATCACCGGGTTTTTGGCAATTACTTCCACCCGCTCGGGGATTATCCCTTCGTGGAGCTGTTCTATCTTGACCTGGGCCTTCTGCATGTTCCGGGCATTGGCCACCGCAATCCCTGCCTGGGTGGCAAAAATTTCCAGCCAGGATAGATCCTCCTGGGTAAAATCCTTGCCCCCCTTCTTGTTGATGATCTCTATGACCCCCAGGCATTCATCCTTAACCCGCATGGGCACCGCCAGGATGGCCCGGGAAGGAAAGTTGGCCTGCTTAAGGGCGTCGCTGGAGTGGCGGTTATCGCTTTCTGGGTCATTCATGATAATAGATCGGTTGTGCATGGCCACCCAGCCGGCTATGCCCTCCCCCATTTTGATGGTGTAGGAACTAACCTCCGCCGAATCTTTTGCCGAAGCTCCCCCAAGGAAAATCTCAAAATAGAGTTCCTGGGTTTCCTGGTTTACCAGGAGGAGGCTGGTAGATTCCCCCTCGCAGAGGCGGCTGGCGGATTCGAGAATTTGGGTAAGCAGGGAATTAAGATCCGCATACTTGGAATTGATTAAGGCATTCGTCTCAATTAAGGTGTTAAATTTTTGGACGTCGATAGACGACAGCATAGATGTAAGTAAAATTTAGGCTCCTACTCCCCGGATTCTTTGGATTTTAAGAAATCCCCCAGGGTGTAGGTGGAATCGTCTGATTCGTCGGCGGACATATACCTGGAAAGCTCATCTTGCTGAACCTTCTTCTGGTAGTCCCTAATGGAGAAGGCAACCTTCTGTTTGTCCGGCTGTATTTCCAGGATCACCGCACTAAGCTTGTCACCCTCTTTGTATTTCTTGAGGGCCTCTTCGGGGCTTTCTTCCCGGGTTTCGCTTAGATTGGATTTATGGATGAGCCCCTCTATGCCGCCGGGGACCCTCAGGAAGACCCCAAAATCGGTGATGGAAGAAACTTCGCCCTCCACCAGGCTCCCGGGCCTGTAGGTATTGGCAAAACTCTGCCAGGGATCTTCAGAGAGCTGCTTAATCCCCAGGCGTATGTTGCGGTTATCCTTGTCGATGGCGGTGATCATTATTTCGATCTCTTGACCGGTCTGGACTTCGCTCCCCGGATGCTTCACCTTCTTGGTCCAGGAGAAATCATCCACGTGGAGGAACCCTTCTATGCCCTCGTCCAGCTCTACATAGGCCCCGGCGTTGGTGATCTTTACCACCTTGCGGGTAAGCCTGGTTCCTATGGGGAACTTCTCTTCGATTTCTACCCAGGGGTTGGCGGTAACCTGTTTAAGACCCAGGGAAACCCTTCCAGCTTGAAGGTCATAGCCGAGGATCATGCACTCTACCACATCGCCTATGTTTACCAGTTCGCTGGGTTTTTGCACCTTCTTTACCCAGGAAAATTCTGAGATATGGGCGAGCCCTTCTATCCCCTCTTCCAGTTCGATGAAGGCACCAAACTCGGTGAGCTTGGTAATTTTTCCCTTTACCACATCGTTGACATGGTACTTGTCCTCGAAGTGAACCCAGGGGTCTTCGGTAAAATGTTTTATCGAAAGGTTGATCCGTTTTTCGTCGGGGTCTATGCGTATGACCTTTAAGAAAATTTCCTGGCCCTTCCGCACGAAGTCCTTGGGCCTCGTTACATGGCCCCAGCTCATGTCGTTTATATGGAGGAGGCCGTCGAAGCCCCCCAGATCAATGAAGGCCCCAAAGGAGGTAAAACTTTTGACCACTCCGTTTACATCGGCCCCTATCTGGGTCTTGGCAAAAAACTCGCTCCGCTTCCGTTCGATTTCTTCTTCCATCCACTTGCGGCGGTTCACCACCACATTTACCTTGCCGTCCGAATAGAGACGCTCCACATAAAAACTGGTTTTTACCCCTATGAGTTTTTCCGGCCGCTCTACCTTTTGTACATCCGATTGGCTGATGGGAAGGAAGGCCCGCACATCGGCCCCCAGGAAGACATCGTAGCCCCCCTTGATCTGCTTTTCTATGGTTCCCTCAACAGCGGTGTGATCCTGAAAGGCATCCCGGAGATTTTTCCAGAATATTTTTACATCCGCCTTCTGTTTTGAAACGATGACCTCACCGAATTTATTTTCTTTCGTCACCAGGATAACCGAAACTATGTCCCCCTCTTTGGGGATCTCCACAAATTCGGCGATGGGAATTTTACCTTCGGACTTGTAGCCTATGTTAATAAAAACCTGATCCTGGGTTACCTGGATCACATGACCATCGATCATCTGACCCTCTTCGATCTGTTCGAGGTTTTTTAGGTATTCTTCCTGTAATTGGATCTGGCTATTATCCCCTGCGGCCGGGCTTTGAACTGCTTCGCTTCCCTCTTTCAGATCAGTGTCCGATCCCACTTCCTTACTGGTCATGCTTTTTCCTTCAATTTTTAGTGTCAATACTAATTTCTCATAAACTGCATCAACAGTCAAGTCCGAAGTGTCCAGGTATACCACCCCGGGGGCCAGTACGAGGCTCCCTTCGGCCTTATTCTTGTCTATCTCATCCCGCTCATCTATGGCCTTTTGAATCTCCTGGAGGCTTAAGGAAGACACTCCCTGCTCAAAGCGGCGCCTGGCCCGGGCCTCTGAAGAGGCATCGATGTAAAAGCGGTATTCCGCCTGGGGAAAGACCACGGTGGTCATATCCCGGCCCTCCACCACCACCCCCAGGCCCCTTTGACCGTAGGAGCCGGCTATGGAGCGGATAAGGTCATTTACCACATGGCGTATGGGCACGATGGCTGAAAAAAGAGCCGCATTCCGGTCAATCTCATCATTTTGGAGTAACCCAGTCACATCTTCCTGGTTTAGAAAAACCGATTTCCCCTGGATTTCTATCCCTGCAGATCGGGCATATTCCAGGGCCCGGTCGGCTTCGCTGGGGCTAATACCCGCCCGTAAACAGCCCAGGGTGATGGCCCGGTAGAGAAAGCCCGAATTGATGTAGGTAAAGCTCCCTGGCGGCTCGAGCCGTTCAGAGAGAAGCCTCGCGATGGTGCTTTTACCGGACCCGGCGGGTCCGTCAATGGCGATTACCATAGCTGCCTCCATGCATTATGTACCCCTGAGAAGGGTGAGTTCCTGCTCACTGAGGGGCCGGGATGCCCCTTCCGCCAGGTTTCCCAGACCCACGGGCCCTATGCGGATCCTCTGGAGCCGCCGGGGGTGGAGGCGGAAATGGGAGAAAACCCGGCGGATTTCCCGGTTTTTCCCCTCCAAAAGGATAACCCTTAGGGTTTTTTGCCCCGTTTTTTCGATAAACTTTGCCTTATAGAGGACCCCATCTATGGTGATGCCCCGGGAAAACTCCTCCCCCAGGCTGTCGGGGATGGTTCCCGTGGCCTCTACCAGGTACTCCTTCTCTATTTCCCGCCGGGGATGCCCCAAAAGGGCCGCAAAGGCCCCGTCATTTGTAAACATGATGAGCCCCGACGAAAGATAATCCAGCCGGCCCACGCTGTAGAGCCGTTCCGGGCAGGGGGGTAAAAGCTCCAGGGCCAGTTTTCGGTTCTGGGGGTCCGAAGAACTGCAGAGGTAGAGGGGGGGCTTATGCAAGACCAGGTAGAGGAGCCTCGATTCCTTTGTCACTTCCTGGCCGTCAAAGCATACCCGATCCCCCGGAAGGACCTTTTCGCCGGGGACAGAAACGGTGGTGCCGTTGATGCTGATCCTTCCCTGGGCGATGAGCTTTTCAGCGGCCCTCCGGGATGCTATCCCTGCCTGGGCCAGGTAGACCTGAAGCCTTAAAGATGGGGCCTGTTCATCAGATTTCCGGTTCAAGCTCAAAGCGCTCGGCCTCACTTTCATCAAGCCTTGGCAGGTCCGCTATGCTTGCCAGGCGGAAAATTTTCAGGAACTCCCTGGTGGTGCCGTACTGGGTGGGTTTCCCCGGGATGTCCTTTTTGCCCATCTCCCGGATCAGATCCTTCTCTGTGAGGAGGCGGATCATATTGTCCGCCTGGACCCCCCGGATGGCTTCGATTTCGGCCCGGGTGATGGGCTGGGAATAGGCAATAATGGACAGGGTCTCCATGGCCGCCCTGGAAAGGCGGGATTCGTTTTTCTTCCCGTACTTTTCCTTCAGGACCTCCCAGTGTTCCTTCTTGGGTGTGATGCTAATTCCGCCCCCTACCCTGGAAAGTTCGAGCCCCGACTCTATGGCCCCATAGCGTTCCTGGAGCTTAGCAAGACAGCCCTCTATCAGCTCCCTGCCGAGCCCCGAGATCCGGGCTAGTCCTGCCTCGTCCAGGGGTTCAGCTTCCAAAAAAAGGATGGCTTCTATAAGGGCCGTCTCTTTGCTTATATCTATGTTCATTCCTCTAGTTCCTGTGGAAGTTCATGGTTTCGGATGATGATGTCTCCGAACATGCGGTTTTGGAAAATAAATATCATGTTCTGCTTGGCCGCTTCAAGGAGGGCCAGGAAGGCGCAGACAAAATCGAGGATGGAGCCGGTCCGAATAATTAAATCCGTAAAGGCACATTCCCCCCTTTCTTCCAGGAGCTCAAAGAGGAGGGTGATTTTTTCGTTCACCGTTACTTCCTCATAGAGATCGATGATCCTCTCCTGGGAGAGGCTGGGGGTAAACTTGGCAAAGACCCTGAGGAGATCCCAGACATCAACCTTTTCCCAGAGGTCCTCGTCGTCAAAGGGAAGGGCCCGCTGGAGCCGCTTTCTTTCGATGAACCATTCGGCTTCCCTTTCCTTTTCTTCCATCAGGGTGGAGAGCTTTTTAAACTTCTGGTATTCGATGAGCCGTTCTACCAGTTCCTGCCTGGGGTCCTCTTCGTCATCGGTATAGCTTAAGTCCGCCGGCAGGAGCATCCGGGATTTTATGAGGATCAGGGTGGAAGCCATGGATTGAAACTCCGAAAGCTCCTCTAAATCCAGCTCCTGGGCTTCTGCCAGGTAGTCCAGGTACTGCTCGGTAATTTTGGCTATGGGGATGTCGTAGATGTTTATCTCATTTTTTTTTATTAGAAAGAGCAGAAGATCCAGGGGACCTTCAAACTCGTGTAATTTGATATTGGGACCCCCATTTATTCCTCCGGCTTGTATGCCCGGGGCCCTAAGGCCCTCTTCGGTATCTATGGGGGTATCCAGGAAGGCTGCATCCATCATGCTCAGTCTACTCTTTTTAGATATTAATCCGCAAGGGGATAGGCTCCATAAGCTTTACCCCCTGATCGGGGAGGCCCCGGCAGATCTCCCTATAGGTCCTCTGCCCCTGGGGTTCCCTGGCCTCCGGGAGCAGCTCTACAAGGGGTTCCAGGGCAAACCGGCGCTCGCAGAGGAGGGCATGGGGAATGGTGAGATCCGCTGTAGCAAGGACAAGATCTCCAAAGAGGAGGATGTCTATGTCCAGGGTCCGCTCCCCTTTGGGCCGCTCCCTGGTCCTCTCCCGCCCATGCCGGGCCTCTATGCCCTGGATGAGGGAGAGCAGTTCCCTGGCTGACTCTTCACCAGGGCCCCCGGGATAGTAGCCCGCCGCAGCGGCATTGAGGAAAGGGTTTTGATCGCTTACATGGAGGGGCTGGGTCAGATAAAGGGAGGAGGAGCCCAGACCCCTAAGATGGATCTGCAACTCCACCAGGGCCCGTATGATGGTGCTCTTCGAGTCCCCCAGATTAGAGCCGAGCCCCAGGACAACCAGGGGCTCAGGTCCCTCATTAGAATAGACCCTCGTCGGACTCTTCTGAATCAAAGCTTTCATCCTGGGCCATCTCGGCGATTTTCCGGGACTGCCGGGAACTGCCCTGCCTGGGCATATCCTCCGGCTCTTCCTCATCCTTGTCCGCCGGGGCGGGGGCCGAGGCCATGACCGGGGCCTCCTTGGTCCGGGGCTTTTGCTCCTTGGCCTCGCTTAGGTCCCGGTCGGGGAACATGAGCTTTCGGAGTTTGGCCTCCACCTCTTCGGCAAAGGGGCCGTTGTCTGATATATAGTCCCGGGCGCTGTCCCGGCCCTGGCCCACCTTCTCTTCCCCGTAGGAGTACCAGGCCCCCCGTTTGTCGATGATATTGTACTTTACCGCCGCATCCAAAAGGCTTCCGGCGGCAGAGATACCCTTACCAAAGAGGATCTCCATTTCGGCCCTTCTAAAGGGAGGGGCCACCTTGTTCTTTACCACCTTTACCCTGATCCGGTTACCGATGGCATCGGTGTCCTTTCCTGCCTCGATGGTTTCGGTTTTCCGCACCTCCAGGCGTACCGAGGAATAGAACTTGAGGGCATTACCTCCGGTGGTGGTTTCGGGGTTTCCGAACATGACCCCGATCTTCATGCGGATCTGGTTAATAAAGATGATGATGCTCCGGGACTTGCCTATGATGGCCGTAAGCTTCCGCATGGCCTGGCTCATGAGCCGGGCTTGGAGCCCCATCTGGGCGTCCCCCATGTCGCCGTTGATTTCTGCCTGGGGCACCAGGGCCGCCACGGAGTCCACGACGATCACATCCACCGCCCCGGAACGGACCAGGCTTTCGGCTATCTCCAGGGCCTGCTCCCCCGAATCGGGCTGGGATACCCAGAGGTTGTCGATATTAACCCCCAGGTTCCGGGCATAGATGGGGTCCAGGGCATGTTCGGCATCCACGAAGGCGGCGATGCCCCCCAGTTTCTGGGCCTCCGCCACCGCATGGAGGGCCAGGGTGGTTTTCCCTGAAGACTCGGGGCCGTAGATCTCGATGATCCTTCCCCGGGGGTAGCCCCCTATGCCCAGGGCCTCATCCAGCAGGATGGAACCCGAAGGGACCACCTCTATGCCGGCCATGCTATTTCCGGCCCCCAGTTTTATCAGGGAACCCGAACCGTATTGCTTTTCGATCTGAAGCCGTGCTGCCTCCAGAGCCTTTTCTTTTTCCTCCGTAGAGGCCAGGGGTGTTGCCCTGATTTTTTCTTTCGCGTCGTTTGACTTTGCCATTGTGTATCTCCCCTCCCTATACGGCCCCAGGATGCAAAATACTTCGATTTTTTCAAAGTTTTTTTGCTTTTTTTTAGGGTATCACAATTTTATTATGAGGGCAAGCAAAGCTCCCTGTACCCTATGCTAAGGATTGCAAAAGTGCTATAGTGGGCCGGGAAGGAGGAATCCCATGAATGATTTTGTCATCACCGCAACCCGTTCCATGCATAACTATGCATCCCGGGTGACGGATTATTTGACAAGGATCCCTCGTTTTAGCCCCATGGCCGAAACGATTAATGCCGTTGACATTTTGGTTACCGACCGTTTTGCCAGCGGAGAAATGGAAGTGGCCATCAAGCAGTCTGTCAGGGGAAAGGATGTAATCCTCTTTAGCAGCTGCAGTTATAATGATGCCGGGATAGGCCTGGACGAGGCAAAGATTGAACTTTACCACACCGTAGATGCCCTAAAGCGCTCCCAGGTAGAGGATATCATAGTCTTTGAACCCTATATCTCCTGTTCCCGGTCCGACCGGACCACCAGACGGAACTCCGTGGGCCTTTGGATGCATTTTAAGATCCTGGCCAGCCTGGGGGTCCGCCATGTTATTACCTATCAGCTCCATTCAAATAAATCGGTCTCCATGCTGGACCCAAGCGTGTGCACCATGGACGATATCCCGGCCCTGAACCTTCTAAAACGCTACCTCTGCGACACCTATATCCGGGATCTAAAAACCCTGGAAGAAGAGGTTCGTCCAAACTGGGCCTTCTGCTCCGTCGATGCGGGGGGCGAAAAGCTGGCCCGGGAGTTTGCCAACTCCTTTGGGTCCCCCCTGGTCATAGCCCACAAACAGAGGGATTACTTCCGGGTAAACACCATCGAATCCATAAGCATCCTTTCTGCCGAACCGGTGGAGGGCAAGGTCCTCTGGATCGTCGACGACGAGGTCGATACGGCCTCTTCGGTAGAGAGTCTCATCCGGGCCTTAAGTGCCCAGAAGCCCAAGGAAATAAACATCATCGCCGTCCATGCCCTCTTTTCGCCCCCGGCGTCCCAGCGCTTAAACAAGCTGATGGAAGAGGGGCTCCTCAAAAAAATAATTGTCACCGACACCGTCAGCCCCCCTGCCCTTTCGGAAATTCATTCCCGGATCGAGGTGGTTCCCTCGGCGGAGCTTTCGGCGGAAATAATTCGGATTATCATGCTGAAGGAATCCATGGGGAAGCTTATGGATCCCTTTAATGCGGAGCAGTATTTTAAGTCCCCGACCCTCTTTAACTTTCTCTAAGGGCCGAATCCAGGATGATGGTTACCGGGCCTTCATTGGTGTAGCTCACCTTCATCTGGGCCTGGAAGACCCCGGTCTCGCAGATGAGCCCCAGGGCCCGGATCCGGGCTATGTAGTATTCGTAGAGGGCCCTGGCCAGGTCGGGCCCCGCCGCGGCCCCGTAGTAGGGTCGGCGGCCCTTGGTGGCATCTCCCAAGAGGGTAAACTGGGAAACCGCCAGGACCCCGGTCTTAGCCCCTTCTTCCTGGTAAATATCTATTAACGAAAGATTCATTTTTCCCTGGGGGTCGTCAAAGATCCTTAAAGAGGCGGTTTTTTCGGCCATCCAGAGGGCCTCTTTTTCGCTGTCTTCGGCGGCCACCCCCAGGTAGACCAGGAGCCCCCTCTCTATGCTGCCCCCAATCTGCCCCCCGGTCTCCACCGAGGCATTCCGTACCCGCTGGATCACCGCCCTCATGGCTGCCTTATCTGGTCCAGCATCCCCGCCTGATTGAGGGCGACCCCCTGGATGCGGATCCCCGGGATCTCCCCCGAGAGGGGGATCACCCTGCCCAGAATTTCCAGGGGCCTGTCGGGGTTTACGGGGATGGCAAAATCGTAATCCACCTGGACTATCCCCTCGACTATCCTATAGGTGTCAAAGCCCACGAGAAAATCGAAGCTGGTCCGGTTATGCTCCACCAGCAAATTGCTGGCCATGCCCCGCCAGATCACATGGACATCCCGGAAGAGAAAGGGATCCCCTATGACCTCGGCGTAGGTAAAGCGGTCCTGGAGGGTGTCAAAGCGGGGGACCTCCATGTAGGAAAGGATGAGCCGGGCCCTGTTTTTTACCGGCTCCGATGCATTGCTCTCCAATAAACGATTAAGCCCCACCCGGGCTGCCTCGTCCCTCAAATCCCCAAAGAGCCCCAGGGCCTCGTTGTACTCATCCACCACCTGGGATCTGGTAAGCACATAGCGGTAACTGCCTCCGGTTTGCAGGGGCATCTCCAGCTCCTCCCTCCCCAGGCTTAGTTCCGCCGGGATGACCCGCTGGGAAGGAGTTTCGGGGAGGCTAATGAGCCCCGTCCTGATGCTTAAGCCCAGGGCCAGAGCCAGGACCGCCAGGCCCGAGAGGACACTTACGCAGAGGGTTTTGGATGAGATCCCCACCGGCGGAAAGGAGGGGAAAAGGGTATGGAGTTTGTCTGATTCTATCCAGGCGGAAATATTGTCGGGCCCCGGGTGTTTACGGATTACCCCTAAGGCTTTTTTCGCCAGGGAGTTCCTGGGGTCTATGGTCTGAACCTCCAGGTAGAGGTCCACCGCCTTGTCGGTGTCCCCGTGGTTTAGGTAGACCGCCGCCAGGGCCAGGATGGTATTGGTGTCCCGCAGCTTTCTTTCCAGGGCCAGGTTAAGGTAGCGGAGGGCCACCCCGTAAATCCGCGATTTAAGGTAGGAGAGGCCCAGGATGTAATAAAAAGTAAAGTTCCCGTAGTAGCGGTTGTGGGCCTCCGCTTCGAGGATCTTGATGGCCCCGTCGTAGTTCGCTTTTTTCGCCAGCCGGACCGCCCGGCTTAGGATGGGATCGAGGCGCATTGCTATACCGCAAGGCCCTTTAGATGAGCTGCCGCTGCCTTTTTGTCGGGGCTGCCGAAGAAGGCTTCCCCGGCGATGAGCACATCTGCCCCGGCCTCCCTCACCAAGGGGGCAGTGTCCCTGTTAACCCCCCCGTCCACCGAGATAAGGTAGCTATAGCCCTCCTTCTCCCTGATTTCCGCCAGGCGCCTCACCTTATCGAGGCAGCGGGGGATGAGGGTCTGCCCCCCATAGCCGGGGTTTACGGTCATGATCAATACCAGATCCAGGAGGGGTAAAAGTTCAACTATGGCCTCCACGGGGCTAGAGGGAACTATGCTAAGACCGGCCTTTTTTCCCAGGTCCTTTATGGCCATGATGATCCGGTGGACGTGGACCGCCGCTTCGTAATGAAAGCTAATATTATCCGCTCCGGCCTGGGCAAAGGTCTGGATCTGGGCCTCGGGGTTTTGTACCATCAGGTGAACATCGAATACGGTGCTGCTCAGGGGCCTAAGGTCCGCCACCATCTTGGCCCCAAAACTGATGGGGGGGACAAAATTGCCGTCCATGACATCCAGGTGGGTCCATTCGGCACCGGAGGGGGCGATCTCGGCGATCCCCTCGGCCAGACGGCTATAATTGGCTGCCAGGACCGAAGGGGCCAGTATAGGGGCTTTCATCTTACCATGATAGTATCCCCGGCTTTTATTGTAAAGATCCTCCCTATTCAGCTCCTGCCCCTTGGCAAGGCGGGCCAGATTTACTATAATAAAAGACAGTAGTTTATTTTAATATGGACGAAAAAGTAAAGGAGAGTATCCACCAAGCTTACGATTATCTAAAAAATCGTGAAGCCCATTTAGCTCTTGGTTTGCTAAGGGGGGCCCTGGAAATAGATTTTGAGCATCCAGAGCTTCTTTATGCCCTCAAGTGTCTTAACTGGTGGCTGACCAAGCTGGATAGGCTCGACGATTTTCATGGTTCCTATGAAAAGGGGGGCTACATCCTCTCCTTATGGAAGCCCTATGACAGTTTTTTGGCCCTGATCGGGGAGGACATGGGATCCCTCACAGAAGAGTCCGTCGAAGCCTGTCAGTACGCCCTAAAACGGTTCGTTTTTTCCCGGGCCCTGGATTGCTTCCAGGACCTTTTGGCCGATGAGACCAACCAACAGGACCCGGCCCTTCTATTGCAGGCCGGGCGCTGCTGCAAGGGGGCCGGAGACTGGGTGGAATCCCTCAGGTACCTGGAACAGGCGGGCCGCATGAAGCGGGAAGACAGCGCCATTCTGTCGGAACTGGCCGATGTCTACGCCCTCCTGGGCGAGGATAGGTCTGCCAAGGTCCTGTTTCGGGAGGCCTTTTTTATTGATCCCCAGGGCATAGATCTGCGGACCATGGAATCCGAGATGATCCAGACCCTAAGGGACCGGGCCCAGGAAAAGGGGTACCGGGGAGCGGAGCTGCCGGAGTGGATTCCCGTCTGGGCCTGTATCTGGGGCATTTTTTCGATCAAGAGGGAGCTAAAGCCCGTTGAGCTGGGCCGGCTGAAGCAGTCGATTTCCTCCCTGGAAAATGAATTAGGGAGCCCGGAACGAAGTGCCGACCGGCACCAGATCATTAAACCGAGGCTCCTGAACCGTTACTTTTGGCTGATTGATCATTATGAACATAGCCGGGAAACCTCCCCCGTACAGGGTGAGAACCTAATCGAACAGACCTTGATGAGAATCAAAGTGGTCGATCCGGTGGTGTTTGAACAATATAGAACCTAGAGGAGTAAAACCATGTCTGAAGCCCTTCAAAAGAAGGTTCAGGAAATGCTGAACGAAGAAAAATGGACCAGAGCCACCCTCAGCAATTACTCGACCAGCCAGTTTAAAGATTTGGATCTAATCCTCAAGGAAGGGCAGGAAAGCCGGGCCAGCTACGAGCTAAAGAAGCTTTGCGATGAGCACCTGAGCCACACCAAGAACAGCATCATAGGCCTTTACTTAAGCGGCATGATATCCCTGTCCCAGCAGATCATCGACGATTCGGCCATGGTGAGCCTGGCAACCATCTTCGTCGATAACCACAAGTGGGGGATCGTCAAATTCCTCTGCGAAAGGATGCTCGACTACGGGGAATCCAAGTTCGCCCTCAGAACCCTGGCGGACTGCTACCGGAACGAAAACGACGAGGAATCTATCTACGGGGTCTGGGAAAGGCTCGTAAAGGTCGATTACGAAGAGACCGATTTGGTAAAGGCCCTGGGGGATCACTTTGAAAAGCAGGGTGACCTGGATAATGCGGTGGACTACTTTAAGAAGGCCCTGCACCGCTACATCGCCAAGCAGCAGTTTAACAATGTAAAGGAAATTTGGGACAAGCTCCTGGTCTACTGCCCCGAAGAAATCGACTTTTTTCTTCATGTACAAAAGCGGGTGGCCAAAAACTTTGATGAGTTAAAGGCCAGTTCCCTCTTAAAAGAGGTCTATGGGGTCTGTATAAAGCGGGAAGACATCAATACCGCCATCACGGTCCTCAAGCTCATCCTCGAGTACGATAACGATGACCGGCAGGCCCGCCGGGATATCACCGAGTGCTACCGGAAAAAATACGGGGACCACAGCCAGCTCGAGACCTATATCCGCATTTCCAGCCTCGCCCAGGGTCCCCGGAACGTCAAAGAGGCGGTCCAGGACTTTGAAAAACACATCGCCTTTGATAAGGGGAACTTCGTCTTCCATAGGACCTGGGGGGTGGGCCGGATAGCCAAGGTCCAGGGGGATGACATCATCATCGACTTTGCCAAGCAGAGGGGCCACGAAATGTCCCTGAAAATGGCGGTCAACGCCCTTCAGACCCTGACAAAGAACCATATCTGGGTCCTCAAGGCCACCTGGAAGAAAGAAAAGATACACGATGAAGTAAAGTCTAAGCCCTCCTGGGCCCTCAAGACCATCATCGAGAGCTTCGGCAACTCCTGCGACCTTAAACGGATCAAGGGGGAACTGGTCCCCTCGGTGCTGAGCCCCTCTGAATGGGCCACCTGGAGCACCAAGGCCCGGGACATCCTCAAAACCGATCCCTCCTTTGGCTTGAGCCCCGAAAACGCCGACATCTATACGGTCCGGGAACGGCCCATCAGCGTGGACGAAAAAATCTACAACGAGTTCAAGGCCGCCCGGAGCTTCTTCGAAAGGGCCCAGACCTTGCGAAACTATACGGCCCAAAAAGATGCGGAGCTGGATTCGGAATACTTTACCGAGATGTTTGCCTATGTCACAGGCTACCTAAAGTCCTATAACCAGGTAAACGAGCAGGTCATAGCCTCCTACCTTTTGGTAAAGGACCTGATCACCCAGTTCCCCTACCTGGGGACCGAGATAAAGATCAGCTTTGGGGAACTCTTCGAGGGAATCGAAGACCCGGCAGAACTCTTTATCAACCTGAAGGACCTAAAGCTTAAGGAAGAGTTTCTTCGGAACATCCGGCTCTCTGTCAGTGACTGGGCCGAGATCTTCATCCGCCTCTTCCCCCGGTTCCCCCTTAACTCCATCATCATCAGCCTCCAGCGGGAGGGCCACGAGGACAAGCTGGTCTCTTTGGTGAACAGCTGCTTCGAAAACTACCGGGACTTTAAGGAGTCGGTGGTCTGGCTCTTTAAGAACTCGAGCAACGAGACCTGGTTTAAGAGGGCCCAGATTCCCTACGAAAAGCAGCTTATTACCCTCATCCATGTGATGGACATTACCTATAGGGAAATCGAACACCGCCGCGAAACCGCGGAGAACCGGAAAATCAACAAGCAGGTAAACACCATCCTCTTTAAAGAGGACGTGATCAACAACTACATAGACGGGGTGGATCCCGAAACCATTACCCGGATCTACTCCTTTATCAACGATGTAAAGGATCTGGACCCCACGGACAAGATGAACCTCCGGAACCGGATCCTCAAGCAGTACCCGGACTTTAAGTTCATCGGCGACGAGGTCCGCAAGGTCACCGCCCTGGGGCTCATTGTCACCCTGGCCAAGTACCAGGAAAAACAGCGGCAGCTGGCCAGCATCATCGAGGTGGATATCCCCGCCAACTCCCGGGAGATCGAGTCCGCCCGGCTCCATGGGGATTTAAGCGAGAATGCCGAGTACAAGGCGGCCAAGGAAAAGCAGACCCAGCTTAACTCCATGGCCACCCGGCTCAGCGGGGACATAGAACGGGCCCAGTTGTTTGATCCCTCCCTGGTGAACACCTCCCGGGTCTCCTTCGGCACCCGGGTCACCCTTTTGGACCGGGGCTCTGGCAGCCGGGAAGAGTACACCATCCTGGGCCCCTGGGAGTCGGACCCGGATAACCGGGTTATCTCGTATCTTTCTCCCTTTGGCAGTGCTATACTGAACAAGACCGCCGGGGAGGAGCTGGATTTCTCGATCAACGAAGAAACGGTTTCCTATACGGTAGAAGCTATCTCATCCGCATTTTGATTAGGGTATACATACGGAGGCAGCCATGAGAAAGAACATCCTTACCCTGATGCTTTTTGTGATCCTCCTCGGCGGCTTCTCTCCCTGGGCCCTCCATGGGCAAAGCGGGGGCCCGGTGGACCTCATCGTGGTCCTGGACACCTCTACCGGCATGAGCGGCGCCTATTGGGAAACCCGGGACTACATCATCGGGCCCTTCTTGCGGGAACATCTCCGCTTGGGGGACACCTTTCATCTTATCTCCTTCGGCTCCCGGCCCCGCTTTGAGATCTCCCGCCGCATCGAAGCCCTGGGGGATGTGGAAACCATCATAGGCCGCCTCCTCTTGATGTACCCCCTGGACCCCCAGCAAAATGTTACTTCCGCCCTGGCCTTCGCCGAGGCATATTCGAGCTCCCTTCCCGGGGGCCGGCGTCAGAGGATCATCCTCCTCTCTTCGGCCCCGCCCCAGAGCATCCAGGCCCCGGTAAATGATACCGCCGCCCGGCTCTCTGCCCGAGGGGTTGAGTTCCTTAGCATCCCCATGCCGGTGAGGCAGGTCCTCCCGCCCCCCGCGGCAGTGCCGCCAGTTACTGCCCCCCCGGCCGCTCAGCCGCCGGTGACAGCCCAGCCCCCTGTCACGGCCCCGCCGCCCGCCGCGGCCCCTCCCGTGACAGCTCCTCCGGCCGCCCAGCCGCCGGCAGCAAGCCAACCGCCGGTCACAGCTCCACCTCCAGCGGCGGCACCTCCAGCAGCCGCCCCGCCGGTAAGTCAGCCTCCGGCAACTACACCGCCAGCTACCCAGCCCCCGGTCACCCAACCCCCGGCCTCGGCCCCCCCAGCGACTACGCCCCCGGCTACTCAACCACCGGCCACTCAGCCCCCTGTAACAGCCCCGCCCCCTGCGGCAGCGCCCGTGACCGCGGCTCCTGAGGCCAGCCCCCCTCCCCCGGCCATAGAACGGCTGAGGGAGACCCGGGAGTTCTTTACGGGCACCATGCCCCTCTACCTCATCATTTTATTGATCCTCCTCATCCTCTTGATCTTGGGTCTCATCATCTTCTTTGCGGTGCGGAATGCCTCGGGCAGCCCCAAGCGGGTGATCTCCCAGGCCGCGGGGAAGCTAAACCCCCTGGGTACCGGGGGCCCCCGGGCAGTTCAGGGGATCTCCATCCTCCAGGCAGCCAAAAATAACAATGATACTTCCTTCATGGATAACTTTGCGGAAGAGAAGCGGAACCAAAACAGACCCCCCCCGGAACAGCCCCCGAAGCAGTTAAAACCACTGCCCAAGGATAAGGTCTACGACGAGCCCAAGATTGAAGAGAATTCCGGCGGGGCCATCATGCTTAACCTTTTTGTGGAGGATCAGAACACCGCCATAGGCCGCAGGAATGTACACCTGGTAAAACCGGGCACCTCCTTCTCGGTGGGCGGGGGGAACTCGGACTTCCTCATCTTCCTGGTCCCCATCCCCCCCCGCATTGCGGACCTGCGCTGGGACGGAAGACAGTGTACTTTTATTCCCCTCAGATCCCAGTTCTTCCCCGATCTAGGGTCCGGGCAGCTCCATAACTGCCTGGGTAAGACCATCAGGGTGATCTCCGAGATGCATTACGAGATTCATATTCGTTTTGAAACCTACGAGGATCCCCTGGATGAGCTAAACAAGCTCCTAAACTCCATCACGATCCCGGGCGAAGTGAAGTAGCGGCACCCAACTGGCAGCCCTACTCTTCTTCAATTGTGAACCCTAGCTGTTCCAGGGTGCTTTGGGCCTTCCGGATCAGGCTGGGGTTGCCGTTCCGGGGATCCAGCAGGGCCCGCATCTCATCTTCCAGACTGCGAAAGCTGTTGTTTAAAATTAGATCCAGGGAAAGGGATTTCTCGATAATGCTGCCCCCGGCCAAACGGCGGGCCAGGGCCTCAAAACTATCGGACCGGGCGGTAGACAGGAGCCGGATAAAGCCGTTATAGAGGGCCGTGGGGTTACTGGGGCTGAGGGCCCTGGCAGCATCCATCTCTATGACGATGGCGGGGGCAAACTGGTCGGCATGGTACTGTAAGAGCACCTCCAGGGCCACCAGCCGTACCTGATCCGAGTTCCGGCGGTTGGTAAAGAAGGTCTCCACGATGCCTATGGATTCCCGGGAATTTATGGCCCCCAGGGCCCGGATGGATTCTACCCTCACCTGGGGCACCGAATCGGTTTCGGCCCGGTACTGTAAAAACTCTATGGCCTCTTCAAGCTGGCGTCTTCCGGCGGCCTGGGCGGCCCCTATGCGGGTCCGGTAAAAGTCATCCCTAAAGCCCTCCAGGATGGCCTGGTCCACCTGGGGGCCCGAAAAGGGGCCCAGGGCCGATACGGCAGTGGACCGGACATTGGGGTCCGCAGAGGAGACGGCCATGATGATCGCATCCAGGCCCCCGGGGTCGCCGATCTTTGCCAGGGCCTCCAGGGCCGCCATGTGGAGGACCATCCTCTCTTCGCTGTCGCTGACTATGGCGGCCAGGAACTCCACCACCAGGGCAGAACCGGTTTCCCCCATGGCGACGATCAGTTCCCGCTGGTTCTCGGCACTGGGGTTCCGGGTCTTGTATTGATCCAAAAGAAAGAGGGCCGTTTCATCATTATGCTGCCCCGCCCGGCCCAGGGCCCGGATCGCGTTGTTTAAAAAGCGCCCCTCCCCGGAATCGACGATCTCTTCCAGGGCCGCCACTGCCTCTCGGGCATTCACCCGGCCCAGGTAGTCTATGGCCGCCAGGACCACATCGTTCCCCTCGTTGTCCCGGTACTCTATGGCCCTGATGGCCCGCTCTTCCAGGCCCGTCTTTCCGGTTTCCCCAAAGAAGCCAAAGATCCCTATGATGATGGGCCGGTTGGCGGTGACATTAATAAGAGCGATAAGTTCATCATCCAGGTAACTGACGTTTTCGGCCCGGATGGTCTGGATGAGCCCCACAATCTCGGTGGAGGTACCGAAACGCAGGACCGCCCTTCTTTGGTCCTCTACGCTCCGGGCGGGGGTCTCGCTCCCTTCCTGGGCCCGGACCTGGGGGACAGCAGAAAAAAGTATGAAAAATAATACAGGGTAAAGTAATATATTACGCTTCTTCATCCCTCATCTCCCTTAAAAAGTCCTCTTTAAAGGCCCTAAACCTCTGTTCCCTGATTGCTGCAGCGGCATCCTTAACCAGGCGGTGCAGGAAGTACAGGTTATGGTAGCTGGCCAGGATGGAACAGAGGATCTCCTTAGTCTTAAAAAGATGCCGGAGGTAGGCCCGGGAATAGGACCGGCATACCTTGCATGCACATGTTTCATCTATCGGCATAAAGTCCAGTCTATGTTCGGCCTTTTTTAAGGCGATGGATCCCCGGCGGGTAAAGACCGTACCGTTCCGGGCATTCCGGGTGGGAAAGACGCAGTCGAACATGTCTATCCCCTCCTGAATGGCCTCCAGGATATACTCCGGGGTGCCTATCCCCATGGCATAGCGGGGTTTATCAGGGGGCAAAAGGGAGGCCGTATAGGAAAGGAATTCCTGGTAGACTTCCCTGGGTTCCCCCACCGAAAGCCCCCCTATGGCTATCCCCGGAGGGTCCGTCTCTATGGTCCGCCGGGCGCTTTCGGCCCTTAGGTCCTTAAAAAAGTTCCCCTGAACGATGGGGAAGAAAAAGCCCCCATAGCCCCCTTCCCGCCTCTCTTCCCAGCGGGCCCTGGCCCGGTCCATCCAGTGACTCGTGGTGTCCAGGGCCTCCCGGGCCTCCCTGTAACTGACCCCATAGCCGGTACAGACATCCAGCTGCATCTGTATGTCGCTCCCCAGGCTCACCTGAAGATCCACCGCCTTCTCGGGGCTTAAGACATGGCTGGACCCGTCTATGTGGGACTTAAAACTCACTCCCTCGCTACTGATGTTTCGCAGGGGGGACAGGGAAAAGACCTGGAAGCCCCCCGAGTCGGTCAGGAGGTTCCGGTCCCAGCCCATAAACCTATGGAGGTCCCCTGCCCCTTCTATGACCTCCATCCCGGGCCGCAGGTAGAGGTGATAGGTATTGGCCAGGATAAGGTCAAAGCCTATCTCATAAAGGTCTTCTCTGGTGAGGGCCTTGACGGTCCCATTGGTCCCCACGGGCATGAAGACCGGGGTCTCTACCCTACCATGGGGAAGGACCAGGGTTCCGGTCCGGGCAGAAGATGAAGGATCGGATGAGCCGGGGATAAAGATACTCATTCTAGGTTTTGGCACTCCGCACAAGAAAGAGGCCCAGGCCAATGAAGGTAAAGACCGGAAACCAGGCCCCGATGAGGGGGGGGATATAGCCCAGCCGGGCCAGCATCATGCTGATCATCTCCATCACATAGAAGACCACGGCGGTCCCTATACTGGAAAGGAGGCTCATGAGGACTATGTTTTTCCGGAACCGGCCCCCCATGGAGATGGAGAGGATCATGACCACCAAAGGGGCTGAGGCAAAGGAAAAACGATGGTAATAGTCGGCAAGTTCATGGACATAGGGGAGCCCTGCGATTCTTAAGTCCTCCACCAGGTGCCGGGCATCCCGAAAGTTTAGCTCCTCCACCTCCATCATGCTTCTTCGGAAGGTCTCAGGATCTTCCCGGTACTCGTCGGTCCAACCCAGGGGGTGGTACAGAAGCAGCTCCCTTTCCCACTGGTAGACAACTGGGTTCACCAGTTCCCAATGCTCCCCGGTCCAGACCGCCCGGGGGGACCGGACCAGGGAAAGTAAGCTCCCCTCCCCGTCATGTTCTATAATGCTAAGGCCGTTGAGGATCAAGGAGCGGCCGTCGAAGTAATCCACCGCATAGATGAGGTTTCCCCCCTGGGCCTTGACGACTATGTCGGCCCGGTTCTCCGGCCGCTGCTGGTGGAGGAGCTCCCGGGAAAGCTGGTTCTTGACCCTCAGGGTAGGAATCACCACCTGGTCATCAAAGATGAATGAAAAGAAGGAGGCCCCAAGGGCAATGATCACCAGGGGGGCACTAAAGCGCCAAAAGGGAATCCCGGCCGCAAAAACCGAGGTTAATTCGTTCCGGGCATAGAGGTCCCCCAAGAGATAGGCGGCGGCAAAGATGAGGGCGATGGGCATGGAATAGGAAAAGCTCTTGGGCAGGTAGTAAAAGCTGACCCGAAATATGTTGGCCAGGGAGGCCTCGTTGGTCAGGTAACGGGCCAGGTTGCTGAAGAGGTCTATCATCGAAATAGAGAGCATGAACATCAGAAGGGAGACAAAGAAGACTGGAAAAAACTGCTGGGCAACATAGCGGTCCAATGTCATTTTCTGATTCTCACCGTAAAGAGCACCAGGCCCACCGAAAGGGCCAGGATATTGGGGAGCCACATAAACATGAAGGGGGAGTTCCCGGGCCTCATCCCCAGGGTCCGGCCCCCCATGAGCATGGACCAATAGAGGACCGAAACCAGAAGGCCCAGGATAAAGCCCACGGTCTGACCGCTCTTGCGGGCCATGAGCCCCAGGGCCACGGCTAAAAAGACAAAGGAAAGGGCCCCCAGGGGGATGGTAAACTTCTGGTAGTATTCCAGCCTATAGGACTGGAGGGTCCTGTCGTTTATGACCCCCTGGGCCCCCAGCTTCTCCCTGATGAGCCCCGAAAAAAGATTCTCCCGGCGGTTCCAGTCATCATGACTGGGGCCCTGACGCAGAACCTCTTCCAGGATCAGGGCCTGATTCAGGACCCTCTGGTAGCGCTCATCGAGCCTTTCGGCGATGACGGCGGTCCGGGTATCAATTTCCCGCCTCACATCGATGGAACTCATCTCCCGGGGGCCTATGGTGTTCACCGCCTGCATCAGGTCCGCCTGGGGCACCCAGTAGCGCAGGAAGGAGGCGGTGAAGTAGTCGTAATCATCCCGGACCACCTCCTTGGAAGATTGAATAAAGGCCCCCGCAATGTCCAGGCTGAGGCCCTCCCTCCCCGCGTCGGTAAGGACCGCATTCTGGGCCATGATGACCCGCCGCTCCCCGTCGCTGGTTCTGTCGAGGATGATCATGTTCTCGATGGAGTTCCCCCTCACAGGCCCGGTGATGATCACCGTGTCCCGGAAGCGCTTGACCGAGTTGGCCTCCAGTTCCAGGGCCGGGGTAGAAGAGAGGATCCGCCTATAGAGCCGGGTAAACTGGATGGTTCCGGCGGGAAGCAGAATGTCGTTGGAAACAAAGGAGAGGGAAGAAATAAAGATCCCCACCACCAGGGCGGGGAGGAAGATCATCCGGTAGGAGAGGCCCGAAGTCAGCATGATAAGGACCTCGTTGTCGGCACTCAGGCGGCCTATGGTCATCAGGGTCCCCATGAGGGAGGCAAAGGGGGCCGCCAGGGCTATTACCGAAGGGAGGGCATAAAAACAGAGGAGGATGACTTCGTAGAAGGGGACATTCTTGACCAGGATCTCCTGGATCATTAAAAGCATTTGATTGATGAAAAAAATCAGGAAGAAAAAGACAAAGGCCACGAAAAATGAAAAGAGGGTATCCTTGATGATATAACGGAAAAGGGTAGCCGACATTTGCCGAACCATAGGCTTCTCCCTTCTAGGTCCCGGTGGAACCAAAGCCTCCGCTCCCCCGCTGGGTTTCGCTTAGTTCATCCCTCTGGACCAACCGGGGCCGGTAGACCGGCATAAGCAGCATCTGGGCTATCCTGTCCCCGGCTTTGACCCTAAAGGCTTCCTCCCCCAGGTTGATAAGGATTACTTCCACTTCCCCCCGGTAGTCCGAATCTATGGTGCCGGGGCTGTTAAGGACCGTAACTCCATGACGGGCTGCCAGCCCCGAGCGGGGCCTTACCTGGGCCTCGTAGCCCGGGGGGACCTCCAAAAAGAGCCCCGTGGGCACCCGGGCCCGTCCCAGGGGGGGGATTATAAGATCCTCCTCCAGGTGGGCCCTTAAGTCCATCCCCGCGGCCCCGGGGCTTTCGTAGGAGGGCAGTTCTACCCCCGGGTCTTTAAGCCGAATCCCTAGGATAGGTCCCTCTTCTGTCATAGCTTAGTATCGGCGGGAATCCCGTCTATCCCCCCGGTCCCGGCGCTCCGGGCGGTCCCTCCGGGGACCCGGATCCCAGGGCTCGGTGGGGGCCCCGTCGGGGTCTATGACATCGATGTAGGAAAGGTTCAATCGCCCCATCTTGTCGATCTCAAGCAGCTTTACCTGGATCTTGTCCCCCTCGTTGACCACGTCGGTGACCCTTTCGATCCGCTGGCGGCTGAGGCGGCTGATATGGACCAGCCCCTCCTTGCCGGGGAGGATCTCCACGAAGGCTCCAAAGTCCATGATCCGCTTGACCGTCCCGTCGTAGATCTTCCCCACTTCCGGGTCCAGGACTATGCCCAGGACAGCGGCCTTGGCGTCCTCGGCATCCTTGGAGCTCCGTCCAAAGATGGTGACAGTCCCATCGTCTTCGGTGTTGATCTTGACGCTGTACTGCTCGCAGAGGGCCTTGATGTTCTTCCCCCCGGGGCCTATGAGGGCGCCGATCTTGTCTATGTCTATCCGCATGGTGACTATCTTGGGGGCATGCTCGCTGACCTCTTCGACGGGCTTGGAGATGGTCTGGTTCATGATGCCCAGGATGTGCAGGCGTCCCCGCTTGGCCTGATCCAGGGCCTTCTGCATGATCTCCTGACTGACCCCGGCGATCTTGATATCCATCTGGAAGCCCGTGATGCCGTCTTCGGTCCCCGAGACCTTAAAGTCCATGTCCCCCAGGTGATCTTCATCCCCCAAGATGTCCGAGAGGACCGCATAGCGAGCCCCGGGGGCATTGCTTTCGGTGATGAGCCCCATGGCTATGCCGGCCACGGGTTTCTTCATGGGGACCCCCGCCTGGAGCATGGCCAGGGTGCCTCCGCAGACCGAAGCCATGGAGGATGAACCGTTGGATTCCAGGATCTCCGAGACCACCCGGATGGTATAGGGAAAGACATCTTTGCTGGGCACCATGGCTTCCAGGGAGCGGCGGGCCAGGTTTCCGTGGCCTATCTCCCGGCGGCCCGTTCCCATGCGGCCCACCTCCCCCACCGAGAAGGGGGGAAAGTTATAATGGAGGATGAAGTGTTCCCGCTTATCCCCCTCGATGTCGTCAAAAATCTGCTCGTCAAAGACGGTCCCCAATGTGGTAACCACCAGGGCCTGGGTCTCTCCCCGGGTAAAGAGGGCCGAACCATGGGTCCGGGGCAGGATGTTTACCTCACAGCTTATATCCCGGATGTCCTCGGTGCCCCGGCCGTCGAGCCTTAAGCCCTTGTCCAGGATGGCCAGGCGAAGGACCTGGTACTGCATGTCCTCAAAGAGGGCATCGAAGAGTTTCTTCTGGGCACTATCCTCCAGCTGGGAGGCATACTGGGCCGCCAGATCTGACTTTACCTTGGCGATGGCCTCGTGGCGCTCCTGCTTGGCTTTAATAAAACAGGCCTCTTCCAGCCGGGGGTAGGCGGCGGATCTGATGGCCTCGGCGTTTTCAAGGCTCTGCTGTACCTGGGTAAGGGCAAACTTGGGTTTCCCCGCCAGTTCCCTCAGGGTCTCCTGGAGGGTGCAGAGTTCGATGATCATGGCATGGGCCTTATCCAGGGCCTCCATCATGAGGTCCTCGGAGGCTTCCTTGGCCCCTCCCTCTACCATGGTGATCCCCTCCTTGGTTCCGGCCACCACGATTTCCAGGGTGGATTTTTCAATCTGCTCGTAGGTGGGGTTGATGATCAACTGGCCCTCGACCTGGCAGATCCGGACCCCCGCCATGGGGCCGTTAAAGGGGATGTCGGAGATATGCACCGCCGCCGAGGAGGCGATGATCCCCAGGATGTCCGGGGGGTTTACCACGTCGGTGGAGATGGTGGTGGGAACCAGCTGGATTTCCCGCCCTATGGCCTTGTCAAAGAGGGGCCGCATGGGCCGGTCGATGAGCCGGGAGACCAGGATTTCCTTGTCCTTGGGGCGCCCTTCACGCTTGATGAAGCCCCCGGGGATCTTCCCTGCGGCGTAGTATTTTTCGTTGTACTCCACCGTCAGGGGCACGTAGTCCAGGCCCTCCACGGGGTCCACTGATGCGCAGACCGTGGCCAGCACGGCTGAGCCCGCATACCGGGCAAAGACAGCGCCGTTGGCCTGTCTTGCGATTTTTCCGGTTTCGAGGATTAGTTCCTCACCGGCGATTTGTAATGTTACTTTATGGATCATGTCTGCCTTATCTGCGGAGGCCCAGTTCTTTGAGTATTGAACGGTATCGCTCCAGGTTAGTCCGTTGGATGTATTTGAGCATCCTCCGCCGCTTGCCAACCAGGATCAACATGCCCCTTTGGCTGGATTTGTCTTTCTTAAACTTCTTGCAATGCTCGGTGAGCTGGTTAATCCGCTCGGTCAGCAGGGCAATCTGTACTTCCGATGCTCCGGTATCCTTGTCGTTTTTACCGAATTTTCCGATGATAGTGTTTACTTCATCTTTGCTTAACGCCATATATAAAATCTCCTATTAGGTACATCTTAAGAACTTCAATTTTCTCTGCCCTTTGGGGCAGGTATACTCGTTCTTCCCTTATAAAACCCCGGCACACTAACCCCCCTGGGTGGAGCCGCACCGCATAATCCCCCAGGGCCGGTAAAAGCCTCAGGGCTCCGCTTAGGTCATAGACCAGGCCCCCCTCACCGAAGGGCTGGGGTTCCAGGTCAGAAAGGTCCAGTTCCACCTTCCGGCCCAGTAAGTGGGCGGCGGACCATAGATCACCGGAAGTGATGGCCCTTCGCACCTGGCTCGAACTAACCGCCGTCCCATCCAGGGGAGAGAGGACCGGGGGAACCAGATCCGTTGGAAGCCCTGCCTCGCTGTTGATGGCCAGGATGTCCCGGGCATCCGTATCTTGCCGGTGGCCGCAGCGGAAATCCTCCCCTATGACCAGGCGGCTCATGCCCCCCGGATCCTGTAAAAGGCGGATAAATTCCCGCCCCTTTAGCTTACTGAAATCCTCGGAAAAGTCAATGAGCAGGAGGCTCTCCACCCCCAGGTCCTCAAAGATGGCGATTTTTTGCTTTAAGGTCGTGATATCCCCCTCATAGGAGAGGGGGGATATGAGCTTTTTGGGGTTCTCCCTAAAGGTGATCACCGTAGGGTTAGGTCCTGTTTCGACGATGCGGCGGATCAGCTCCCGGTGGCCCAGATGGATCCCGTCAAAGACCCCTATGGTCATGGCCGCCTCTTGGCCCTTCCCCCCACTGGGGGAAATAAGATCAGCCCAGTTAAGGATTCGCATAGACATGGCCGTACTTCCAGGCCCCCCCCTCCCGGCGTAGATAGCCCAAGAGGCGGCCCCCCTGGGAAAAGACCCCCGCCAGGTCATCCCGGCCCCCCAAGGCCTCAGAGGTAGCACCCTGGGCTCCCACAACAGAACCCTGGGCCCCCAAGGTTGTGCCTTGGGGCAGCCGCCCCCTGAGGTCCTTCCCCTGTAAAAAGTCCCGCTCCTCCTGGGGGCCCAGTTCCAGAGTGGGGACCCCCAGACCCTCAAAGAGGTTCCGGTCCAGGGGCCGCAGGGCCTTGATCCAATCCTCAGGCACCCCCCGGTCTTCGGTGCCCTCCTCCAGGGAGTAGGCCCCTACCCCGCGGCGGCAGAGCTCGGTAAGGTGGGCCCGGGACCCGCAGGCCAGGGCCAGATCCCGGGCCAGGGAGCGTATATAGGTCCCAGCCGAAACCCGGACCCTAATCTGGGCCCGGGGGGGCTCGTAGGAAAGCAGTTCCAGCTGATAGATATGAGCGGGCCTCTCCTGCATAACCGGAGCCTGGCCCTGCCGGGCCAGTTCGTGGGCCCTCTGGCCCCCTATGTGAAGGGCCGAATAGGCCGGCGGGGTTTGCATGATATCCCCCCGAAAGAGGGGCAGGGCCCTCTCTAGATCCTCCCGGCTGGGGATCGGGCCCTGGGCGATGACCTCCCCCTCGGGGTCCAGGGTGTCGGTCTCGGCCCCAAAGAGGATGCTGCCCTGGTAATCCTTGTCCTGATCTTTAAAGAGGGGAATGAGCTTCAGCCCCCGGCCCAGCAGGATGACCAGGAGCCCCCGGGCGAACTTGTCCAGGGTCCCCGTGTGGCCCACCTTGCCGGTTCCAAAAGCTTTCTTTACCGCCGCGAGGGATTCAAAGGAGGTGAGGCCTTCCTTCTTGTTTAAAAGGAGGAGCCCATGGAAGGAACTTTCTTTCATGATTCGGTGTTATCGGGTTCGGGGCTGTCGGACTCAGGCTCTTGGGATTCCGCTTCCGCCTCCTCCGGGTCCTCGGCCTCCCCCGCCTCTTCTGCCAGGGCTTCCAGTTTCTGTACCAAATCGAAGCCCTCTTTAATGCTTAAGTCTTCTTTAAAGCGGAGGCGGGGGGTAAGGCGGATCTTCATCTCCTTCCCCAGATGGGCCTGGATGAAGCCGGCGGCGCTCTGGAGCCCCTGAACCCCCCGGGCCAAATTGCCCTCGGGCCTAAAGGTGGACACATAGACCTCGGCCCAGGAGAGATCCCGGGAGACTTCAACTCTGGTGATGGAAAGAAAGGGATGCACCCGGGGGTCTTTGATTCTGCCTTCTATGATGAGGGCCCCGATTTTTTCCCTGATGAGGTTCCCTACCCTCTCTGTTCTGTAGCCCCCCATGCTGCTCAGCCTATTGGGAATCCCCTAGCTTGCGGGCCACTTCGACGATTTCGAAGATCTCGAACTGATCCCCCACGTTGATGTCGTTGTAGTTTTCGAGCCCTATACCGCATTCAAAACCGGCGGCCACTTCCCGGACATCGTCCTTAAACCGCCGCAGCGATCCGATCTTGCCGGTGAAAATTTCTATGCTGTCCCGGATAAGGTGAACCGTGGCGCTCCGCCTGACCGTGCCGGTTTGCACAAAACAGCCCGCGATGGTCCCCGCCCGGGGGGTCCTAAAGATATCCCGGACCTCCACGGTGGCGATGACCTCTTCCCTGGTGTCGGGCTTCAGCATCCCCTCCATGGCCAGTTCGATTTCTTCCACCGCCTTGTAGATGACATTGTAGCGCCGGACATCGACCTTCTCCTGATCTGCCAGGGCCTTGGCCTTGGGGATGGGGCGGACGTTGAAGCCTATGATGATGGCATTGGAGGCCACCGCCAGATCCACGTCCCCCTCGTTGATGGCCCCCGGCAGGGCCTGGATGACATTCAGCCGGATCTCCTTGGTGGAGAGCCGTTCCAGGCTGCTCCTTAGGGCCTCGGCAGAACCCTGCACGTCGGCCTTGATGATAACCTTGAGTTCCTGGATGGCCCCTTCGCTGATGGTGGCGTGGAGGTTATCCAGGGTGATCTTCCTGATGTTCTTGGCGTCCTCAAAGCGCTTGAGTTCCTGCCGCTTGGCAGAAATGCTTCGGGCGGTTTTTTCGTCATCCACCACCTGGAGGGGATCCCCCGCATTGGGGACCCCTTCGAAGCCCAGGATTTCGATGGGCATGGAGGGGGTGGCAAAGTCTACCTTTTCGCCCTTGTCGGTGAAGAGGGCCCTGACCTTTCCGGGCCAGACCCCGGCCACAAAGGAGTCGCCGATCTTGAGGCTCCCCTTTTCGATCATCACCGTGGCGACTACCCCCCGGCCATGATCTATCCGGCTTTCCAGGACCTTCCCTTCGGCGCTCCGGTCATAGTTGGCCTTGAGGTCCAGGATTTCCGCCTCCAGGAGGATGGCCTCCATGAGCTTGTCTATCCCTTCGTTCTTGAGGGCCGAGATTTCCACAAACATGGTCTGGCCCCCCCAGTCTTCGGGGATCAGTTCCTGCTCGGAGAGCTGGGTTTTTACCCGGTCCACATTGGCCTCGGGCTTGTCGATCTTGTTCACCGCCACGATGATGGGAACCCCCGCCTCCTTGGCGTGATTGATGGCCTCGATGGTCTGGGGCATGACCCCGTCGTCGGCGGCCACCACGATGATGACTATGTCGGTTACCTGGGCGCCCCGGGCCCTCATCTTGGTGAAGGCCTCGTGACCGGGGGTGTCCAGGAAGGTGATCTTTCCATCGGGGCTTTCGACTGTGTAGGCCCCTATGTGCTGGGTGATCCCCCCGAACTCCCCGGAGACCACGTCGGCGCTGCGGATGGCATCCAGGAGCTTGGTCTTTCCGTGGTCGACGTGGCCCATGACGGTTACCACCGGCGGGCGGGAAAGCATGTCGGCCCCCGTGTCATCGGCGGTCTCGATGATGGTCTCGTCGTAGAGGCTGACGATCTTGACGTCGGCTCCAAACTCGGCGGCCAGGATGGTGGCCGTGTCGGCATCGATCTGCTGGTTGATGGTCACCATCTGGCCCATGGCCATGAGTTTTTGGATCAGGTCCGAGGCCTTGAGGTTCATCTTTCGGGCCAGTTCGGATACGGACACCACCTCCATAATTTCTATGGACCGGGGGACCGGGTTGGCCATCTGGGTGATCTTCTTTTTTGTCTGAAGGAGTTTCTCCTCCATTTCGAGTTCTTTATCTTTTCGGGTATAAGCCGGCTTCTTGGCCTTAAAGGATTTCTTTGCCTGGGTCTTTCCCTCCAGGGGAGGGGCGCTCTGGGTGTTGGCCCCCCCAAAGCCGCCGGGTCTGCCGGGCCCCCCTGGGCGGCCGGCTCCGGGCCGGCCCTGGCCTCCGGAGAAACCGCCGGGCCTTTGATTGTAGCCCCCGGGCCGGGCGCCTCCAGGAGCGGGCCGGCCGCCGGGATTAAAGCCCCCGGGGCGGGGAGCACCCTGGTTGGGCCGGGGAGGACCCCCTACCCTGTTACCGGGAGGACTGCTGCGAGCCATGGGACCCGAGGGCCGGGGCCCCTGATTGGCTCCCCGGATCGATTCTTCGTGGACCGGCCGGGGGCCCACATATTTGCCCCCCACCTTTCCGGCGGCGGCCACGGGCCTTTGGGCTATGGGGAAGGAAACATTCCCCGGAGGATTTCCTGTTTCGGTAGGGGCAATTGAGGGGGAAGGACTGCTCTCAGGGATCGCTTCCTGGGGGGTCTCGGTTTTTTCCTGGACCGGGGCTTCTGGTTCAGTCTGGCTGCCCCGGGCCACCACCTTGGGGAGGACCCGTTTTACCGGCCCCGCAGCGGCGGGACTGGCGGCAGGGGTGCTCTTCTTTTTTACCACAATCACCTTGCGGCGTTCCCCCTGCTCGTGAGCAGCTCGCTGCTCTTGGGCAGCTTTCTGCTCCTGAGCACCCTGTTCGGGGCCCTTGGACTCGGGGTTTTCGCTCACCGGGCTGGGAGCTTTCTTAATGAGTTCCGCTTTCGGTTTTTGAATAGTATCAGTTTCCTCTGCCATATCCTTCCTTTGGGGCTTGCCCAGCGCTATTCTACATTATCATCTTCATATTCGAAGCTCAAGCCTATGCCGCAACTGGGGCAGCTGGTCATATCAATGGTGATGGGGACCCCGCATTCGGGACATTCGTATTCCTCCGCTTCGGCGGGAGCTTCCTCTCCCTCTTCTTCGCCCCGATCTCGGGCCTGTTCTCGGGCCTCTTCCTGGGCTTCTTCTTCCGGGTACTCTTCTTCGATTATTTCGATGTGCTCCTCGATGAGGCTCCGGAGGATCCCCTGCTGTTCTGCATCGATGCCCAGCTCTTCGAGCTCCTCGGGGAGGAGGGCCAGGAAGTCTTCGATGAAGTCCCGGTTGTTCTCTTGCAAGAGGGCCGCCACCTCGCTGTTCACCCCCGGGAGCTGGGAAATCAGGGTGTACTCTTCGCCGAAGTCGTCCCCCTCTCCAAAGAGTTCCGAAACCGCCCGGCGGGATTCGGCGGTGATATCCATCTCTTCGAACTGGGCGTCGGTCTTGACGTCGATGTTCCAGTCCACCAGCCGGTTCGCCAGCCGGACATTGAGCCCCTGCTTGCCTATGGCCAGGGAGAGCTGACTCTCGTTCACCACCGCCATGGCCTGGCGCTTGGCCTCGTCGAGGATGATCACCTCCTGGACCTCCGCGGGGGAGAGGGCGTTTTTGATAAAGACCCGGGGGTCCGGATCGTATTTGAGGATGTCGATCTTTTCCCCTTCCAGTTCCTTAATGACCGCCAGAATCCTGACCCCCTTAAGGCCCACACAGGCCCCCACGGGATCCACATCTTCCCGGTTGGAGTAGACCGCCAGCTTGGTTCGGTAGCCGGGCTCCCGGACTATCTTGTGGATCTCCACGGTCTTGTCGTAGATCTCCGGGACCTCAAGTTCGAAGATGGCCCGGACAAAATCGGTGTGAGTTCGAGAGAGGAGGATCTCCAGGCCGTTCTGGTTTTTGTTCACCTCGACTATCATGCTCTTGATGCGGTCGTTGACGTGGAACTCCTCCCGGGGGGACTGGAACTTTTTGAGGAGCTTCCCTTCAATTTTTCCCAGGTCCACAAAGATGGTCCCGTTCCGCTCCCGCTGGTAGTAGCCGATGATGATCTCCCCCACCTTGTCCTTGTACTCGGCGTGGAGGGTGTCCTTCTGGATCTCCCGGATCGATTGATGGGCCGTCTGCTTGGCGCTCTGGACCGAGCCCCGGTCAAAGTCCCGGGGGTCCACCTCGATGAGGATCTCGTCGTTGATCTCGGCGTTGGGGTTGTACTCCTTGGCCTCGTCCAGCTCGATTTCGGAGATGGGATCGTAAAAATTGTCGCTGTCCACGATCTGCTTTTTGGCGTAGATCGAGACCTCCCGGTTGTCGTCGCTGAAGCGGACCACCGCATTCTCGGCGTTGCCAAAACGGCGCTTGTAGGCCGCCACCAGGGTGTTTTCGATGGTTCGAAGGATGAGTTCCTCGGACATGTTGCGATCCTGCATCAATTGCTGTATCGCTTCTGACATATCGGTTGCCACAATTTAACTCCTATAGGTTTTATTCTTTTGCACCGGCCTTAGGGCTGCTCCCCCCAGGGGTGCCGAATAGAGCCGGGCCTTGGCTATGACTTCCAGGGGCAGGACCAGATCCCCCTCCTCGTTATGGAGGACTATCTCCTCTTCGTTGACCGACACAAGCCGACCGGCTGACCAATCGGAAATATCGGTCCGGTAACAGCGGATGCCCCGGCCCAGGTAATGGGCCAGCTCAGAGCCATCCTTGATGAGCCGGTCTATCCCGGGGGAGGACACCTCCAGGTAGATCTCCTGGCCCGGAAAGGCAAGCTCCAGCCGGGGCATCACCGCCCGGTGCACCCGGGAACAATCCTCGAGCCCCGTGCTGCCCTCAGCTCCCGGACTCAAGACCACCAGCCTCACCTGGACGGACCCCTTCTGCCTCCCCTTATAAAGGGAAACCTCGATCAGGGACATCCCCAGGGCCCTCACCAGGGGGCCCAGGCTCTCCTCCAGGGGTGCCTCGCTGTCCCTCCCCCGTTTCCGAAGGCTGTACTGCATACTGCTCCTTCGTATAAGTTCGCACAACTCAATAGGGAACCAAAAAAAAAGGGTCCGGAAACGGCCCTTTTTATCATGGTACCTAAACTGTCTGGGGTTACATTAGCAATGATAGGAAAAAATGTCAATAGGAGGGATTAGGCATGATGGCATACTCAATCTAAGACCTACCCACCACAACTAGCTCGCGCTGGTGCTACCCAGCACGTTTTATCTTTCCCACGAGGGGTGGGGGCCGCTCAGGTCTAGGAATTGAGATGAACCCGCCTACGGAGCCCCCGGCACCCAGTTTCTCGTATTCTATCATTGCGTTCAGCTTCTCTCGCACATACTGGGTACCGGAGCTTATCTCATTATCCCATTCTGTATTACTCGCGGTCTCCTCCGGCGGAGAACTCCCAGATATTCCTAGCCCCAAGCAGCCCCCACCCCTCCCATGTATGCTTAACCGAGCAGGTGGTTGGACTTAGAAGAGCCTTTATTTTACCACCTCTAAGGTATAGCCGATGTCTTACCATCATTACCCACCAAATAGGTGATGGGGGGAAAGCAGCTGTAGGAAGATCACCTGAAAGGTGTAATATCGCACCGCTCGGTAAATGATCACCGTTGGCGGGGCATTACTTCACCCTGTCCAGGATCTCCTCCCGTCTTCTTCCCCCACCCCCATGATATGGATGATAACTAAGGTACAGAGGCTCATCTATGCAAAGGATTTCTTATGAAAAGGCTCTTCTTGAGCTAGCCACGCATGGCTTGCTCAGCTGGAGCAGGAACTTCGTCCATGACGAGCCTCTGGCGGGCAGGAAAAGCGAGCTTAGGAGGTGAATATTTTAGGGTCAGACCGCCAGCGGAGCTCGGCAGGGATGAAGGTTCCTGTCCAGCGCGAGCTGGGTGTGCTTGGTAGGTCTTGGTCTTGGATTTAATGGCAGCGTATTTTTTCCGAGGGCTTGCTATGGTTTATTATACGCAGCATAGTTATCTATGGATTTATTATCAGAATTTGCAACCCTCACTCAGGACCGATTCATCCGCTATGTCCAGTTTGACACAACCAGCGATAAAACTGTAGCAGGGACCCCCAGCACCCAGGGGCAGTGGGATCTGGCCCGGGCCCTGGGGGAGGAACTCCGCGGCTTGGGTCTTAATGATATCACCCTTACCGAACACTGCTACCTTATAGCCCGTCTGGAGGCCAGAGCGGGCTGTGAACATGCGGAGCCCATCGCCTTTTTTGCCCACCTGGACACCGCCGAGGAGGTTCCCGGGAAGGATGTGAAACCCCAGGTCATCGAAGCCTACGATGGCTCGGTAATCCAGCTTTCTAATGGGCTTAGCCTGGACCCGGCCCAGGATGGGGACCTGGCGGCCCAGGGGGGGAGGACCATCATCCACAGTGATGGCAGCACCCTCCTGGGGGCCGACAATAAGGCGGGGATAGCAGTCCTCGTGGGTCTGGCAGAATACCTCCAGAGCCACCCGGAGGCCCCCCATGGCCCCATAGAAATTGTCTTTAGCCCCGACGAGGAGCTGGTCAGGGGGCTGCCCCATTTCCCCCGGGAGATGATCCGGGCCAGGGCCGCCTACACCCTGGATGAGGGGGGCCTGGGGAACATTTCCTGGGAATGTTTTAATGCCTGGCTTGTGGAGCTGGATTTTTTTGGAGTGGCCGCCCATGTGGGGGGAGGGCGGGGCCGCTGGGTCTCGGCGGCCCAGATGGCCTCGGTTTTTGGGGCCCTCTTGCCCAGGAGCGAGGGGCCCGAGGCCTCCGATGGCTCCTATGGCTACTGCGGCCTTATCTCCATGGCGGGGGATCTGGAGCGGGCCGTCATGGAAGTCTTTGTCCGGGACTTTGATACCCAAAGGGGTGAAGAGAAGATAAAGGGCCTCGAAGCCTTGGCCCGCTCGGTGGAGGCCCAGTTCCCCGGGGGCCGGGTGGAGCTTCGTTCACAGGTTCAGTATGTAAACTCCAGGGAAAAAATTTCTGAACATATGGGGGTGGTGGAAAAGCTGCGGCAGGCCTGCAGGAACAGGGGCATAGAGATAAACGAAAAAGCCCTCCGGTCCTGCACCGACGGATCCTTCTTAACGGCCCTGGGGCTTCCCACCCCGAATATTTTCTCCGGGGGAAGAAGGGCCCACAGCCGCCTCGAATGGCTCTCGGTCCAGGACATGGCTGCCGCCTGTACGGTGGTACTGGAGCTATGCCGCCTCTGGACCGAGGAGTAGCAGGCAACAGCCTTAGCAATGCCAGGGCCGTTGCTGCACAATACCTCTACTCAATCTTGAATTTCTGAACTTCCTTCATGAGCATGTCCGAGGTCTCACGGTTCTTGTTGGTAAGCTCGTTGATGCTGTTCACCGCCGTGTTGATCTCGTCGGCCCCGTTGGCCATTTCGTTCATCCCGCCGGTAACTTCCTGGGTAGATTTTTCCAGGTTCTCGGTTTCCCGCATGACCTCTTTGGCTCCCTGGAGCATCTCGAGGGATCCATTCTTTACTAGCTGGGTGGTATCGTTCAGGTTGCTGATGGCTTCCAGGATCTGCTTGGACCCCTGACCCTGCTCTTCCATGGCGTTCCGGATGTTCTCTTCCTGTTCGGCCACGGTCCTAACCCCCGTATCAATGGCTTCGAAGCGGCGAAGGACATTGTCGGTGGACTGGGTGATCTTGTCTATGGAGCCCTTGATCTTCTTTAGGACTGAACTGATGGTCTTGGACTGCTCACTGGAGTTTTCGGCCAGCTTGCGGATTTCTTCGGCCACCACCGCAAAGCCCTTGCCGGCTTCCCCTGCATGGGCCGCTTCGATGGCCGCATTCATGGAGAGCAGGTTGGTCTGGCTGGCGATGTTTTCCATCACCGAGTTGATCTCCAAGAGGCCTTCGGACTCCCGGGAGATCTCCTGTATATCCGAGGCTACTTCCTGGAGACCCGAACGGCCCACCTCAGATGCTTCGGTTAGTTTCTCCACGTTCTCCGAGTTCTTTACCAGGGTCTGGGTAACCGACTGAATGTTGGCCAGCATCTCTTCGATGGCCGAAGAAGACTGGGTAACACTGGCGGTCTGGGTTTCCACATGGCCGTTGAGCTTGTTGATGTTCACGGTGATCTGTTCCATGGTGGCGTTGGTCTCGGTGACGCTGGCACTTTGGTTGATCATCTGGCTCTTGACGCTCTGGATGTTGGCGGTGATTTCGTTCATGGCCGCCGCGGTCTGGGTCATATCATTGGCCAGGGAGGTCCCCATCTCGGTGATCAACCTGGTTTCGTTCCGCACATGGCGGACCATGATCTTGATTTTCTCCAGGGTCAGGTTGAAGTACTTGGCCATGTCCCCTATTTCGTCCTTGGAACTGACATTGATTGACTGGGTCAGGTCCCCGTCCCCCTCGGAGATATCCCGCAGGGTACCGGTGACGGTTACTATGGGCTTGGTCATATAGTGATAGGCCAGGAAGGCCGCCACCGAGCCCACCACGATTACTATCCCCGCAATGATGATGGCGAAGGTGGTCATGTCCCTTACGGGGGCCAGGATGGTTGATTCAGCCTTGGCGAGCATGACCGTCCAGGTGGTATCGGAGCTTCCTATGGAAAAGGATTGAAGGTTTATAAAGGTGGCGGAACGGAGGACATCGGAGTAACCCTCGAGGGTGAGGGATTCACCCTGCCGGACTACCTGCTGGACCTCGGCCAGGCGGTCCCCAAACATGGTGGGCACCTCGTTGATCAGGCTGCCCACATTGGACGGCACATAGCTGGCAATGATGAAGCCGTCGTTGGCGTAGATGGACATGGCAGCTATGTCTTCGTGCTGGGCAATAGTATCCATCACCGAGGGCTGGACCGCAATGAGGTCCAGGTTACAGGAGAGCATGCCCACCACCTGGTTGGTGCTCTGGCTTATGATGGGCACCGACATGAGGAGGATATAGTTATCAACCCCCCTTCTCTGGATGAGGTTGGGGGTCATGATCCGGTCCATCCGGGCATTGGGTCCGTTCATATAGTTCATTAAATCGGTCACCGACCCGGAGGTCCGCATGCCGATTTCACCGGTAAACTCATCCCTGGTGATAACCGCCGCATACTGCCCCGTGGTGGTGGCCCCCGGCCGGCCTATGTTCTCCCAGTCCATGTCTATGGCATTGGGCCGCCAGACCATTCCTATTTCGAAGAAGACCTGACCATAGGACCCTTCCATGACCCCCCGGATCATCTCATCGAAGATGTCCCGTCTTTCTTCGGGATCATAGCGGTGGTAGGCGGCCATGCTGTCCGCCAGGGTGTGGAGGACCCGCAGGTGGCCGTTGACCCTGCCATCCCAATACTCGGACTGCTGGTCATTGAGGTACTCCAGGGCCTGGGTGCTTATGCCTATGCTGATGTTGGATGCCCTGTTGACCAGGACAATTGATATGGCTGCCGCGACAGTGACGGTCATGGCAATGCCGATTAGGGTCAGTTTAACTTTGATTTTCATGTCCATTCCTATGATAGAAAAGATGTATGATCTATTATCGAACTAATTATAGAATTACAAGACTTTTTTTGTCAAGAAAAATGACTATTCAATAGAAGTTAATGGAATACACATGAAAAGGGGGTGCATGTTCTGCACCCCCTTCCGGTTTGCTTTAGAAGGTTGCTACCACACCGCCGCCGTAACTGGCATTGATATGATCCCTTACCCTTTGGCTATGGAGGACATTTCGCAGGGCGATGATCCGGGGATCATTTTCTGCACCCCGCTGGACTACCACATAGTTTACATAGGGGGAGTCGGCCCCTTCGATGATGAGGGAATCCCTGACGGGGTTAAAGCCCGCCTGGAGGGCGAAGTTTCCGTTGATCGTCGCCGCATCCACATCCGCCAGGGCCCGGGGAAGCTGGGCCGCCTCGAGCTCCTGGAACTGGAAGTTCCGGGGGTTCCCCACTATGTCCCGGGGGGTGGCCTGTAAACCCGCATCGGGCCTGAGGGTGATAAGCCCATTGGCCTGGAGCAGTAGGAGGGCCCGGCCCCCGTTGGTGGGATCATTGGGGATGGCGATGGTGGCCCCATTGGGAAGGGCCGCGATGCTGTTATGCCGCTGGGAATAGAGCCCGAAGGGTTCCACATGGACCCCAAAGGCCGGGGCCAGCCGGGTATTCCACTCCTCATTGGTCTGGAGGTAGGGGAGGTGCTGGAAGAAATTGGCATCCAGGTCGCCGCTCATGAGGGCCCGGTTGGGCTGTACATAGTCGGTAAATTCAACTACCCTGAGGGTGAAACCCTGGGCGGCCAGATCCTCGGCGATGAGGTTCAAGAGTTCCGCATGGGGTACCGGGGTAGCTCCCACCACCAGGGTGGATGCGTCCCTTTGGTTCCTGCCAAAGGCTTCCAGGTTTTGGCCCAGTCCGATCAACAGTACTCCTATGGCCAGGAGGCTGATTACTTGTTTTTTCATTTCCTTCTCCGTAAGATAGTATATCACAGAAAACCTATGTGATTACTGGGTATTATACGGGACCGTCCCGCCCCTGTCAAGCTAATAATCTACCTTAAAACGCCTAAGCCGCAGGGCATTACTGACCACCGAGACGGAGCTAAGGCTCATGGCGGCGGCAGCCAGCATGGGGTTCATGAGGGGTCCTCCAAAGAGGTAGAGGAGCCCCCCGGCGATGGGGATCCCCAGGATATTATAGGCAAAGGCCCAAAAGAGGTTCTGCTTGATGGTCCTGATGGTCCGCCGGCTGAGCAGGATCGCTGCGGCCGCATCGTTTAGGTCGCTCCGCATGAGGACGATGTCGGCACTCTCCATGGCCACATCGGTGCCGCTTCCTATGGCCATACCTATGTCGGCCTGGACCAGGGCGGGGGCGTCGTTGATCCCGTCCCCCACCATGGCCACCCGGTCGCCCTGGGCCTGGAGCTTCTTTACCTCCTGGGCCTTGTCCGAGGGGAGGACCTCCGACAGAACCTCATCTATCCCCGCCTGGGCGGCTATGGCTGCGGCGGTCCGTCTATTGTCCCCGGTGATCATGATCACCCGAATCCCCAGGGCCCTGATTCTTTGGATCGCTGCGGGGCTGCTGGGCTTTACCACATCCGCCACCGCTATGATTCCCCCCAGCTTTCCTTCGATGGCGGCATAGAGGGGGGTCTTGCCCTGGGCCGAGAGCTCTTCTGCCTGGACCTCCAGGGCCCCCAGGTCTATCCCCCTCTCTTCCATAAGCTGCCTGTTCCCCACCAGGACCTTCTTTCCACTGATGAGGGCCTCCATGCCCCGGCCGGTGAGGGAGTTAAAGTCCTGGGCCTCATCCAGACCCAGGCCCCGCTCCTCGGCCTCCTGGACCACCGCCTGCCCCAGGGGATGCTCGGAGGACTTTTCCGCCGAGGCGGTGATCTGCAAAAGTTCCTGGGGGGCAAGGGTGCCGGCGCTGATGATATCGGTAAGCCTGGGGCGGCCCTCGGTGATGGTTCCGGTCTTGTCAAGAATTACCGTGTTGATCTTGTAGGCCATTTCCAGGGCCCCCGCCCCTTTGATCAAGATGCCGTTCTCGGCCCCCTTGCCGGTGCCCACCATGATGGCCGTGGGGGTGGCCAGGCCCAGGGCGCAGGGACAGGCGATGACCAGCATGGTGATAAAGATCGACAGGGCAAAGGCCAGGCTGCCCGAGGCCAGGAACCAGGCCAGGCCCACCGCCACTGAGAGGG
>WRMC01000016.1 GCA_009777335.1 Treponema sp. | reverse complement strand
GTGTACGATGGCCGGGTTTTTATACCGGAAAAGCCTTGTAATTTTACAATAGGTTCTAAAGTAACCTTGACCATTGAAAGTGTAGATAAAAGCTTCCCCGAAAAGAAAAAAAAACTGGCAGCATTCCGGCAATTGACCAAGGTAGTTCATGAAACCAATAAAACCAATCCCTTGCCTCCGGAGTTTGATGTAATTTTATCAAAAAGGGTACAGTTCAGGGAACTAGCCGATTTATGAGTATTTATGCTCTTGATTCTAATATAGTATCTTTTTACCTAAAGGGAAATTCCGCCGTTATTGAGAACATTGAAAAGGCGATAGATGAAAATCATAGTATCATAGTAACACCTATAGCATATTACGAAGTAAAACGCGGTCTTTTATTAATTAATGCGGTAAATCAATTAAATAGATTAATGGAATTTTGTGATTTATTTTCTGTGGGCGAGTTTGGTGATCACCTTTTGGATGAAGCTGTAAATATATATGTGAAGGAAAGAAAGGCAAGAAGAAATACCGAGGACGCAGATATCTTTATTGCTGCATTCTGTCTCCACAATAACTATATCCTTGTAACCGATAATACGAGACACTTTGAAAATATTGAAAACTTACAAATTATTAATTGGTCTGTTAGCCAGGAAGAAGTAGGAAAAAGCATTTAACAGGCAGAATAAACAGCTAATCATTACCAATGACTTCATAAAGGCTCTTCTTGATCTAGCCACGCATAGCTATCTGTGCTGGAGCAGAAAATGGTCCCTGCGGCGATTTCGGCCTGGCCACGCAACTTCACTTCAACATCACCTCTGTCCTCCCATACCCTCCTTGCTCTGGGCGGGAGAAGGCGAAGCTCTCTACCCGGGGGTCATGGCGGAGGAAGTCCTGGACTCCCTTGGAGAGGATCCCATCCCCCTTGCCGTGGACCACCGCAAAGCTGCGGAGGCCTGCCATGATGGCCCCGTCTATTTGACGGGAGAGAGCTTCCTGAGCTTCACTTAGGCGGAGGCCCAGGAGTTTGAGTTCCAGCTGGGCGGGGGCGGCGGGGGCCAGGTCGGCGGTCCAGGCAGCCTTGGCCTGGGTCTGAGTGTTTTCCTTACGGGGCTGGAGTTCGGCCTCGCTGATGCTCATTTTAAGGGCCCCCACTTCGACGATCCAGGCGGGGGGGTTTAAGTCGCTACCTTTTTTACCCAGGCGGATGATGCGGCCGGGGCGGCGGTTTTCGCCTACCAGGACTTCCAGACCGGGCTCAAAGGTCCTGGGGGCTGGGGGCCCGGAAGGAAGGCTCTCCCCTTCCCTCCCCTTTCGTTTTTCTTCGGCCAGGGTCTTTTCTTCGGCCTCCAGGTCTTCTTCTTCGGTTCGGACCGCCTCTTCCAGGTCCGATAAAAAATCCTTCACCTTCAGGGTCTTCTCGCGGCTGAGCTCCCCCTCCTTCACTTCCCGGACCAGGTTCTCCAGGGTCTGCCGGCTTTCTCCCAAAAGCCGGGCGAGCCTCCCGGCCCCCTCCTTGCGGATTTCCAGCTCCCTCTGCTTAAGGCGGAGTTCCTTGAGATCGGCTTCCCGGCGTTCCTCCCGGAGCTTTCTGGTTTCCTTCTTCCCCGCCTCGGCGGCTTCATCCAGTTCCTTGTGCTTTTCCTTTAGGCCCCTGATGAGGGCCGACACATCGGAACGCTCCTCCCTTAGGTAGCTGCGGGCCCGATCCACCAGGGCCGAGGGGAGGCCGTTTCGGGAAGCTATGTCCACTGCCCGGCTTTCTCCGGGGATCCCCATGCGGATCCGAAAGGTGGGGGACAGGGTGCGGCCGTCGAATTCCATCGAAGCGTTCTCGACCCCCTCCTGGGTATAACCGTAGTTCTTGAGGATCCCGTGGTGGGTGGTGACGATTAAATGGGTTCCCTGGGCTATGAAGTGATCAAGGATGGCCATGGCGATGGCACTCCCCTCCTCGGGGTCCGTGCCCGAACCGAGCTCATCCAGGAGGACCAGGGAATCGGCACTGGTCTGGGAGAGGATCTGGGCTATGTTGGTCATGTGACCCGAAAAGGTGGAGAGGGACTGGCTTAGGGATTGCTCGTCCCCTATGTCCGCATAGATGCCGTCGAAGTGGGGCAGGAAGGTCTCCTCCTCGGCGGGGATGGCCAGGCCAAACTGGTTCATCATGGCCAAAAGGCCCAGGGTCTTGAGGGCCACGGTCTTGCCCCCCGTGTTGGGGCCGGTGATGATCACCGTCCGGATATCCGGGGGCATGAAGAGGTCCAGGGGAACGGCCTGCCGCCCCAGGAGGGGGTGCCGGGCCTGCTTGAGGATGAGCCGCCCCTGGCTGTCCTCGGCATAGATGCCCCGGCTCTCGTGGCCGTAGCGGGCCCGGGCCCTCATGGTTTCCAGGTAGAGGACCCCCTGGTGGAGGAGGCTCAAGTTCTCCCGGCCCAGGGCCAGGGCGGCGGTCAGGTCCCGGAGGATGCGGCGGATCTCCGCCTCCAGGCGCCGGTTCTCGATGAGGAGTTCGTTGTTCTTCTCCACCGCCTCTTCGGGTTCTACAAAGACGGTCTGCCCGGTCGAAGAGACCTCGTGGACTATGCCCCGGATCCGGCCCCGAAAGTTGGCCTTTACGGCCAGGACCATGCGGCCGTCCCGCTGGGAGGGGAGTTCCGACTGGAGCATGCGGCGGGTTTCTTCGTTCCGCCCGTAGCGGAAGCCCAGAGATTCAATCTCCTTCTGTAAGGATTGGATCCTCCGGCGGATCTCCCGCAGTTCCTTGAGGTCTCGGAGCTTCCCCTCCCGGTCGAGGATCTTGAAGATCGCAGCCCCCTCTTCCTTACAGTCCGGGAGGTCCCGGGCCGCCAGGGCTGCCGCATCGGAACTATGGTCCTCTTCAGGGATATGGCCCCGGTAGGGTCTTTGGAGCCACTGGAGCAGCTCCCCCGAACGATCGATAAAGACCCCTAAGGCATAGGCCTCCTCCAGCTCCAGCATGGCCCCCTCTACCGAGAGCTTGGGCAGGATGGTCCCCACCGCAGGGAGGGCCTGCCTCTGCTCCCCCCCGGCCAGGAAGATCCTCTCCTGGATGGCCGATACCAGCTTTCGTATCTCCTGGACCTCCCCTTTATCTAACCGGGGCCGGTCCTCCAGGATGAGCTGGGCCGCCTCTTCGCTGAGGGCCAGGGCGGCCACCCTTTCCTGTATAGTCTTAAACTCCAGTACATTGATAGTTTTTTCGTTCATATTGATTCGATTCTTCCTAATCCAGGTCGGGATACTTGGCGGTCCCCGCCAGCTCTTCCCGGATCCTCAGGTAACTTTCGTAGCGGTCCTCGTGGATGACCCCCGCATGGACCGCCTCCATGATCTTGCAACCCTTCTCTACCTGGTGGGAACAGGAAAGGCCGAAGCTGCACTGCCCCGAAAGGGGAGCAAACTCTACCATATAATTGATCAGTTCTTCGGGGCTGACCCCGCCGGGGGCAAAGCGGCGGACCCCTGGGGTGTCGATGATCCTGTAGCCAGCCCCCGGGGGCTCAAGAAGGACCCCCTGGGTGGTGGTGTGTCTTCCCCGGTCAAACTTTTCGCTGATGGCTCCTATCTTTATCTCCAGATCGGGGATCAGGGCCTTTACGAGGCTCGACTTCCCCACCCCCGACTGGCCCACCAGAACCGAGAAATTCCCCCCCAGACGATCCCGGAGATCATCCATCCCCTGGCCGGTCTTGGCGGAGATCCGAAAGAGAGGGTAGCCTATGCGCTCGTAATCCGAGAGCCGCTCCTCCATGTCGGGGTCCAGGTCCTGGGCCAGATCCATCTTATTGCAAACGATGATGGCCGGGATGTCTTCGATGTCAGCTTGTAAGAGAACCCGGTCTATAAAGCGGGGCCTAAAGGGAGGGGAGAGGGGGCTCGTCAGGCAGAGGACCAGGTCTATGTTGGAAGCCAGGATCTGGGGGGCCTGGCCCTTCTGGTTGAATCGGCTAAAGAGGTTCCGCCGTTTTTCATAGCCCACAATCTGGCCCCCCTCCAGCTCTACCAGGTCCCCCGGGGCCAGGGGGTTATAATAGCCCTCCACACCCTTTAGGACCTTTCCCTTAATGCGGCATTCCAGGAGCTCCTGGCTCCCTTCGGGGCGGACCGTAAAAAGGTTCCGGGAGCCCCGGATGACAAGACCCCTCACAGGTTTCCGTCCAGGGTAAAATCGTAGGCCCCGCTTAGGTGTTTCCAGTAGGGTTCCAGGGGTCCCGTTCCAGTGACCAGAATCCGGGCCTCCCCTTCACTCCCCGCAGGAGCCCTTCGGCCTTCGTCCAAAAGGAATTCTATCCGCTTACATACCCCCAGAAGGGAATCGATGATCGCCATATCCTCCCCGGCCTCGGCGATAAAATCATCCCGCATGAGGAGGAAGTGGGTGCAGGCCAGAACCAGGGTGTCGGCCCCGGCAGCCCGGAAATGATCGGTGTAGCGGCGGGCCATTTCCCGGCGCTCCTGGAGGGAGGCAGCACTGTAGCGGTGTTCCACAAACTCCACCAGTTCCGGGGCCGCCCGGGGAATGAGGCGGCAGTCCCTGCCATGCTGATCCCGCAGTTCCCCTATGAGGGGCTCGGCGATGGTCCGCGCGGTGGCCAGGACCCCTATGGAGCGGAGCCGGCTGGCCTTGACCGCGGGTTTTACGGCCGGGACGGTCCCCACAAAGGGGAGAGAGCTGAATCTTTCCTGTAAGATATCCAGGGCGCTCAAGGTGGCGGTGTTGCAGGCGATGACGAAGATCTTAGGTTCATACTTCTGGACGACCCTCTCGGTGAGGTCCAGGAGCAGGGTTGTCAGCTCTTCTTTGGTCTTGGGCCCGTAGGGGAAGTTGGCCCGGTCGGCCAGGCAGAGGATGTCTTCGGCCCCGTTGCGGAAGCGGAAAAAATGAGCATAGGGGAGGCAGCCAAGGCCGGAATCAAGGAAGATGATGGGTTTGTTCATGGTTATGAAAATAAATTGTTGAAGGCCGCCTTGGCTGAATCGGAGGCAGCGGCCCCGGCCTGGGGCTTGCCTTCCTGCCGGAAGCGGCCATCCAGGGAGAACCAGTCGCAGAAGTTGGCCCTCTCCTTGTCCTGGATCTTTTCGGCCTGGGCTTCTTTGCAGCCATCTTTTAGGTTATGGCGGCAGTGCATACAGGACCGGAGATCCTTCCCGCAGTCGGGGCAGCGCAGCTGCCTGCCTATGGGCTCGGGATCTTTAATTGATGAACCGCAGTACCAGCACATGGTTCATCATACTAAATGGAGCCTTACTACTCAAGATGAGAGAGACTTGCTATACTTTTTTCATGTTCATCTTGAGCCCCTGTGCCGCCGGCTGCGGCCGGCCCGCCATTTCCGGGTCCCTCCTCTGCGCCATCCATTCGGCAGATTCAACCGCCGAATCCCAGCGCCTGGGGGCCCATATAGCCGAACGCAGGCAGATTAGGGATCTTTCCTTGACGGGGCTCCATTTTGAGGGGACCGATTTTTCAAACCGCCAGTTCTACGGTTGTAATTTTTCGGGGGCCCACTTTTCCATGTGCCTCTTTACCGGAGCCGTTATGCGCATGTGTTTCTTCGATTTTACCACCCTCAGCTTCTGCGATTTTTCCCGGGGAGATCTTCAATTTTCTTCCATGGCAGGGGCTACCATCCGGGACTCTACCTTTGAAGGCTCGGAGCTGGTAAACATTAACTTCTGCGGAACCTTCATCAGCGACTCCACCTTTAACAAGACCAACCTCTATAACAGCCGCTTTGTCTATTCCAGCATAATCAGGACCGATTTTATTGATTGCAATTTAAAACGGACCAATTTTATCAACACCCGGCGGGAAGAAATTTCCTTTCGGTCCTCCAACACCGCCGAGGCGGTCTTCGAGATGGAGGAGTACCGGTGAGGCTCTATTTTAATTACTGCCCCCTGGGCTTTAGCAACTGTTACATCCTGGGCACCCAGGAACCGGAGCCCCTGGAGGCGATCATCATAGATCCCGGAAACATGGACGCCAACATCCTGGGCCGCATCGAAGACAATAATTACAAGCTCCGGGGTATCCTCCTGACCCATGATCACAGCGACCATGCCATGGGGATTAGGACCATCCTCAAGATCTACGACACCGAAATCTTTGCCATAAATCCGGTGGTTCGGGAATGCAGGACCACCAAGGTCAGGGACGGCGAAACCTTTACCCTGGGGACCTTTAAGGTGGAGGTGATTTCCATCCCCGGCCACTCGGCAGATTCAGCGGTCTTCCGGATCGGCCGCCTCCTCTTTACCGGCGACGCCCTCAGTGCGGGTTTTATGGGGACCACCATTAGCTCCTACGGGGCGGCGGCCCAGGTGAACTCCCTGCGGAGCAAGATCTTCTCCCTTCCGGGGGACTACACCATCCTGCCGGGCCACGGGCCCCCCACCACCCTGGAGGCGGAGCGGCGCTTTAACCTGGACCTGAACACCTTCGAGGAGAGGCAGAACCGGCGGCAGACCTTTAAGGTTGATCTTTAGTTCCCTTCAATGGCAAAATTGGTTTTACGTTTTTAAACAGAGGACTATTATAATGAAGAAATCTTTGATCATCTGGGCCCTTGTTTTGGGGCTGACCCTTCTCTCCTGCCGGGAGGCCCAATGGCGGCCCGGTATGCCCCTGGCCAAGGAGGAAGTCATGGTGGGGGTGATTCATATTTCCAACCCCTTTGACGAGGATGCCGGATATGCGGTGGCCCATCAGAACGGGATCTGGGAGATGCAGGAGTACCTTAATCTGAGGAATGATCAGCTCCTGTACCGGATAAACATAGACTACTCGAACCCCCAGGCCATAGAGAGCGCCATGCGGGAGCTTATCGCTCGGGGGGCCAACATCATCGTGGCCACTAGCTGGGGTTATATGGATGCCTGTGAGCAGATGGCCAGGGAGTACCCTGGGGTGGTCTTTGCCCATGCCTCGGGCTATAGGAACAATGACACTAACTTTACCAACTATTTTGGCCGGGTCTACCAGGCCCGCTATCTTTCTGGCGTCATCGCGGGGCTTAAGACCCAGACCAACAGGATAGGCTATGTGGCCGCCTGGGGGAGGGAGAACAGCGAAGTCACCGGGGGCATCAATGCCTTTGCCATGGGGGTGGAGCGGGTAAACCCGGAGGCCCGGGTTCTGGTTAAGGTCACCCATAGCTGGTTTGACCCCATGGGAGAAACCCAGGCGGCCCGGGATCTAATCGCCGCGGGCTGTGACATCCTGGCCCAGCATGTGGATACGGCGAACCCCCAGATAGAAGCCCAGCGGGCCGGGGTCTGGGGCATAGGCTATAACACCGACATGAGCCACGATGCCCCCGAGGCGGTAATCACCTCGGTGCTCTGGCATTGGGGGGCCTACTATATACACCTGGTCGAAAGCATCATGGATGGCAGCTTTAGCACCGAACCCTGGTATGGTTCCCTGGCCGACGGCATCATAGACCTCTCCCCCATCAGCTCGGTGGTCCCCCTGGACCCCGCCACCTATGCCCTGGTAAACGAAGAGAGGCGGCGCATAGAGACCGAAGAACTAATCCTCTTTAGCGGCCCCCTGCGGACCAACGAGGGGGCCACCATAGGCAGAGCGGGGGCGGCCCTGCCGGACTTTGAAGTTCAATTTGGCATCGATTGGTACTACCATACGGTTGAGGAACTATAGGGAGAAACATGTGAACAAAAACCATCGGCGAAACACACACAATCAAATCTACATCCTTGGTTTTTTAGTCGGAGCCCTCATTCTTTCGGGCTGCAGCAAAACTCCGGAGCCCCAGGACTGGGAACCCGGGCGGCCCTTTCCCCGGGAGCGGGTGGTCATAGGGGTCATCCACCCCAACGAGATCCACAGCGATTCCCTCTTTGACCAGGCCCAGTTTCAGGGCACCCTGGTGATGCAGGAGAGGTTAGGTCTTGAGGATCATCAGATTATCCGAAAGACCAATGTCTTTACCCAGGACCAGGCGGCCACCGAGGGGGCCCTGAGGGATTGCATCGCCGAGGGGGCCAACCTGATCATCGCCATGAGCTTCGAATACATGGATGTGATAGAGCGGCTGGCCCGGGAGTTCCCATCGGTAGTCTTTGCCCATGCCACGGGGAACCGCTTTAATGAGCGGAACTTCGCCAACTATTCCATCCGGCTCTACCAGGGCCGCTATCTGGCAGGAATCCTGGCGGGCTTAAGGACCGAGACTAATCTGATAGGCTATGTGGCGGCCCGGGGACGGGATAACAGCGAGGTCACCGGGGGAATCAATGCCTTTGCCATGGGGGCCGCCTCGGTGAATCCCGATGCCCGGGTGCTGGTAAGTGTTACCCATAGCTGGTACGATCCCATGGGGGAAACCACGGCGGCCAACGCCCTCATTGCTGCGGGCTGTGATGTGATCACCTCCCATGCCAACACCCCCTCGGCTCAAATTGCCGCCAGCCGGGCCGGGGTTTGGGCCATAGGCTACAACGCGGACATGAAGGATGCGGCCCCCGATGCGGTCATCGCCTCGGTGGTCCTCTACTGGGGGGCCCTCTATACCCAGTTCGTCCAGAGTGTCATCGAGGGGACCTTTGTCCCCCAGACCCATTACTTCGGCCTCCACGAGGGGGCCATCGATCTGACGGAATTGAACCCCCTCCTCGCTCCCCCGGGGGCCGAAGAGGCTATAGGGGAAGCCCGCCAGAGGATACGCCAGGGGGGCTTTAACGTCTTCGACGGAGTCATGGAAACCAACGAAGGGGGGACCGTGGGAAACCCCGGGGGGACCCTCTCGGACCGGGAGATTTTGCGGGAGATGAACTGGTATTACCGTAATGTGGAACAATTGCCATAATTAATTATCATAGTTAATAACTATGGATGGAGGAAACTTGTGAAAAGAAACATTATTTCGTTTTTGTGTATGCTGCTTGTGCCGGTCTTCGCCCTCAGTGCCTTTGGGAATTCTGAGCGGAGCCGGGACGGCACCAGGACCATCACCGATGTGACGGGCCGGCGGGTGAGGATCCCCAACCAGGTGGAGCGGATTATCACCCTGGGCCCCGGAGCCCCCCGAATCGCCGCCTACCTGGGGGTTATCCCCATGCATGTGGGGGCCGAGCGCTATAACACCGAAAACATGACGGTGGTCCGGGACTATAACCCGGTCCATTTCGAATTTTTTAGGACCCTGCCCTTAGTGGGCTCCGGGGGGGGCAGCGGGAACAACAATGCCTTTCCGGAGGAGATCATCCTCTTAAATCCGGACCTGATCATCGCCGCCTATACCCGGGAAGCGGCGGATGAGCTGCAGCGCCAGACGGGGATCCCCGTGGTCTCCATCGAGCATGATACGGGCCTGGCACCGGCGAGCTTTTATGCCGCCGTCCGGGTCTTTGCCGATGCGGTGGGGGTCCAGGCCCGGGGGGAAACCATCCTGGCCTACATGGACAACATGCTGGCGGACCTTAACCGCCGCACCGCCGACATCCCCGCAGCTCAGCGTCAGGGGGCCTACGCCGGGGCGGTGACCTGGAACGGCCGCCGGGGCATTGCGGGGACCTACTCGGTCTTTGGGATCTTCGATGCCATCAATGCCCGGAATGTGGCCTACGACCCCTCCATCCCCGGCTTCTATGAGGCGAGCCTCGAGAGCCTGGTTATCTGGGACCCGGACGTGATCTTTTTGGATCCGGGCAACATGGATCTGGTGAACGAGGAGTACCAGACCAATCCGGCCTTCTTTAATTCCCTGAGGGCGGTCCGGGAGGGCCGGGTCTATACCATGCCGGCCTTCAACTTTGCCAACACCAACACCACCTATGCCTTTATTAATGCCTACTATGCAGGGATAGTCCTTTTCCCCCAGCAGTTTTCGGACATAAACATTGCCGACAAGGCGGCAGAAATCTTGAGGACCTTCCTGGGGGTTAATACCTACCAGACCATGGCCCAGGGGGGCCTTTACTACGGCACCATCACCATAGGCCGCTAAGAACCTCTTGCCGATGAAACTGCCCGAAGGGGTCCATGGGGACTACGGCCATTACATTTGGAAGAAATGGATGGCCCTTTTTATCATCGCCGCCTGCCTCTTTGGGGGGGTGGTGGTCTCCCTCTCGGTGGGCTCTTCGGGGATAGGTCCCGCCGAGATAGTCCGGGCCCTCTTTGGGCGGGGGCTCCAATCCAGCCGGACCATCATCTGGAACATCCGCATGCCCCGGATCGCCACGGCTATCACCGTGGGCATGGCCCTCGCCATGGCGGGCTGCATCATGCAGAACCTGCTTCGAAACCCCCTGGCCTCGGCCTCCACCCTGGGGATCACCCAAGGGGCCACCTTTGGGGCCGCCGTGTCGATTATCTACTTCCAGGGGGGGGCCCAAGTGGCCTATGCGGCGGCCAACCCCGTCACCTTTACCAACCCCTATTCGGTGGTCCTCTTCGCCTTTATCGGGGGGATCTCAACCACCATCCTGATCCTCCTTCTGGCCCGGGTCATAGGGGTGACCCCCTCGGTGATGATCCTGGCGGGGGTGGCCATCAGCGCCATGTTCACCGGAGCTACGGCCCTGATCCAGTACTTCAGCGATGATGTACGGATTGCCTCGGTGGTCTACTGGACCTTCGGCAACCTGGGCAGGGCCGGATGGAGTGAGATCCTCCTCATCCTGGGGGTTTCTGTTGCGGCCTTCTTCTATTTTATGTACAACCGCTGGAACTATAATGCCATGGAAAGCGGCACCAGCACCGCCAAGAGCCTGGGGGTCAACGTAAACCTCCTCATCCTGGCGGGGATGATCATTGCCACCCTGGTTTCGGCCACCGCCATAGCCTTTGTGGGGACCATCAACTTCATAGGCCTTATCGCCCCCCACATAGTCCGGCGCTTTACGGGGAACGACTACCGTTTTCTGATCCCCGCCTCGGCCCTCATGGGAGCCCTGGTCATGCTGCTCTCGGATATATGTTCCCGGATCCTCTTTCCCCCGGCGGTGCTGCCCATAGGAGCCCTGACCTCCTTCCTGGGGGCCCCCCTCTTTCTGTACATGATCATCAAAAAGGGGAATATCCGGTGAGGTCCCGCCCATGATAGAAGTAAAAAACATTTCCTTTTCTTACCCCAAGAACGAGGTGGTCCGGGATGTGAGCTTCCAGGCCCTGGAGGGGGAATGTGTGGGCATCCTGGGAAATAACGGGGCCGGGAAGAGCACCCTTATAACCTGCCTAAACCGGATCCTCCCCCCCAAGACCGGGGAGGTCCTTATAGAGGGCCAGGATGTACTTAAGATGAGCCGCCTGGAATCGGCCCGGCGGATCTCCTACGTGGCCCAAAAGAACGAGATAAGCCAGATGACCGTCTTTGACACGGTCCTTTTGGGCCGCAAGCCCTACTTTAAGTGGACCCTCTCTACCGAAGACCTGGATATCTGCCGGGCCATGATAGCCCAGATGGGCCTGGAGCCCTTTACCCTCCGCTATACAGATGAGCTCTCCGGGGGGGAGCTGCAGAAGGTCATGCTGGCCCGGGCCCTGGTTCAGGAACCGAAGCTCCTCCTTTTGGATGAGCCGACCAGCAACCTGGATCCAAAAAACCAGTACGAGATGCTGGCCCTGATTAAAGATCTGGCCCGGCAGAAGAACATTGCGGTCCTCATCGTGATCCACGATCTGAGCCTGGCCCTGCGGTTCTGCGACAAGTTTTTGTTTTTAAAGAAGGGCCAGGTCTATAGCTTTGGGGATGAGTCGGTCCTGACCGAAGAGACCCTCTATCAGGTCTACGGCATCAGGGCCGAGATCACCGAAGTACGGGGCAGAAAAATAATATTGATTAACTAATCCAGCGGCACAAAGGGAGTACCATAGATGGGCACCATCACCGAAAAAGAAGATATCCTGGACCTCCTGCATAAGGTAGGAAGGGGGGAAGTGAGCCCCGAAGAAGCGGCAGGGCAGCTGCGGAAAGAGCCCTTTACCAATCTGGGCTACGCCATGATAGACTACCACCGCTCTATCCGGCAGGGCATAGGGGAAGTGATCTTCGGCCAGGGGAAGACCCAGGAGCAGATCGCCGGAATCCTGGGGGACATGGCAGCCAACGGGAGCCGGAATGTTCTGGTTACCCGGATCGCCCAAGAGACCGCGGACTATGTGAGCGGCCGGGGCATCCCCCTGGTCTATCATAAGGCTCCCCGGCTGGGGGTTGCCTACCCGGAAGAAAGCCGCCCCGGCCGGGGGAGCATCATTGTCACCGCCGCGGGGACCAGTGACCTTCCGGTGAGCGAAGAGGCGGCGGTGACCGCCGAGGTCCTGGGCTCTAAGGTGACCCGCCTCTATGACGTGGGGGTGGCGGGGCTCCACCGCATCCTCTCTCAGCTTGATCTTCTTAACAGCGCCCGCTGCGTCATTGTCGTGGCGGGGATGGAAGGAGCCCTGGCCAGCGTGGTGGGGGGTCTGGTGAGCTGCCCCATCGTGGCGGTCCCCACCAGCATAGGCTATGGGGCCAACCTTGGGGGCCTCTCGGCCCTCCTGACCATGCTTAACTCCTGCGCCGCCGGAGTGGGGGTGGTGAACATAGACAACGGCTTTGGGGCCGGCTTTTTAGCCAGCCGGATAAATCTCATGGAAGGAATTGCTGTATGAAGATCCTGTACCTGGAATGCAATATGGGAGCCGCGGGGGACATGTTTATGGCGGCCCTTTGGGAGCTCCACCCCGACAAAGAGGGCTTCTTAAAGAGACTGGCTTCTTTAGGGATTCCGGGGGTCCGGATCTCTGCGGTGCCGGCGGAGAAATGCGGCATCATGGGGACCCAGATGAGGGTCCTGATAGGGGAAGAGGGCCTGGAGGAGACCAGCGAGGACGTGGACATCACCCGGGAGGAGGAGGATCATGGGCACGAGCATGGGCACAGTCACGACCACGACCACGGGCATAGCCACGACCATGGGCATAGCCACGACCACGAACACAACCACGACCACGCACACAGCCATGACCACGACCATGGGCATAGCCACGACCACGACCATGAGCACAGCCATGATAGGGACCTCGGGGGCATTAAGGAGATCGTAGACAGCCTGGCCATCCCCGACCGGGTGAAAGCCCATGTCATGGGGGTCTACCAGCTCATCGCCGAAGCGGAAGCCAAGGCCCACGGCAGGCCCCTGGGGGAAGTCCACTTTCATGAGGTGGGAAACCTGGACGCCATCGCCGACATAGTGGGGTCCTGCCTCCTGATGGACGAACTGGCCCCCGACCGGGTCTTTGCCTCCCCGGTCCATGTGGGGAGCGGCTTTGTCCGCTGCTCCCACGGGATCCTCCCGGTCCCGGCCCCCGCCACGGCCTACATCCTTAGGGGGGTCCCCTGCCACGGGGGCCGCTTTAGGGCCGAACTCTGCACCCCCACTGGGGCGGCCCTCCTCAAGTACTTTGTCCATGACTTCGGCCCCATGCCGGTCATGAAGACCGGGGCCATAGGCTACGGGATGGGGAAAAAGGACTTTGAGGCCGCCAACTGCCTCAGGGCCTTCCTCGGAGAGGGAGAGGGGGACCGCTATGGGCCCAAATGACGAGGTGGCTGAACTCTCCTGTAACATCGACGACATGACCGGGGAAGAGCTAGGCCAGGCCTGCCGGACCCTCATGGAAGAGGGGGCCCTGGATGTCTACTGCATCCCCCTGGACATGAAGAAGGACAGGCCGGGCACCATGCTCTCCTGCCTCTGCAGCCCCCAAAGGGCCGATGAATTTGCGGCCCTCATCCTCAAGCATACCAGCAGCTTTGGGGTCCGCCTGAGCCTCCAGAAACGTTATATCCTGGATCGCCGGATCGAAGAGATCGAGAGCCCCCTGGGTACGATAAAGCTAAAAATCGGCTCAGGCTACGGGCTGGAAAAGGCAAAGCTGGAGTACGAGGATCTGGAGGCCCTGGCCCGCCGGCAGGGAATAAGCTACAGGGAGGCGGAGCGCCGGATCTGGGCCTTTTTGGAAGCCCAGGGAAAAAGCCCCTCTTGTTGACAGCAAAAAAAAGGATGTTAAAATTAAGCTAAGCGGCAATGGCCGGAACATAAAAAAAAAGGAGTTTAATATGGCAGACAACAAGTACACATCCATAGTGAATCTGGATTTTCAGTATGCCCATCGTTTTATGAACTGGAACAGAGAGGCCAAACACCTCCACGGACATTCGGGGCTCTTAACCCTCGAATTGGAAGATGTGGTCGATCCGGTGACTGGCTTCGCCCATGCCTGCAAAGACGGCTTTAAGAAGGCCTGGGAGGTCTGTGATCACTTTCATCATGCCACCCTCTTTCAGGAAGGGGACCCCCTCCTGGAGGCAGTCCTGGCAGTGTATAAGGAGCACAAGATCATTAACGACCCTGAACACTGTGTCCCCCTCAAAAAGATCGATCATCCCCTGGCCTGGTCCTACCCGGAGTACCGGATCGTGGTGACCAAAAAAGTTTCCACCTGCGAAAACCTCTGCGAGCTTTTCTACGAGCTTCTCAAAGACAAGATGCCCATCAAGAAGATCACCTACCGGTCTTCCAGCATGAATGCGGCCTCTAAAGAATTTAAGTAAAGGAGATTCAATGGCCATTACCTATAAGGTAGACAAACTCTACCCCTGGCTCTACCGCTTTTCAGATCCTCTGGATGTCTACTTTTATCTTATCGTTGGAAAAAAAGAGGCCCTCCTCTTTGATACGGGCTTTGGAATCGGGGACATAGAAGGGGCGGTGCGGAAGATTACCAAGCTCCCCCTGACGGTGGTCCTGGGGCATGCCCATATCGATCATGCCAACGGGGCCTACCAGTTTGAAAAGGTCTACCTGCATAAGGGGGATTATGACCTCTACCGGCAGCATACCTCGGCGGACACGAGGCTTGGGATCTTGCAAAACCTGAAGCAGAAGGGGCTGGAGCTGGATCAGAACCACGGAACCTGGGTGGCCAGCGGAGCGGCGGACCTAAGCCCCCTGGAGTATGACAAGGTCTTTGACCTGGGGGGCCTTAAGGTAAAGGTCATAAATATGGCGGGCCACACGGCCGGGTCGGTGGGCCTTTTGATCCTCGAAAAAAAGGTCCTCCTGGACTCCGACTCAGCCAACGGCCACTGCTGGCTCTTCCTGGAAGAGACCCTCCCCTTAAGGGAATACATCGCCATGCTCAAGCGGGTCTATGAACTGGACTTTGATGCCTTCTACACCGCCCACAACAAGGAAAAGTTTCCAAAAGATCTCTTCGAAGCCTACATCGCCGTGGCCAAAAATGCCAACCTGGCCGAGGCCAAGCCCTACGAGAGGATGAGCGCCCTCAAGCCCTTCGTTTATACCGAAGGGGATGTATCTATCGTGTTCAGTGAAAGGACCCTTAAGGGGTAATGTTTCGTGATAAAAGGAGGAGTTTATGGCATTAGTTGAATTTAATTTTGAAAGTCAGTATTTGGGGAACAACCACTGCGTGGGGATCATCCTTCCCGATAAGCCCCGGGGGATTACTCCCAAGGACTTTTACGGGAGCGGGAAAAAGTACCCCGTCATATGGCTCCTCCACGGCACTTACGGGGATTATTCGGACTGGATCCGCAAGAGCAACATAGAGCTCTACGCCTGCGAGAATGACATCATCATCGTCATGCCCTCGGCCATGAACAGCGACTATTCAAACTGGCCGAACTTTGGGACCGGTTACCACATGTGGGACTACCTTACCGAAGAGCTCATGCCCCTGGTTTACAACTGGTTTCCCGCCTCGGCCAAACGGGAAGATAACTACGTGGCGGGCCTCTCCATGGGAGGCCGCGGGGCCCTTACCCTGGCCCTCCAGCACCCGGACAAGTTTATCGCCTCGGCGGTCCTTTCCAGTTCGGGCCGGAACTACGACTTCCTAAAGCCCCATGCCAAAACTAATGGGGTAGAGTTTCAACGTAAAGTCTTATCGGGGGAATTAAAATTTGAGGAGGCCGCGGCGGCCATAAATATAGCTCCCCGGCAGCTCAATGCCATAGCCAAGTACCCCACGGTGGGGGATTTTTTGGCCTCCCAGGAGAATACCTTCGACCGCTTCGAAGAGGCGGTAAAGGCAAAGAAGCTGATCAAGATGTACTGCGCCATAGGGACCAAAGATAACCTCTACGGAAACTACGTCAAGTTTAAGGAGCATGCGGCCGCATTAAAGGCCGATGTACTCTTTGAGGAAATCGAAGGCTATGCCCACGAATGGCGCTTCTGGGACATCACCATAGAAAAGGCCATAAGCTTTTTCGGCTTAAAAAAAGCCAAGGCCGACGGCAACCCCTACTAGACCTTCCGTAGGGCCGCCGAAGCTGCATGGCCCCCCAGGCCCTCGGCCCGGGCAATGATCTCGGCGGCCCTGAGGGCCCCCTGGTAAGCCTCTCCCTCTTCGCAGCGGAGGGTGGTGGGGGTCTTAAGGAACTGACGGACCGAGAGGCCCCCGGTAAAGCGGGCCGAAGCCGAGGTGGGGAGGATATGATTTATCCCCGCCGAGTAATCCCCCAGGACCTCTGCGGCGGCCCGGCCCAAAAAGAGGGAGCCGTAGTTCCTAAGGGCCCCGGGCCCCTCTAGCCATTCCCCGGGCCTGGGAGTCATGACTTCCAGGTGTTCCGGGGCGATAAGGTTGGCCAGTTCTGCCGCTTCTTCCTTTGAATCGTAGATGATTATAAGCCCCCCGGCCTCCAGGGAGCCCCGGGCTATGGCCGGATCGGGAAGCCGGACCAGGGCCGCTTCCAGGGCCCTTTCCAGGGCAGCGGCATGGGCCTCGTCGGGCACCAGGGCCCGGGCCCGGGCATCCAGATCATGCTCCGCCTGGGCTATCATGTCCGCCGCCGCCAGGGCGGCATCTCCTTCAATAGAGGGGCCCTCCCCGGCCTCCCAGATGATGAGCACATCCGTGGGCCCCGCCAAAAGATCTATCCCCACCTCCCCAAAGAGGATCCGCTTGGCCTCCGCCACGTACTTGTTCCCCGGCCCAGCGATCAGGTCCGCTTTGGGGATGCCGTCGGTACCCAGGGCAAAGGCTGCCACCGCCTGGGCGCCCCCCAGGGCAAAGATGCGGGTGGCCGAACCCAGGTGGGCCGCCGCCAGGATCCTCCAGTCCGGGAGGCCCCCCTCCTGGGGCGGGGAGACCAGATAGCGGTCCTTAACCCCCGCTTCCAGAGCGGGAATAAGGGCCATGAGGGCCGAAGAGATAAGGGGAAAGCGTCCCCCGGGGGCATAGATGGCCGCCCTCTCTACGGGGATGACCCTCTGGCCCGCGAAGATGCCGGGGCTCAGCTCCGCCTCGAAGTCCCTATACTGCTCCCTCTGGAGCCGGGCAAAGATGCGAAGCTGCCGGGCTGACAGATCCAGGGCCCCGGCCAAATCGGGATCTTCCCGGCTGAGCCTTTCCCAGGCCTCCCGGGCCGCCTCCAGGGGTACTTCAAAATTGTGGGGTATGGATTTTTCAAAGGCCCTGGTGTAATGCCAGAGGGCCTGATCCCCCAGGGACCTGACTGCGGCTATGATGTTTGTCACTTCCTTGTTAAGGTCCCCATCCAGGGGGGCCTTTCCCTCAAGAAAACTTTGGGCCCCTTCCTTAAACTCCCTGGCCTTTAAAACTTTGGCAATACCCATGGTATACTCCTTTGGGGCCGCCCCCTTAGTGGTTGGCAGCCACCGTGTTCCATTCCTTTTCCAGGTCCTCTACGCTCTGCTGCGAGTAATACAGGCCCCGGCAGACAGGGCAAAGATGCAGGTCCGAACCGGGCTGTTCAAATGCCGCATTTACGATGTCTTCGGTGCTTAGCCCCGTATCGCTCATGGTGCAGCAAATATTGAATCGCTTAAAATGTTTGATGTAAAGAACGTCCATCACAGCGATATGGGCCAGGACCCAGTTACGGAGGAAGTTGGTAAAGTTGGTCAAGACCAGCCGCTTTCCATCTTCGAAATCCTTGGCGCTTTTAATGACCGTCAGGGTAAACCCGTTGTGGGCCTTCTTGTGATCCTCGTAGCCGGGGAACCTGGTGGCCAGCATGATCCTTTCTTCGGTGGCGAAGTGGTTCTTGATATACAGAACCGTCCGTCCTATGACATCCTTAAAGTACTCGTGCTTGTCGGCTTCTGTCTCCTCCTTGTTGTTTAAAAGATCGTTGACAAAGCGCAGTATCTCCATGTGCTGGTCATCGATCAATTTGATCTTCATCGAATAAGAGTCACTCCAACGGACATGCTCTATCCACTGATCCTGCAGGTAATACGGCTGCCTCTGAAACCCTAGCTTACTTTTTGACATGTTTTCCTCTCCCTTGACAGAGAGGGCAGCCAGGTCTGCCTCTCCATCTCTGTGTTACCTAACATTATTAGGGAACCGGAGGGGCAAAAATACACCCAAAAGGAAAAAATCTTCGTCGCAAAAACACCCAAAAGGGTACGGTTTTATTTGGACCGGGCGACCTCCTCAGCGGCCCTTAAAAATTCATCCATTTCATCGTCAGTTCCTATGGTGATCCTCAAGAAGTCGTTGATTCGGTTCTTTTCGAAATGCCTAACCAGAATGCCCCTTTCCCTAAGGGCGGCGTAAAAGTCCCCTCCCCTTAGGGGGCAGCCTTGGGGAGGAGAGGCAAAGAGGAAGTTGGCCCCCGAGGGAAGGACGGAAAAGCCCAGGGTCTTTAACCGAGCGGCGCATCTTTCCCGGGTGGCGATGATCTTTTGGGTGATCCCCTCATAGTAGGGGATGTCCTCGAGGGCGGCGATGCTCAGGGCCTGGGCCAGCCTGTCCATGGGATAGGAATTAAAGGAATCCTTTATACGTTCCAAGCCCTCGATAAGCTCCCTGGAACCCAGGGCCAGGCCCGATCGAAGGCCCGCCAGGGAATACTCCTTGGAGAGGGTTTTTACCACCAGGACATTGGGAAAGTCCCTGATAAGCGAGAGGGCCGAGGGGCTTTGAGAAAAGGCCATGTAGGCCTCGTCGACAATAAAAACCCTTTGGCTCTCCAGAGCTGCCTGGGCGATCTGCTTGAGTTCATCCAGGGGCAGAAGGATCCCCGTGGGGGCATTGGGGTTAGAGATGACTATGCCCCCGGACCTTTCCAGGTAGGGCCCGGGCTGTATCGTAAAGTCCTCCTCCAGGGCTATGGTTTTATAAGGGATATCCCAGAGCTGGCAGTAGACAGGATAAAAACTATAGGTGATATCAGGAAAGAGGACCGCCTCTTTCTGGGGATCAAAAAAGGCTCCAAAGGCAAAGCCCAGGACCTCATCGGATCCGTTCCCGGGAAAAACCTGGCTGCTTTCCAGGCCATAACGCCTGGCGGCGGCCTCCCTCAGTTCCAGGGAGACCGGATCCGGATAGAGCCTTAAGTTTGCCGCAACCCCTTCCATAGCTTCCAGGACCCGGGGAGAAGGGGGATAGGGATTCTCGTTGGTGTTGAGCTTGATAAACGTTCTTTCCCGGGGCTGCTCCCCCGGCACATAGGGCTGGGCCTTTTGGGCCCTCTGGCTCCAGTAGCTGCTCATCTTAGGTGTCTCCGCTCCAGCTCCCTTAAAACTTCGGTCACGTCCAGGCCGGCCCGGGTAATGAGGGCGGTGGTAAAGTAGAGGACATCTGCGGCCTCCCAGACCTTATCGCCATGGCTCAGGGCGGTGCAGAGTTCCTCCGCTTCTTCCATCAGTTTTTCCCGGACTAAAGTATCATCCAGAGTGGCCGTATAAGAGCCTGGAGGGGCCTTGGCAAAACGGTCGGCGATGATCTCCTGGAGGTATTCCCAGCTAAAGCGGCGGTTCGTTTCAAAACAACTATACTCGCCAGAGTGACAGACCGGGCCCTGGGCTACCACGGTGGCCAGGAGGGTGTCCCGGTCACAATCGGCCCTAAGGCGGCGGAGGCCCAGGGTGTTCCCCGACTCCTCCCCCTTCATCCAGAGCTTTCCCCGGCTTCGGCTGTGGAAGCAGAGCTTCCCCCGCTTAAAGGATTCCCGGAGGGATTCCCGGTCCCCATAGCCCATCATGAGAACCTGGCCGTCGGGGGACTGGGCGATAAGGGGGAGGAGGGAGTCCTGGCCCTTCCCCCAGTTGAGGGATTCGATAAAGGTCTCTTCCAGGGAGAGCTTTCCCGTGTAGAGGGCCATGCCAAGCTGGACATCACAACCCAGGGCGGCTATGGCTTTTACTTCTTCCAGGGTGCTTACCCCCCCCGCCACGGTGAGCTTCTGGGGGACCGCCCTTCGAAGCTGCTGTACCATCTCCATGTCTATGCCGCCCATGGTCCCTTCCCGCTCCACACAGGTGTAGAGGAGTTCCCCCGCCCAGTCCCCCAGGGCGGCGGCGGTGCTAGAGAGGTCCAGCCCCGTGGAGGTCCTCCAGCCGTCCACCAGAATATCGGAGCCCCGGGCGTCCACCGCCACGATGAGCCGCTCCCTACCTATGGCCTCCTTAAGGGCCTGGAGGAAGGGGCGGTTAAGGGCAAAGGCCCCTGGCTTGCCGGGGTCCCGGAAGGCCATGGAACCTATGATGATCTTCTTGGCCCCCAGGCTGACCAGTTCTTTGGCTGTTTCGGGGCTTCGGATCCCCCCCCCTACCCGGCAGGAGGCCCTAGGAAGGAGTTCTTTTATCAGTTCCAGATTGGAGCCCTCACCCTTGGCGGCATCCAGATCGATGAGGGCCACTTCGCCGTAGCGGTCAAAGTCTTTGATGAGGCTGGACACATCCTCCCGCTGGAGGACCAGGTCTTCCCCCTGGCGGAGCTGTACCGCCCTTCCCCCCTGGAGATCAATTGATGCTACTACCATAGACCTTTATTCCCCTTTCCTTGAGGTATTCTTTAATCTCCAGCACACTGGTATTGCCGTAGTGGAGGATGGAGGCCACCAGGGCCGCTTCGACGGCGGTCTGGGAAAGGACCTGTTCTATCTGCTCCAGGCTCCCGGCACCCCCCGAGGCTATGACCGGCACGGGGACAGCCCCGGCGACGGCCTGGCAGAGTTCCAGGTCGTAGCCCCCCTTGGTGCCGTCGGCGTCGATGGAGTTTAGCATGATTTCGCCGGCCCCCAGCTCGCAGCCCCTCTTGGCCCATGTTATGACATCGAGGCCCGAGTTGACCCGGCCCCCATTGGCATAGGCCTCCCAGCGGGGTTCGGGGCCCGGGACCCGCCGGGCATCTATGGCCAGGACCACCGCCTTGTTCCCGTAGGCTCCGGCCATTTCGGACAGCAGTTCGGGCCGGGCCAGGGCGGCGCTGGACACCGAGACCATGGTGACCCCCGCATCCATGAGCTCCTTCATGTCATCCAGGGTCTTGATGCCCCCCCCTACACAGAAGGGGATGCTAAGGCCGGAAGCGATCTCGGAGATGAGCTTCACAAAGGCCCGGCGGTCCGAGGAACCTATGTCCAGGGAAGCCAGACAGTCAGCCCCCTCGCTCTGGTAGCGCCGGGCCAGGGAGATGGGGTCCCCGGCGTCCGAGAGGCCCTCGAATTGCACCCCCTTTACCACCCGGCAATCTTTGATGTCCAGGCAGGGGATGATGCGTTTAAATCCATCGTTCATAGGAGTACTCCTTTGGTTGAGGGGATGATGTGGGCTGCCCGGGGATCGATTTCGCAGGCTTCTCTAAGGGCCCGGGCGGCAGCCTTAAAGAGGGCCTCAACTTTGTGGTGGTCGTTCCGGCCCCGCAGGATGTCCAGGTGGAGGTTAAGCTTGGCCGCAAAGGCAAAGCCCTGCCAGAAGTCTTCGGTGGTATCAGTCTGAAAGGCCTGGCCCTCCGAAACCAGGGGGACCCCGGAAATGGCGGCCTCCAGGTCAGCGGCCTGGTAGACCAGGAAGGGCCGGCCCGATAGATCCACCGCCGCCCGGACCAGGGTTTCGTCCATGGGGAGAAGGCAGCTACCTATCCGGCGGATCCCCCGGCCCTCTCCCAGGGCCTCGAGGAAACATTGGCCCAGGACTATACCGGTGTCTTCGACCAGGTGGTGCTGATCCACCTCCAGATCTCCCTGGGCCTTAAGTTCTATATCAAAGAGGCCATGGCGGGCAAAGGAGTTAAGCATGTGGCTCATAAAACCTATGGGGTAGTCCAGCTTGGCCTCCCCGGTGCCATCCAGGTTTAGCTTCATCACAATGAAGGTTTCTTTGGTCTTCCGTTCTATTTCACCTATCCTTGCCATACTTCCTCCTTACTCCACGACCTTACGGAGATCGTATTCGACGATGTCGCTGGCTCCGGCCTCTTTTAGGCGGGGAATTAAATCGGGGACCTCGGTTTTTTTGATGGCTATTTTTACCCCAAAGCCCTCATCTCCGTAGAGGGGGGCCACCGTGGGGCTCCGCATGGCCGGGAGGTCCCGGACCATCTCTTGAAACCTGTCCTTGGGGACGTTCATCTCCAGCATGACCCGGTCCCGGCCGTCCAGGACGGCCTGAAAGAGCATGGCCAGTTCCTGGATCCGGCGGGCCTTGCCCTTGTCGGCCATGGCGGCCCGGGAGGCCACAAAACGGGTGGAACTTTCCAGGATGGTGCCTATGATGTTTAGGCCGTTATCCCTCAGGGTCTGGCCCGAGGAGGTGTTGTCGATGATCAGATCCGCATCATCGGGGGGGAATACCTCGGTGGCCCCGTAGGTCCGAAGGAGCCGGTAGTCCCAGCCCCCGGCCTCAAGCCAGGCCTTGGAGAGGTTTACATACTCGGTGGCCGCCACGATCTTCTTCTTTTTAAGCTCCGCCTCATCGGTCCCCGCTGGTATGGCCGCCACGATCTTGACCTTGTCGAAGCCCAGATCCATCAGCTCCTCCACATCAGCGCCGTTCTCTTTAATCCAGTCCAGGCCTGTAAAGCCCGCATCGTGGCGGCCCAGCTCTAATAGTTCCCCCACATTTTGGGGTTTCATGATCTTGGCCTCCAGGCTCTCTCTGGTCTGGCCGGTCCCCAGGATGGGCCTATAGGTCCGGTCGGCCAGGGAGATGGGGATCCCCGCCTCGGAAAAAAGCTGGGAGACCTTGTCATAGATCCGCCCCTTGGGAATTAATAAACGCAATGTATCCATCTTTACTTCTCCTTAAGTATCACAGGGTATGGAGCAAAAAAAAACCGTGGACCCGGAGGTCCACGGTTGAATAACCGATGCAATCTGGCAGGACTTCCTTACAAGGGCAGTCCCTCCACCGCGGACCCGGACAAAGAGAGGTGATGATGGTGGTGGTGGTGAAAGTCCAGATACCGTTTCATGTTTTTACTATATTATTTTTTTTAGGGAAGGTCAAGGGCTTCATCGAAAAAATCCCCCTGGACGATCATGAAACCTGCGGCACCTATGCTGGCCTCGTCTTGCTCTTCCCAGGCGGCCACCAGGTAGGGTTCCAAACAGATGAGGTGGGTGTAGACAAAGCCCTCGGGCAGGGGAGGAAGGAAGGGATAGAGGGGATCCTCTTCGAGGCCCTCTTCGGGGAAGGAATAGATCCACTCGGAGATCCCCACCTGCTGGCCCCCCTGTCCCAGATCTTCGGTACGGAAAAAGAGAACCTGCCCCCGGTCCAGGTCCCGCATCCTGATATACCAGGAGCCGCTGGGGCCCCGGCGGACCACTTCGGTTTCCCAGAGCCCCTGGGAGGGATGGGCATCCAGGGCGGGGACCGAGAGGGCCAGGGGCCGGGAGCTTAAGGGGTCCAGGGCATAGACCCGGCTTGGGGGCGGGGGAGAGGGGTGGTCCATAAAGAAATCGTTCCGGTAGAGGAGGGCCGCCGGCCGGCCCTGGTAGAGAAAGAGGGATTCGGCGGTATAGGGATCCCAGACTCCGGCCCCCTCAATCCGGTAGAGAATAAGGGGGGCCGGCTCCCCATCTTCCTGGGGTTCAAGAACCAAAAAGCCCTCCCGGTTGACCGCCATAACCACCCGGCCCTCCCAGAGGAGGAGGCCCGTCACATGCCGGGCCAGGGGCCAGGGCTCGAAGGGGCTGAGGGCCGAAGCAGAGGGGTCTTGGATATGGCCGGCCCCCCGGTGGTCCAGCTCGAACCAGAGGGCCTCAGAGCCGGGGTGGATCAGGGCCAGGGCCGGCCAGGGGGATCCGGCGGGGCTTAGGTTTTCACCCGGGAGGACCCTCAGTTCCGGGGGACCCTGACGGGAACAGGCAGAGAGGAGGAGGAGGAACCATAACACTCCCCCGCCCCTACCGGGGCTATGTTTCATCCTGCATGACAGTATGAATGAAGGGACCGGGGTCTACAAGGTCCCCCAGGGGACAAAGACCCAGCCCTCCCGGGAGGCCCGGATAAAACCCAGGGCCGAGACCCAGGTCTCCACAGGGGCCCTCCCGCTGATGATGATGGGGGCCCCTATCTCCTCATGGAGGTAATCGGCAAAGGGGGAGCTGCTTACCCAGAGGCCCCCCAGGCCGGGGATCAGATGGTCCGTCTGGGCCATGGGCCTAATCCTGCGGCGGTCAAAGCCCATAAGGACCGTCCGCTGGGCTATGTCGGCCCAGTCCGCCAGGTGGGGGTCCTGCCGGACCGCCGGGTGAATCAGGGGGCCCTCCATGAGTTCCCTAAAGCGGGGCCAGTCAAAGCGCCAGGGAAGCCGCCCCTGGGAAGCCAGGTTAGGCCGGGGGGCCGCCGAGAGCTCCCTCCAGAAAAGGGCATGGGCCCCCCCCTCCCAGCTTAGGAGGAGATCCCCCCCCTGGGCGTCCCAGGGAAAGAGGGCCCCGGCGGGCTTCATCATCCCCGGAAGAAGTCCCCTCTGGGGCCAGTGGGGCCAGGCAATGAGGGGAACCGTCCACTCCTGGTGCAGGTGGATCTGGGGGACCCCCTGGGCGGGGCCCAGGTGCTGGTCCTGCCACTGGCCGGCCTCCCCCACCCATTCCAGGTACCAGTGGGGTTCCCCCAGGATCTCTATCCATAGGGGGGGAACCTCGGGAAGGACCGGCCTGTAAGCGGGGCTGAGGGGTCCCCCCCTGCCGCAGGAGATCGTAACCAGGAGGAAGAGCAGGGCCCCTCCGAGGCTATATAATGCCATTCGATCTTTCATAACACTATACGGCACGACTATGCAAAATACTTCGATTTTTGTCGATAATAAGGGGAGCAATGTGCAGAAACATTGCTTAAAAATGGATTTTATAGGATAATAAGAGCAATGGCCGATGACAATGGGTACGTAAAGGCATTATCAGATGCCCTAAATGCCAGGGCAGATTGGCTGGAGCGCTCAGAGTTGCCTAAAATGAAGGATGAACTCCGGGCCTACCACACGGGATTTGCCTCCCTCTATAATCTTTTTCTCAAAAAGGGGCTCATCCACGAGGATCCCTACAAGCATGAAGCCCGAATTGCGGAGCTGGAGGTCCCCAGCACCGCCCCCTACTCGGATGCAGAGAAGCTGGATCAACTGACCCGGCGGTTGGCAAATTATGATAATCAACTGGACTTTCTGGTGAATTTCTACCAGTTTAGCACCGAATTCCTTAATCTTGAACGGATTAAACGCATCCTGGGCCTGGTAAAATATGTGGACTGGATCCACCTGAGCCCCGATTCCCAGAACCCCATGACCAAGGCTGTAGCCGAGATGACCAATCAGGTTAAAAGCGGCTCCGATCAGCTCACCATGAGCGTCATTTCTGAATCTTTAAGCAATTTAAACCGCACCTATAACCCCATCATGGGCTATTTGAAGCTCCTTTCGGACTATCAAAGGGAATATTACAAGCTGGGAATCCGGGATGTCACCCAGGGGATGTCCCATGGAGAGGCGGCGAACCTGCCGGCCCTACGTAAGAAGCTGGTTCAGGCCAAGCCGGGGATACCCTTCTTCCCCGATCTGGTAGAAGAGGTCCTTAAAGAAGACTACTCCAAGGACAGTGCGGTCTTAAGGGACGATGTGCTCAAACGGCTCCAGGTGGTGGAGGCCAAACCCAAGGTAGAGAAGGTCCAGGTTTCCTTTAAGAGCATCCTTATCGAGGGGATTCAGAATTTGGGGAATACCGCGGGAACCTTTACGGAGATCCTCCAGAAGCTGGACGAAAACCAGGCCATCCTGGAAGACCAGAGGGACAACATCTGGCGGAAGTTAAAGAAAATGCTCAACCAGATGTTCAACAAGGAACCAGAACCGATCATTTACGATCTGGAGTACATAGATCCCGTTAAGGCCAGTTCGGTCCGGGAGCGGGTTAATTTTACGAATTTCCGCAATGACCTGGATCGGAAGATCCGGACCCTCAGCCCCCTGGGGCCCCGGGGTGCGGCCCTGCCCAAGCTTGAATCCATGCAGGAGGATCAACTGGTGGGCTTCCTGGAGCGGAACATCCGGGATCTGCAATCCCTCCACAAGACCCTGGGGGCCCTGGATGAGCTCTTTAAGTCATCGGTAGATAAGGATGACCGGGACAAGATCCGGGGAATTAAGCCCGATCTGGGTTCCCTTAAAAATGCTATCTTAAGGGCCAACGCAAAGCGCCATGAGTATAATGCCCACAAGGAAGAGGAGGAGCAGCTCCGCCGCCTTGGGGTTAACCCCGATCCCTAAGAAGTAAGGAACAGGCATGCAGATAAACATTTCCCCCTCCCCTCTTCGCTCCCTCCCATGGATCTTAATCCTCCTTCTTTTCTTCTGGGGGGCCCCTCTCTTTGCCCAGGCCGAAGATGAACAGGGAAGCGAGAATTTAGCCATACCCCGGCCGCCCCCCCTTGCCAGGGACGAGCTGGCGGTAACCTTTAGTTCCGGAGATCTGGAGCTGGATTTCCGCCAGTCCATCATGGCCAGCGAGGCCCAGATCTTTACAGCCATATACGAGGGGCTCTTTTCTTACCATCCCCTTACCATGGAACCGGTGGCCGCCGCGGCCTACAATTGGGAGGTCTCGGAGGACAGACGGACCTGGACCTTCAGCATCCGGGAGGGTGCCCGGTTCCAAAACGGCGACCCCCTGCGGGCCGAGGACTTCCGGGCCGCCTGGTTCTCCATGATAGATCCCCAGCGGAATGCCCCCTACTCCTCCATGTTCGATGTCATCGAGGGGGCCCTGGATTACAGGCTGGGCAGGGGCAGGGCCGAAGATGTGGGCATCTGGGCCACCGCCGAAAAAACCCTGGTGGTCCGGCTTATTTCCCCGGCGGCCTTTTTCCCCAGCATGCTCTGTCATCATTCCTTTAGTCCCATCCACCCCTCCATGGTGGACGAAGAAAACTGGCTCGAGACCTGGCCGGTATCCAACGGCCCCTTTTTCATCAGCGAAATGGACGAAAAGGGCATAGTTTTTTCCAAGAACCCCTACTACTGGGATAACCGGTCGGTGGAGCTAAATAGGCTGGAAATCATTTTTGTCGATGACGGCGAAGAAGCCTCGGCCCTGTGGAATTCCGGGGTGGCCCGCTGGATCTACGGGGATGTCAATATCGATCAATTGAACGATCTAAGCGGCATCCAGGTGAATGCCATGTTTGCCACCCATTATTACTTTGTCCGCTCCGCCCGGGAGCCCTGGAACGATTTCCGGCTCCGTCAGGCCCTGGCCCTGGCCCTCCCCTGGGAGGAGATCCGGGAGAATCATTTTCTTCCCGCCAGCACCCTGATCTATCCCATCCCGGGCTACCCGGAGGTGGAGGGGCTGGAACGGACAGATTTGGAAGAGGCCCGGCAGCTCCTGGCCGATGCCGGGTACCCCCAGGGGGTGGGGCTCCCGGAACTGGTGATCCGCATTACTCCCTCCTGGGATGCGGGCCGCATAGCCACCCTCATGGCCGAAGCCTGGTTCAGTCTTCTGGGGATCCCCGTCAGAATAGACGTAGTTCCCTTCAGGGACTACTTCGCCTCCCTCCGCAATGACGACTACGATGTGGGTTCCCTCACCTGGATCGGCGACTTTGCAGATCCCTATACCTTCCTAAAAATGTGGATCCGGGACTCCAACTTAAACGATGCCCGGCACAACGATGATGACTTCGAAACCCTCATGACCCGGTCCATGGGTGAGGAGGGCTCCCAGCGCTGGGCCACCCTGGCAGAGGCGGAGCAGCTGCTTTTGGAACGGGGGAATGTCTTTCCCATCTCCTATACCCCGGCCCTTAACATCATAGATTTAAGCGAAATAGACGGCTGGTTTACCAATGTGCTGGACATACATCCCTTTAAGTACATGTCCATCCGAAGCCGTAGACCCATCCCCGGGGTAGTCCTCCGCTAGAAAGCCTCGGGATAGCTGCTCTGGTAGGGTCTGAGGCGGGCATTGTCGGGGCTTATAGCCAGGGCCTGGCGTAGATAAAACACCGCCCGCCTTTCATCCCCCCGGCGGTGGTAGAGTTCAAAGGTAGCCGCCAGGGCATCCAGGTTCTGGGGATCCTCAAAGAGGCTGGACCTTAGATCCTCCAGGGCCTCTTCTTCGTTGCTCCGGGTCCGGCTGCGCAGAAAATAGTAGCGGCCCCTTAAGACCCCTCCGTTCACCCTGAGTAAACCCTCTTCTATCATGGTGGCCCCTTCCGGGCGGCGGCCCAGATCTATCAGGGCCGAGATATAGGTCAGGATCCATTCCTCCCTGGAAGGGTCCCTCTCGTAAAGCTCCCGGGCATAAACCATAGCGGCGGCATACCGGCCCTGACCGCTTTCGATCCGGTAGGCCGCCAGAAGATCATCGGAGGAGCGGCGCTCCTCCAAAAGGCGGCTTAGGTGGGGGCGGCCCAGGGCCCATTCTTCCCGGCGGATCGCATCCTCCAGGGCCAGGGCCGTGACAGCCAGGGAGGGAGAGGGGGCCCCCAGAAGCCGCCGGAGGATCTCGGCTCCCTCTGCCCGGTCTTCCCTCCGGTAGGAGCCAAGAAGGAGCCGCCCTGCATAGATCGAGGCCTCTTCGTAAATCTCAGGTGAAAGCCCGCCGGAACTCCGTAAAATGGTTCGAAGGTAGCCCAGGGCCGCATCGGGGTTGTTAAAGGCCTCGGCCTGGAGCCGGGCCCGGAGCAAGAGATAGAACCGGTCATTGGGGTTTATGCTTCCATAGATGTCCAGGGGGCCCTGGGCACGAAGAGCCTGGCCCTGTTCCAAGAGGATATGGGCCCGGACCAGGAGGAACTCCCCATCCCGGCTATTGCTTTGTAAAATTTCTTCCGCCGCTGTAAGGGCCCGGGGCCAGTCCCTGGTGTTGTAGTAGGCCAAGGCCAGCTGCCGCTTTACCTGGAGGTTTCCGGGGAAAAGGTTAGCCAGGTTGGACAGAAAACCCAGGGAATCCTGGGGCCTGCCCTGGGCCTCCATGATCCGGGCCATCCCCAGGGCCGCGGGAAAACATTCGGGAAAACGATCCCAGCTTCGTGCAAACTGGGCATAGGCTTCTTCCAGGCGGCCCGTCTCTTCCAGGACTATCCCCGTAAAGTACTCGGCCAAGAAGGAGTCGCCGTTTATGAGGCGCCCCCGGTCCAGATCGGGGAGGGAGGCAAGGTAGAGATCCGTGGATACAGTCCGGCCCTGGCGGGGATAAATGGCCAGAAAGGGAAGGACATGCTCTAAATAATCCGAAGAGTTGGCCGGGGCCGGAAGATAGACCCCCCGTTCGGCCTCCCGGATGATCCGGGAATACCGGTGAGTGAGGGGGGGGTCAAAGGGGGGCATGGGGGTTTGTATGGCCGGGTAGAGGCTGCCCAGGAGGACTATGCTTACGGCACCCATGACCCGGCCGTATTCGGTGCCCCCCAGATCCCGCTGGAGGATGATCTCCAGGGCCCGGGCCAGGGAGGAGGGGGTCCCCAGCTCGGTATAGAACCGGATCTCCTCCACGATGCCGCCGCCCCCCGCGGGGGCAGGAATAAGGGGCCCTGAACTGGGGTTAGGGGGGCCCCCCAGGGGGAGGGGGGTCTCCCGGGGAATGGGATTACCCTGGCAGGAGAAGCAAAAACAAGCGAGGGCTGTAAAAAAAAGGCCTCTCCGTACATAGGAAAGGCCCTGTCTCATCTTCATCACCCTTCCCGCTCCCGGGGAGGGGTCTTTCCGCTTAGGGAGCTAAGGACCAGGGTGAGGCCCCCCAGCAAGACCAGGAGGGGCCACCAGGTGGTGATAAAGTACCGGAAGGAAAAGGGAACCATCCTTAAGGAGAAGACCAAAAGGGCCGAACCCAGGAGGATGAAGGCACAGGAAGGGACAAAGTAACTGGGCCTAAAGCCCCCATAGCGCCGCCAGCCCGCGGGAAGCAGGGCCAGGCCGGAAAAGATGGAAAGGAGAGGCCAGGCCCGGCTGAAGGGAAGGGCGATCACATCCAGGGCCGAGAGAAAGAGGTAGATTCCGGCCATGAAGAAAAAGGAGGCGAAAAATAAATAGGAGGCCCTCTTGTTTAATCTGATGGCCCAGGCAGCGAAGAAGACCCCGGAAGCCACCAGAAGGAAGGCCAGGGTAATGGAAATCTGGGAGGCCCGTTCTAAAAACCCAAAGAGAAAGGCGGTACCCAGGACCATAAGGGTGAGCCCCAGGATAAAGACGAGCCGGGCGGCATACTTGCGGTTAAATCGTCTTTTCATATCCCTCAACTATAGTCTCATCTGCTTCTCTTGCCAATGGGTTGGCGCTATGGTACATTACATTCAATGAAATTTCCCGCTCGATTGGGCCCTGCCCTGGGTTTCCTGCTCTTAGTTTTAAGTATTATCGGGCTAGCTGGCTGTGCAGCCCCGGAAGAACCATGGGTTGACCCCTACTATCTGAGGGGCAGCGCCGAAGAACAGGGCCTATTGGAAGAGTATTTTATCCTCCTCTCGGGGGAAAGAAGGGGCAGCAAGGAACAGCTTGCGGTGATCCAGCAGATCGCCAATACCTACCTGCGCCAGGAAGAGTATCAGGTCCTGATCCGTTTCCTCAGTCAGATGATCCATGACACCGCCGAAGACCCCCAGGCAGACCAAAGCTATAACACCTATTATCGATTTATGAAGGCCTTTGCCCATCAGCAAATGGGAGCCCTTCCCATGGCGGCCCTCTACTTTGACATGATAGTTAAAAACTATCCGGACTTAAACATCCAGGGGAATTCGATCCACCTGGCCTGCCTGCTCCAGCTTATCACCCTGGTAGAGGATGGACGCCAAAGGGTCTGGTACTACGAGGAATTAATCTCCCGTTTTATTGACCAGATAGATCCGGCCCCTACCTATTTTTTACTGGGCCAGGCCTACGAGAGCATAGGAGAATGGAACAGTGCCATCAGGGCCTATACCCAATTCTTAAGCTTTGGGCCCTCCCATGTTACGGGCTTTCCCAATGCCCATAACTACACCCGGCACCTCATCGACTTTCATAACTCTCCCAAAGATTGGACCTTTGAATCCCTCCCCGCCCTGGTGGCGGCGGTGCAGAGCGCCCTGGACGCCGGTTCAGCCACCCGGCTTTGGCAGTACCACGCCCGGGTTAACTTTTTCACCCGCACCTGGGACGATTCCACAGTAGGAAGTGCGGGCCACATAGCTCCCCATCTGGCGGATTTTATGCGGCGAAGCCGGATTAGGTATTCCGATAACCTGGAAATTAATTCCAATGCCAACGAGGCCTTCCTGCGCACCTGGGGCTGGTCGGAGCATTTTTCTACCTGGTACCTCTATTTTAGAAAGGTCCAGTACCCCATGAACCCGGACATCCACGGCCGCTGGGAGTGGGCAGGGATTTATTATGGAGACCGGTTCTGAGAATCCTCTTTTGCATCCTCTTCCTGGGCTTCCTTTTTCCTTCCCTCGCTTTTTCTAACGAAGACAGCCAGCCCCAGGATCTGGCCCATGTGCGGCCCATGCGGAGCATCCGGGAGGACAGGTCGGCCCACCCCCAGAGCCGGGGGGTCCTGCCCCGCTGGTACCAGAACGGGGGCTTCCACGAATACCCGGAGACCATCTTCCTGGTGCCCTCCAACATGAGCAGGGCCCTGACCCAGCAATATATAGAACAATACTCGAGCCCCTCGGGGCTGGCGGGGCTCCAGGCGGTGATGAACCGGGGGGGGCCCTACCTGGCCTTTATCCGGCGGGAACTGGCCGAACGAGAGATGCCCTGGGAACTCCTCTACCTGCCGGTGGTGGAATCGGCCTTTGTTCCCAGCGCCCTGAGCCGCTCCGGCGCCATGGGCCTGTGGCAGTTCATGATGAACAGCATAGATCCCTTTAACATACAGGTGACCGAATGGGTGGACGAGCGCCGGGATTTTTGGATCTCCACCCAGGGGGCCCTGGCGAAGCTCCAGGATAACTACGCCTTCTTTGAGGACTGGAAGCTTGCCCTGGCGGCCTACAATGCGGGCCTGGGGGCCCTGAACCGGATGATCCAGGAGAGCGGAGTAAGGGATTACTGGGGCCTGGCGGACCGAAACCAACTTAGGGCCGAAACCCGCCACTATGTGCCCCGGCTCCTGGCGGTGACCCAGATCATGTCCAACCCCCGCCGCTACGGCATGGAGGTCTATTGGCCCCAGGACCCCCAGTGGATGAGGCTGGAACTCGGGCGGCCGGTGGACCTCCGCATCCTTTCTGAACTTGCGGGGTTGAACGAGGAGATCCTTTTGGGGGCCAACACGGAACTCCGCTACCATGTGACCCCCCCAGGGGGGGGTTACTACCTAAAGTTCCCCGCCCTCTACGAAGAGCAGATAAAGCACACCCTGGCCAGGACCGATGTGGAATTTATCCGCCACTATGTGCATACCATACAGTCCGGGGACACCCTCCTGGCCCTGGCCCGGCACTACGGCGCCACGGTGGATCAGATCCTGGGGGCCAACCCGGGAACCCAGGAACGGTTCCTTCGCATAGGGAGCCGCCTCTTAATTCCCGCCCTCACCGAAGCAGGACCTCCCCCCCGGGCCGCTTCCACCGGCCTAGGGACCCTCATTTTTTCGGGGGAACACCGGGTACAGCAGGGAGAAACCCTCTGGTCCATCTCCAGAAGCTATGGGATAGATCCGGAAACCCTGGCGGAGGCCAATGGCATGGCCGTAAACGACATACTCCGAGAAGGAAGAATCCTCAGGACTCCCGCCAGATAGCCGATACATTATATAGAAGATGAATATGCACAAATGGCCCCCCCTCTTGGCCCTGATCCTTATCCTTTTCCTCCCCTCCTTTCTAGGAGCCGAGCTTTATGAAGTCCGGGCCCATTTTGACTGGACCCAGAGGGAGCTGGTGGCCCAGGCCAGCCTCGATCTTAACCAGGCGGGATTACGGATCCCCACCGGAAGGTTCCAGGCGGAGGAACTCCTGGACGAGGCCTATCCCCGGCTTTTGATCCCCTACCTCCTGGGGCTCCCCCTGGATTCCAGTACCACCGTCCATAACCTCTTTGAAGGGGGGGAGCTTAACCTAAGGGACCTGGACAGCCTGGCCCGGGGAGCCCAGAGGACAGCCCCCAACCTGTCGGCGGACCTAAGCAGGATGAACAGCAGCTATAGGGTTTCCTTCGATAGGGTAGCCTCTTATATCACCAGCCACAGGGGAGCGGCCCATATCCCGGCCCCCCTAATCCCCTCCCAGACAGCCGAGTATACGGGGATCATCATCATCGCCCAGGGGGAGTTGCCTGTCTGGGGCCGCCAGGGCCGGTCCCTGGTTCAGCCCTGCCTCTTCCCCCGGATCTGGGACAGCGAAATGAACCTTATCTATGACCGTTACATGCTCGATCCGACCCGGCTGGGGGGCATGGTCCAGTATACCGCCCCGGAGGGCATCTTTGCCTCCACCCCCTCGGGTCTGGCAGGGGATCTGGCGGCCCTGGTGGGGAACAACCCCCTCAGGATCTTCGCCCGGGAGGTCTTTGGAATCCTCCCCACAGACCCGGTCATAGACAGGGCCGATGCCCTCCTCATCCTCTCCAGCGAGCACAACCGCACCCTTTTACAGGAGGGCCGGGTCATTATGGTCCTCAATGAAGAGGTCCTCTGGGTAGAACTCTCTCCCTAAAAACCAAAAAAAAATCAAAATTGTTATTGCCTCTTCCCTCGAAATTTTATCAATTTTAAGAGGAGAGGTAACAATGAATGAAAAACTTAACATGGCGGTTCTGGTGTTTATTGTTGGCCTTATCTGCGGTCTCCTCTGGGGGACCCTGGGCACAAGACACCGGAACCGGGAGGAACGGCGAGATCTCCGAGAGCGCCTTGAACAGGTTAATCGAGATCTCCAGTCAGCTATCGACGCTCAACGAGAGACTGCAGACAGAGCTGCTCGACTCCAGGAGGAGCTCCATGGACTTACAGAACATGCTCGACTCATCGAGGCAGGAACTCGACGAGCTGAGGACCGAGCTGACCTACTTGCGGAGCAGCTCCGAAGAATTACTGATCACAGCGGAGAGCTCACAGAGGGAATTAACCGGGCTTCTTTTAGCCTTGAGGAGAGCCGAATCCTCCTTGATGAGCTTGGAACTCTCCTTCACCGCCTACCGGGAGACGGCGGAGGGGAGAATTAGGACCCTGGAAAGGGAGAACCGCCTCTGGAAATGGGGCTGCGCCGCCGCCGGGGTCCTGGCGGGGGGCCTGGGGGCCGCATTTTTACTGGGAAGATAGCCCTGGCTTGAAAATTCACCCCTTTCGGTATACTATCAGCCCATGAAGTTATTATGGAGAGTCGCAAAGGAGGCCAAAAAGTACTGGGGCCTTCTGGTAATGGGGGCCCTGGCTAATATAGTCTTAACCGGAGTAAATCTTACGGCCCCCCGGATCCTGGCCCGGATGACCGGGGTGGTCCAGCGGGGCATCGAAGATTACAACGAGATCCTTACCCTGGTCTATATGCTGGTAGGGCTTTACCTGTTCAGGATCTTATTTAGCTTCCTGGGGAACTACCTCCCCCATAAGGCGGCCTGGGAACTGGTGCAGGATCTTCGGCAGGTGGTCTATAACCGTATCCAGAGTTTTTCCCTGGGTTTCTTTCACCGCCGCCAAACCGGGGACCTGATGAGCCGGGTGGTCAACGATACGGCCACCTTTGAGCAGCTCTATGCCCATGTGATCCCCGAAACTATCATCAACTTTTTAACCCTCTTTGGGGTCATCATTATCCTTTTTACGATTAACCCCAGCCTGGCCCTCATGACCTGTATACCCGTCCCCTTCATCCTGGCCTCGGGCTGGATCCTTATGAAGAAGGTCCGGCCCCGGTTCCGCCAGATGCAGAGGTCCCTGGCGGGCCTAAACTCCCAGTTGCAGGACAACCTTTCGGGGATCCGGGAGATCCAGGCCTTCGGTCAGCAGGAAAGGGAAAGCCGCCGGGTGGGCCGGAGGGCCGGGGACTTTACCGATGCCATGCTTTCGGCCCTGAGGGTCTCGGCGGTCTTTCACCCCTCGGTGCAGTTTCTTACCGCCATGGGGACCGTCATTGTCGTGGGCTTTGGGGGCTACCTGGCCTATAGGAATCAGCTTAACGCCGAAGAGGTGGTGGCCTTCCTCCTCTACCTGGCCCTCTTCTTTCCCCCCATTACCGGGCTGGCCAACCTTTTAGAAAACGCCCAGCTCTCTCTGGTAGGGGCAGAGCGGGTCCTGGAAATCCTGGACACCGCCTCGGAGGTGACCGATCAGCCCGGAGCCAAGGCCCTGCCCCCCTCCCAGGGGCTTATCAGATTTGAGGGGGTAAGCTTTAAGTACCTAGAAGAAGCCCCGGTGCTGGAGGATATCAACTTTGAAGTACTGCCGGGCCAGACCCTGGCCCTGGTGGGCCCCACAGGGGTGGGAAAAACCACCATCATCCAGCTGGTGGCCCGGTTTTACGACCCCCAGGAGGGGCGGATCACCATAGACGGCCACGATCTAAAGAACCTAACCCAGAACAGCTTGAGGAACCAGATCTCCATGGTTCTGCAAGATACCTTTTTGTTTAACGGTACCATAGCCGAAAACATCGCCTACGCCAGGCCCAATGCCTCTAACGAAGAAATCGAAGAGGCCGCCAAAGCTGCGGGGGTCTATGAGGACATCATGGAGATGCCCGACCAGTTTAATACCCAGACCGGCGAGCGGGGCTTAAGGCTCTCGGGGGGGCAGAAACAGCGGGTTTCCATAGCCCGGGCAATTTTACGGAATGCTCCGGTCCTGATCCTCGACGAGGCTACCGCTTCGGTGGATATGCAGACCGAGGCCCAGATACAGAGCGCCATAGGAAAGATGCGGGGCCAGAGGACCATCATCGCCATAGCCCACCGGCTTTCGACGATCCGCAGTGCCGACATCATCCTGGTTCTTAAAGAGGGCAGGATCGTCCAACGGGGCACCCACGAAGAACTCATCAAGATCCCGGGGCTCTACCAGGATCTGTACCAGGCCCAGGAGCTTTAAAAGGAGGACCCCCATGAAGAGCGCCCCCCGCCCGCGGAACATTTTCTTTTTTCTCCTGGCTCTGCTGCTGCTTGTCTGTCTGGCTGCAGCCTGTACCAGCGTAGAAGAGGTCTCCCTGGAAGAGTGGGAAGCCATGACCGTGGCGGGCCTGGAAGAGCTTCTGGCCCAGACCCAGTTTAAGCCCTGGCAGGGGGAAGAGTTTGTCACCGGCCAACCGGGGGGAACCTGGCTTTCGGGTTTTACCGCCGAGCCCAAGACCTTTAATATCCTCGTGGCAGAGCTGGACAACGAATCGAGCTCCATCGTCATGATGAACCTGGATTACCTGGTAAACTACGATGTCATCGCCCGGCAGTTTACCCCCCAGGCGGCCTTCTTCGAAATCGATGTAGATGAAGAAGAGGGAACCCTTAGGGTCATCTACACCCTGAGGGACGACCTCTATTGGAGTTTTTATAACTCCCCGGAAAAGATCCCCGTCACCAGCGATGATGTGATCTTCTGGTACGATGTCATCCAGGGGGACAGGACCTTTAACAGCTCCGCCTATGGAGGTCAGTTTATGAGCCTCGAAGACGGCAGCCGGGTCAGGATTCCCATCGTAAAGATCGACGACAAGAGCTTTTACTTTCCCTTTCCCCGGATCGTGGCGAATCCCCTTTTGACCACCAATATGACCTTTGGCCCCAGCTTTATTTACCAAAGGGCCTTCGAAGAGGGGGGCCACCAGGCGGTGCTGGATCTCTTTAACATAGCCACGGACCCCACCGAGATCCCCTCCATGGGCCGCTGGTTTCTGACCGAATATGTCCCGGGCCTGCGGCTGGTCTTTAGGCGAAACCCCAACTACTGGGAGACCAATGCCCAGGGACACAGCTACCCCTACGTGGAGACCAATGTAGTCCAGATCCTGCCGGACCTAAACACCCAGTTTCTGGTCTTCCTGGAGGGACGCATAGAAAGTTACTCTTCTAGACCTGAGGATCTGGACACCCTGATCCAGGGCCAGAGCGGCCAGGCCCGGCAAAGGGGGCGGCGAAACTCGGACTACTCGGTCTTTAACGCCGAAGGATCCCTGGGGGCCAGCTTCTGGAGCTTTAACCAGAACCCCCGGAACTCCGAAGAGAACCACTACCTGTGGTTTTCCCAGAAGGAGTTCCGCCAGGCCATGAGCTGCATCCTTAACCGGGACCGGATCATCGCCCAGGTCTATAGGGGTCTGGCGGATCCCAAGCTGGACTTCTTTGCCCCCCCCAACCCCTTCTACAACGATGATATACAGCTCCAGTACACCTACGACCCCCAAAGGGCCATAGAGCTTTTGGCTTCCATAGGGATCCGCCGGGATGAAGGGGGAATCATGCGGGACTGGCGTGGCCATGCGATAGAGTTTGATCTAACCATCACCAGTGACATGGCCACCCTTTCGGACATGGCCAGCATCCTGGCCGACGAGGCCGCCCAGATAGGGATCCAGATCAACATAAGGCCCACGGACTTCCAGCGCATCGTGGAGCAACTAACCTTTACCTTTGACTGGCAGTCAGTTTTTATTGGGCTGGGGGTAAACTTTTGGCCCACCGGGGGCTCCAATGTCTGGCCCTCCCATGGCAACCTTCATCTATGGCATCCCAACCAGGAGAGCCCCTACACCGAGTGGGAGGCCCGGGTGGATGTCCTCTACAACGAGGGGAGCTTTACCGCCGACCCGGTCCGGGCCCAGGTAATCTGGGACGAGTTCCAGAGCATCTTGCTGGAGGAACTCCCGGTGATCTACCTACTGAGGTCCCGGACCTTCTACGCCATCCAGAACCGCTGGGATTTTGATAACTTTTACTTCGATAACTTAAATGGAGCCGAGACTTCTTATCTTTTTCTCCGCAGGGATTAGATGTAGGTTTGATCTCGCCGCTTATCATATACACCCGCCAGAGGGGTGTGGGCCGCCATGGTCTGAGAAAGTGAGATGAACCCGCCTACGGAGCCCCCGGCACCCAGTTTCTCGTATTCTATCATTGCGTTCAGCTTTCTTCGCACATACTGGATGCCGGAGATTTTCTCATTAAATCTTATTCTGCTTCGTCCGAGGTCTCCTGCGGCGGAGAATTCCCAGATTTTCTCAGCCCACAGCGACCCCCACCCCTCTTGTGTTTGGTTACCTAGGCGGCCATCTTTTTAGCAAACCAACAGAGCCAGTACATCACCGGGTCCACCATCAGGGCCGACGGCGGTGCAATGATGATGTTGAATCTTATAACTCAGAGAAAACTATTGCTGCATCAAAAAATATTTCTTCAATTCTATAGTTATTAAGATTAATATAATATAATCGTTCAATATTTTGGCTGCTTCGACCTTGCCAATGTGATGCAAATAATACAATTACATCGTAATCAGGATAAATGTTGTCAATCATAACATTATTAGCACTCATATATAAATAAGATTCTGAATTCATTTTTTCGATTAAAATAAAATCAATTACAATTTCCTTGTCGTTTTCTTGTTTTGTTAATAAAATAATATTAGTTTCTATGTTATCAAAAAAACGAATAAAATAATTTGAGGTATGAAATATACTTCCCCCATAATATTGCCGTAAATCATGGTTGTAATTATCTGAAAAATAAACTGTATTATAATCAATTAATTCTTTTAGATGTAAAATGTTAGCTATTAAATTATAACTAAAAAATAATTTTTCTTGTTTATCCATAATAATATTCTGTACAAGAATAGTTTCTTCTTTTAAAATTTCTTTTTTGCCTGCTCTGTTACAACTTATGAATGAAATGACAATAAGGGATACAAATATCTTTAATAAAAATAAGATTGAAAAACTGTTTCTCATCAAATCTCCTTATAATATTATGTAGGATCAATATAAAATAGTATATTTAGCCGTAGCCGCAAGGAGAATTAATATTTATATTGTACACATATTGATTCCTTTATTTTGGATATACTTAATTGGAGTTTCAACTGGTAATAAATCGAAATCAGGATAAACTTGTGGTGCTTTTGGTACATTTCCAGGGCCAGGTGGTGTTGATGGTGGTTCAATGTAGCTTCTATGTATGTTTGGTGGATTTACATAATCAATCCCGTCTGGTACTTGATTTAATGGATAACTTTGAGCTACATGAACATGTGCACCACTGGATAAACCAGTGTTTCCAGCTATTCCTATTTGAACACCAACTTGGACAGTGGAATTATTTGTAACTGTTTTTGATTTAAAATGGAAATAGTCAGTTCGCAAATTATCATCATTTGTCACACGTACAAAATTCCCTAATATTGGATCGTTACCAATTCTAACAGTTCCTGCAGTTTCTGAATCAACCCGTTGACCCTCAGTTATATTATTTCCTGCCGCATCACGATAAACCCAATCATTTCCATAATGTTTATCACTTGCACCTGACACACCTGAACTACCTAGGTATGGGGTTGATATATACCAACCTTCCAACCCCCACCAGTCGACATAGTTCACCGGGTCATTGTTGACATAGGCAAACCAGTTGTTCCCATCCCTAATGGGGTCTGGGGTGGTGAACCTAGCCTGCTGGGGCCGGTAGTCCCTAAAGCCATAATTATAAAGCCCCGTAACACTCTCATAGGGCTTACTCATGTAGCCCAGGTTCATAAGACCATCTAGGTCCCCCTGGAAGGGCTGCCCAAAGACATCGTGCGTCCCTTCGGGCCGCGCACCGATAGGAAGGATTGAAGGGGCCCTAGCGGGCCC
>WRMC01000015.1 GCA_009777335.1 Treponema sp. | reverse complement strand
TTAAAGGGGGTAGCGGCCTTTTACGGCTCCCCCCCTCAATTTACCCTCTGTTCCGCCACCATAGGGAACCCCGCCGAGCTGGCCGAGGCCCTGATCGGCGAAAAGGTAAGCCTGGTGGATAATAACGGCGCTCCCCGGGGGGAAAAACGGGTGATCCTCTACAACCCCCCCCTGGTGGATGCGGTCCAGGGGATACGCCGCTCGGTGGTCACCGAGAGCCGCCGCTGGATGCTGGCCCTCCTTAAGGAGGGGATCAAGACCATCCTTTTCGCCCATTCCCGGGTGAGGACCGAGGTGGCCGCCTCCTATGTGAGGGAGGACCTAAAAAACATCTATACCGATAACTCCCGGATCAAGGTAGAAACCTATAGGGGAGGGCTCCTTCCCAACGAGAGGCGGGAGATAGAGCGGGGCCTGAGGGAGGGAAGTATACAGGGGGTGGTCTCCACCAACGCCCTGGAACTGGGGATAGACATAGGGGGCCTGGATGCCTCGGTGGTGGCCGGGTTCCCGGGGTCCTTTAACTCCTTCTGGCAGCAGTCGGGGAGGGCGGGCCGCCGGGGGGGCTATTCGGTCTCGGTCTTTGTGGCCTCCGCCTCGCCCATGGACCAGTTCATTATGAAGGACCCCAGCTGGTTCTTCGATAGAACAGCCGAGGAGGCCCGGCTCGATCCCGATAACCCCTATATCCTCTCTGACCATGTGCGCTGCGGGGCCTTCGAGCTGCCCTTTGTGGATCAGGACCTCGAGGAGGGGAGGGATCCCTTCCCCGCCGATGGAGCCCAGCCCATCCTGGAATACCTGGAGGAGGAGGGCATAGTCCGTCACACCGGGGGCAAGTGGCACTGGGCCGACCGGTCCTACCCTGCCGAGGGGATTAGCCTTAGGTCCGCCGGGGCCGACAACGTGGTGATCATCGATGTCACCGATGGCCGCAATACCGTCATAGGAGAGATGGACCGGCCCAGCGCCAAGGAACTGATCTTTGAAAATGCGGTCTACATGCACCGGGGCGAGCAGTACCTGGTGGAGAGCCTGGACATAGAAAACCGGAAGTGCCTGGTAAGGGAGGCGGAGGTAAACTATTTTACCGACGGCCTGGTGAAGACCGATATCCAGGTCCTCACCGAAGATGAATCTTTTAGCTATGGGACAGGGGAGGTAAACATGGCCCGGGGGGTCCTGGGGGATGTCCTGGTCCGGTCCCAGGTGGCCAAGTTTAAGAAGATCCGGTTTAACAGCCACGAGAACATAGGCTACGGGGACATCTTTCTCCCCGAGGAGGAGATGCAGACCCGGGCCCTCATGCTCCTCTTTAACGAGGGGACCAGGGGGGCCGAAGTCCTGGCCGGGATGGATGAGGCCGCCGCAGCCCTGGCCCTTTCCGGCCTGGGGTCCATGATCAAGCTTATCGCCCCCATCTACCTCCTCTGCGACCCCCGGGATCTGGGAATCGCCGAGAGGGTCCGGGACCCCCACTTTGGAGTATCGGCCCTCTACATCTACGACAAGTACCCCGGGGGCACGGGCCTCTCAGAAAGCCTGGCCGCCAAGGTGAAGGAACTCCTGGGCCACGTAAAACTGGCCGTTGAAGGCTGTACCTGCAGCCGGGGCTGCCCCTCCTGCGTGGGGCCCGAGGGGAATAAGGAGGGGACCGTGGGGTTGTTGAAAGGTATGCTGGGGTAGGTTTGATCTCGTCACCTAATAGGGTCAACTCCAAAGGGGGTAGGTGCCGCCCTGGTCTAGGAATTGAGGTGAACCCGCCTACGGAGCCCCGGCACCCAGTTTCCTGTCTTTAATTGCTGCGTTCAGCTTTCCTCGCACATACTGGGTACCGGAGATTAATTCATTATCCTATTCTGCTTTACCTGCGGTCTCCTTCGGCGGGGAACCCCCAGATATTCCTAGACCGAAGCGGCCCCCATCCCTTTTGGAGTTAATTATTATAGGTGGCGAGATCAAATCTAGGTTTTCTTTATACGACATAGTGAACACTGACAGACGCGGGACTCCCCTCCAAGCCTCGACATCCTGTCTCGGCTTTCCGGGCCGGGGTTCAGCCCTTCCGCCGCCATCCCTGGCGGCTCTTCCTCCCACCTGGTCGGCGGGCTGAACCCTTCGAGTCCCGTGTTAACCCGACGTGGAGTTTCAGTGCTCTGCACTGAAACTCCTAAGCTCAAAGAGATACCCGTTAGGGTATCTCTTTGAGCATGACAGACGCGGGACTCGAACCCACCACCTCTACCTCCGGAGGGTAGCGCTCTATCCAGATGAGCTAGTCTGTCCAGGGTAAGGGGAAGCTACCCGATGTTAGGGGTTACCCGATACTTCGGGCAGCTTCGGTCCTTCATGGAATGTTGGTCCGTTCGCGTTGATAGGGATTGCCGCCGGCCCCGCTGCCTGAGGGGGTGAGGACGGCTATGAAAATAACAATGGCTGCGACAACGGCTCCAAATATGATAGCGTTTTTTACACCTGCCTTCATGTACCTCTCCTTGGTTTTGCCCTATTATATATCCCTTTTATCATTCAGCGCAAGCATTGTATAGTAAAACCTCATGCAGGCCCATAAACGATTTTCTAAAGCGGCTATTCTTCACCTAAAACAAGAAATCCAGGATTCTGGGGGGAATGAGGTCTTCGCCCTGGGTTTTTTGGACGATAAAAAGCTTATTACCCGGGTACAGGTGAGCGCCCGGGGGAACGAATCCACCGTTTTGGCCCTGGACAATGAGGACGCCGATGTGCTCATCCATAACCACCCTTCAGGGAACCTGGTTCCCAGCGACAATGACCTCATCATTTCATCCCGGGCGGCCGAATCGGGGATAGGCTCCTATATCGTGGACAACCAGGTTGAGGAGGTCTATGTGGTGGCCGAGCCGGTAAAACGGCGGCCCCTTAAGGCCCTGGATGCCCCCCTCATCCGGAAGATCCTGGAGCCCCAGGGGGAAGTGAGCCGCCGGCTTGATCCCTTCGAGATCCGGGAATCCCAGCTGGACCTCATGGACATGATAGTCCAGGGTTTTAACGAGGATGCCCTGGTGGCCGCCGAAGCGGGGACCGGGGTGGGCAAGTCCCTGGCCTACCTCATCCCGGCCATTAGCTATGCCACGGCCAACGATACCCGGATCGTCATTTCTACCGCCACTATCAATTTACAGGAACAGCTTTTCCAAAAGGACATACCCCTGGTGAGGGGGGCCCTCAAGAGCCGGGTTAAGGCGGTGCTGATTAAGGGCCGGGGGAACTATATATGCCGCCGCCGCATGGCCGATGCCCGGTCCGATTCCTTCCTGGATGAGGAAGAGCAGAACCAGATTAACGAGATTGCCCTCTGGGCCGAGACCTGCGAAACCGGGAGCCGCTCGGACTTGAGCTTCCTTCCCCTGGAGCCCGTCTGGTCCCGGGTCTGCTCCGAGGCGGACACCTGCATGCACATGCGCTGCCCCCTGCGGGAGAGCTGCTTTGTAATGCTCCTCCGCCGGGAATCCCTGGAGGCCCGGATCCTGGTGGTAAACCATCACCTTCTCTTTGCGGACCTGGCGGCCCGGCGGGACGGGGCGGGCTACACCGGGGCGGTGGTGCTGCCTCCCTACGAGCGGGTCATCCTCGACGAGGCCCATACCCTGGAGGAATCGGCCACCTCCTTTTTCTCCCGGGAGTTTAGCCGCCTCGGCATCTACCGCCAGCTTGGGAGGCTCTACCGGCGTCGGCGGAACGTCCGAAGCGGCCTATTGGTGCGCCTCATCTCTTTCCTTCCCCCGGGGGAAGGAATCGAAAAACGATGGGACCAGATCGAAGAAGCCCTGGAGGGAATCCGGGAGGCCATGGATAAGCTTGACGAGGGGGCCCTGGAACTCTGCGCCGCCGAGGGGGTCTTTCGGCTTATTCCAGCCCGGGACCCCTATATCAAAGCCCGGCTGGTGCCCGAACTTTTATCCCTCCGGAGGGAACTCAACTCCCTCTCTTCTTTCATTAAAGAGCTCCTGGAGGATCTCCACGATGAAGACAGTGAGGACCCGGTTATCTGGGAGATCCGTTCGATACTCCGGCGCCTCGATACGGTGGGCAGTATCTGCCTTTCCTTTGTGGAGTACCAGGAAAACGAAGAAGAGGTGATGTGGATAGAGGGGCGCTCGGGGAGCAGGTCCAGCGATGCCCCCTGGGCGGTCTTTTCGGTGAGCCCCATCAATATTGCGCCCCCCCTCAAGGAGGCCCTCTTTGATCCCCATAAGACCGTGGTCTGCCTCTCGGCCACCCTGACCACCTCCGGGTCCTTTCATTACTGGATGACCAGATCGGGCCTGGCTCTTATAAAGGAACGGGAAATATACAGCGGGATCTTTCCTTCCCCCTTTCCCTACCAGTCCAAGGTCCTTCTGGCGGCGGTCCAGGAGGCCCCCCTTCCCACCGACCAGTCATACCGCCCTTTCGTTGACCAGGCCGCCCTGGCCCTGACTGAAGTGGCCTGCGGTTCTGCCCTGGTCCTCTTCACCTCCTACCAGGCCCTGCGGAGTGCCCATGAGGCGGCCCTGCCGGTTCTCCAGAAGCAGGGAATCCGGGTCCTCAAGCAGGGGGACGATGACCGGACCCGGCTCCTTCAAACCTTTCTGTCCGACCAGAGTTCAGTCCTCTTTGCCACCGATTCCTTTTGGGAAGGCGTCGATGCCCCGGGGGACACCCTGCGGCTGGTGATCCTCTGCCGCTTACCTTTTAAGAGCCCCAGCGACCCGGTCTTTGAGGCCCGGAGCGATGCCATCAAGGCCCGGGGGGGGAGCGCCTTTATGGAACTCTCCCTGCCCGAGGCGGTGATGAAATTCAAACAGGGTTTTGGGCGGCTCATGCGGAAGTCCAGCGATCATGGGGTGGTGGTGGTCCTGGATGGGAGGCTCTTGCGCATGCAGTACGGCCAGTATTTTTTGGATTCCCTCCCCGAGACCCTTACCTGCTTTGGGGACCTCCCCAGCATCCTCCGAAAGGTGGAGAACTTTCTTTTCTAGGGGGCCCGTAGTTTGCCCAGCCCCTCTTTGGCGTTATTGAGCATCATGGTGATATCGTTGGTCCAGAGGTTTAGACTCATCCCCTTGGCGATCCAGGGCTGGAGCATCTCTACCCCCCCGGTGTAGTGAACCCCTGAGTACTTTCCCCTGGCCTTGGCGGCCCCAAGGACCCTGTCCATGGCTGCTTCGATGGTGGGGTGGGTAAACTGCCCCATGAGTCCAAAACTTTGGGAGAGATCGTTGGGACCTATGAAGGCGGCATCGACCCCCTCCACATCCAGGATGGCCTCGACGTTTTCTACCGCCCTCTGGGATTCAATCTGGCACATGATGAGGGTTTCTTCGTTGGACTCGGCCATGTATTGGGTCGCCGAGGCCGGGGCCCGGTAGCCCGTGTGCCCCCTCAGGAGGGAGACCCCCCGGTTTCCCAGGGGAGCGTACTTGGAAAAATCCACCAGGCTCCTCGCGGTTTCGGGATCTTCACAATTGGGGAGCAGAAGCCCATGGGCCCCCATCTCCATGTATTTTAACACTATTTCCCGGCGGCACTCGGGGATGCGGATCACCAGGGGAAAATCGACGGCCCGGGCCACCGAACAGATTCGGGCCAGGGTTGAATAGTCGAAGCTTCCATGTTCGTTGTCCATGACCAGGTAATCGAAACCCGCCACCTGGATGACCTTGACGATATCGGGATGCTCCACCAGGGTGACCATGGTCCCCACCAGGGTTTCTCCATTTTTTAAGCGCTCTTTTATCCGGGCCATACCTTCCCCCTTCGTTGTATAATTCTATTAAGTATCTTTTAATAAAATGAGGAGGTCAAGGATGGCCAAGGTTTTGATACCCCAGGATATTGCAGAGGAGGGGAAGGCCTATTTACTGGAGAGGGGATACGAGATAAAGATGGGGAGGGGAACCTCGGTGGAACAGCTCAAGGAGGATGTGAGGGACTGCGAAGCCATCCTGGCCCGGACCGCCCAGATCCCCCGGGAAGTTATTCTGGAGGGAGCAAAGCTGAAGGTCATAGGCCGCCACGGGGTGGGATGCGAGAACATCGACGTCGAGGCCGCCACCGAGCGGGGGATCTGGGTGACCTTTACCCCCGAAGCAAATGCTGCCTCGGTGGCCGAGCACACCCTGGGGATGATCATAGCCCTGGGCCGCAGCTTTTTGCAGGCCCACACCCTCACCCGGGAAGGAAACTGGGAGGGCCGGAACAGCCTGTCTGCCATGGACCTGGAAGGCAAGACCCTGGGCCTCATCGGCGCTGGCCGGATAGGAAGCCGGGTAGCCCAGAAGGCCCATGCGGGTCTGGGCATGAAGGTCCTCTTTTTCGACCCCCAGGTAAAGGAAATACCCGGCCTCCCGGAGGCCCTCTATGCAGAGGACCCGCTGACAATTTTTAGGGAGAGCGACTTTGTGAGCCTCCATGTGCCGGTGACCCCCGAAACCAGGGGCGCCTTTGGAAAGAGCCACTTTGAAGCCATGAAGAAGGGAGCATTTTTTATCAACGCCGCCAGAGGGGAGCTGGTCAACGAAGGGGACCTCTTCCAGGCCCTCAAGGAAAAGCGCATCGCCGGAGCCGCCCTGGACGTCTTCGAGAAGGAACCCCCGGGGAAGGATCACCCCTTTTTCACCCTGGACAATGTGATCCTAAGCCCCCACAGCGCCGCCCTCACGAAAGAGGCCCTGGTACGCATGGCCCTCGGAGCCGCCATGGGCATAGATGAGGTCCTCTCAGGAGGAAGGCCAAGGTGGGGCTTTAATAGGATAGGGGAATAAAGCTTGATTTTTCAGCGGGAAACGGGAGTCGGACCCGCGCCAGCAGCCCTTCGGGCTGGTGTCGATAGGAATGGCTAGTAATTAAAGCGGGAAACGGGAGTCGGACCCGCGACAGCAGCCCTTCGGGCTGGTGTCGATAGGAATGGATTTACGGTCCGTCTCCCAGCGAAGTGTCCAAAGTACTGTCCTGATGCTCTTTTTATTTAAAGGGGAAAAGTTATAGCATTTAAAGCGGGAAACGGGAGTCGGACCCGCGACATCGACCTTGGCAAGGTCGCGCTCTACCACTGAGCTATTCCCGCGTAGAAAATCATAATAACAAGGGGAGGGGCAGGGTGTCAATAGGGTCAATATATGGGCCCTATTAATATCTGGACTGGGTTCAATCTACACGGAGTGAGTTATACTTTGCCATTTTTTCTCATATGCCGGAGCATGAAAAAAACATCAAAACTAATAATAGTCATTGTAAGTATTAGGAAAAATTGTAAACCCATTGTTTGTCCGTGGTTTGATTTGCCATGAGCTAAATATAGAGGGAATTTGGGGGGAAGGCAATGGTTATTCCCCTGGCTTTACCTTAGGTGAGTGGTATTTAACTCAGCCAATTCCTGATCTACATCATCGATAGTGTAGTCAAAGATCGGAATACCAGCTTGGGAAACGCAAGAGATAAAATCATATATATTCAAATCACAAAAACTGGCTGCCTGAGCAATAGTTAGTTTCCCATTTTGGAATGATTTTAGGGCGAATTCTTTTCGCATAGAAAGAGATATTTCCTCTACTTCCATATTCAAAGTAGTTAATATACTGTCGGAAACAGGTATAGTTACTTGGGTCATTGTCACCTCCCACCATTATCTACCTTTTGAACCGCGAAGGGTTCGAACCTTCGACCCGCAGATTAAGAGTCTGCTGCTCTACCAGCTGAGCTAGCGGTCCATGATCAGTCTTATAACATGCGAAACCAGCCTATCATAGCATAAAAACCTAGTCAATATGATTCATTCCGGAGAGTGTAGGCACCATTATTTTACTGATTCTCTGCTTGGTATTCAGGAAATCATTCAATACTATCTTTATACGGTACCCTCGCCTATGAGGGTAAAGCAAAATAAAAAACGATCATAGGCGAGGGTATATTCTAATTATTAAAATTACTCTAAACTATTGACAAAATCATTAAATTTTTATAATAATATATTATGGAGATAATAGATTTTGAAGACATTGGCTTTGGCGACCGTTTAAAGGCCCTGCTTAAGTCCCATAAAATGAGCCAACGTCAACTGGCAGAACTTATTAAAGTACCCCTTAAAACCCTGGAACGATGGATCCAGAAAGATTTAATTCCGCCTATATCGGTGGTATACCGTATGGCGGTCACCCTGGGCGTTACCTCTAACTATCTTCTGGGAGGCGAAGAGAAGGCTATCTATGAACGGCGCATAATAGAACTGGCAGCCAGGGAGGCCTTATCTAAGGTAGAAGATCTGGCCAGGCTAATATTGCAGGAAACTGCCAAAATAAAACCCCTGAGGAAATAAGTGAGGTTTTCTTAGGGTCCAGCACCATCAGCTTATGGGAGGTATGTAAAAAATAACCAGCTCACCGGCTTATCCTAACCATGGATATGGGGTGAGCTGGATTATTGGCTCAGGGTAAACTATGAAAGCAGCCTTTTCGAGGCCCTGGTTAATTTCCCACTGCCATTAATAATTCGGTTCGGAGATCTTCAGTTACTTCCCGGTCCCAACCAGGTACCCATGTGCCTCTTTCCAGTACCTGACCTTCAACGTTCAAAGTAACCTGGGTGCGGGCAGGGTTAAAGGTGATAGACACTCGGACCCGGTAGTAATCGACCATTTGGCCCCTGGGTGTAATCCAAAATCTCCAATTAGTGTAAGTTATCTTTCCAAAGATATAAGCAAAAAAATCAATTCTGCCCTAGAAGAAATTTTTGCTCAATATTTAGGTTGAGGTATGGGGCATATACTATCCCAGATTGTAGCTTATTGACCCTAAATGCTGACCATGTTACAGTACATTTGGTCTTTCTTTTAGATTATTCATCACTAGTGAATTTCTAATTGCGCCTATAGCTCATCTGGATAGAGCGCCAGACTTCGAATCTGGAGGTGGTAGGTTCGAGTCCTGCTAGGCGCAGAATTAATTGTTATACAATTGGCATTATAAGCAAGACTCGATACGAAACCAAAGCATCTTAGACCCGAGCCGGTGCAGGGCCCGTCTAAGAGGTTAGGCGGGTTTTTTTTCCAACCGTACCCTTAAACCCAAAATATCAAGCAATTTAAGAATAGTTTTGAAAGAGGGGTTTCCATCGGGTGAGAGTGATTTATATAAACCCTTACGAGTTACTCCTAATTCCTTAGCAATGTGAGTCATACCCTTAGAACGTGCTATATGACCAAAAGTTCTCAAAATAAAATCAAGATCATTTTCCTCAAGGGCAACTTCGATAAATGCAATAACATCCTCTTTTGATTCGATAATTTCTGCTGGATCATAATCCGCAAAAGAAATTCTCTCTTTCTCTGTAGTTTCCATTTTACTCCTCTTTGTATAACTTAGCTATTTTTCTGGCTTTTCTATATCTTTTTGTTGTGTAGATTTATCTCCGCCACTAAGTAATAATATGATTTCATTGCTTGTTTCTTCATAATACACTCTATAACCTGGTCCAAAATCGATACGCATTTCTGAAATATCACCTAAAAATTTATGATCTCCTGGATTGCCAGAAGCAAGGCGGTCAATTCTAGTATGAATAATAGCCTTGCCTTTATGGTCACGGAGTTTTTTTAACCATTTAATAAAAATGTCCGATCTTTTAATTTTCTTCACATTCCAAGTGTAAACTGCAGTACACACCATGTCAAGAGGAAAAGAAAGAAATTATAATAATGATCGATTTTTGAAGGAAAGAGATGCTACGCTCTTTAATAAAAAAACACCGGGTGGATGACGGGCTGTACCCTTCAAAGCCCGGTCCGGCTCTATTCTGCTCTACACCCAATGTTTAAAAACTCTTCCTTTCGGTTGAATTTTAAGGGTGGATGACGGGCTTTGCCTTCCGGTCGGCAACCTCCTGTTGCCTCCCTACAGGCCGCCATTTTTGCTAAACCGGCATCCATGCCGGTTTACCTCTCAGACCCTGCGCCGGCTCGGGTCTTCGAGGCCGCAAAAAAGTTTCAAAGCCCGTAGTTGCTCATAATAGCTCAATCCACAGGTGCCAAATAATTCTCCTTTTTGGAAGAATTATTTTCGGGTGGATGACGGGCTTTGCCCTCCAAGCCTCGACTTCCTGTCTCGGCTTTACGGGCCGGGGTACAGCCCTTTCGGCGCCATCCATGGCGCCTCTTCCTCCCACTTGGTCGGCGGGCTGTACCCTTCAAAGCCCGGTGCTGCTCTTCATTGCCCAATCCCTAAGTGTTAAATAACTCTCTATTTAAAAGAATTATTCCGGGTGGATGACGGGCTTTGAACCCGCGACAACCAGATCCACAATCTGGGGCTCTACCCCTGAGCTACACCCACCGTAAAAACTACCACAATATATAGTTAATTCCCCTAAATGTCAACTTCCAAAGGCCGATATTTAAAGAGGAGACTTCTCATTCTATAGGAGTGGATATGAACGAACCTTGGAACTATGAGCATTGTGTGCTGGTATTATCTGCCGAAATCGAGATTGTAAAGAAGATTTTTATCCTTCAAGACCGGGTAAGACAGGCGGTCATGGGGCGGGAGTGGGCAGATTTTGATGAAAAGCTGGCTGAACTGAACCGGTTTGGAGAAGAATTTTCCCTCCTGGAAGAAAAACGGGAGGTCCTCTTTGCTTCCCTGGGGGAAATCGAAGGTTCCCAGGGGTCTAGCGAAGGGTCCGAGAAGCCTTTTTACGCCCTCCTTATGGGTCTTCCACTCAATGAGAGCCGGGAATTATCCAGACTCTACCGGGAATTAAAGATGGAGACCCTCAAAATGAAGGCCCTTAACGATTCATTCCTGGTTTTTCTTAACGAGGCCAAGGTTATGGCCACCACTTTTCTTGAGGTACTGCATCCCGAGAGGGGTGGAAAGCTTTACACCCGAAAGGGGAGTATGGCGGCCCATGACTTAAAGAGTATTGTGATCAATAACCAGTTCTAACAAACAGGAGTAGATGATATATGACTTCGACCTTTGCAGGGATAGAGATAGGAAAACGGGCGGTGAATGCCCATCAACAGGGGCTCAATGTACTGGGGCATAACCTTTCGAACCTGGCTACCGAAGGCTACTCCCGCCAGAGGGTGGAGTTCCATGCCTTTGAACCCATCTATCTGCCGGGCCTCAACCGGGCAGAGCGGGCGGGCCAAATGGGCCAGGGGGTCATCGTGGGCCGGATTGAACGGGTCCGGGACGAGCTTCTGGACAGCCGCATCGTGGCCCAGGGGGGGAGCATGGGCTACTGGGAAGCCCGGGATCCCTATATCCAGGACATGGAGAGGATCTACATGGAGCCCGGGAGCACCTCGATCCGGGCCAAGATGGATGACTTCTGGGATTCCTGGCAGCACCTGCATATCCATCCCGCCGACACGGCTCCCCGGATGGCGGTCCTGGAAAGGGGCCGGACCCTCATGGCGGGGATCCACGAAAGGTATTTTTCCCTTAAGGGTCTGCAGGAAAGGGCCAACGAAGAAATCCGCATGACTGTGAGTCAGATTAACGATCTGTCAAGTCAGATTGCAGAACTAAGCACCACCATCCAAAGGGTCCTGGCCCAGGGTGATAATCCCAATGATCTCTACGACCGCCGGGACCTTTTGGTCGACCGGCTCTCTACCCTGGTAAACATCACGGTGGACCGCCGGGATCCCAATGAGTTCATGGTCCACACCAACGGGGAGATCCTGGTTCAGGGAAGGATAGGGCGGCAGCTGGATCTGGAATTGAACCCGGCCACGGGCTACTCCAACATCGTATGGAACGAAACTCGAAAGGACCTGGAGGTCCTCCAGGGAGATCGCTCAGGCAGGCTGGGGGCCCTTTTGGACCTGAGGGATTATACCATCCAGAGTGAAATTCAAACCCTGGATAACATGACCATGAATTTTGTCAGCCTGGTAAATGAGATCCACGAATCTGCCTATGGGCTCAACGGCAGCACGGGGATGAAGTTTTTCAGCGAGCAGCCCTTTGTGACAAACCTAAGGGGTAACTACGATAGGTCAGGGGATGGGGAAGATGATTCCTCCTACATCTTTAGGGTTTCCGGTGTTAACGCCCTGGATATGCGGGCTCAGGTGGGACTCGAGGGGATCATTACCCTTTCGGCGGGGGATGAACATCGTCAGATTCCCTACTTTCCCACCGACACGGTGGCCGACATTTTAGGCCGCATAAATAATTCGGGGTCGGAAGTGACGGCCCGGCTTAACCGGGAGGGCCAGCTCACCATGACAGCCACCCCTGCCGAAGACTGGCGGAACCCCGATTTTGTCATTAGGCATATCGAAGATTCCGGCAGGTTCCTGGAGGGCTATGCGGGGCTGCTTAATGCTTCGGGTCCCGACGGGGCTTACACCTGGCTCCAGGCCGATGCGGTAGATCTCCTCCGGGCAGGGGCTTCCTTTGAGACCTCTCCCATCGCCCATCCCTCGGGGTGGATAGACATCAACCCGGCCCTCTTTAGGGATCCCCTTTCGGTGGCCGCTGGGTTTGGTGAAAACGGCAGGCCCGCCAATCCCGGGAACGGCGAAGCGGCCATTGCGATTGCCTCCATCCGGAACACCGAAGTGATGGTGGGCCAGTACCGGACCTTCGATGATTACTTTGCTGTTTCGGTGGGGCGCATTGCTCTTCTGGGGGAACAGAGTGAGATCGCCCTGGAAACCCAGGCCCAGCAGATGAAGCAGCTCCATGATATGCGTCAGTCCATATCGGGGGTCAGCATAGATGAGGAATTATCGAACATGATCAGGTATCAGCATGGCTACGCAGCGGCGGCCCGGTTTATCACCACCGTCAACACCATGCTGGATACTATCATCAACAGAATGGGCGTCTAAGGAGTCTTAAATGAATCGAATATCATCTGACATGGTTAATACGGATATGCAGTTTTACATGAGGCGGCAGGAGGATGCTCAGCATAACCTCATGAATCAGATTGCCAGCGGGAACCGACTGCAGATGCTCAGGGATGATCCCCTGGCGGCGGCCAGTACGGTGAGGTACCAGTCCTATCTGGCCCGGCTTGAACGCTTCGAAACCAATGTGTTATACGCAAAGAACCATTATGATCAGATCGACATAAATTTGCAAAGGGCCATGGACGTGATGCATAGGGTCCGGGATCTGGCGGTCACTGGGGCCAACGGGATCTACAACAGGGAGGATACCCGGAACATGGCCATCGAAATAAACGAGCTTATAAAAGAACTGGTTTCGATTTCCAACGCCGATGGCCCCGACGGGAACCGCCTCTTTGCAGGAGACCGGGCCTTTACCGAGCCCTTTAGGCTCGTGGAAGGGACCATAGACGGCCATGGGGACCTCCTGGTGGTTAACGTCGAATACCGGGGGACCGGACCTACCAGAAGGACCGAAATAAGTAATCAGACCTATGCGGACCTGGACATAGGGGGCGGAGAGGCCTTCTGGGCAGAGCGGATGCAGATCTTCTCCCAGGTGGATGCCAGAGAGTGGCGGGCCGACTCGGACGGTTCATTCTTTATAAACGGCCATGAAATTTTTGTCCGGGTCGGAGATACCCTGCCTTCGGTGGTCCACAGCATTAATGAATCCGGTGCGGCCATTAGGGCCTCGGTGGATCCCCTTACCCAGGGACTGGTGATCACCGGGACCCATCCCCACATGATCCGGATGGAAGATGCCCAGGGTTCCAGCACCCTGGTTGACCTGGGAATTATTCAGGCCAATAATGATCCTTCGGCCCCCAACTGGGCTCCCACTGCCAGGGTGGCCGGGGGCTCCCTCTTTGATATGGTCATCCGCCTAAGGGATGCCCTCTTTAGGGGGGATCAAGATTTTATCGGAGGCCTTGGCATTGGTGGGGTAGACCTGGCGATGGATAACCTTAGGGCCCGGATGGCAGACATTGGGAGCCGCCAGGAGCGGGTAAGCATGACCTGGGAGCGCCTCAACAAGGAGATTCCCAACGTGAATGCCATGATAGTCCGGGAATCGGCGGTGGATATGGCTGAAGCCATTACCAATTTAGGGATGATGGAATTTGCCCACCGGGCCACATTGCAAACCGCGGCGAGGATCATTCCTCCCACCCTGCTGGACTTCTTACGTTAACTTAAGGGATCATAAAATTAGAGGAGATTATTGTGAAGGTACAAACAAAAGCATTCGGACAAGTTGATGTGGATGAACATCAGAAGGTAGTTTTCCCCTCGGGCCTCTTCGGCTTTGAAAACTACCAGGAGTATGTGATCCTGGATGCGGAACAGCAGCCTTTCTTCTGGCTTCAATCGGTGGACTCGGAAGCTATTGCCTTTGTGCTGATCAATCCCTTTCTCTTTAGGCCCGATTACGAAATGGATATCCATAACGAAGATGTGGTGCCCATAGGCATAACCGATCCTGCCAAGGCTTTGATTTTTTCGATTGTGACCATCCCCGGTGACGGGAGCCCCATGACTGCCAACCTTCAGGGGCCCCTGATCATTAACCGGGAAAATCACCAGGGCATACAGGCGGTCTTAACCGATTCGCGGTGGAAAACCAAACACGACATCGTGGCGGAGCTTAGTGCCGCCAAGGCTCGGTGAGGTCCCTATGCTGATACTTTCCAGGAAAATCAACGAAAAGATAATGATAGGCGAGGATATCTCAATTTCCATTATTGAGATCCGGGGTGATCAGGTTAGGATAGGAATAGATGCCCCCAAGGCGGTAAAGGTATTCCGCCAGGAGGTCTTTGATGCCATCAGGGCAGAGAACAAGGCCGCCGCATCTTCCATAGGAAAATTACCGGACCTCCATATAGAAGCGGACCTAGGTTCGGTCCTGTGATAGTTCTGCATCGCTCTTTCGGAGATACAGGGGCCCCCTATTAGCATCCTGGCCATTGGGCTCGTGATTTTTTTCCGCCAGTTTAGAAAGCTCAAGCGCCTTCCCCCGGTTAAAAAAAGGATCGACAGACAGGCCCTCCCCTGGGCTATATTTTTCCTGCACCAATAAAAAAAGATGGGCCCCCGGGCCGGTGAGGATTATATTTTCTCCAGGCCTCCGGTGCCTGTCTAATTCATTCACGAAATAATCAGGCGCACCATCGGTATAATCGATAAGCCTTTCACCCCCCCTATAGAGGGCCCCGTAAAACTGGGATTTCTTTGCATCGATAAGAGGCAGGACCAGGGCCGGTATGGCAGAAAAGGGATGGGCCATGCAATCCAGGGTGGGGACCACCACCAGGGGGATGCCCAAGGAAAGGGCCAAACCCTTGGCAGCGGCATATCCTATTCTAAGGCCCGTAAAAGATCCTGGGCCCTTCATGCAGGCGACAAGGTCGATTGCCGAAGCATCCAGGGAGGCATGGGCACAGAGGGAGTCTATACATTCCATGAGGAGCTCCGAATGCCGGGATGGGGCATCTACCTCAGTATAAAAGCAACCCTGGGGACTGATGAGGGCGGCAGAAAAAACCTGGCAGGCCGTATCTATGGCTAGAATATTCATCGGCGCTCCAGGCTGAGGGTCCGCGAATCATCCCCGTTAATTGCAATTTCTAACCAGAATGAACCGGGAGGAATCGAGAGGGGGATGCGGTCGGCCCATTCGATGATGGCTATCCCCGGGCCATTGAGGAGTTCCTCCCCCCCAAGGGCGGCGAATTCTTCGTCCCCCGAAAGCCTATAGGCATCGATGTGGCGGACCGGGACTTCCTCTCCATGGAAAAACCCCAGGTACTCAGAAACGATGGTATAAGTGGGGCTCCTGACGATTTCCTTGACCCCCAGGGCGGCGGCCAGGGCCTTGCTTAGACAGGTCTTTCCGGCTCCCAGGGGCCCTTTAAGGGCCAGGCAGTCACCGGGTCTTAGGGTCTGGGCCAGGGAGCGACCAAAGGCCTCCGTTTCTTCGGGGGAGCTGCTTGTAAAAGGGATGAGACTAGACGGGGAGTTTTCCATTCGATTCAAGGATTTCGATAAAACTTTTAATTTCCTTGTGGAGGGGTACCTTGGGATAATCTATGTCCCCCAGGGAGGTGATGCTAATCTCGGTTTGCCCGGTGGGTTTATGTTCAATCTGGAAATCCAACGCAACTTCTATTGAGTTTTTTACCATCTCTAATACAGCTATGCAAGAATATAAACGGCGATAATAAATTGGAACATCTTTTCGTATGATGTTTTTGAACTCAAGTATTTTCATGCGCAACCTCGGGTAGAATGCGGAAACTGTTCGTAAACTGAAGTTTCCGAACAGCTCTCAAGGGATTCTATCATTTAATGATCATTTATTCAATGGGGGGGAGTTGAAGGAATCATGGTTTTTGACTACCATTGTTTATGGATATCGATGAGGTCTTTGCTGGGATCCTCCACAAAGCGGGGGCCAGGGTTCACTTTGTAGGAATTAAGGGGACAGGAATGTGCGCCCTGGCGGAGCTAATGCTCGGTGCGGGGGTAATCATTACCGGCTCCGATACCGCCGAGGTCTTTTATACCGACCAGGTGCTGAAGGAACTCGAGATCCCCTACCATGAATCTTTTGATCCCGCCCATGTGGGCCAGGCAGAAGCGGTCATATACTCTGCGGCCTATTCCATTGAGACAAACCCTGAACTTATCGAAGCCTTTCACCGGGGACTTCCTGTTATCAGATTCAATGAAGCTCTTGGAGCCTATTCCCACTTTTTTGATTCCACGGGCATCACAGGAGCCCACGGCAAGACCACCACCACGGCCCTGGCGGGGACCCTTTTGCGAGGAGTGGGGGCCAAGTTTCAGGTTCTGGTGGGCTCTGCGGTTCCGGGCTTTGGGGGCCGGTCCACCCTAAATATGGGGAGCCGCTTCTTTGTGGCCGAGACCGATGAATACCGCCGCCACTTTCTTTCGTTTAATCCCCAGAGGATCATTCTGAGCAATGTGGAATGGGATCACCCCGATTACTTTAAAAGTTACGAAGATTCCCGTCAGGCCTTTTTGGAGTACGGGCGGAACCTTAGCCCTAATGGGGAATTAATCTACTGCCATGATGATCCGGGGGCCAAAGAGGTAGCCCTTACCTTAGGTAAAGAAAGACCCGATATTAAATTAATTCCCTATGGCTTTAGTGCCCCCGGAGAGTTTCAAATTACCTCCTTCGAGGTGAAAGATGAGCGGCTTCTGTTTAGCCTGAAAGGTTTTCCGGGCATATTAAAGGCCCGGGTACCGGGGAGGCATACGGCCCTCAATGCCGCCGCTGCGGTGGCCCTCTGTGCTTCGATCATGACCAAGGTTGGGGATTGGGGGGAGGAGCAATGGGAGGGCCTTCGCTTAGCCCTGGAGGATTTTAGGGGCTCTAAACGGAGGTCAGAAATTTTAGGGGAAGCAAAGGGGATCCTCTTCATGGACGACTATGGCCACCACCCAACAGAAATTAAAACAACCCTGGAGGGCCTGGCGGCCTTTTACCCCCATCGCCGTATCTTCCTTAGTTTTATGTCCCATACCTATAGTAGGACCGCCTCCCTCTTTGAGGACTTTGCCTCCTCCTTTGAGCATGCCGATATAGTCTTCCTCCATAAAATTTACGCCTCGGCCCGGGAGCAATACCAGGGCTCGGTACGGGGAGAAAGCTTGTTTGAGCGGGTGAAGGAGCTTCGCAAAGAAGAGGGCAGGGGGGATGATGTGTTTTTTTATCAGGAGCCCGAGGAAGCGGCGGAGCAATTAAAGGAGACTTTAAGGGAGGGGGATCTATTTATCTCCATGGGGGCCGGGGATAACTGGAAATTGTCTAAGATGCTCTACGAACACTTTTCTGGCCTGGGGGGAGATACATGAGAAGCATGACCGCCTACTCCTACGGGGAGACTCAAGCCCAGGGACTCACCCTGTCGGTGGAGTTTAGGGGCTACAATAACCGGTTTCTGGACCTGACGGTCCACCTTCCCTTTTGGCTTTCTTCATTAGAAATGAGGATCCGCGAATACCTTGGTTCCCGCTTCGTTAGGGGCAAAATCGATGTGGGCATCCGGATTAAGGACAATGTTCCGGAAATCGAGGTGAACGAAGAAACCGCCTGGGCCTATTACAGGGCCATGGAGGATCTGGCCAAAAAAATGGGGATCAATGAAAAACCCAGCCTGGAACTGCTCTTAAACCGGGAGGGGGTTTTAAAAACCGAGACCCCCCGGGATGCTGAACCCTACTGGGTTCTGATAGAACCCCTTTTAATCCAGGGGGCCGATCAGTTTGATGAAGAACGAAAGAGGGAAGGCCGCCATACCCTGGAAGACATCCTGGGTAATTTAAGTGTCATCGATGGGGCCCTGGAAAAAATTCGAGGCCACGTTCCGGAAATGGAAAACACCATTAAAGAAAATTTACGGGAACGGTTTAATGAACTCCTGGGAGACCGGATAGACGAGGGCAGGATCCTGTCAGAGACTGCGGTTATCCTGGTAAAAAATTCCATATCCGAGGAACTGTCGCGTCTTTCTTCCCATCTGGGTGATTTTAGGAAGGAGTTAGACGCCAATGATTCGCCGGGAAAGAAGCTTGATTTTCTTTCCCAGGAAATTAACCGGGAGATTAACACCATTGGATCTAAAACACCCCAGGTTGAAGTGAGCCGGGCGGTGATCGAAATGAAGAACGCTTTGGAGAATATCCGGGAGCAATTACGAAATGTCGAATAACAAAAACATTAAGGATTTAAAAATTGCCGTATCGGGGAAGTCCGGCTGCGGGAACACCACCGTTAGCCGCATGCTTGCCGAAACCCTGGGTCTGCGGTTTATTAATTTTACCTTTAGGACCCTGGCGCAAGAGAGGGATCTGGACCTCCGGGATATCCTTACCATGGCCGAAAAGGACGACTCCTGGGACAAGGAAGTAGATTCCCGGCAGGTTCAATTGGCCAAACAGGAGGGGGGCTGTGTCCTGGGATCCCGCCTTTCAATTTGGATGTTCCCCGAGGCGGACCTAAAGGTCTACCTTTCTGCCAGGCCGGAGACCAGGGCGAAGCGGATCCAGGTAAGGGAAGGAGGGGCATTAGACGAAATTGCTGCCTTTACTGCAAGCCGGGACCAGAAGGACCATGAGCGTTACATGAAGATCTACCAGATCGACAACGATGATTATAGCTTTGCTGACATGGTGATCGAAACTGATACGGTGGGTCCCAAGGATATCACCTTAAAAATAATTGCGGAACTGCACCGAAAATTTTCTTAGTGGAGAAGAAAGGTGGATCTGCGTTTAGATGAATTTCGCCGTACCGTATACCAGGCCTACGAAGAAGCGGGAAGGACCTTTCCCTGGCGGGAAAATACTGAACCTTGGGGGATCCTGGTCTCGGAGCTGATGCTGCAGCAGACCCAGGTTTCCCGGGTCGAAGGCTACTGGACCCGGTGGATGGAAAAATGGCCCAGCCCCGAAGCCCTGGCCAAGGCAAGCCTGGCTGAGGCCCTAAGGGAATGGAGCGGCCTGGGCTACAACCGGAGATGCAGGTTTTTAAAGAGCTGTGCAGATGTCATTTACGAGGACTACCGCGGTATAGTTCCCCACGATCCCCATATTCTTATAAACCTCCCAGGCATAGGCCCCTACACCGCAGGAGCCGTAGCCTGTTTTGCCTATAATTATCCTTCGGTGTTTATCGAAACCAATATCCGCTCGGTGTTTTTGCATTTTTATTTCCCCGGCCGGGAAGGGGTAAGGGACAAGGAGATCCTGCCCCTTATAAAGGCCACCCTGGATTATACCCAGCCCCAGATGTGGTACTGGGCCTTGATGGACTACGGTAATAGTTTAAAGAAGATCCAAAACCCGGAGCGGCAGAGTGCTCATTATAGCGTGCAGAGTAAATTCAAGGGCTCCTTTCGGGAGGTCCGCGGAAGCCTAATCCGGGCCTTCAATCAGACCAGGGGCCCCCTAAGCCCCGAGGAACTCCTGAATGCCATGGACATGGACCCCGACCGGGAAGTCTTCTACCGGGCCCTCGAATCCCTCCGACGCGATCTCCTGGTCGCCGAGGAGCAAGGCAAGTACAGAATTAGGTAAACGGCTGAAGCGGCTGAGGGCGAAGCCCCCTGCCGCTAAAAAAAATGCCCCTGAGGGGGCATTTTTTTTAGCGGCTGATCGGAATCGAACCGACGTCATCAGCTTGGAAGGCTGAGATAATAACCATTATATGACAGCCGCTGGGCTTTGGATTGACCACCTAGACGGTGGTCAATCCAAAGCTGGAGTTTTTTGTACTTAAATACAAAAAACTCCATGGCTCATAATGATATCTTAAAAACCGCAAAAATATCAAGCCCTCAGTCTCCTCAAGGGTTGGCCATTGTGCGGAGGCCCTCGTTGACCCAGTTGAAAAAGACCATGCCCCGCTTACCTATGGCCGAAGGGACATCGATGAGGGCCGCCACCAGGCCAGAGACCTCGGCGCCAGCCACTATGTAGAGGAGCATCCCCTCGGCCAGGGGTTCGGTGTACAGGAGGGCATAAAACTCCTCCCGGCGGACCACGGTGAAGATCAGGTAGCTTAGGTTTCGAAAGTTAGTTAAATCGTAGATGATGCCGTAGGGGCTCAGGGTCAGCTGGCCCCGAAAGAAGGAGTTGCCAAAGTTAATATCCCGGACCCGGAGGTAGACCGTTTCTTCCTGGGGGACCTGGGCTAAGCGCGGGGGGTCCGGGAGGGCCTGGGAACGCTCCTGGGGGCCTGCGATGCGGGTAACCTCGCTAAAGAGGGGGACCTCACCCCGACTGTGGGAGGGGTAGAGGCGGCCCTCCAGGAGCCGCACCTGGGAGAGGACATTGTAGGCATCCACCCGGGTAAAAGGGCTTTCGCCCTGGGGGATAAGGATGAGGGCCTCGGCGGCATAGGAAGGTTTCCTCTCCATGATATGCTGGTACAGATCGATCCCGGCACCAGAGGCGGGGATAAGGGCCAGGGCCTCGTTTTGTTCCAGGATGTTCATGAGCCCCGTTTCGCTTAAGACCTGGGCAATCTGTTCTTCGTTAAGATTGGGGAAAAGATCGTAGAATGAACGCTCCTGGGGGAAGACCCGGGGGGTTAGACTTAGCACAAGGAGCAGGATGAGGAGCCTTGGACCGCCGGGGCAGAGGGCAAGGCGGCCCATTAGTAGGCCCCTTTGCCCTTGAACATGGCATTGGGGGTCCTGTATATGATCCAGAGGTCTAACCAAACGGACCAGCTTTGCAGGTAATAGAGGTCATAGGAAATTCTATCCGCATAGTCGGTGTCGGACCGGCCTGAAACCTGCCAGAGCCCCGTAAGGCCCGGTTTTACCGACAGGACCCGGCCGGCGTTTTCGCCGTATTTTACAAGTTCCGGTTCAGTCACCGGCCGGGGGCCCACGAGGCTCATCTGGCCCGAGATTATATTTAACAACTGGGGGAACTCATCAAAGCTGGTCTTCCGTAAAAATTTTCCTATCCTGGTTATCCGGGGGTCTTCCTTAAGCTTGTGGCTAGCCTCCCATTCTTCCCTTAGACTGGGATCCGCATTAAGGACCTCTTCGAGCTTCTTGTCGGCGTCCTTTACCATGGAACGAAACTTATAGGCCCTAAAGGGTTTCCCGTTTAAGCCTATGCGGCTATGGCCGTACAGGACCCCCCCGGGGGAACTGCACTTGACCGCCAGGGCAATGAGCAAAAGAAAGGGAAGGATAATAAGGCCCCCTAGGCTGACAAAGAGGAGGTCCAAAAATCTTTTTATCGCCAGGTTCCAGAACATCTTAAGCTTGTGGCTGGCCGCCAGGCCCAGGATGCCGTCAAAATCCCGGACGCTCATCCAAATGTTGTTACTGTGCATAAAGTCGGGGATAAACACGTTGTAACGAAAGGCTGAAACGGAGTGGTTAATGATATGGGACATCTGGGCCTGTTCCAGGTTGGGAGATGCCACGATGGCCATCTTGATGTTATAGCGCCTAACGATCTCGGGACCCAGGCCGGTGTCATGGATGATGGGGATGTCCCGGTAGGATTCGCCGCTCCAGGGATTATCGTCCAGGATCAGCACCGGTTCGTAGCCGATTTTTTTAGCCTTAAGCATCCGATCCACCATGAGCCTTCCGGTGGTTCCGGCGCCGAAGATCACCGCCGGGATCCCCTTCATCTTAAGCTTGAAGATGTTGTAGTGCATGATGTCCCGGCATACCATGATGGCGGTGGAAGAAAAGACAAAGCTAAAAGCCAGGGCCACAAAGACCGAATCAACAGACTCATATTGAATATAACGGGAAATGATCATGGCCCCGTGGGCCAAAAATGAGGCGATGGTAAAGCCCCGGGTTTCTTCCGCCGGGGCCAGAGCTATGCCCGGATAGAGGCCCATGATCCAGAAAAGCATGATAAAGATGGGCAGGTAGGGCCAATAGTTGGTGAAGGACTTAAAGTTAATCCCCCCCCAGTCGTCCATGATAATGTAATAGATCTTGACGATGAAGAAGCCGGCCCCAAAGGAGAGCATGACCCCCACAAAGTCACTGAGGATCATCATGGTGGCAGCCAGGGCAGAACTTGTTCGTTTATACCTGGCCTTAAACCAGGAATCAAACTCCTCCAGGGTCATGGGAACAGCATCGACCATTTTTAAGTTATTTTCAAGGGAGCAAAAAAGGACCGGGGCTAAGCATCTTTCGATTACAGATAATTAACTTAATTAAAAGGGAACTGGAGCCGTAAAGAGAGGGCCGCTTCAAAGGAATGATTTCGCACTCCCTCTTCATGACCCGTATTGATCACCTGGCGGTAGCCGGGCTGGAAGCTCACAGAAGACCAGGAGTTGATCTGGTAGGTCCCCCTCAGGCGGGCGGTAAAGGTATAGACCGGGATCCCGGTGGGGGAAGATGTTACATCATAGACCCGGTTATGGGGACGGTAGGTGTTGTTGATATCCGTATCGATGTCAAAGATCCCAGGGCTGGACCGGGGGCCCTGGGCGGAAAAGACAAAGGAAAGCCCTCCATACCAGAGCTGGTTGGACCAGAAGCCCCCCCAGAGGGCCCCTGCCACCGTGTCGGGCCCAAAGGGGGACCCAGTCCAATGGCGGAGGGTCATAGTGTCCAGTTCGGGGATCTCCTTATAAAAGGACCAGCTTTTATCCCAGAGGACATAGAGGTAGGGATAGGTATAGACCCCCTCAAGGCCAAACTCCCAGTAGCCCGCCGCCACGGGGATGGAAAACTCCAGCCCCCCCTGGAAGCCCGCGCCATTGGGAAAGAGGGTGTCCATCCAGTGGGCTTCCTTCATGGGGAGGTTAAACTGATTCATGGCAAAGAGGCCGTAGAGCCGCAGATTGTTCAGGGGCTGGAACTCAAGCTTAATCCCCAAATAGGAACCCACCCGGGAATGGTAGTTGGGGTCGTAGGTGCGATCGAAGTCGGGGCCCCAGAGGTCCTCCAGGGTCTCCCAGTACTGGGGGTTCCGGCCCTGATCGATGTTGTAGTCCGTGTAGGTCTTGTAGGATTCGTGGCTGTGAAAAATCGTAAAGGGGTTAAGAAAGCGTAACTCCAGGGGGGCCGCCACCATGACCCCCTCGGCCAGGGAGATAGAAAAACGCCGGTGGGGCCGGATCTGAAAGTAGTGCATGTACTGGTACTTGTTTACCCCGTACTGGAGCACCTCGGCGGTGTACCTAAAGGCGGGGGAAAACAGCACCGCCTGGGCGTAGATGGTCCTTTCCAGGTGCTCCGACAGAATGATGCTCCCCGTATGGGTCCGGCCGAAAAAGTTGTCCCCCAGGCCCAGGGCAAAGTTGAAACCTGAGGCCTCGCCAAGGTTGAATCCGGTGCTCATATAGGCCCGCCGGGGAAAGTGGATATCCGCCTGGGGGACCGGGTCCAGGGGGATGTTCCCGTAGTTATGGTGCAGGGTGGCGGCGTAGGGGTTTTCACCCACGAACATGTCCATCTGAGCGGTAATGACATCCCCCAAAGAAAAGCCCCAGGGAATCTGAACCAGGTGGCTCCGGCTATGGTCATCAAAGATCCATGGGACATCGGGATTGGTTTTATAGAAGCCCTCGGGCTGGATGATTAAATCCATGCCCCCCCGAATGGCATCGGAGCTAAAGTTAAGCCAGTACTGGCTGTCCAGGTGTTCTACGAGCCGGTCGTAGAGCTGAAGGCCGCTATCGGAAAGGGCCGCCGGATCTATCTGACTCAGGAGGGATTCCATCTGGGCGGCCGTAAGCCTTGTGCCGCTATGGAGGACAAGCCCCTGTTCCCGGGAGAGAAAGGCCAGGGCGTCGTAGGACCAGTGGCCCGGGTGTATCATGCTCTGGGGCGGCAGTGGGTATATAAGCGTCAAGGGAACAAGGAGGAGGAGTAAAAAAAAGATGCGGCCCCCAGACCGGGCAGGGGAGGCAAGGTTTCCCATAAAAAGAATTATCAGCTATAATGATGAGCTATGCAAGATAAATTCCCCCTACCTTGGGCCCGGCTTGTACTCACCGCGGCCCTCTTTGCCGCTGTTACCCTGGGGGCCCTTGGCCAGACCCATGTGTCGGTGCCCCTGGATCACCGGGTCTACGGGATCCTCGATCTGGCGGAGGCCCGGGGGCTCTTGGCCCCCCTGCCCAGGGTAAGGCCCTATACCCGGGACAGAATCCTATCTGCCCTGGATGAGATCCTAAGAGCTGACGGCGGAAGATGGGGGGCCCTGGACGCGACAGAGCGGGAGATCATAGCCCGGATGAGGGAAGAATTTAGATCGCCCCCCGGGGGCCTTCACCTGGACCGGGGGCTCTACCGCCACGAGGGGCCGGGCCGGGGGGGTCTGCCCTTTGCGGGGGAACTGGGCATAGGCCTCGATTCCTTTAACTCCCTGGCCCATAGGACCGACCACGAGGGGCTCCACTTTGGGACCGGCACCTGGGGCTTCCTCTACCTCCAGGGGGATCTGGGGGAGCAGGTTTCGTTTAACGTGGACTTTGGGGTGGGGCTCATGAGGGCCCCCCGGGCCTACCTGGGTGAACTGGATACTTTTGGGCCCGAAGCGGCCAGTAACTACCAAAGGGGCCATGTGAACCGGACCCTGGATGTCCATAGCCAGGCCCTGGCATTTTTCCCCTATAGTTACCAGAAGGAATGGGACGGCTTCATGTTTAATCTGGGGGAGATCACCGCCAGTAACATGGGCTTTTGGCCCCAGAGCCTGGCCATAGCCCCCCGGATGCATTCGGAGCTGACCGCGGCAGTTCTGGGGGACAGCCTGGTTCTGCGCTTCGGCCGGATCAGGCGGGAATGGGGGGGCATGGCCCCCGGGAGCAGTCTGGTATTTAATGGGAGTGCCCGGCCCTTTGTGGGCATAGAGGCTTCGTATAATCCCATCTATTGGTTTGCCTATTCGGCTATCACCGGGATCCTCGAATACGAGCCGGTGACCAGCATCTACGATGACCCCCGGACCAGCCAGAACGCCTTCTCCCTCCAGATGGTGGAGATCAATATAAAGCAATATGCCCATATCAGTTTTGGAAGCACCGCCATCTGGCCCCGGCGTTTTGATCTGGGCTATGTCTTTCCCCTGGTGGATAATTTCTTCTATCAAAATTTTACGGGGAAGTTCGATAACATGGGGGTCTTTGCAAACCTGAAGCTCCGCTACCCCGGTCTGGGGGGGCTTTGGTTTTCGGTCTTTGTGGACGAGATGGAAATTTCCAGCCTGGGTCAGGCCTTTGAGCTGGACCGCCACATGTTTGCCTACCAGGCGGGGCTCCAGGGTAATATCCCGGCCCTTCCTTTGGCGGAATTCATTTTTAGTTATACGAAAGTTGAGCCCTACACCTATACCCACCACCGGGACACGGTACCCTGGTACGGGGGACTCTTCATGGAAAAATCCTATACCAATAATGGCTCCCCCCTGGGCTACTACCTGCCGCCTAACTCGGATGAGATTAAGCTGAGGCTCCAGATGCGGCCAGCAGCCCGGGCCCAGGTGCACCTCCAGTACCAACTGATCCGCCGAGGGGTCGAGTACGGACCCCAGCAGGTGGATGGATCTTCCTTCTGGTCCGAGCTGGACCCGGAGGGCAGGAGCGAGAAGGTTTCGTTACGAAAAAACTTTCTTTCCGACGGGGCCTACGAGAGGACCCAGGTGATTAAGGCGGGGGGGGAGTACCGGTTTGAAGCTTTGCCGCTAAGGGTATATGGGGAGTTGGGACTGGTGCTGAGGAGTTTTAGCACCATAGGAGAGGAAGAGTACCTCCGTTATGCGCCACCGAGCACCGATGGCCGGCGGCCCAGGGAGGATCTAAGAGGGGTCTACGAGGGAGGAAGAGCTCTGATTTTTACGCTGGGATTTAGTGTGTTTAGGTAGGAGAAAAGGGGAGGGCTTGAAGGATCCGGGTTTGGAAGTTCTGCTTTGAGAATTGCTGGACCTGGTCGGTAAAGATCTGGCGATCCTGAAAAACACCCGAAGCCAGGGCGGCTTCGAAGCGTTCCAGGGCATCGATAAGGGATTGGGTCGTCTGCTCGGTAAAGAAGAGGCCCGTCTGATACTCGGCTATGGTGTCCAGGACCCCCCCGTCCTTGTAGGCGATGACGGGGCAGCCGGCGGCATTGGCCTCGATGGGCACCAGGCCCAGATCTTCTATGCCGGGATAGAGCAGGGCCCTGGCCTGGGAAAAAAGCTCAATGGCCCTTTCGTCTGATACGGGACCCAGGAATTCGACGAGGCCAGATTTTTCATACTTCCTTTTTTCTTTCTTTTTCATCCCCGAACCGGCCACCACAAGCTTCCGCCCGCTTTTTATACAGGCCTCTATGGCCAGGGGGGCCTTCTTGTAGGGGGTAATCTCCCCAAAGAGGAGGTAATAATCCCCCGGAGCCCGCTCGGCGGCCATATACCTTTCGATGTCCACGGGACCGTAGACCACCTCGGCCTCCCTTTGGTAGATCCGGCGGATCCGGCGGGCCACATAACTTGAGTTAGTGACGAACTTGTCGACCATGTTTGCCGACAGGATGTCCCAGGCCCTTAAGGAAGGCAGGTAGAGCCCCATGAAGAAACGCACCAGGGGATGAGCGGCCCCGGCATACTGATGATAGAGATCCCAGATATAGCGCATGGGGCTGTGGCAATAGCAGAGGTGGAAGGCATTGGGCCTGGGAACCACCCCCTTGGCAGGCCCAGCCTCGCTGGAAATAACCAGGTCATAGGCTTGTAGGTCAAAGCTGTTAAGGGCCCGGGGCATAAGGGGCATATAGAGGGGATAGAGCCGTTTTGCCCAGGGGAGGCGGCTTATCCAGGAGCTGATAACTTTATGGCCCCTAATGGCGGGGGAGACCCCTTTGGGGTCATAGACATGGGTGTAGATATCCGCCTGGGGGAAGAGCTCTAAAAGAGCTTCGAGCATCTTCTCGCCCCCCCGCATCTTTACAAGCCAGTAATGGACGATGACAACTTTCATATTAGGGTCCTACATCCTTTCGTATATAGATATCGTGGCCATATTGATCCGAGAGGAGACGGTAATCCCTACCCACCATCTCCATGATGGGGCCATGCCAGTGGCCGCTGATCTCCCGGCGGCCCCCCTCGGTGACGGTGGTGATAATGGCCGGGGGCCGGCTCAGGATATCATGGATGAACTCATCCCGGGCACCGGAAAGGTGATTGAGCCCCGAGCCCTGGTAAATATACCGGGAAGCCGGCATGAGGCGGGTAAAGGGATAGATGTAGCCGTTAATCCCCAGGGAGATAATAGTATCCCCCGGGCCCGTGTGTTCATCGATAAGCCGGCCCGCCACTTTGAGGTTGGCCCCCGAGCGGTCGTGGATAAAGTGGGTGATATAGTAGCCATAGCGAATGATGCCGGGGACAAAGAGGCAGGACATGAAAAAGATCAGCACCAGGGTGGGCCGCTTAAAGCGGGCAAAATGGGGGCCCAGGATAGTAATAAGCCAGGAAAGCATGGGGACAAAAAAGGGAATCAAGACCAGGTTGTAGTGGACCCCTCCGCTGGAAAACGAAAGAAAGAGGACCATTAAAAAATATGAGATGGAAAAGCCCACATAGTAGGGCAGCTCATGTCTTTTTAGGCCCGTGAGGACCCAAAAGATGCCCAGGTAGAGGGGAATGGCGCTGTTATTCCGGCCCAGGACGGTAAAGAAGGTTTTCTCGATCTCCTTAAGATCCCCCGTCCCAAAGCCCCGGGAAGCCCCGGCGACAATGACTTGGGCGTAAAAATCATCCCATATGCCGTTTAAGGAGAGATACAAAAAAACCGGCAAGGCCACCAGGGCTGCTCCAAGGATAAAACCCAGGACTAGGGCGGATAATCGGGCCCAAGATTTATTGTAAACGTTTACAATAAATATAACCAAACAAAAACCAACCCAGAGGGGGAACATATTGAGGCGTATGAGAATGGCCGCGGCAAAGCAGAGACCCAAGATAAGGGCGTGCCAAAAACCAGCGGGCTCTCCGGAAAAAAAGTGACGGCTAAAGAAGTAGACTGAGATCATCAAGAAGGGAAGGGAGTACTGCTCGGTGCCCGCGTTAACCAGCATAAAGGCCATGAGGGCCACAAAGGAAAAGAGGACCGCCAGAAAAGCTTCCTTAGGTTTGGCAAAAAAAAGGGCGGTCTTATAGGCAAAGAAGACCGACACAAAGAGGACCAGAATCTCGGTGAGCCAGACCCCCGTAAAGCCCCCCAGGGAATAGCCCGGCAGGCTAATCAGATAGGTCAGGGGGCCCTTGTTGTCCACCAGATCCCTATAGGGCAGAAGGCCCCGGCTAATTCCCTGGGTCACCGTTAGGTAGACCGAAGAGTCAACGTACATGATTCTAAAATTGAAGGGCATGTAGCTGGAAGACAGGGCCACCCCCAGGGCTATGCAAAAGAGGGCCAGGTAGAGGCCCCGGGAGGTTTTAAAGAAGGTTTCGCTAGGCATGGGCTTCCCAGGCCTTCATGATAATCCGGGCGGTCTTTTCAAAGTTATATCGCCTGGTCTCTTCCTCGGTCAGATTGATTCGCTCATTCTTTTCGATGATGGCGAATATTTTTTGCTTTAATTCCTCGGGGTTCCCAAGGGTGAAATATTGCACCGGCAGGCCATCGTAGATCTCCCTAAAGACCGGGATATCCGAAATAAGGGCCGGACAGCCCGAGACCAGGGCTTCCAGGGGGGGGAGCCCAAAGCCTTCGTACAAACTGGGTTGGACTAGAAGGGCGGCCCCTCGGAAGAGGGCCCTGAGTTCCTCCTGGGAGAGGGAACCGACTATGTGGAGCTCTCCGGGCTCAAAGAGGGATACCTTGGCGTGGACCGCCTCGTCGAAGGTCCTAAAATTCCCCATGTTTCCTAGGATGACCAGGGGAGGGATGGGCCCCTCTTTTTTTGCCAGAAGGAGGGCATCCAAAAGGTAGACCAGGCCCTTGTTCTTTTTGATGTTCCCCACAAAGAGGATATAGGGCCCCTGGGCAAAGGCCGGGGCAGGCTCTTCGGTCCCCGCCGGGGGCTCAAGCAGATAGGGCTGAAGGGCACTATGGGTGACCGTCACGGGTACCTTATTGTCAGAATAATATTCGATCCGGCCCTTGGAAAATTCCGAGACCGTAAAGATCCGGCTCGAATGTCTAAAGGCCCGGCGATAGAAGAACATACGTAGGGCCAGGCCCGCACTGGATACCAGCCCCGGCAGGTCGGGAAAGACCATGTCGTGGATGGTGGTGTATAGGGGGATGCGGAGCCCCCGGGGGATGTTCATGAAGGGGGAATAATAGAGGTCGCAGGCATTAATGGCTTCGCTTAGGGCCTTAGGTCTCCGGAGGACCTCCGCCAATGAAAAGGGGCGGATATTGGTTTCGATAATTTCTACCCTGTCATGGCCCTGGGCTTCGCCTGGGATAGTACCCCGGCAGATAAGAAGAAAACGGTGCTCCGAAGCCAAGAAGTAGGGGAGGCAGCCCTTTAAATAAACCCCTATGCCGCTGGAATTGATGTGCCGGCAGTCTATGGCTATCTTCATAATATGGCCCTTACCGCCTCGAGCAGGCTGCCATAAACCGGCACGCCCTGCATCTCTGCCTGACTTGCTCTGTCCCCGTGGCTGCCCTCGGTGCTGTCCCCGCCCACCAGGATGGGCTTTACCCCCGCGGCCAGGCCTGCCTGGGCATCCCGGGGATGATCTCCTATCATAAATGAAGCCCCCAGATCGATGTTGAAGGCGGCCGCCGCGTCCAGGAGCATGCCCGGCTTGGGCTTGCGGCAAAGGCAGTCTATCTTGTACTCGGGCCGCTCACCGGGGAAGCCCCTGTCGGGGTGGTGGGGGCAAAAGTAGAGGCCGTCGATAAAGGCCCCCTCCTGGCCCAGAAGGGTTTCCATCTTGTTATGAATCTCTTCCAGTTCTTCCAGGCTGCATTCCCCCCGGGCTATGACGGGCTGGTTGGTGATCACGATGGCCAGGTAGCCCGAGCGGTTTATGGCCCCGATGGCAGAGGCGGCCCCCTCGATAAGCTCAAAATCTTCAAGGCGGGTAACAAAACCACAGTCGGTGTTGATGGTTCCGTCCCGGTCTATAAAGACGGCCTTCTGCTTGTTTTTCAGGTTCCGGCCAGAGACGAGCCCCGAGGCCAAATCCTGGCTGACCTGGGCAAAGCGTTCGGGGGTCCCCGCATCTTTTATATATTCCGGGGTAGGGTAGGCGTAGAGCTTCCCCGAGGGGATTAGGGGCTTAAGAATTTCCCTGTCCAAGTCTACTTTTTTATACACCTGGGGGTGATCCGAGCGGGAAGGGGGGGTGCTCAGGCCCAGCTGGGGGGCAGCTGCCCGCAAAAGCTCCACAGAAAGGAGGTGAACCCCCGCATTCACCTGGTTTTTATACCAGAGCCGTTCATCCTCTTTGTGGAGCCATTGGCTGATGGGCCGGGCTGAACCTGAGGTTTCAGCACCAGGGTGAGGTGCATCGCTGACCAGCAGGGCACTGTCATAGGGGTGGCTGTTAGGGTGGGATGCCAAGAGGGCCCAGGCCCCGCTTTTTTTATAGGCATCGTAAAAGAGGTCCAGATCCATGTCGAAGATCAGGTCTCCGTTAACTAATAAAAAATCCTCGCTTAGAAGGCCCTGGTCGAGAAGCTGGAAGAGGGCCCCGCCGCTCCCCAGGGGTTCGGTCTCTTCGAACCAGGTGATGTCCTGGCCGGCAAAGTGCTCTTTAATCACATGCCCCAGGTGCCCTATGGTGATGATGATGTCCCTTAGGCCATACCTATGGAGGACCTCAATCTGCCATTCCAGAATGGGCTTTCCCTGAATGGGAATCATGGGCTTGGGAAGGCCCGGGGCCATCTCGGCTATCCGGCTCCCCTTACCCCCGGCCATGATGACGGTTTTCAATAGAGGGTCCAGGCTTGGGTGCCGATTTCGGTAAAGCTGGGGGTAAGGACCAGGCTCCCCGTCTCGGTGCCCCGGTTGCTGAGGGCCCGGATTAGCTCAATCCGGCGGCAGGGGTCGCAGAGGATCATCATAAAGCCCCCCCCACCGGCACCAGAAATCTTGGCTGCCTCGGCCCCGTTGTCCAGGGCAAACTGGTACATCTCATCCAAAAAGGAATTGGTAATCGAAGCGGCCATGTTCTTCTTGGCCATCCAGCCCGCCAGGAGGCAGCCGGAAAAGCTCTTAAAGTCCCCCTTTAAGAGGGCCTCCTTCATGAGGACCGCCTGGTGCTTCATCTCGTGCATACTCTCCACGTTCTTGGCATCCCCCTTAATCGAGTGTTCAATCTGCTCCTTGATGATGCTGGCGCTGTCCCTGGAGACCCCAGTGTAGTAGAGGACCAGGGAGGCCTCAAGCTCATTTCTAATCCACCGCTTGATCCGCAGGGGGTTGATGATTACCCGGTTGTCCTTATAGAACTCCATAAAGTTAAAGCCCCCAAAGGCGGCGGCGTACTGGTCCTGCTTGCCCCCCGCCAGGGCCAGGTCTTCCCGCTCAATCTTGTAGGCCAGGGCGGCGATATCGTATTCCCCCAGGGGCAGGTTGAGCCATTCCACATAGGCCTTGATGATGGCCACCACCAGGGTCGATGAGGAGCCCAGGCCCGACCCAGCCGGAGCATCCGAGTAGGTGGTCATGGCAAAACAGAGGGGGCGGCCCTCGTTAAAGAAAGCACAGATGTGGTTGTAGATCCCCGTATGGAGGGGCAGGACCTGGGAGGTCTTTAGGACCGGGGCGGCTTCAAAGTCTTCCCGGACATGAAGGTCCGCGGCGTAAAAAACCACCTTCTCATCTGAGCGGGGCTCTATGGTGCAGTAGGCGTACATGTCTACGGTGGCGTTAAGGACATAGCCCCCGTGACGGTCGTAGTACTCGGCGATGTCGGTGCCGCCCCCGGCAAAGCCCAGCCTAAGGGGGGCCTTGGAGCGGATCAGGGGCTGGGGGGCAGAATTACTCATATTGAACTCCTTAGGTCTCCTTAATCATATCATACACCATCCGGGCCGAAGTATCGTAGGAGTATTTGGCCAGGAGGGCCAGGGGGGACTCCACGGGCTCGGCCAGCAGGGCCTCCAGGTCTATATCCGTATTGTAGGGGTCGATGTAATGGGCATGGTCCCCAAAAATTTCCGGGAGGCTCGCGGCCCGGGCCACTATGGTAGGAGCCCCGCAGGAGAGGGCCTCCAGGGGGGTAAGGCCAAAGCCCTCGTAGTATGAGGGGAGGATAAAGGCCCGGCACTCTGTCATCAGGGCCTTCACCTGGCTGTCGTTAAGGTAACCCAGAAGGATCACATTGGGGGGGAGTTCCCCATCCAGTTCCCTTACCCCGGTGGTAGCTATGCTGGTCCCCGAGAGGGCAAAAGTCCGATCTGGGTAAGCCCGGGCATGGCGGATTATCCAGCCCAGGTTTTTTCGCTTTGAATAGGAACCCAGGGAAAAATAGTAGCTCCCCTTGCTGAGGGCAGGGAAGGAATCAAAGACCGAGTAGTCCGGTTGGACTTGGTTAAAATGTTCATGGGAGCTATAGATGACCTTTATGCGGGAGGGGTCTACAGAAAACCGCTCGGCGATCTGGTTCCGGGTGAAATATGAGACCGTAGCAACCTGCCTGGCCCGCCGGGTTATAAGCCGGTATTGAGAGCGGTTATAAAGCCTGACCAGCCGGTCCCGGAGGCTGGTAAAGTCTTGGGGAAAAACTTCGCAGTAGATGTCATGGAGAAAGATAATCCCCGGAAAAAGGGGGAGGCAGGTGTTTCCAAAGTCCAGGATCTGGTACTGCCTGTGCCGCAGTAAAAAGCCCTGGAGATAAAACATTTGCCACAGGATATGGGGGATCTTTTTTTTGTAGGGGATAAGGCTAAGGTTCTGGTAGGAGGGAAGGGGGCTTAAGTCACCGGGGACTATGATGGCAATTTCGCCAGGCCTGGATAGGGCATCGAGGCGCCGGGTAATTTCCAGGGCGTAACGCTCTATGCCCGTCAGGGGCCGGGCATGAAAATAGCCGTTGATTAAAACCATCGCCTTTTTTCTGGGCCCAGGGCCAATCGAGTCTGGGGGTGAAAGGCCCCCCGGGGGTTTTGCAAAAGGTCCAGTACCTCCGGGGGCACCTGGCCCTGGTGCTTGATGTCCAATAAAACCGACTCCCGGCCCAGAAGGTAGGGCCCCTTTTTTGCGGCCGGCAAAGAAGCATTGTAGTGGATGATCCGGGCCTGGGCCAGATGGGGCAGACCACCGGCATTGATGGGACAGTTCCACCAGGGGGGGAGGGCCGTAAAGAGGGAGGGGTCTTCGGCGAGGGCCTCGTTAAAGGAGGGGCCGCTTTGGTGGGTCCCCCAGCGGAAGGAGTTGGACCAGAGTTCGTTCCAGCGGCCAAAGAAGCGGTGGGTTTCGGGGGACCCGGAGGAATAAATAAGGGCGGTGGAGTACTGCTTTGCCCCAGGGCCGCCTTCAAGACAGGCCCCGTAATCTATCCCCAAAACCGAAAGATCGTTGGGGGCCTCGCAGATAATGGTGTCGCAGTGGAGGTATAAAAACTCCCCCTGGACATGGCGGTTAAGACTGCAGAGCATAGCAGGGGCCGCTTCGTGGGCCCTCATATTGTCGGGGGTCTTGCAAACCACCTGGCGGCTTATGAAGCGCCCGTGGGACCCCCGGTTCCCGTAGAGTCCCCCGGCGGTCTTTTCATCGCAGAGAAGGACCACCTGGGCCCCGGGGAGGACCAGTTTTAGGGAAGTAAGGGAAAGAAGGAATTGCTCGTAGTAGGTATCAGCGGGGCTGCTGGAGAGGACATAGCAAAATTCCATTGCTAGAAGTCGGCATCCTCGAGGCCAAAGGGGCCCCCTTCAACCCTATGGATGACCCGCCGGACCATGTAGAACCGGGCCCGGTGGCGCTGGAGGACCACGAAGTGGTTCACTATCCCCAGGCCAAAGTACTCGGGGTAGTATTCGGTGACGATAAAGACCTGGTCGTGGCTGTCTAAAAGGCGGTTAATCAGGGGGAGGCTGTCCTCGAAGGAATCGTTAAAGTAGTAGGTCTGGGTATCATGAAAATGGGGGATCATGTCGGCGTACTTCCAGATGGCCCGGCTTATCATGACCACCGGCACCTGGGGCTCCCGGGTAAAGTTAAAGACCCGCTCCTTTTGGGCAAAGGGAAAGAGGTTCTCGACCTTCCGGGAGTCAAAGACGGGGTAGATAAAACCGGCGATCAATAGGAGTACCATGGCGGTAGAAACTATCCGAGTCTTCTTCTCGAGGAAGCCTATGGTATGGATCTGCATAATGGGGAAGAGGATCAAAAAGGGATAGGCCGACATGACATAGCGGAGCTGCTTATAGGGGGCGGCGATCATGATGATGGCAATAAAAAGGATGGACACCAAAAAGATCATGGTCGGGGGGTTAAGCTCGTATTCATCCTCCCAGAACTTCATACAGACAAAGCCAATGAGCACCACCGACAAAGAGACGATGGAAAAATTAAACCAGTGGAGGTTCCAGAACATCCGGAGGAGCGAAAGGGTAATGTTCCCCGAGCGGCGGATGATGGTGTCGGGCAGTTCGGTTGCTCTATACGAAAAGAAGGCATTAAAGTAACCCAGGTAGAGAAACCGGGCCAGGGCGAGCCCCAGGGCCAGGACCAGAAGGTAGTAAAGAATATTTTTTGGGGTCCGGTCCCGGATATTCCTAAAGATGATATAGAGCCCAAAGAGGCCTATAAAAACCAGGGCAAAGTAGCCCGATAAAAGAGTTAGGGCGGTGATAAGGGCCAGGGGAATAATAGTCTTGGGCGTATAGACCAGCTCGTTTTTTTGAAGGGATCGGATGAGGAAAAACGTAAAGATGATAAAGAGGGTTTCTTGTAACTGGTAGGGCCGCAAGAATATGCTGTTGGAAATCGCGGCGGTGGAGATAAAGGCACAGAAGAGGCCTAGTAATTGAATCAAGATGGAATCGGGAAAGAGGAGCCTTAAGAGCAGAAAGAACATGATGAAGGAGATGGTAAAAAAGATGAAGTTGAGGATGCTCCCCCGGTGGATGATCTCCTGGATATCGAAACTGCGGTAGCCCACCTGGGCCAGCCGTAAAAATGAGTAGTAGAGGTTGGTCTGGGGTTCGTCCCGGCTGTCCTGCCAGAGCCGGCCTATGTCCTTCAATGCCCCCCAGAGGCTGGGGTCCGAAGGAATAAGGACCGAATCTTTAATTTCCCGGCCCGTATAGGGGCGGTGGTAATCGAAGTCCCGGGTCCAGGTGAGTTCCTGATAGTTCGAAAGGACCATGGAGGAACCTTCGTCCACATGGAAGGATTCTTTTTGGCCCATCCAGTAGATCCGGGCCCCCAGACAGAGGGCATATATAACTATGAAGAAACAAATCGATAGAATTTTTTGGGCTTTTGCATTGATCATTCGGGGCTTTCCATTTTTTGAAGTTTTCGGATGATGAAAAATCGGGCCCAGGCCCAGTCGCCGGTCCGTTCAAAGGGTTCTATATCGAGGCCAAAGTAGGCTTCGTTGAACTCGGAGACTAAAAACACCTGGTCGTACCTCAGCATAAGGGGAAGTATATCATCAAAGGACTCATTAACATAGTAGGTCTGCTGGTCGTGGAGGTAGGGGATCATGTCCGAGTACTTCCACATGGCCTGGTTAAGGATTACCACCGGGGTATCGGGCTCTTCGGTAAAGACAAAGCGTTCGGCCTTTCCGCGGTAAAGGTTTTGGATCTTCGCCTCGTCCAGGGCGGGGTAGATAAAGCCAAAGCAAAGGGCCGCCGAGGCCAAGATGGCGAAGATCCGGTTCTGGTTTTCGAACCAAAGGGAGCGAATCAGGGCCGCCGGTAAAAAGATAAAAAAGGGATAGGCGGGCATGACGTAGCGAAGGAGTCTATAGGGGGCCAGGATCATGATGATGGCCGTAAAGAGGACCGAGAGGATCAAAAGCAGGGCAGGCCGGGTAAGCACAAGGGGGCCCTGACCTTCTTCTGGGCCCAGTTTATACCTAAAAAACCTTTCCTCTTGGATCCTTAGATAGATTATACTGGCCCCGCAGGCGGCGATACTCAAGATCGAATAAAAGTAGTAATGGACATTCCAGATAGCCTGGAAGAGGGAGGTAACGGTATTACCGGTCCGGCCCACGACGGTATCGGCGGTCTCGGTCGCTCTATACGAAAAGAAGCCCGTAAAATAACTCCGGTAGAGGAGCCAGGCAAAGAGGAGCCCCAGGGCCAGGACCGCCACATAGGGGACTATGTTCAGGTAGGTTTTACTTCGGATATTGGCATAAAAAATCCAGAGCCCAAAGAGGCAGACAAAGACCAGGGCATAGTAGCCCGTCAGAAGGGTAAGGCCCGTCAAGAGGGCCAAGGGAAGGATCTTCCAGAGGGGAAGGCGGTAATCAAAGGAGCGGATCACATAATAGGCAAAGATGATAAAGAAGGTCTCTTGCAGTTGGTAAGGCCTAAAGAAAAGGGTGTTTGATATCGCGGCGGTGGACATGAAGGCACAGAAGACCGCCAGGCACTGGATGGGCCGGCTCTCGGGAAAAAGGTAGGACATGAGGAGGCTAAAAAAGATGAAGGAGATAGCAAAAAAGAGGAGGTTGAGGAGGCCCCCCCGACGGATCATTTCGCCCGTGTCATAGGTCTCCATGCCCGTCAGGGCCAGGCGGAAAAATGAATAGTAGAGGTTGGTGTGGGGCTCGTCCCGGCTGTCCTGCCAAAGCCGCCCTATGTCCCTAAGGGCCCCAGCAAGATCGGGGCTCTCGGGGATAAGGCTCAAGTTTTTTATCTCTAAGCCCGTATGGGGCACATTGGGTTCGTAGTTCGAGGTCCAGCCATAGTCCCGGTAGCTTGAAAGGACCATGGACATCCCCTCATCTTCGTGGAAGCCCTCTTTCTGATCCAGCCAATGAAGGCGGAAGCCCAGACATACACAGAAGATTATGAAGAGGACGAATAGTTGAAAAAGTTGACGTAACTTAGGCATTTAATTCCGTAGGGAGCGAAGAAGAACAGCCAGAGCCCTGGCCAGGTAGTAGGCCCAGGTTTCAGCCAGGGCCAGGATGAAGAATTTCCGCAGTCCCCCCCGGCGAAGGTAGAAAAACGAAAGGGCCGGGGTGTAAAGGGTCTTGTATTCGATGCGGGAAAATTCCCTGGAGCAGAGCATCTCGTACTTATCGTTCATGGGGAAAAAGTTGTGCCTTTTGTACCGGGGCTGATGGTTCAGGCGATCTTCCAGGGCCTTTAAAAACAAAAGACGCTCAGTAAAGCGGGGCTTTTTTTCTTTTCGGGTAAAAGAAGCCTCGTTTAAACAAAAATGATAAAAGGCCCGGGGCAGGTAGGAAATCTTGGGGCCCGCCAAAAGCAGGTCCAGCACAAAGAGGGTATCTTCGCCGTAGTTGATCCCGGGGCTAAACTGAACCCCCTGGGTACGAAAAAAATCACTCTTAAAAATAATATTCCAGAGGCAGGAAAAAACCCGGCCCTCCAGGACCCCCTGGGTTAAGGCAGGGGCAGATAGGTTTTTTATTCCCTGGCCCTGGTACCTTTCTTTGCCTAATCCGGTCCCTTGGAAAAAATCGAAAAAAATACAGTCCGGATTGGTCTGATCGATGAGATCCTTCACCGCCCCCAGGTAGCCCGGTTCGACCCAGTCGTCGCTATCGACAAATACAATGTAGTCCCCCTGGGCCTGGCTAAGGCCAAAGCGGCGGCTCTGGCTGGTCCCCTGGTTCTGCTGGTGAAAGACCCGGAAGCGGCTGTCCCGGGCGGCATAGGCATCGCAGAGCCCAGGGGTCCCGTCGGCAGAGCCGTCGTTGATGAGGATACATTCAAAGTCAGGGAAGGTTTGAGAAAGGAGGGAATCTAAACAGCGAGTAAGGTGGGCTTCAGCATTATAAACCGGGATAATTACGGATAATATGGCCATAGTTGGTTAATTCCCCTTGGGGGGTATACTCGGGGAATTCTTCTTTCCAGTTAAGTTTATGGAAGGCCGTGGTCTCGCAGATCGCATTAAAGAGGGCCTCGTTATAAGGATGGTCCAACCCCAGGCGATGATAGATCTCGTGGACCTGGGGGTTATTTGGGGGCACCGAATCTATCATGATGCGGGCCTGAGGGAGGGTCTCGTAGGCGAGGGCGAAGAGGTAATCAAATAAAAAGTAATCGATTAAGACATTATATTTTTTTACGTAAGCCAGGTATAATGATAAGACATTATATATCATTATGTTGTTTTTGCTTGAATAAAAACAAAAAGTAACCCAGCGGCCATCCCGGATTATCCAATTAGAGGCACCAAAACAGGTAGCGATTATCTTGCCGTCATCTTTTGGGGTCCAGAAGCCCAGATAAGAGGAGATTTCAGGCAAAGGCTGCAGGGGTTTAGTTAGCAAAACAGTTGAGTCAACCCACAGGCCCCCATGTTCATGCAATAAAGCCAGACGCATAATATCAGAAAAATGGGTTAAAGATATTTTACCTTTGTTTACCTTATCCAGTAAAAAATCAGGGAGAGTAACATAGGTAACATAGTTCTCTCTGGTAACTAAATTAACTGGATGTCCATTTGAATGTTGTAACAGAGTCTGATAGCAAGCCTTAACGATAAGAGGCATGGCTTCTTCGCCCTGAAACCATAAAAACCAAATGGGATAGGCAGGATCAAAGGAAAGGGGAGGGGAGGGGGTTTTAAACTGATTTAATGTCTTCTTGAACTTTTTTCGAAGGTAGGCCAGAACCATGCTATGATGAAGGGCAAAGCCCTGATAGTTGTGGCGGGTGGAGGTGAAATAGGGGAAGACAAGAAGCCGAAAGGCGATGCAGGGGTTAAAGGTGAATAAGAAGGTAAGGAACTTTTTAAAGTGGAAGAGGAGTTTAGGGAGCATTAGGATGAGTATATGGTCAATTTAAGTTCAGCGTCGTCGATCAGTTCATATAATGGACGTTGGCCCGATAAACGCTCGCTTTCTGTTAAAATGATAGGGACCCCTTCACCCCGTTTATCCATGATGAACATGCGCTTACTGCCTGTGGCATCAAAATTCATGGGACACTGGGCCAATAAAGAGCATATTAACTCGTTCCTTGATGATTGCCGTAACGCAAGGCTGTCAATAGTCATTGTATTGGGTATGGTTCCGGGGGAGGATAATTCGATCCGGTTAGAAAAAATTCTAAGCCTTATTTTTGAACCATAAATTGAATAATCCCGGTGGGCGACTGCATTAACAATAGCTTCAAAAACAGAATTAATCGAATATTGGGGGGTTTCGATCCTTCCGGGATTTTTATATGCCCTTACCTTCATATTTGATTTAACAAATTTACATGCCAACCTTATCTGCTCATCTAATGGGCCATGGATATCCTGGGCATCTAGTTGTTCTGAATTACTATCAACACCCATATAACAGAGAGCCTGAATATATGCACTGGGAATAATTTTAGCAGGGTTTTCAGATGCCAAGAGGATGCCACTAATAGTAGGATGAATGTTTCCATCTTCATCGATAGAGACTAATTTTAGTTTCGATAAAAACTCGATATCATCCTGGGGAGACAAGGGTGATTTAAAACGCTCCCAAAGATTTTTAGACATATCGGAAAGTTGAGCACTTATTACAATTTGTTCATCGAATCGTATGAGCCTGGTCTGGGATCGCTGTTGGAAGAGCCTAGAAAGCATATCCGGTGACATTTCGCGTTTTGAAACTACCAATGCGGGTAAAGTATCCATTCGGGCTTTTATGGACAAAGATACTTTTAGGTACACCCGAATTCAAGCTGCAAGTGCAACAAAAACCTCATATGGTGTTTGGTAGCCTAAACACTTCATTGGTCTATTATTAACATACCGCATGACTTTATTCAAGTCCCATTGTGTTACATTGTTCCAGTC
>WRMC01000014.1 GCA_009777335.1 Treponema sp. | reverse complement strand
AAAGGCGAATTGTCGTGGCCGATACCAACTCAACCCATCACCTGAACCTGTATGTGGCCTATGAAAGAGGCCTTTTTGCCCAACGGGGGCTTGATGTGGTGATTGAGCAGACCAATGCCGCCGTAGCTGCGGTGGTCGGCGGTACTGCGGACATTACCTTTGCCTGCCCCACCGCCGTAATGACCCCCATTGCCACCGGCAGTAACCTTACTATCATCGCACAGGTAAAAATCCCCTGCACCTCTTTGCTGGTTATTCCGGTAGATTCGCCGATACGAAGTCCCCAGGATATAAGGGGCCTGCAAATTGCAGGGCTCTCAGCTACCTGCTGCGCGGTTATAGCTATCAGGGATAATCTTAGGGATCAATACAATGTTGAATTTGAACTGGCAACCCTTGCTCCCGGAGCGGCTTTAGCGGCTCTCCAGGCCGGAAGCGTGAGCGGGGCGATTCTTGAGGAGCCCTTTGTAGCCGAAGCCCTGCTTCTGGTGGATGCTCAGGGCAGACCAAGATTCAAAACCGTCTTTGATGGAAGATCCGATGCCAACGGAGACGGAATCATAGAAGCGAACCTTGCGGGTGTAAATCCTCCCTGCCGTACCATCAATGCCAATACCAATTTTGTGGCCAACCGGCTGGATGATGTCAAACTGTTTATCGAAGCGATTGACGAAGCGAACAGGATCATCCTGGCCAATCCTTCGGCTCCTGACATCGTGGCCATTGCGCTCAAATACGTGAGTGTTTCCGAGCAGGCTATTATCAACAGCAATCCGAAACTGGGCTTCCAGACCCGTCTTGATACCGAGGGCCTTAAAGCCTATGCCGATGCCCTGGTAAGAATGGGAACCTTTCCTGCTAACCCCGGCGATGGCCTCTTTGCACCACAGTTAAGAGGAATAACCTGGTAATGGTGAATAATTACGAAACGAGGGGAGTCCGCCGGTTGTTATATGAAATCGGCGGCTTCCTCAAAAATTCGCTGAGAAGTTTTTTCTCTCTTGAGTTTCTATCAGTCCTCATACCTCTGCTTCTGGCATGGGAATTTCTCCCCCGCTGGGGAGTAATTCCCACCAGCCTCATACCGAGCCTTTCAACCGTTGCCGAACGCTTTTGGTTTATGCTCTGGAATAGACAGCTCATACTCCACATACTTTACAGCCTGGGGCGCTTCTTCGCTGCCTTTACTATAGCTGTAGCGCTGGCAGTTCCCATAGGCCTCTTAATGGGTTGGAACCAGAAGATTCGCGCCTTTGTGCTTCCCCTTTGGCAGATGCTCTCCGCCATACCTCCTCCTGCCTGGGTTCCCATGACGATAATCTTTTTCGGCATAGGGAGCAGGATGCACATATTCCTCATGTTCCTCGGTATCTTTTATCCGGTACTTTTCAACACCTATCAAGGCATCAAGGACACCGATCCCCGCTACCTTGCCTCGGCGCGTGTTTTCGGGGCCAGCGAATTTACCCTCATTCGAAAAGTGTATTTCTGGCACGCCTTCGGCTCCATCATCATGAGCTTTAAAACCGGTGTCGCCATGGGGCTGGTGATGCTCCTCATCGGCGAATCCTACGGCGGCCGCATGGGTATAGGCTACCTTTTGGGACAGGCCAAAGATTACTTCGTCATCCCCGAAATGATGGTCTGTATGGTGATACTCGGCTGGATAGGCTGGTTTCTGATTGAAGTATTGAAATATATAGAACTGAGGCTGGCCGTATGGAAGGGAGGGCGTTAAAATATGAGGAAAAAGAATGATTGAAGCGCGCAATATCAGCAAGTTCTTTTCTATTATAAACGAAGATCGTACTGCGGACGGGCTTACTGCGGTACTTTCGGTTTCCTTGACCATTGAGGATGGAAAAATTGTTAGTTTGCTTGGCCCTTCGGGCTGCGGGAAATCGACATTTCTGGAAATCCTTGCGGGCCTGCAAGCTCCCACCGAGGGCAGCGTCTTCATTGACGGAGTGCAGGTATTGGAGCCTTTGCCATCAACCCGCAAGGAGATGGAAGCGTACCGCCGCAAGTATCAATTTTTGTCACCCCTGGCAAACGGTATGTTTAAAAACCGTCCTAAACATGATATTGCCATGATTTTTCAAGACTATGCGGTGTTTCCCTGGATGACCGTGATGCAGAATGTCATGTTTACCCTGAAACTGCGGGGCATTGCGCGTAACGAGCGTGAAGCGGCGGCAATGGTGTATCTACATAAAATGGGGCTCACCGATTCTCTGCGGAAATATCCTTCACAGCTTTCCGGCGGAATGCGCCAAAGGCTGGCCCTTGCCAGGGCCCTGGCGGTGCAGCCGCGAATAATATTAATGGACGAGCCCTTCGCTGCAGTGGACGCACTGACCCGCGAACGCTTACAGGATGACCTTCTGCGCCTGTGGGAAGAAAGCGGCATTACCATTGTATTGGTAACCCACGACACCGATGAGGCGCTATACCTCTCCGATGAAGTGATAGTGTTTTCGCCTAAGCCCGGAACCATACGAAACCGTTTTACGGTCAATGTAGAGCGTCCGCGCCGCCGCAGCGACCCGGAGCTTCTGGACCTTAAACAACGAATAACATCGCTGTTTAAGTATGACATTAACAATGAAAGTGAGTATTCAATATGAACAATTCAAACATTAATAAAACAAACATTTTTCGTGCAAGCTCTTACGACAGCATTACCACAGCAATAGGGGCAACGCCTCTGGTGCGTTTGCCAAAGATCGCTGCGGGACTGCCGGGGATTCTGTTTGGCAAACTGGAAGCCTTTAATCCCGCAGGCAGCGTCAAATGCCGCATAGGAGCGGCCATGCTTGAAACAGCGCAGCGCGAAGGCAAACTCAAAGAGGGCGGCGTGGTTATCGAACCCACCAGCGGCAACACGGGCATAGGGCTGGCCTTTGCCTGTGCCGCCCAGGGCTACCGGCTGATACTGGTCATGCCGGAAACCATGTCCATAGAACGGCGCAAACTGGTTAAAATGCTTGGAGCAGAACTGGTACTCACCCCAGGCAACGAAGGCATGGCAGGGGCAGTAAAAAAAGCAAAGGACCTCTGCGCCCAAGTAGCCGGAAGTTACATGCCCATGCAATTTGAAAACCCCGCAAACCCGGAGGTCCACCGCCTAACCACCGCCGAAGAAATCTGGCAGGACACCCAGGGCGAGGTGGACATTTTTGTAGCCGGGGTCGGCACCGGCGGAACGATCACCGGTGTAGGTGAAGTATTAAAATCCCGAAAGCCGTCAGTAAAAATAATCGCCGTTGAACCTGATGCCTCGCCGGTGCTTTCCGGCGGCAGACCGGGCCCCCACCGTATACAGGGCATTGGCGCGGGCTTTGTGCCGCTTATCCTCAACCGTGATGTGATTGACGAAATCATCTGTGTAACCAACGAAGACGCCTTTGAAACGGCAAAAAAACTGTGCCGTCAGGAAGGAGTGCTTGCAGGTATATCTTCCGGAGCATCGGTCTGGGCAGCCCTGCAACTTGCCGCCAAGCCGGAAAACGAAGGAAAAAACATTGTAGCCATGCTGCCTGATTCGGGTGAACGGTATCTCTCTACCCCGTTATCGGAAAGCGAAGAACCTAACTAGAACTCTATAGATCCTTTCCTCCCAGTTGGCCGGGCAGGTTGATTGTGGAACCATGGTTCAGCCGGTTGGGGGGAAAGAAATAGAGGGTGATGGGGTTCTGGGGGTGGTTTAGTCCTCCGAGCGGCCTGTAATGACCTGGAGAGGAAGTGTTACCTTCTAGCGGTGCACTTAAGATCCTCCACCGAGTTGGATCTTATTACACAGCAGGCCCCAGCTCTGAGAGAAGAGGTTCGGAGAAGCATGGCATAGGAGCCTTTGGGTCACGCCATTGATCTCCCCTCATTATATGATATAATTCTCTGAGTGAGCTTCTTTTCTTTATTAAAGCCTCATGGGAGGGATTATATGCGCCGCCTCTTACTCATTTCTCATTTACTCCTCATAAGTTTTTTCTCCTACTCCCAGGAAAACCTCCCTTCCAGGATCATCGGGAGGATACCTGACGCACAGAGTCCCCATGTATACCATATTCAAGTGGGGGCATTTATAGTCCCGCAAAATGCGCAAGCTCTTTCTCGTGAATTGCAATCCCTGGGATTAAGCGTAACTCAGGAACCTTATTTTAATTTTACGAGGGTGCTTGTTGTAAATATTTATGCCAGGGATGTGCCGAACACCCTGGGGCGTTTAAAGTCCCTGGGTATTGATGAAGTAATCATTAGGGAAGGTGAAATTATTGCTGCCAGGGAAAGGCTTACCGAGGATGTTCAAAGGATCATTCTTCCTGATATATTCGAAGCGGCTTTAGAACTGGGGGTAGTTATTCATGAGGGCACGGATCCGCCAAACATAGAAGGAACTTTTGAAATTAGGCCCCTTATCTTAATAAGCAGTAACTTTCCTGATGAACTAGAACCTGGTCATGAATTTAATATAATGCAGATAACATTTTCGGATCAAGATAACGAGAACTTGACAATCATAGTAGAAACAATTGAAAGTAACACAACCGGCAGCGGCTTGGGATCATTCATTACGGGAAGTGATAATAAGTTCACCGTTTATACAGAGGTCAGTGGTATCCATTACGGCTATCCATATAAATCTGTAGAAATTCAATCCGGTGAAATAGGCCCATCGGGGATCACAAACTATTATCATGTCCTCATTATCACCGAAGAAGCTCCTTTAACAATACGAAGGGGTGAAGGGCGTATGGTTTACGATGGCGATGGATTTTCTGAAAGACTTCCCTAAGCTAAAGGGTCATCCCCCCTACTACTCCTCCCCTCAAAGCATCCTATTTAATGGGGACTGCCTGGATATCCTGTCTTTGATGTCCGATAACTCGATAGATATGATATTTGCTGATCCGCCTTACATGCTATCAAATGATGGGTTTACCTGCCTAAATGGCAGGATGGTGAAGGTTAATAAGGGGAAGTGGGATAAAAGCAGGGGACTGGAGGAGGATATGAGGTTCCACGAGGAATGGATTTCTTCCTGCCGCCGGGTCTTGAAGCCCGAGGGGACGATGTGGATTTCCGGGACCTACCATAGTATTTATCAGTGCGGCTATCTTTTGCAGAAGCATAATTTTCATATCCTCAATGACATTGCATGGTTTAAGCCGAATGGGGCACCTAATCTAAGCTGCCGGTTTTTTACGGCCTCCCATGAAACACTTTTATGGGCCCGGAAGGATAAAAAGGCCAAGCATACCTTCAACTATGATGAAATGAAAAACGGTTCCTTCCCCGAAGATGCCTTAAAAAAAGAAAACACCCAGATGCGGTCAGTATGGTCCATCACGAGCCCCAAGAAGGGGGAAAAAACCGAGGGGAGGCATCCGACGCAAAAACCCCTGGATCTTTTAAAACGCATTATTCTCGCTTCTACTAAAGAGGATGATATTGTCCTGGATCCCTTTTGCGGGAGCGGCACCACTGCCCTGGCCTGTCAGGTCCTGGGCCGGAGGTTCTTTATTGGCATTGAAATGGATGAGGCCTATTGTGAACTCTCCAAAAAACGATTAGGATAAAAAGACTTATAGGGGAGGGAAAGATGAATACGGTTGATACGATTAGCTGCCCCAAGTGCGGCATAGAGATTGATGTAAACAGGGCCTTAAGCCAGGAAATTGAATCCCGTATAAAAACAGAATTTTCCGCCGAAAACAAGAAGCATCAAAAAGAGATCGAGATCCTCAAAAAAGAAAAGAGCGAAATCGAAGAGGCGGTACGAAATAAATTTGAAGGGGAATACAAACTGCTTTTACAAAACGAAAGGGAAAAAATCAAGGTCGCCTTAAAAACCGAAAATCAGGAAGAGATCGAAACCTTAAAAAATTCTCTTCTGGAAAAATCCAAAGAGGTCATCGAACTAAACAACACCAAGGCGGAACTGGAAAAAACGAAGCTTGAAAAAATGGAGGCGGAATCAAGAATTACTGCCCAGATGCAGACCGAGCATGCAAAAAAATTAAAGGAAGAGAGGGACTCCCACCGGGCCCTCATGGAAACAGAACTGAGCCGGATAAAAAAAGAAGCTCTCGAAGAGCATGCCTTAAAATTAAATGAAATGCAAAAGAAGCTGGACGACCAGACGGCCCTGGCAGAAGAGATGAAGCGCAAGGCTGAGCAGGGTTCCATGCAGTTACAGGGTGAAGTTCAAGAACTGGCCATCGAGGATATTCTCAAAGATACCTTCCGTTTCGATGTCATAGAGGGGGTCTCCAAGGGGGTGAGCGGCGCCGACGTGATTCAAAGGGTCCGCAATTCCAGCGGCCAGGACTCGGGGGTCATCGTCTACGAAAGCAAGCGGACCAAGGCCTTTGGCCGGGACTGGATAAGCAAACTCAAAGAAGACGGGGCCCGGGTGCACGCGGATATCTGCGTCCTCGTAAGCGAGGCTCTTCCGGAGGACATAGAAAAAATAGGCCAAAAAGAGGGGGTGTGGATCTGCAGTTTCGCCGAGTTTAAGGGGCTGGCCCTGGTTCTGCGGGACAGTCTTATCCGCCTCAGCGAAGCCTATAGCTCCCAGACAAACCGGGGCGAAAAAACCCAGATGCTCTACGACTACCTGACGGGGAAGGAATTTTCAACCCACATGATGGCCATCATCGAGGGGTTTTCGGAACTCCAAAAGGGTTACCTGGATGAAAGGACCAGGATGGAGCGGGTCTGGAAAACCCGGGAAAAACAACTGGAAAAGATCCTCCTTAACACCAACGGCTTTATCGGTTCCATCAAGGGGATCGCCGGAAGCTCCATCCCCGATATGCTGATGATCGAAGAAAAGGACGAGCTCTTTTAATTCTCCCAGTTTTCTGCAAAGGTAATGGCCATGTTTATGGCGTCCACCAGGCTTCCCTCATTGGCCTGATTTTTCCCGGCCTTGCCGAAGGCGGTGCCGTGATCGACCGAGAGGCGGATGATGGGAAGCCCTATGGTGGCATTGATGCCGCTCATGTCTGCATAAAGCCCCGTGGACGGGTCCATCCTAAAGCCCAGGAGTTTGAGGGGGATATGTCCCTGGTCGTGGTACATGGCCACCACCAGGTCGGCCTGCCCCCCCAGGGCCCGAACAAAGACCGTGTCGGGCGGCAGGGGGCCGGTGACATCCAGGCCCTGGGCCCGGGCCGCTTCTATGGCGGGGATGATGGCCCTCTCTTCCTCGTCCCCAAAGAGGCCCCTTTCGGAGGCGTGGGGATTGAGCCCCGCCACGGCGATGCGTCCCCTCCCCTTCCCCATAAGGCGCAGGGCCTTGTCTGCCAACTGTATGGTCTTTAGGACCTTCTCCTTGGTGATGAGTTCACAGGCCTCCCGCATGGAGACATGGGTGGTGCAATGGATGACGTTAAGGCCCCCGCCGGAAAGGAGCATGCCAAAGTCCTGGGTCCCGGTGTAGTGGGCGAAGATCTCCGTGTGCCCCGGGTACTGGTGACCCGCCAGGTTGATGGCCTCCTTGTTGATGGGGCCGGTGACCACGGCGCTGATCTTTCCCTCCATGGCATGGGCTATGGCCCGGACCACATATTGAAAGGAGGCCTCGCCGGATTTCTCCACCACGGTGCTGTACTGGTATTCGTCCCTCCCGGAGATGATGCCGCAATCTATGAAGTCGATGGTGCCCGAGAGCCCCAGGGCATCCGAGGGTTGCTCACATTTATGAAGGATAAAATCCCGGCCCGTCACTTCCAGGGCATCTTCCAAAACGATCTGGTCCGCATAGACCACCGGGATCGCCTTGTCGTAGATATGGGAGCGGGACAGGGCCTTGATGCAGATCTCGGGCCCTATGCCTGAGGGGTCTCCTATGCTGATGCCCAGAAGGGGTTTCCCCCGGAGCATCACCATAAATTTCCTGCCTTATCGAAGGGCCATTCGACGGGACCGCCCACCAGCTCCTGCCGGGGGTTGGCATCTACCTCATCCTTGAAGGCCTCGGAGACCCAGATGGTTTCGGTGTGGAGGCTGTCGGCGATGCGGATGATCCGGGGGCGGGTGATATCACAGCCTATGGCGCAGCGGAGGGCCAATTGGACGGCCTCCCGATCGGAGTCTACGATGACGGGAATCCGGGCATAGTCCAGCCCCCGGGAGGTGATCACATTGATGTAGGTGGCTTCGTAGTCGATCTGCTCAAAGAGCCGCCGGGTGATCACATGGGCGGCCCCTATGCCCAGGGCGGCTCCCATGGTGGCGGGGGTGAGGTCGAGGATCACCGTGGAGGTGGTCTTGAGGCCCCCGCTGATGAAAGGGGTGCAGGGGTTGGCGCCGGTGATGTTGGGGTCCATGCCGTCCCCGGAGATGTCCTTCCCTATCCGGTCCACCACCAGGATGTCGGTTTGCTCGCAAAAGATGAGGGGGAGGAGCTTCCGGGCCTCATCCAGAAGGAGGGGTTCTTTGGTTTCAATCTCGTCGGGGCGGAGGGCGGCGAACTTGCAAACCTCGCCGTAGGGGTTTTCGAGGATCCCCAGGCCCAGGATGACCGGAGCATTCTTTAAGATGCACTTTCCAAAGAGGGGGACCATCTGGGCCATGTGGCCAAAGCCGTTTTGGTGGCAGATGTCCGCCCCTTCCCGCTTGCCCAGGCCTATGGCCATCATCTTCATGATGCCGCTCTCATAGGGCCCCCGAAAGCCCGTGTGGGGTTTTATCCGGCCCGCTACGATAATGCCGTCCGCTCCGGCGGCGTGCTTATCGATCCGGACCCCGTAGGTCCTGCCCTCGGGGCCGGTATCGCTCTGGCCGATTTCCACGGTCTCCATGGAGGAGAGGATGGGGCAGCCCACGGACTCTTCGGTGACCCCATACTCGCGGAGGATCTGGGTCTGTCCCTCGGCGGTGGATCCTCCGTGGCTGCCCATGGCGGGGACGATGAAGGGGGAGGCTCCCTTGGATTTTACGAAGTCCGCCAGGGCCCGGGTGATGGGGACTATCTTGTCGACCCCCCGGCTGCCGCAGGTGATGGCGATGCGCTTCCCCGGTTTGATGGGGTCCCCCAGGTCACTCCGGGAGAGTTCGGCAAAAAGGGCCCTTTCAATTTCACCCTCATCTATCCTGGCCCGGTCAAACTTCTGTTTTACCTGGAGCATCTTGGGAAGGCTTACTTCCGCGCACAACTGGCTAATGATTCCGCCCATGGTACATCCCCTATTAAATTAGATTTCAAACATAATTATGAATAGTTTTTATTCATCCCGCCAGTGGTGAGGGCCTGTGCTGCCGGGTCTAGGAGCCCAGGATCTCGAGGATGCCCTCGGAGATGGCGCAGAGGAGGAGGCAGGAGGAGACGGCCCCGGCATCCAGGACTCCCCGGCTTCGCTCACCCAGGCGGCTTGAGCGGCCCACCTTGGACACCAGGTCCCGGGTGGAGTCTCGGCCGGCCTGGGCTGCGGCGGTCATGGCGGGGAGAGCCTCCTCCAGGGAGCTCCCTTGGGCGGCGGCCCTCTGGAGGACATCGTTGGCCGGGATGAGGGTGTCCATGAGGGTCTTGTCTCCCGCCTGGGCCTCGATGATGTCTCCCAGGGCCGCAAGACCGGCGGCGAAGAGGGCCGCCAGGGCTACCAGGTCTATGTCTTCCAGGCCCTCCCCCGCCTCGGACATGGCTATAAAGAGGGTCCCATAGATGGGGCCCATGGAGCCCCCTATCCTGTCCAAAAGAAGCTGCCCCAGTTCCCCCAGGCCGCCGGTAAAGCTCAGATCCCGGTCTGCCATGGCTTCCTGAAAGAGGCCAAAGCCCTTGCTCATGTTGGCCCCATGATCTCCGTCGCCGATGAGGCCGTCGATCTCGCTCAGGTAATCCCGGTTCTCCTGGATGGTCCTCGCCATCCTTTCGAGGATGGGCCTTCCTTCCCGGTTTTTAAAACTCCCCATGATTCCCCTTCTGTTTAAGCCCCGGACTGTAACAGGGCATGTCGATGAGTTCCTTCAGTTCCTCATCCAGCTTCATGAGGGTGACCGTGGCACCCATCATCTCCAGGGAGGTAAAGTAGTTCCCGGCGAAGCCCCGGTGGACTTTGATGCCCCGCTCCTGGATGAGCCTTTCGGCCTCATCGTAGAGGACATAGAGCTCCATTATCGGGGTGGCTCCCAGGCCGGAGATAAGGAGCACCGCCTCGTCGCCGGCGCTAAAGGGGAGGTCCGGCAGGATGGTGTCCACACAGCGGCGGGCGATGCCGGCGGCTCCTTCCAGGGGGAGGACCTCTATCCCCGGCTCCCCATGGTGGCCTATGCCCAGCTCCATGGTTCCCTCTTTTATTTCGAAGTTGGGTTTCCCCACCGCCGGGAGGGTGCAGGGGCTTAAGCCTATGCCTATGCTCCGGCAGTTGTCGATGGCCTTCTGGGCGGAGGCAATAACCTGGTCGAGGCTGCCCCCCAGGGCCGCCCTGGCACCGCCGGCCTTCCACATGAGGATTTCTCCCGCCACTCCCCGGCGTTTTTCCCTTTCACTCAGGGGAGCCGAGGGGACATCGTCGTTGGCCACCACGGTCTTCACCTGGATGCCCTCCTTCTCGGCATTGCGGATGGCCATTTTGACATTCATGTTGTCCCCCGAATAGTTCCCGTAGAGACAGGCCACTCCGGCCCCCTGGTCGGCGGCCCGGAAGGCATCCAGGAAGGCGGCTGCCGAGGGGGAGGAAAAAATCTCCCCCACCGCTACGGCATCGCAGAGGTTTTCCCCCAGGTAGCCGATGAAGGCGGGCTTGTGGCCGCTGCCGCCGCCGGTGACCACCCCGACCTTGCCGGGGGGAATGGCCCTTCGTTTTATGACCCGGGGGTTGCTCGTGGGAACCACCAGGTCGCTGTGGACCTTTACAAAGCCCTGGAGCATCTCGTCGACGATGTCATCGGGCTTGTTGATTATTCGCTGCATGGGTTCATCCTTTGTCGCATTTATTTTATGGTGTAGCCGCCGTCCACCAGAAGATTGTGGCCGGTGATCATGGCCGCAGCGTCGGAGCAGAGGAAGGCGATGATGGCGGCGATCTCGTCGGGTTCGGCAAATCGTTCGGCGGGGATTTCTTTTTTGAAGGCCTCCCCCACCGGGCCGTCCCAGGCCCTATGACCCAGTTCGGTGAGGACCACCGTGGGGGACACGCAGTTTACCCGGATGCCGTACTTTCCCCATTCCAGGGCCAGGACCTGGGTCATGGAGATGATTCCCCCCTTGCTGGCGCAGTAGGCCGCGTGGCGGTCCAGGGCGATTACCCCTGCCTGGGAGGCCATGTTGATGATGATCCCCGGCTTCTTCTGCTCGATGAGGGAGGCCCCGAAGGCCTGGGCCATGAAGAAGCTGCCGCTCAAGTTTACCCTGAGGGTATCGTTCCAGGCTTCTTCGCTTAGGGTTTCGGCCTTTTCCAGAAGGACGATTCCCGCAGAGTTGACCAGGATGTCGGCCCCACCGAAGGCCCTGTGGGCCCCCTGGATGAGGGCTTCCCGGTAGTCCCTCTGACAGATGTCACCTTGAAGGCCCAGGTTCAGATTTCCCAGGCCCTTGGCCTTGGCATCCACATCGGGGCTCAGGTCCCCCAGGACCAACTGGACTCCCTTCTTGGCGAAAAACTCCGCCGTGGCATAGCCTATGCCGGCTGCTCCCCCGGTGATGATGGCCCTCTTTCCCTCCAGGGAGAAAGTGGTATCCGCGCCTTGGTACCCTATCATGGAACCTCCTTAGGGCCGCAATTCACGCCCTAGGGATATTATAGAAGGGAGATGGGGATTTGTATATTGAGAAGACTGGAAGAAGCCTTGGCGCGGCCTTCGGAAGTTCGAGTCTTCTTCTGTCAGAATAAAAAAAAGTCATCCCGATTTTCGGGATGACTTTTTTTGCCTGGAAGAAGACTCGAACTTCCATACCCTTGCGAGCACTAGTACCTGAAACTAGCGTGTCTACCAATTCCACCATCCAGGCAATGTGGGGGTTCAGAGTTACACTATGACATAAGGGAAAAGCTTGTGTCAAGAAGAGAGGAGAAAGGAATAGATGGCTTCGAGGGAGGGGTTGTAGGTGTTGGTGGTGTCGACCTGGAGGGTGGGGACAGGGAGGGCTGGGGGTTCGTAGGGGTACTGATCATCCTCGGTTTGGATCACATCGTCCCCGTGATAGTAGGCCCTGAGGGGGTCCTGGGTTTTTCGTTCCAAGAATCTTCGGTTCCCCAGCCGGGGGTCTACCGTACAGATGAGCTGCCGAATCTCCGCTAATGAAGACAAGGTCTCATAGCGGGGGAACCAGACCCGGTGCTGGAAGGCCGATTCGGCGATGAGGGAAATTCCCTTGGAGAGGTAGAGATCGATGCTTTCGAAGTAGGCGCTAAAGACCTTCATCTTTCCCTCTTCATCCTGTTCCCTATGGGGAAGATTCACTGTTCTCGTATAGCCTTCTTTTATCTGATCCCTGCTAATGAGGGGGCAGCGCAGTTCCCTAGACAAGAGCTGGGCCAGGGTTGTTTTCCCCGAGCCGGGCCGGCCGGAGATGATGAAGAGGAAGGGTTTATTCACTAGGAAATGGCAGTTTCCAGGGCGACTTCCATCATCCGGGTAAAGGTGGTCTGCCTTTCTTCGGAGGTAGTGGCTTCGTGGGTGATGAGGCTGTCCGAGATGGTCACCAGGCAGAGGCATTCCCGGCCATACTTTGCCGCCAGGGTGTAGAGTTCGGCGGCTTCCATTTCTACCGCCAGAACCCCAAAGCGGGCCCAGAGTTTCCACTCATCGGGGTCTTCGGTGTAGAACATGTCGGAGGAAATGATGGAGCCCACATGGGGGTTCCAGCCCTTTTCCACCGCCGTATCCCAGGCCTTTTTTACCAGGGAAAAGCTGGCGGTGGGGGCAAAGTCCCGGCCCCCAAAACGGATCTTGTTGGCCCCCGAGTCGGTGCAGGCACTCATGGCTATGACCAGATCGTAGAGTTTTATATGTTCCTGGATGGACCCGGCGGTTCCTATGCGGATGGCCCGCTTCACGCCGTAGTCCTTGAAGAGTTCATTCACATAGATCGAGGTGGAGGGCATCCCCATGCCAGTGCCCTGGACAGAGACGGGTTTACCCTTGTAGGTGCCGGTGTAACCCAGGATGCCCCGGACCTCATTGTAGAGTTTGGCATTCTCGAGGAAGTTCTCGGCGATAAACTTGGCCCGCAGGGGATCTCCCGGGAGCAATATGGCCTCGGCGATGTCGCCGGGTTTGGCATTAATATGGATGGACATTCTGGACCTCCTTAATCTGTTTCCTTTTTATAAGGTTGAAGTTCATTTAGGGAATCGCGGCGGGCTTGGTCCCGGCGGTTGATGGCTTTAATGTTATCACGGAAAAGCTTGGTAACGATAGGGTCGAAGAACTTGTGGTAACTCCGGTTCCGCTGGGCCTTAAAGCCCCGGCGCAGCTTATGGGAGGAGGCCCCTGCCCCGGGGTCAAAGTAACGGATCCCCTTTTCTATGCACCAGTCCATGGGGGCATAATAACAGACCGCAAAGTGAAGATCCCGGATATCTTCGAAGGCCCCCCAGAAGCGTCCCCAGATGCGATCCCCCTTGTGGATCAGGATGGCCATGGCGATGATCTCCCCGGTGCTGTCCAGCCGGGCCTCGGAAAAGGCGGTGGAGTGTCGGCAGTGCTGCTCAAGGAGGATGAACCATTCCTCGTTGAACCAGCGGGCATCCCAGGGGACATGCATGTCGTTGGTGATGGTATAGAACTCAAACATCCGGCTGTAATGTTCCTCGGTGGCTTCTGTGCCCGGGACCACCTTGATGCTGATCCCCTGCTCCTTGTGGCGGGCGTACTCCTTCCGGATGTTTTTCCTCTGGTTCTTGGAAAAGAGGGCCAGGTAATCATCAAAGGAAGAAAAGTTCTCGTTCTCCCAGACCAGATGATTATGGTCCCAGGCCATATAACCCAGGGAGGGGAGGACGGCCGACCACTGGGGATCTGCCCAGATGAGGTTTACGCTGGGAATTTGGTTCTGGGTGCAGAGGGTTTCTATGCTCTCCAAAAGGGTGACGGTGGCGGCATGGAGATCCAGTTCTGGGGCAGCCAGGAAGCGGTAGCCCTCGGCGGGGGTACAGGCCGGGGCTCCCACCATCTTGGGGTACCAGGCCTTGCCTATGGACATGACCGCCTCGGCCCAGAAGTAATCGTGGAGGTATTCACCCCCGCTGGAGGTCCTCAGGTAGAGGGGAGCCGCCGCAGCCAGTTGGCCCTGGTCCCAGAGGCAAAAATGAAGGGGGTGCCAATCCATGTCGGGAGAGACCGATCCGGACTTCTCTAGAATGTAGAGCCAGTCCCAGTCCAGAAAGGGGACCGCATCGGGACTGACCAGGCGGTTCCATTCTTCCTTGGGGATTTCCTGGATGGATGAGTGAATTTTTAACTGGAACTTTTGACCTGTGCTCATGAATTCTGTTCCCCCCAAGGATACTCCTTAATAGACGGGGAGTACAAGGACTTTACTGGCTTAGCGATCTGGGAGGCGGAAAAAGCTCCGGGCGTTGGCGGTGGTTTCTTTGGCCAGGAGGGCCGGGTCCTTGTCCAGGCAGTGGGCGACGGTCTGGGCCACATGGGGCAAAAATTGGGGTTCGTTGCGCTTGTTCTTTACCTTGAGGGGGAGATCCCGGGGGAGAAGGTAGGGGCTGTCGGTCTCCAGGAGGAGCCGTCCCGGAGGTATATTTTTCACCAGCTCCTTGAGGTGCTTCCCCCGGCGCTCATCGCAGATCCACCCGGTGATGCCTATGTAACAACCCAGGCCAAGGTAGTGTTCCAGCTCTTCCTGGGTGCCGGTAAAGCAATGGACCACCATGGCGGGGACGGCCTTGGTGTAGTTACGGATGATGGCATAAAAGTCCCCAAAGGCATCCCTCTCGTGGAGAAAGAGGGGAAGGGAGAGCTCCGAGGCCAGGTCCGCCTGTTTTACCAGGGAGCGGCGCTGGTCCTCCCGGGGGGAGTAATCCCGGTTGTAATCCAGGCCGCACTCCCCTATGGCTACCAGGGGGAGTTCTGAGGAGGCCAGGTCCCGGAAGAGGTCCAGGCTGCGGGTGCTTAGATCCTTGGCCCCATGGGGGTGGACCCCGGCGGTGCAGTAGAGGGACCGGGGCTCCTTGGCATTGTAGGTTGCGGCAAAACGGGCCCCCTCAAGGCTGCTCTTTTCGGAAGAGCCGGTGATCACCAGGGGGCCCACTCCGGCAGCGGCGGCGGAACGGATTATATCTTCCCGGTCCCGGTCAAAGGAGGGGGCCATGAGGTTGACCCCTATGTCAATCAAGTTCATGCAGGAGGTCCCCGGCAAGAAGGCTGGAAAGGATGCGGCGTTTGACCGCACTGGAGTTCCCCGTAAGGGCCGCAATTTTGCTCCGGGCATCCCGCCTGAGGGAATTAACCCCGTAGGGGCAGGTGCAAGCCGTTTTAAGGATCCCCAGCTCATCGGCACAGGCGATGACCTGCTGTTCCTCCAGGTAGGCCAGGGGACGAATCAGGTGGAGGGGGTACTTCCGGTATTTTAAGACCATGGGCATGGCCGCCAGGCTGCCCTGGTTCATCATGTTCATGAAAAAAGTTTCGATGATGTCATCCAGATGATGCCCCAGGGCTATCTTGTTAAAGCCCCTCTCCATGGCATAACGGATCAGCTCGGTCCGCCTCTGGGTAGAACACCAGTAGCAGTTCATCTTGCGGCCCTCCTTAAGGCGCCCTATGATGGGCACTGAAAGGTCCGTAAAACCTATGCCCCAGCTTTCCAGGGAGTTCATAAGTTCCCCCTTTTGGCAGCAGAAGCAGAAGTCGCTGGAAATGTGGAGGGCCTCCAGGTCATAGTTAAAAGGAAGGGATCGTTTCAGGATAGAGAGGGCCCAGGCCAGGACCGATGAATCCTTTCCCCCCGAAACGGCGATGAGGACCCGGTCCCCCTCGGAGATGAGCTTTCCTTCCAGGATGGCCTTGGCCGCAAGTTTTTGGACCACCTTAAGGGGCGGGGCCCGGCGGATAAAACGATGGTTCACGATTCACCGTCGCTTCGGCGGCAGATGTCCATAAGGACCAGGCCGGCAAGCATGAAGCCCGCCACGGCGGTGACAGTGACCGCCGAGCCGTTGATCACCCTCTTGCCCCCCTCGCTTATAGAGGAGGCTTGGGCCTTTACCCGCCGGGGTAGCTGTTCGGGGCTGTAGACGGTGGTGAAATTCCCCTCAAAGCCCCGCTTTCGCAGGTTATGGCGGACCAGCCGGGCCAGGGGGCAGCCCGGGGTATCCCAGATGTCCACGGTCCTGATCTGGCGGGGGTCCATCTTTTGGGCCATCCCCATGGAGGAAAAAAAGCGCCCCGGGGCTGCCGCCATTATCAGGTCCAGCTTGTTGGTCAAGTTATCGATGGCGTCGATGATATAGTCCGCCCCGGCCAGGTCAAAACTATCCATCGTTTCCCTGGAAAACCGGAGGGGGTAGGACTCGATGCGGCATTGGGGGTTGATCTCTTCCAGCCGCTCTGAGAGGGCCTCGGTCTTAAGGCGGCCCAGGCTGCGGCTGGTGGCCTCCACCTGGCGGTTTACATTGCTTGGCTGCACCCGGTCAAAATCCACGATAGCTATATTCCCTATACCTGATCGAACCAGGGCCTCGGCACACCAGCTTCCCACCCCTCCCAGGCCAAAGACCATAACCCGGCTCTGGTCCAGGAGGGAAAGGGCCTCTGGCCCGGTGAGGATCTCCAGACGCTGAAAAAAAGGTTGGGCCGCCATGGGGAGGATTTAGTCTTTCTTGTAGATAAACCGCTCCCCCAGGGCCGAGACATGGTAGCGCTTCTGGGGGCAGAGGGCATACATGGCTTCGGCGAAACGGGCGGGGTTCTCACTGTTATTGCCCATCATGTCGTAGTGGGAGGGGATCACCAGATCGACAGGGACTGCCTTGGCCAGTTTCGCTGCGTCCAGGTAGCTTACGTTCCCTATGCAGTTGGTAGCGGTCCGTTCCCAGTCGGTGCCGTTTATGGGCAGAAGAGCTATGTCCAGGGGCCCCCGGGCTTTTAGCTCCTCCACCAGAGGGGGGGTGATCCAGGTGTCCCCGCAATGGTAGAGGGATATGCCCTCCCCTTTTATGATGAAGCCCAGGGAGGTGTAATCCCCCTGGTCGTTCTTCTCCCCCTCCTCCTGGATGTACTTGGTATGGACCGCCGGGACCGGGAGGATCTGAAGGTCCCCCCGGGGGCCCTTCAGCTTTATTTCCTCCCCTGAACGGGCGGGGATAATCCGCTCCTCCCCTATGCCAGCGTCTTTAAGGATGGCGGTCCAGGGAGCGGGGACCACAAAGCGGGCCCCGGGATTAGCTGCAGCGAGGGGCAGCAGGGTCTTCATGTTCAGGTGGTCCCCGTGGTTGTGGCTGCAGAGGACATAATCTACCCTCTGGGGCTCCCCGGGATCGAAGGGGGCCGGATATTCCCGGCGGCTCTTGCCCTCCCGGTCCACAAAATCGTTAAGGATCACATCGATATGGAAGATAACATTGGCCAGGTTGACGGCAAATCCATGCTGGCCCATAAACCAGATATAGGCTTCGCTCGCCTCGGGTTTAGAATTAGAGATTTCATCTATTAAAGCTTTCCCGTGCTTGTACCAGCGGGCCATGGAAGATTCGGTATTGCTCATGGGGGACTCCTCAAGGATTTGATAGGGAATTCTACTGTTATTGGCCCATATTTGCAACGCAGGACCTTGACTTTTCTCGGGACCGGCCCTATACTGAGCCTATGAATTTAAAGACCATACTCTCCAAAGATACCATTTCCCTTCATTTGAAAGGAACCAGCAAGGAGGAGATAATAAACGATCTCCTCGATCTCCTTGTTGCGGCAAAAAAAATAGATGATCGCGCCGCTGCTTACAAGGCCATCATGGACCGGGAGCAGAAGATGTCCACGGGGATGAAACACGGGATTGCCATACCCCACGGAAAGACCCCCACGGTCAACGATCTGGTGGCCTGTATAGGGGTTTCCGAAGCACCGGTGGAATTTGAGGCCCTGGACCAGGAACCCTGCAGAATTTTTATCATGACCCTGTCTCCGGTAGAAAAAACCGGTCCCCATCTTCAGTTTCTAGCAGAAATAAGCCTTCTCTTTAAGAGTGCAGAGAAGCGTCAGGCGGTCCTCAATGCCGCCAATGAGGATGAGGTCTTAAAGATCCTCATGGAGTAAGGACCTGTGCCAAACTGAAGTTTCAAACAAGGTAAAGAAAAAGCCCTGAGGCCAGACCCCAGGGCTTTTTTGTTTCCATTCAAAATTTAGTCTTTCTAGAACCCCTGCCTTAGTAACCCAGGGCCCTTAGGGCGTTCCGGGCCCAGCCCTGTTCGGCTCCGGTGTAGTAGGAGGCCCTCTCTATGGTGGTCAGGAGCATCCTGAGATCCATGTTCTGACTCCCCGTGTTTCCCAGGGCGGGCAGAATGGTCTGGAGGATGGCCCGCTCCCTCTGGCCCCAGGGCCCCACCTGGCGCCGGTCGTGGAGCTGCTGGAGGAACTGCATGAGCAGATCCACCGCCTCATCGGTGGCGACGGTCCCCAGGGCATTAATAACCCGGGTTATCATATCGTAATTAGGGGTATTACTGGTGGCCTGGCTCGTGTAGGTCCTGGCCAGATTGGTGTAGACCGATTCATCATGGACCCCCAGGACCCGGATATTGTCGATGGCGCTCATCCTCATGTCGTTCAAGATGGTCTGCCAGGCCACGTTGGGGGTCATGTAGTTCCAGCTGGTGGCCAGGGCCACCGAAGCGACCATGGCCTTGGATTCGTCAGGAGCCCGGGTGCGGAGCATCTCCCTCCAGGCCTCGTATTTAATGGGGGGAGTAATTGAAGGGTCCCGGATGATCTCGGCGATTATTTCGCCGGGGTCTTCGACTATGTTGGGAAGGGCCGTAGAAGCCATAGCCCGGATGGAAGAATCGTACCAGCCGTTGGCAGCAAAGAAGACGGGCCTAAAACCTTCCGGTTCTCCCAGGGCGGTAAGGGCATTAATGGCCCCCACTACTCCCCGCTGATGGCGCCTTCTGGTCTCCAGGTCCGATTGGGCCAGGGCGTTAAAATCGTTGAGCCTCTGGATGATATGGGGAAGATACTCCTGGGCTCCTATCTGTCCCAGGGCACTAAGGGCTTCCTGCATGGCCAGGCCCTGGCTGGTGTCCCGGATCACATCGAAGGTGAGGACCGCCTGCCAGAGGTCAGCGGCGGCCTCCAGATAGGCTTCCTGGCCCAGGCCCTGGGCAACGATGATAATGGACCTGTCCATGACATCCCGTTCATTGATGCTGGTAATGTTTGGTTCCACCGACAGCAGGGTCCGCAGGGCCTCATGGTAGAAGTCACCGATTCCCGTCACCTCTAGATCCCGCAGGGTTTCCAGGGTCGCCAGGCGATCCGCATGGGTTGCCTGGGGCCTATTAAGCTCGGACCTAAAGAAATCCATATTGGGGGTCTGGGCAAAAAGGGTCATCCCCGCAATGGTGAGTACAACAATTGATAATATTCGTTTCATAGTACCTTAATTATGCAGCCAAAGGCCATTATTTTCAAGATGAAAAAGCCCTATTCAATGGTTCGGATCCGGATTATCCCCTCGACCTTTTTTATTTTTTCCAGGGTTTTACCGCTGATCTTCTGCTCCGTATCGATGATGTTATAGGCATAATCGTCCCGGTGATGGTTAATCAGGTCCATGATATTGATCTTTTCTTCCGCCAGGATGGTGGTGAGCTGGCCCACCATGTTGGGAATATTGCGGTTTATCCCAATGAGCCGGTAGGGGGAGCCCTTTTCCAGGTCACAGCGGGGCAGGTTAACCGAGTTTTTCACCGTCCCGGCTTCCAGGTAGTCCATGAGCTGCTGGACCGCCATGACGGCGCAGTTATCCTCCGCTTCGGGGGTGGAGGCTCCCAGGTGGGGTATATTGATCACCCTGGGGCATTTGATTAGTTCCGCTGTGGGAAAATCGGTGACATAGACGCTGAGTCTTTCGGTATTAAGGGCCTCGATAAGGTCCTTATCATTTACAATGCCCCCCCGGGACATATTGATGAGCCGGGAGCCCTTTTTCATGATCTTGAATTTGTCCGCATTGTAGAGGCCCTCGGTGGAGTCACTTAAGGGAAGGTGGAGGCTCACATAATCGGACTTGGAGAGGAGGCTTTCCAGGGTGTCGGCCTTAAGAACCGCCCGGGAAAGGTTCCAGGCGGCATCCACGGAGATACCGGGATCAAAGCCGATGACCTTCATCCCCAGGGCGGCGGCGGCATTGGCCACCGGAACCCCTACGGCCCCCAGGCCCACCACCCCCAGGGTCTTTCCTATGAGTTCGGGGCCCTCAAATTTGGCCTTCCCCTTCTCTACCAGATCGGGTACCTGGTCGGCCTCGCCGGCTATGGTATCACACCATTTTATTCCCCCCACTATGTCCCGGGAAGAAAGCAGGATGGCCGCTATGACCAGTTCCTTTACCGCATTGGCATTCCCCCCGGGGGTGTTAAACACGGCGATTCCCCGGCCGGTGCAATCGGAGACGGGAATATTATTGTAGCCCGCTCCGGCCCGGGCAATGGCTATCACCGATTCGGGAATGTGGGCCGGCTCAAGCTCGGCACTTCGAAGTAGAATAGCATCGGGATCGGTGATATCGCTCCCTACCTCGTAGGTTTCTTTGGGGAATAATTTTAAGCCATGGGGTGAAATTTTATTTATCGTTTTAATTCTGAACACCGAGTCCTCCTGGATGATGCACTGGCCTGTTTCTTACAGGCTAAGCTCAAATTTCTTAATAAAGTCGATGAGGGCCTTTACTCCCTCTATGGGCATGGCATTGTATATGCTGGCCCGGAGGCCCCCCATGAGGCGGTGCCCCGCCAGGTTAACCAGCCCCGCGGCGGCGGCTTCTTTTACAAAACGGTTTTCTATGTCCTTGCATTTTTCCGGATCCGATTCCCGGGGGAAGAACACAATGTTCATCAAGCTTCGGGAGGATTTCTCCACGGGGGAATGGAAGAACTTGCTCTCCTCGAGGCATGCATAGAGGAGCTCCGCTTTTTCCCGGTTCCGTTGGCCCATGGCTTCGGCACCGCCCTGCTCCTGGAGCCATTCCAGCACCAGGCCTATCATGTAGATCCCGTAACAGGGGGGGGTATTAAAGAGGGAAGCTTCGGCCGCATGGGTCTTATATTGAAGCATGGTGGGAACCCAGGAGGGGGCCCGGCCTACGAGGTCTTCCCGGACTATGACGAGAGTGGTGCCGGCGGGACCAAGGTTTTTCTGGGCCCCCGCATAGAGGAGGCCGAACTTGGAAACATCCAGGGGCTCCGAAAGGATGAAGCTGGAAATATCAGACACCAGGGGGACAGAGCCCGTGTCGGGTATAGAGGGCCATTTGGTCCCCACCAGGGTATTGTTATATACAAAATGATAATAGTCATCATTAGGATTATGCGGGGGAACCGCAGGAATGGCCCTGTAGGACCGGTCCGCCGATGAGGCCCCAATGGTCACATCCACGTATTTGGCCGCTTCTTCGGCGGACTTGGTTGCCCAGATACCGCTGTCAATATAGGTGGCCTTTTTTCGGGGCGCTCCGAATTCTACCGCCCCCAGGTTGAGGGGAACCATGGCAAATTGGGTCCAGGCCCCTCCCTGTAAAAAAAGCACCTTGTAGTTGGCGGGGATCTTCATAATGTCCCGTAAAAGGGATTCTGTTTTTTCGATGATGGGGACAAAGTCCTTGGACCTGTGGCTCATCTCCATCACCGACTGGCCCGTGCCGTTGGCATCAGTTATTTCTTTGGCCGCCTTCTCCAAGACCGAAAGGGGCAGTACCGATGGTCCCGCCGAAAAATTAAACACCCGCATATCAAGATTCTCCTTATGGCCTAATTACTATGCTTACCAGCTTATCCGGAACCGCCACGATTTTTACGATGCTCTTGCCCTCGATCCACTTGAGGGTCCCCGGCAGGGCAAGGGCGGTCTTTTCGAGTTCTTCTTTGGGGGTCCCCGAGGGGGCGCTGAACTTGTCCCGGATCTTGCCGTTAACCTGGACCACGATGGTGTGTTCATCATCCAGGGTCAGGGCCTCATCGTAGGAGGGCCAGGGGGCCCGGCTTACCGATTCACGGTGCCCCAGCTTCTCCCAGAGCTCTTCCCCCAGGTGGGGTGCGTAGGCGCTGAGCATGACAACCAGGGGTTCCCAGAGGGAGAGGGGCACCTGGTCCAGTTTGATGAGTTCATTGGAGTAGATCATCATCTGGCTGAGGGCGGTATTAAAGTTCAGGGAATCAGTGTCGGAGCTCACCTTTTTAATGGTCTTATGGAGGAGCTTGCTTAGTTCCTTTTCCTGGCCCTCTTCCAATGTGGCAGACTGGTCGCATTTTTCACCTATGGCCCAGATCCGCTCCAGAAAGCGGCTTACCCCTATGAGCCCCGCGGTGGTCCAGGGCTTGCTCATCTCCAGGGGGCCCATGAACATCTCGTAGAGCCGGAGGGAGTCAGCCCCATATTCCCGGACTATCTCGTCGGGGTTAATGACATTCTTTAGGCTCTTGCTCATCTTGGCGATTACTTCCGTAAGGGCCTGTCCATTGGCTTTCTCAATAAAGGTCCCGTCATGGCGTTTTTCCACCTGGTCGGTGGGAACCAGGGTCTTGTCCTGCCGCTGATATGCAAAGGAGGTGATTAGCCCCTGGTTTATCAGACGGATGAAGGGTTCCTTGGTGTTCACCAGTCCTATGTCGTAGAGGACCTTGTGCCAGAACCGGGAATAGAGGAGGTGGAGCACCGCATGTTCTACCCCTCCCACATAGAGATCCACCGGGGCCCAGTAATCGATGGCCTCCCGCCGGGCAAAGACCTGGCCGTTGGTGGGGTCCAGGTAGCGGAGGTAGTACCAGCAGGATCCAGCCCACTGGGGCATGGTGTTGGTTTCCCGGCGGCCAGGGCCTCCGCAGCGGGGGCAGGAGGTGTTCACCCACTCGCTAATGGCCGCCAGGGGGGACTCGCCGGTGCCGGTGGGGGCGTAGGTTTCCACCTCCGGCAGCCTGAGGGGGAGATCCTCCTCTTTTAAGGGGACTATGCCGCATGTTTCGCAGTGGACTATGGGAATGGGCTCCCCCCAGTAACGCTGGCGGCTGAAGATCCAGTCCCGGAGTTTATAGTTTACCGTCTTCTTGCCCAGGCCCTTTTCTTCTAGCCACTGGCAGATTTTTTCCTTGGCCTCTGGCGTGGGGAGCCCGGTGATGAGCCCCGAATTAATGGACCAGCCATCGCCGGTAAAGGCAGCATCGGGGTCTTCGCCGCTGTCTTGCTTGGGCTCCCTGCTCACCACCCAGCTAATGGGCAGCCCATAGGCCTGGGCAAATTCCCAGTCCCTTTCGTCATGGGCCGGAACCGCCATGATGGCTCCGGTGCCATAGGATACCAGGACATAATCGGCGATCCAGATGGGGATTTTTTCCTCGTTAACCGGGTTAATCGCATAGGCCCCGGTAAAAACGCCGGTCTTGGTTTTTGCCAGGTCAGTCCGTTCCAGGTCGCTCTTTTTGGAGGCCTCGTCGATATAGGCGAGCACCTGGGCCCTCTGCTCCTTCTGGGTAATGTGCTCCACCAGGGGGTGCTCAGGAGAAAGGACCATGTAGGTGGCCCCAAAAAGGGTATCCGGCCTGGTGGTGTACACTTCAATATGCGGAGCTTGCAGTTTCGCCTCTGGTGAAACTGCTAAGCTGTTTAAATTGGATTCATCCAATTTAAACAGCACGTTGGCACCTTCGGAGCGGCCTATCCAGTGGATCTGCATCTGTTTTACCGGCTCGGGCCAGTCCAGACCCTCGAGATCCTCCAAGAGCCGTTGGGCATAGGCGGTGATCTTGAGGATCCACTGGCGTATGCGCTTCCGCTCTACCCGGGTCTTGCATCTTTCGCAGAGGCCTTCAACGACCTCCTCATTGGCCAGGCCGGTCTTACAGGAGGGGCACCAGTTGATGGGGCTTTCGGCCTCGTAGGCCAGGCCCTTTTCGAAGAGTTTTAGGAAGATCCACTGGGTCCATTTGTAGTAGTCCGCTTCGCAGGTATTAACCTCCCTGTCCCAGTCGTAGGAAAAACCCAGGGCCTTAATCTGCTTGCGGAAGTTTTCTATATTACGGGCGGTAATCGCCGCGGGGTGCACCCCCATCTGGATGGCGTAATTTTCGGCGGGGAGCCCAAAGGAGTCGAAGCCCATGGGATGAAGCACATTGTAACCCTTCATTCTAAGGTAGCGGCAGTAAATATCCGTGGCGGTATAACCCTCCGGGTGGCCCACATGGAGGCCCTCGGCGGAGGGATAGGGGAACATATCCAGCACATAACGCCGCTTGTCTTTAGGAAAGGACTCATCTTCGCTTACCCTAAAGGTCTTATGGTCCTCCCAATACTTTTGCCATTTAGGTTCGATGCTTATAAAAGGGTACTTCATAGGATGATACTATAAGTTTTCGCCCCAGCCTTGCAAGGGCGGAAGAAAAGCTATTTTGTTTCCATCACCTCGGTGCCGTCCCAGGATGAGGGGGGCGGAGCGCTCATATAGACCTTGCAGCGTTCGAGCAGGGCGGCGGCCTGGAAGTCCCCGGGGAGGAGGCTTAGGACTTCGCTAAAGTGACGGGCGGCCTTGGCAAAATCCTTCTGGTAGTAAAAATCCATGCCCCGGTTATGGTAGGCCCAGGCCTTGCGCTTTTCTTCTTCCAGGGAACGCCCGGTGGAATAGACCCTTACCCCCTGCATTTTTCCTTTCACTGCCACCGTGTCCAATAGCCGGAACGAGAGGGCCCCTTGTTTTATCTGCTCCGGATTTTTTCCCAGGGCATCGTATATAGCATCGGAGATTAAAATTTCGGTTTGGTAGTTTTTATTGAGGCCCTCCATCCGGGAAGCCAGGTTTACCATATCGCCTATGACCGTATAGTCCATTTTCCTTTCGCTGCCTATATTGCCCACCGTAACGGTTCCGTAGTTGATCCCTATGCCCATCTTAAATTCGGGCTTCCCTGCCCTTCTTTGCTGCTCGTTAAAAGTTTTCACCGATTCTATCATATCCAGACCCGCCAGGACCGACTGGAGGGCATCGTCGTCATGGCTCACCGGGGCCCCCCAAAAGGCCATGATGCCGTCTCCTATGTATTTATCTACGATGCCCTGGCGGTTCATGATGATATCCACCTGCCCCGAGAAGTAGCGGTTAAGGGAGCTTACCAGTTCATCGGGGGCCATTTTTTCAGAGATGCTGGTAAAGCTGCGGATATCAGAAAAAAGAACCGCCAGCTCCCGGTTTTCTCCCACCAACATGGAATCGGGGGCCGCAAAGAAGCGATCGATAAGGTCCTTGGGCACATACTTTTGAAAGATCCCCCGGATCCTCTGCTCCCGGCGGCCCGCCAGAACCGCCTCGAAGGCATAGCGTTTTATCTGGGCATAGGCATGATCCAGCTCCCCTATCATCACATTAAAGGTGGCAGCCAGGCGGCCTGTTTCATCCTGGTACTCCACATCGACCCGGGAAGAAAGATCCGCCCCGGATCTGATCTTGTTCATTCCCTCCACCACCTTGGCCAGGGGTTTGGTCAGGTACTGGGAAAAGATGATGAGGAGGATCCCCGCCGCCAGGGAAGAGGCCGCCAGGGCAACCAGGGTCTGGAAGCGAATGCGGTCGGCGGCCTCGTAGTAGGCAGATTGCTCTTCGGTTAAGAGGATATACCAGCGGAAAGGGACAAAGTAAAAGGAGCTAAATACCCGGGACTCTCCTCCCAGGACCGCTTGATTGATTCCCCCCTCCCCTTCCCAGAGGATCTCCATCACCTGGTCCCTTTCGTGGTCACCTAAGCTAAGGGGGGCACTGCTCATGGCCACATTTCCCTCGTCGTCCAGGGCCAGGATGAGCTCCGTGTCGTTTAAAATAATACTGAGGGCATAGAGCTGGACCGCATACTTGGCGGCCTCTATCATCTCGGGCCGGGCGGTAAACTCATGTTCGACTAAAAGGTTCCACTGGCCCTCGGCATACTTTTCCAGCTCCGAGGCCTTAAAGGACATAAATTCCTGGGCTATCCGGGTAATCCCCCTCCGGGCGGAGTAGTAGGATGCTCCCTGGGCCAGGCAGAGGGCGGTAATAAGGAGGGGCAACACCACCAGTATAATTTTACTTCGAATTTTCATGGGGAAAGATCCAGAACTGTTCCTCTTTTCGGGCCTGGCCCTTTAGGCCACCGTGGCAGCCGCAGGTTCTAGTTCGAAAATATAGCCTGTTTTTATGCAAATATCAAACAAGTAATGGGACATGGATTCATCAAAGGTCTTCTTGTTCCCATGGAAAAGACGGGTCAGGCGGATATGGTAACCCTCTTCGTTTTCGGAAATTATATCAAAGTACTCTATCTTGCCTTCCCGGCTTCGTATGCAATAACGTTTCATGTGTTCCTCCATCCCTTTCATTATCGGAAAATTTCCCTGCTCCTGTGAGCCCTGGCAGAGAGGAAGTGATGAAAGCCCTTCAATATGGTATAGTTATTCTATGAAGTATAAGGATGAATGGTTCAACGATGACGAATTTTGGACCCGTTATGCCCCGGTTATGTTTGACGAGAAGCGCTGGGCAGAGGTTCCCACCGTGGCCGATGGCATTACCAGGCTGGCCAAGCTTGAGCTCTACGGAGCCAGCACCAAACCCAAGGGGAAAAAAAGCAGCACCGCAAAAACAGATCCTTTTCCCAGGGTTGCTGACCTCTGCTGCGGCTTTGGACGCATAAGCCTGGAACTGACCAGGCGGGGCTTCATTACCACCGGGGTTGATATCACCCTTAGCTACCTTAATGCGGCCAAGGAAGATGCGGCCCATGAAAACCTGGACATCGAGTTTCTCCATACCGATGTGCGGAGCTTTAAGCGCAAGGCCGCCTACGATCTGGCGATTAACATTTACAATTCCTTCGGCTACTTTGAAGACCCCGCCGATGATCTGGTCTTTGTAAAAAATGCCTATGGGGCCCTGAAACCCGGAGCTGCCTTTATTATCGATGTTCTGGGCAAGGAAATCGCCGTCCGGGACTTTAACGAGGCAGAGTGGTTTGAACGGGCGGGCATCACGGTCCTTGCCGAGAGCAGTCCCATGGACTCCTGGGCCAGCGTCTGGAACCGGTGGATCCTGATTAAGGATGAACAGCGCTGGGAGAAGGAATTTATCCAGCGGCTCTATGCGGGGTCAGAATTGCGGGCCCTGCTCTTAAAGGCGGGCTTTTCTACCGTAGAGATCTACGGGGGCTGGGATGAACGCCCCTATGATCACCATGCGGAATCCCTAATCGCCGTGGGCCGAAAGTAGCTTCCTGGCCAGGTCGGGGTGGTCGCTGATCACCCCCCGGCAGCCCCAGAGCTGGGCCCTTCTAAGGCTTCCCATGTCATTGATGGTCCAGGTGTTAATTCCCACCTCGTATTGTTTGCATTCCCTGACCACCTCGTCGTTGAGCAATTGAAATTGAGGATGAAAATAATCCAGGCCATTACTCTTAATGTAATAAGCCGCCCCCAGGGCCAAGCCATGGTTTTGTCCCACCAGGGCTCCGCAGGGGATGTCGGGGCAAATGCGCTTACACTTGGCCAGGGAGAGGTGATTAAAGGAAGAAAAGAGGGCCCTGTCGACCAGGTCATATTTTTTTAACAGCTCTATACACTTTTCTTCCAGTTCCTCGTAGTAGATCTGGCTGTTCTTTAATTCGATGTTGGTCACGATGGGCTTGTCCTTTACCCACTTAAGATACTCTTCGAGGGAGGGGATGGGGCTAAACCCGTGGGTCTCCCCAAAGGCCGCCGGGGCATTCAGGGCAGTCAGTTCCGCCAGGTCCAGATCTTTTACATAACCCTTCTGCCCCGTAAGGCGCTCCAGGGTTTCATCGTGGATGATTACCACCTTACCGTCCCTGCTAAGCTGGACATCCATTTCAATCTCGTCAGCTTGGGCCTCGGCGGCCTTGCTAAAGGCCAGCATGGTATTCTCAGGGTAGAGGCCGGAAAAACCCCGGTGGGCGATAATGTTCATGAATCCATGGTATCATAGAAACGGAGGAAAATCATGGCAAAGTACATACTGGCCCTGGATCAGGGCACCACCAGCTCCCGGGCCCTGCTCTTTGACCGGGACCAGAGGATCTGCGGGATGGAGCAGAGGGAGTTTTCCCAGATCTATCCCCAGGAGGGATGGGTAGAACATGACCCCATGGAAATTTACTCCTCCCAGTACGGGGTGATGATGGAGCTTCTGGCCAGGGAAAATATATCCCCCAGGGATCTGGCCGCCATAGGTATTACGAATCAAAGGGAAACGACCATAGTCTGGGATAAGGCCACTGGACGGCCCATATACAACGCCATAGTCTGGCAGTGCCGCAGGACCTCGCAGATAGTCGAAGATCTGGTCACCAAGGCTGGCCTGGGGGATCATATCAAAAAAACCACCGGCCTGGTCCCGGACGCCTACTTTTCGGGGACTAAAATAAAATGGATCCTGGACCATGTGGAAGGGTCCCGGGAGCGGGCCGCCAGGGGGGAGATCCTCTTTGGGACCGTAGATACCTGGCTCATGTGGCGCCTGTCGGGAGGGGCCATTTTCGCCACCGACTACACCAACGCCAGCCGCACCATGATCTACGATATCCATGAGCGCCGCTGGGACCAGACCCTCCTCAAGGCCCTGGAGATCCCCGAAGCCATGCTCCCTGAAGTGCATCCCTCCGGCCATATCTATGGGACCGCCAACATCCAGGGCCTGGAGGTCCCCATAGCCGGAGCGGCGGGGGATCAGCAGGCGGCCCTCTTTGGGCAGTGCTGTTTTGAGAAGGGAGAGGCCAAGAACACCTATGGGACCGGCTGCTTCCTCCTCATGAACACCGGGAATGAGCCCTGCGAGAGCCAGAACGGCCTTATCACCACCATTGCGGCGAGCCTGGAATCCGGAGACGGGTCCATCCAGTACGCCCTGGAGGGGAGTGTCTTTGTGGCCGGAGCGGCCATACAGTGGCTGAGGGACGAGATGCGGCTCATCAGCGAGAGCGAAGACTCGGAGTACTTTGCCTCCAAGGTAGAAGATACCGGCGGGGTCTATCTGGTGCCGGCCTTTACGGGCCTGGGGGCCCCCTACTGGGACATGTATGCCAGGGGCTGCATAGTGGGGATAACCCGGGGCACCCGGAGCAGCCATATCATCAGGGCCGCCCAGGAATCCATCGCCTACCAGAGCATGGACCTGGTCCGGGCCATGGAGAAGGACACAGGAAGCAAGCTAGGGGAACTAAAGGTGGACGGCGGAGCTTCCAGTAACGGATTTATCATGCAGTTCCAGGCGGACATCATAGGAAGTAAGATACGCCGTCCGGTCATCCGGGAAACCACGGCCCTGGGAGCGGCCTACCTGGCGGGGATCTCCGCCGGCTTCTGGTCAGGCAGTGCGGAGGTCCGCAGTACATGGCAGTGCGAGACCGAGTTTAGCCCCCAGATGGAAGAGGGCCGCCGGAGGGAACTTATCGCCGGGTGGCATAAGGCCGTGGGCCGCAGCAGGGACTGGGCCCGGTAATACCTTAGCGGGAGAGGACCTCTTCCCGGTCCGCCAGAACCACATTCAGGCTAAGGGGGTTTCCGGCCCTCAAAATATCTATCCGCACGGTTTCGCCGGGCCTATTGTCCTCCAGGGAGGCATAGAGATCCGAAAGGGTATTGGTCCTGATCCCGTTTACGGAGGTAATGATATCCCCCCCCAGGTAGATGACACTTCGGCCATACTGGACTGGTTCGGTACCCTGACGCAACCCCGCCCGTTCGGCCAGGCCCCCCCGGCGGGTCTGGGAAATTAGGAGCCCCGACTCCACCGGCAGCCGGGCCTGGCGGACCAGGGCGGGGAAGAGCTGCACCACTGTGGCATCGATCCAGCCCCGCCGGACCCGGCCATGCTCGATGATGTCCGCCACCACCCGCTTGGCCGTATCTATGGGGACCGCAAAGCCTATCCCCACGGAGCCCCCGGAGGGGGAATAGATCATGGTGTTAATCCCTATCATCTGGCCCTGGGCATTAAGAAGGGGCCCGCCGGAATTTCCGGGGTTGATGGAGGCATCGGTTTGGATCATGTTACGGACTATATACTGCCGGGAGATCTGGATGGGCCGCCCCAAGCCGGAAACGATACCCACCGTCAGGGTCCTCTCCAGGGCAAAGGGGTTTCCTATGGCCAGGACCTTCTGGCCCACCCTGAGATTTTCGGAGCTGCCAAAGGGGATAACCTGAAGCTCCATCCCCGGGGGGGGATCAAACTTGAGGACCGCCAGGTCGTTCTCGGGATCGGTCCCCACCACGGTTCCCTCAAACTGGCTTCCATCGGCCAGGTTAATGAGAACCCGGTTGGCATTCCGGATCACATGGTTATTGGTTAAGACATAGCCTTGGGTATTGATGATGGTCCCCGAACCGGAGGCCCCTTCCTGGGGGACCGGCTCCAGAAACCAGTTAATGGCCACCGTTTCGGTGGTGATGTTCACCACCCCCGCATTGAGCTGTTCATAGATGATGATGTTCTGCCGCTCGTCTTCGGAGAAACTTAAGAGGTCCGACACCCCATGCTGAAGGGGCAGGATGCTCTGTTCAGAAAAAAAGGCATCGGTAAAGACAGGGCTGGCCGGCAGGGCCTCGCTGGGGTTTTGGGCCTCTACCGAGTGGGATGCCCCTGAAAGGGGCTCCCCTGAAAGGGGCAAGATCCCGGGAAACCTGACTATGCCTATCCCCAGTGCAAAGAGGAGTACGATGAGTCCGCTTAGTATGGAAAAGAAGAAGACCTGCGAACGGCTGTACAATTTCATGGGGAGCCTCCTTTGGAGATCCTAGCATAAAGCAGGGGCTTGCTCAAACCCTAGTAACGGAAGAGGAGCCCCAGGGAAAGACCATAGACGGACTGGACTCCCGGATCCAGCCCCAGTTCCTTGCCATGGATTGCCAGGTCCACGGTCATAAAGCTTAGGTCTATCCCCAGGCCAAAGGCCGGAAGGGCATCCCGGATCCCGGTCCTAAAGCTAAGGACCTGCAGCAGGGTAAGCTCCGCCCCAAGGCCCAGGTTTAAAAGGGGGTTCCGGGGAATGAGGGATTGAAGATCCAGGATATCGCCATAGGAGGCCATTAAGACCAGGCGGGTAATGTAGGGATCAAGAAAAGCTATATGAACCTTATAGGCCACCCCCAGGTCCAGCCTTCGCTTGATAGCCCCATAGGAGGAACCCTCGCCGGAAGGGAGCTCCCCCTGGGAGTAACTATCGTAGGAGTCATAGGGGCTAATAAGGACGGGGGAGAAAAAATCGTAGCAGACCAGGGCGGCGCTAAAGTTCCGCCCCAGAGTATACTTGATGCCCAGATCAAGGCCCACCCCCAGGTGGCTTACAAAGGGCTGGGATCGGGGATCATCCAGGAGGGTGGCCGCATCAAAGATGGGGGCATCCAAAAAAGAGGTCCCCCGGTAAAAGCCCTTCCCCAGAAAGCCGGCGTCGAAAAGGTGATCGTCCCTCTCGATGATCCTAAAGGCATATCCGGCGGTAAAAAATATTTCACCCTGAACCAGGGGCCTTAAAGATACCCCGCTTAAAGAGGCACTGGTTCTGAGGCGGTTAAAAATCCCGAGACCCAGGCCCCTTCCCACATAGCCCAGGGAAAGGGGGCCCCCCATGTCGAAGCCCGCCGCAAAGCCGCTAGGGCCTATGACCCCCGAGAGATCCAGGCCCTCAAGGGTATCGGCGTTTCCCAGAAGATCCGCAATCTCCAGCACCGGCCCGAAGGTACTCAAGCTAAGCTCTGCTACGCTAAAGCTTTCTTCCACGCTGATAAAGCCGGCGGGGTTTAGAAAGAGGGAATAAAAATCATCGGCCATGGCGGGATGGGGCCCCCCCAGGGCATTAAAGCGGGCCGAGGGCATCACAAAGGGATCGATAGCCCTGGTCTGGCCCATAATGACAAGGGGAGAAATAAGTGAAAGCAAGACCCCCAGGAGTAGGACTCGGCCCATCAAGCGCTCCATTAATGCAGATTAAGGCCCTGGAGGATGTTCCTGAGGGGTTCATTCAGTTCATCCTGACGGCTGTCCAGGGCCGCTGCGTAAGCCAGGGCCAGGGCCAGTTCCTCGTTTTCATTGGGTTGAAGGTGGTAGTGGTCCACATAGTCATTGAGATCGGTAAAGCCGCTCTTCTTGGCCTCCCCGGCGAGAATAACCACCGCCGCCAGGGCCAGGTCATTGGGGTCCGCCTGGGCGGCAAAGTCATCAAACCCAGGGTCCGATGAATGGGGCAGGGAGCTGGCCAGGACGGTACCGGCGCTGATGAGATTAGGCATGGTGTTAATGGTATCCAGGATGAGATCCCGGCCTTCCCCATCGCTTCCTATGGAGCCAAGCTGCCCCACGGACTGCAAGACCGACTGACCCAGCCCCACGGCATTTACGGCGGCCTTCATGGCGGCATTCTGCAGCTTCTGCCGGTCACTGCCCCGGGCACTCCCCACAGAAGAGCTGATGTTTCGCAGCAGGGCCATGGACATATCTGGGCTATTTTCGGTCATAGCCAAAAGCTCATCCACGTTCCCTGGGGTAACCGGAGGAATGAGCCTGTTCGGATCCCGGGCAGCCCAGGGAGCCAGACTGGTGGACACCAGGTCTGTGCAGGAGCTAAGGCCCGCCATGAGAAGGAGTAGCAATGGGAGGTAAAACTTTCGTGACATCCTATGATCCTCTTGCTTTATTATAGTACGAAATCTTCACGAGAACAAATTTTCCTTTATAAAGGGGAGTTAATTTGAACCCCCAGCATATCAAAGGGAGCTTTATCGGCTGCCTTTTCCAGCCTCACCCGCAGGGGAGAGCCCGGTGAGGGTAGATCGGGACCGGAGGGAATAATCTGCAGTTTAAGGTAGTTTTCCGAGGTCCCCCTCAGCTGCCGGGGATTATTTCCAGGTGCTGCCTCTGCCACCGCATCCACTTCCTTCCCTGTCCAGCGGTCTAGATAGTTCTGGCGGCCCCTTTGGGCTAGTTTCATCAGGGCGTCCACCCGGGCCCTGGCCTCCCCTTCCCTCACTGGGCCGGAAAAATCGCAGGCCGCCGTGCCGGGCCGCCGGGAAAAGGGAAAGGCATGTATCTGTGCAAAATCATGGGCTTCTAAAAGATCCCAGGTCTTGATGAACTCCCCTTCGGTTTCTCCGGGAAAGCCGGCGATGATATCGCAGGCCATAAAGGGGTCCCGGCCCAGCCCCCTCACCTGGCCCAGGGTTTTTATGATGTCTGCGGGCCCATAGGGTCTCCCCATTCTTTCGAGGATGGGGGCACTCCCGGATTGTAGGGCCAGGTGCACATGGGGCCGCAGCCGGGGATGGGCCAGGACCCTAAGGAAGCCCTTGCTTAGGCCCCCCGCTTCGGGCTCTATCGAAGAGAGCCTTATACCCAGGGTGCTGGTCCCCTCAAGCAAGAGGGCCAAGAGTTCGGGCAAGCCCAGGGCCCCATGGCGGTACTGGCTGATATTGACCCCCGTCAGAACTACCTCAGATAGGCCCCCTTCCTCCAGGGCCTTCAGCTCATTCAAAGCCTCCCGGGGGTCCAGGCTCCGGCTTTTTCCCCGGGCTATTCTTACCCGGCAATAGCTACAATGGCGGTCACAACCATCCTGGATCTTTAAGAAGCCCCGGGAATGGGAGCTAAAAGAGCGGGGCCGGAACCTAAAGGAGCCTTTGATAGAGTCAGGGTCCCTTGAAGGGGAAGCTTGGCTCAGGAAGGAGGCAATCAGATCCGGCAGATCTGCATCTGCGGGGCTTCCCGAACTTTTAATAAACAGAGGCAGATCAAGAAGGAGATCCTTCTGATCCAGGGGAACCACAAAGAGCCGCCGGGGCCCCTTGCCGGAATCGAGGTCCAGGAGGTCCTGGCCATCCAGCTGGGCATAACAGCCGGTAACAATAATACAGGACCGGCTCTGGCTCGTAAGGAGCTTCCGGATAAGGCGCCGGGATTTCTGGTCCGCCATGGAGGTCACCGTGCAGGTGTTAACCAGGATGATTCCCCCCAGGTCGGACTCTTCATCCAAAGGGGCCCCAAAGCCCAAACGGGAAAAGGCATCAGAGAGGGCTTCGGTTTCTAGCTGGTTTAATTTACACCCCAGGGTATGGACGGAAACATGCATGGCTTACTGCTGGGCCAGGACCTGCCTCACCCGCTCCAGGCCCCGCCGGGCATCGTTAAGCTGGGGGTTCAGGCTAAGGGCCCTCTCGTAGGCCGCCACGGCCCCCAAAAGATCCCGGGCATTTTCCCGGGCATAAGCCAGGCGGGTCCACCAGAGGGCGTTCCCCGGGACCCAGTGGACCGCCGTAGAGAGGGCCACATCGGCATGATGAAAGCGGCCCAGGCGCATGTAGATTTCGCCCATGTAATAGTAGACCGTATCTACCCGGGCCCCTTCGGGGGCTAAATTGATGTATTCCTGAAAGAAGCCCAGGGCTTCATTATTCTGGCCCAGGAAGTAGTTTATCTCCCCCAGGCTCTCGGTGATCCGGATATCGTAGCGGCTGATCCTCCGGCCCGACTGGGCATAGGACAGGGCCTCGTTAAAGCGGCCCAGGCGGATCAGACTCCAGGAGATCACCACATGGGATTCCAGGTTATTGGGGTTCACCGCAATTTCGTCCCGGCATATCGACACGGAACGCTCGTACTCCCCATCCCTAAAGGCCTGAAGGGCATCGGGTCTTTGGGCGTGGACCAGAGCAAGGGAGAAGCAGACCATAAGCACCGAAAGGATGGATCTATTCATGTTCAATTTAACGTTCAATCATGGTGCAGTTGCCGTTAAAGGCACAGCCGGTCTCCATGAAGATCTCCGGGGCCGTCACATTTCCTACCAGCTTTCCCGTCACCGCCACCTCTACCCGGTCCGAGGCGGTCACGTTCCCCTTTACCGAGCCCTTAATAATGACCCTGGGGGCGCTAATATTAGCTTCCACCACCGCCTGCTCATCGACCACCAAAATGCTCTGGGCGATAATTTCCCCCGAAACCTTGCCCCGGATAAGAAAGGGTTTCTCAAAGGTGAGGGTTCCGGAAAAATCTATTTCCGCCGATAGGATGGTGTCAAAATCTTCATCATTAAGGAGGGTGTCGCTTCGTATATCAGCCATAGGAAAATTTAACCTAAGGGGGGCTAAAGTTGCAAGCCCCGCAGGGCTGTAGTATACTTTTAGTATGAGAAAATTAACCGAAGCAGAATGCCAAACCGCCCTGGATGGCGGCGACTTTGCGGGGGACCTCCTTTCTGTCCCCGGGGCAGCCGTGATCCTTACCCAAAGCTGGTGCCCCCAGTGGGCCGCCATGAAGACCTTTCTCCCCGCGGTGGAGAAGGCCCTTCCGGAGGCCAGGATTTATTTTATCGAGTACGACATAGAAGCCTGGGAAAAGATCAGCAACCAGGACTTTATGGATTTTAAGGAAAAGGTCTTTAATAACCGTGAAATCCCCTATATCCGCTACTACCAGAATGGGGTTTTTTCCAAGGACAGTAATTTCATCTCCGAAGATGGCTTCAAAAGCCGCCTGACCGGTAACTAGTAGACCCTAAGCTCGCCGTTCAGGAAGGCCCGCTCTTCCGCCTCACCCCGGGGGATAAGCAAGAGCTCCCCCCCGGGCCCTATGCCGCTTAGGGTCCCCTCCACCAGCTCAGCGGACCCGGCAGCCCCCGGGGCAAAGCTAAGCATTTCTCCCCTCATATAGAGCCGCTCCCCTATCGCTTCCCGCCAGGTATCAGCTTCGGGGGGGACTTCGAGCTCTGAACGGAGCCGGGGGAGGATCAGCTCTAAAAGGCGAAACCTGTCCTGGGGGCCAAGGTCCGGCAGGACCTGGATCAGACTCCCCGCCTTGGGGCTCAGGTCATCGGGAAATTCCCTCTGGGCCACATTGATCCCCACCCCCAGGTAGAGGCAGGGCCCCTCGGCCTCAATGAGGATGCCCCCCACCTTAAAGGCCCCCGAATCGCCGGGGTTTAGGATCATCACATCGTTGGGCCACTTAAGCTGAAAGCAGCCCTTTAGGGAGGGGGCCAGATCTTCTATGGCCAGACATACAGCCAGGCCGGTTTTTAGGCTCAGGGCCCGGGGAATCAGGGCCGGGTCCTCGTAGATCAGGATGATCGTGAATAATAAATTCATCCCCCGCTGGGCCTTCCAGGAACGGCCCAGCCTGCCCTTTCCGGCCTCCTGGAAATCCGCCAGGATCACCGTCCCCGAGGCCGCCCCCTGGGCATAGAGAAGGCGGGCCCGGTCAAAGGTGCTGGACAGGGTCTCCTCATGGTAGATGCTTGCACCAAAGGGGTTTTTTAGGGACAATACCTTCATTCCAAGAGTGTACATCGAAGGGAGAAACAATTGCATCTAGTATGTCTGGATCTTGAAGGGGTCCTGGTTCCGGAAATATGGATCAGCTTCTCTGAGTATACGGGGATCCCCGAGTTCCGCCGAACCACCAGGGACGAGCCGGATTACGATAAACTCATGGCCTTTCGCATCGATCTCCTGGCCCAGCACAAGTTAACTCTGCCGGACATACAAAGGGTGATAGGCAGCATGGAACCCCTGCCGGGGGCCCTGGACTTTATCAAGGGCCTAAGGGATCTAAGCCAGTTTATTATCCTCTCCGATACCTTTGAAGAATTTGCCAAGCCCCTTCTGGCCAAACTGGGGCAGCCCCTGCTATTTTGCAATTCCCTGGAAACCGCCCCGGATGGCTATATCAAGGGCTACCGGCTCCGCCAGCAGAACGGCAAAAAATGCGCCGTGACGGCCTTTAAGACCCTGGGCTACCGGGTCTTTGCCGCCGGGGATTCCTACAACGATATAGCCATGATCCAGGAAGCCCATGGGGGCTCCCTCTTTAGGGCCCCCGAGGGGATTCAGAAAGAGTACCCCCAGTTCCCCTGCACCGAGGCCTACGAAGAGCTCCTCGCACATATAAAAGCTTTTATTGGCTCGTAATTTTCCTTAAGAGATGATCATTCTGCCGCCAATCCTTACCGGTCTTTACCCGCAGATCCAGGTCCACCTTCCACTCAAAGATGCGGTTTAGCTCCTTTCGGGCCGCCTGACCTATGGCCTTGATCTTCTCCCCCCCCTTGCCGACTATCATTCCCTTCTGGGATTCCCTTTCGGTGATGATAAAGGCCCTGACCCAGAGCCTCTGGTTCCCCGTGGCGGGATCATTTTTTAACTCTAGATCGGCGGTCTCCACATAGATTGAATGGGGCAGTTCCTGCTTAAGCCGTTCCATGGCCTTTTCCCGGATAATTTCTGAGACCCTAAAATTCATATCCTGGTCGGTATAATACTCGGCGGGATAGGGGGCCTCGCTTTCGGGGGACATCTCATAAAGGCAGGCCAGAAGGGGTTCTATCCCCTCTTTCTGGTGGCAGGAAATCTCAAAGCACCGGGAGGCCGGCAGGTCAGGCAGCTGCTCTTGCAAAAAGGCCCGTAACTGGGCCGGGTCCGCCCCCGGGGCATCACACTTGTTAATGGCCGCCACGGTCCTTTCCTGGTACCATTTGATTCGCTCGGTGACGGCGATCTCTTCCAGGCCCGGGGGACGGGAGGCATCAAGGACATAGAGGACCAGCTCCGATTCGTTCAGGGCCCGGTCGGCCATCTCCATGAGTTTCTTGTTGTACTTTTTTTCAGAAACATGGCGGCCCGGGGTATCCACAAAGACCAGCTGACCCTCTTCCCGGGTAAGGATGCCCCGGATGATGTTCCTGGTGGTCTGGGGGATGGTGCTGACTATGGCCACCTTGGCCCCGCAGAGGAGGTTGATCAGGGTAGACTTGCCCACCGAGGGACGCCCCACCAGGGCAACGAAGGCGGCCTTGCTCATGTCATCAAGCTTCGGGGTTTCTGCGCTTTGCCGCCAGGAAGGCCATAAAGCCCAGGCCCAGGGCCAGGGGGACAAGGCCGGCCAGGAGGATGTTAAAGGGAGATCCCATTAACCGGTAGGTCACATAGATCCCAAAACCGACCACTACCGCAGAGATGATCCAGAGTACCCCTGCCCAGATCTGGGTATTCACTTCGATGGTTCGGTGTATCTTTACCACGCAGCGGTAGTAATAGAGCACTATGCGCAGCAGGAGCTTCCAGATACTGCCCAGGAGCTTTACCAGAAGGTCCAGAATAAAGAGGAAAATTTTAGTGGCTATAATAAGAAGGAAGCCAAAGATGGGGCCCCCAAAACCCAGGTTCATGACCGTAAAAGGTATGGGGACCGGGAGGCTGATCAGGGGAAGGCTTAGGGTATAGTGGTCCCTTACAAAGAGAAGGTAGACTATGCTCATGCCAAAAACCGTGATGGCAAAGACCGTTCCCGCCCATTCGCCCAGGGTTTGGATAAACCTTCTCAGGTTGGGATAGAAGCGCTGTCCCTCATCCCGGGAGATCCGCCGGTGCCACCAGATGAGGGCCCCGGAGAGGCCGGCGGCCAGCAGAACCAGGAAGGCACAGACAGAGGCGATGAAGAGAATGGTGACGGACATGATCGCTTCCCGCCACTGGATGATGTAGCCCAAAAAGCTAAAGGGTAAGATGAGACTTGCCAGGGCATAAAAGCAGCTTATGGGTTTTTTAAAGAGGACACTTCGATCCAAAAAAACGAGGTATGACTTCATTAAGCCCCCCTTTAGGTGTTACCTTACTGGACCCCTTCAGCCTTGTCTACCAGGCTGGAAAGATCCTCACCCCCCTTAAACCGGAGGACATTGACCATAAAAATATTGAGCTTATTGACGATGTTGGGGGGAAGGAGATTCCCGTCCACCTCCACCGAGAGGATGGGATAGTTCCGTTCCCGGGCCCAGGGGGTAAAGAGCCCCTCTATGACCCGCCCTATGAGGCAGGCGAAGGGGGCTATGTTGACGACCCCTGAATAGCCCGCCTCCATGGCCGCCGCAGCAGAACCGGAAGAGACGGCAATCTCCGAGTTAAGCTCCAGGTTTACGAAGTGCTCCTGGGTATAGGCCATGATCTCCCCCATGTCGTGGGGGGTTTCGGGGATGAGCCCCGTGGGCTTAAGGATGGCCAGGACCCGCTTCTCTACCGATTTTTTCCACCATTTTTCTATCTTGAGTTTAAAGAGGGCCCGGGCAGGGGTGGAGAGGAATCTCCATCCCCCCTTCCTGAGGCTGATTAACTTCGTAAGCCCGTACTCCCGGACAAAGTCCAGGTAATGGATCCACTCGGAGATTCCCGCCACCTTGACGATGAGCCCCCGGTCGCTCATGAGGTCCGTGAGTTCCCCCACCGCAAAGTCGTCCCGGCGGACATAGATCTCCCCCACCACCAGGACCTTGGGGCAGTCGGCCAGATCCTTCTTAAGGGGGATCTTCTTTACCACCGCCGCCACGGATTTTAGCTCCCTCCAGATCTGGCGGGGACGCTTCTCCACCGCATCCATCACCCCCCGCCAGGAACCTTCAAATTCCCTGATGGCCTTCTTGGGGTCCACGGCGGTGGTTTTGAGGGCGTTCTGTATATCCTTCAGGTAGTCCGATAGGACCAGGCCCTTCCACATTTCCTTGGCAAAGTTGGGACCCAGCTCGGTGTAGGAATTATCCGCCGAAAGGATAAAGACCACCACGTTTTCGAGCCTCATGTCCCGGAAAAGATTTTCGTAGTAAATATAGTATTGGCCGGTCCGGCAGGGTCCGGTGGTGATGGGCACAAAGAGCAGGTAGAGTTCATCCTTCCGGTACTTGGGGCTCCAGAAAAATTCCAGGGCACTTCCCAGGACCAGGTGGCTGGGGACGCATTCCTTCCCCGAGGCATGGGACCGGGCTATCTGGACCGTCCGCCCCGTGGCCACCGGCAGGGCCTCGGCGTTGATGCCCTGGCTCCGGACCGCCGCCCCCATGTACTCGGTCGATATGGCCCCCATGTTGGAAAGGAGCATCTTGACCCGCTTGTTCCCCCGGATATTAACCTTCTCGCCGGTTTTTTCGTTATCAATCCGTAGCTGGTCCTTATAGGGGGCCTTTCCGTCGTAGATAAAGCGCCAGCCGTTATCGAAGCGCTCCCCCTCCAGCTCGCTCTTCTTGGACCTATAGCCTTCGATGATGTCCAGGAAGGCCTCTACCCGGGTATCTATCCCCGCATCGGCGGAGTGGGAATCCAGCTCCAGGATCAGGAAGGGCTTTTGCCCCATGATCCATTTAATATAATGGAGGATAAATGAATCGGGGGCACAGGAGAAGTTGGTAATAAAGGTCAGGTAGATGTTATCTTCGTTCTTTAAGAGGGAGGCGGACTTAACATCCTGCTGGCCGTAGTACCAGTACATGTTGGAGAAGATCTCCTCATCATCAAAGGGAAGAATATCGAAGGGAACGATGGAATAGCCCCGGCTGGTGAACTTCCGGGGGATCCCCATGTTGGCTTCGGCGGTAAAGGCGTTGTAGGGCCGCCCCAGGACGGCGATAACCGGCCGAGATGCGGCCCGGGCATCGGCGAGGGCCTGTACCCCCAGTTCCCGGGAGGCCTTTAGATAAAGGTTCTGCCGTTCCAGGGCCCGGGTAAAGGCATGGCGGGTTTCTTCTTCCCCTATGCCCAGCTTCTCGTTCATGATGGTAAAGAGCTCCAGGGCCTTTTCATCCCCGAACTTAAAACTCACCACCAGGGGGAGCCATTTTTTCTTGTCCACATCGGGAAAGGCCTTTTCGATATAGTAGGGAAGGGCCTGGGTGATGGGACAGAAGTTGGCGTGGACCTTTTCTTCATAACTGGGCATGTCCCTAAAATGGGGGAGGAGGACAAAGTCGGCCCCCCTGTCCAGACAGTTCTGAACCGCCCCATGGGCTATCTCGGCGGGGAAGCAGTACTCCGACTCGGTCCGGGCCAGACCCTCGTGGGCCACCTCGTCGGAGAGGAAGGTCTTGATGCCCAGCTCGTAGAAGAACCAGGAGTAGAGGGGATAGAGGGTATGGACCGAAAGGGCCCGGGGAATCCCGACGGTGAAGGGTCGCTTCTTCGCAGGGGCCTGGGCCCCTTCAAAGTTAAGGGGGGCCGCATATTCCTCGAAGATCATCTTCTGCCGCTTTTCTACATAGTCAAAAATCGGGGTTTCTTCGGCCTTGCCTTCACCCCCGGGGGTCTGACTTCCCCTGCGGGTGTTGGTATACATGTTGCACCGGCCCCCAAAGCTGTAACGCCGGCCCGAAACATTTAAGACCTGGATGGGGCAGTTATTTTCACAGGCCTGGCAGGTAAAGACCCTTTCGTAGCCTATCTCCCGGGCCAAAAGATCGTCGATATTGAGGTGTACTTCCCCTAAGAGACCCTCGGCCATCTTGCGCTTGGCCAAAAGGGCCACCCCAAAACAACCGCTGAGCTCCGGCGAAGGGGGCACCAGGATCTCCTTGTCCAGCATCATCGCAAAGGCCAGGGGCACCGCCGGGTTCTTGGCCACCCCCCCCTGAAGGAAGATCTTTCCCCCTATGGTGCGGTTTCCCACCACCCTGTTCAGGTAGTTGGCCACGATGGAGCAGACGATCCCGGAGGTTATATTTTCCCGGCTGGCCCCCTGCTGCACCGCCTTGCGGATATCGCTGTTTATAAAGGCCGAGCAGTGTTCGCCGAATTTCAGGGGACAGTCGGCCTCCAGGGCGATGGGGCCTATGTCTTCTGCCTTGTGGATGGAAAGATCCCCCGAGGCGCTTTCTTCCAAAAAGGACCCGGTCCCGGCGGAACAGGCCTCGTTCATGGCATAGTCTATGGGGACCCCGTTTTTTAAGAGGACGTACTTGGCATCCTGGCCCCCGATTTCGAAGATGGTCTCCACCTCGGGGTCGAAGAAGGTGGTCCCCACCGAGTGGGCGATGATCTCGTTATAGACCCCCGGGGTTTCCAGAAAGACCCCCAGGATTTCCCGGCTCGAACCGGTAGCTGCCACCAGGGCTATATCGATGTCCCGGCTGCCCGTGTCCTGGGCCACCTGGTCCTGGATCTTCTGCAGACATTCCTTCAGGGCCTTGACGGGGTCCCCGTGGGTCCGGCCGTAATGGCTCGCCACGATTTCATCCCGCTCCATATCCACCAGGGCCGCCTTAGTGGTGGTGGAACCCCCGTCTACCCCCAGGATATAGCGGCCCCCCACTCGGGCCTGGGCGACGGGCAGTTCAAAGCGGCGGACCTTGGATTCCCAGTCCCTCAGGGCCCCCAGGGAGGCAAAGCGAACCTCGTTGGTCCGCAGGAGCTTTTCCAGCTCCGGCAGGGGGCTCCCCGACTCGGGGGCCAGGACCGCCGCCCCCAGGGCCTCAAAGACCGCCGCCGAAGGGGGGATAATAAATTCAATCTCCGGGGCCTTTTCTTTTATGAACCGGATGATATGGCGGTTTAAGGTGATCCCCCCCGTCAAGACCACCCTGCCCCGGGTCACCTTGGCCCGCTTAAGGAAGTCGATGACCTTGACGGCCATCACGTCGGATAGGCTTAAGACGATATCGTCCTTGGTGGCCTCCCGTTTATTCAGCCGGTGGGTACAATCGCTCTTCATAAAGACCGAACAGCGGGTAGAAAGGGGGTAGACCTTGGCGGTATCGGGGACCCGGTCTATGTCCTCCAGGCCCATGTCCATCCGGGCCAGCTGCTGCTTGAGGAATTCCCCGGTCCCGGAGGCGCACTTACTCCCCGAAAAGTTGTTGATGATTTTACCATTATCCAGGGAGTAGACGATCAGGTCCTCGCCGCCCATGCTCACCACCGCATCGGCCTGGAGGCCCAGCTGCTTCAGGGCCGCCTCTACGCAGAGGGGCTCCAGGGTGCCGGCGGCGTTGAACATAAAACGCCCCTCGTTGCCGGTCACCAGGGCGGGGATCCCCGGTTTTATCTCCCCATGGGCCTGGGCTTCGGCCAAAAGCTTGGCCACCGCGGCCCCAAAATCCCCCTCGTGGGGGGTATGGGAGCTCCAGAGCAGGCGGCCTTCATCTGCGAGAACTATTTTTAGGCTCGAAGAGCCTATATTTATACCAATGGACTGCATTATTTTTACTTTTTATCAAATTAGGGGAGATTTAACAAGGGGAAAAATGGGCCTCCCCAAAGGCCAGGAACCTCTCCCAGTCGTATTCGTCCATATCATGGGTTCCAGACTTTAAGTGAAACCCCAGATTCCCCGATACCACCGTCTCCTCGGGCCCGGGCATGGCATCTCCCAGGGGGCTGGGTTTTCCATAGAGCCCGTAGAGGGGAGCAATCTGCTTGAGGGTCTCGTACTCCGCCCGGGGGTCGCACCAGGCGTCCTGGGTCTTATGGGAGAGGTAGAGGGGCCGGGGGGCGATCAGGGCCGCCATCATATGCTGATCGAAGGGCATGGAATCTTCCTTGTCTGCATACTTCCGGTAATTGGCGGAAAACCAATAGGGAAAAGTCCCGGTGATTTCCTTGATATGTTCCCCCGTCTTTCCCCGGGTGATAGCCCCCCCGGAACAGCCGGAGCAGCTGCTTAAGACCAGGGCCGCCCGGGGGTCCTGGGCCGCACACCAGAGGGCCGTCTTGCCCCCCCGGGAATGGCCCGCCACGGCGATGGAATCAGCCTTTATGGCCTTGTCGATGGAAAGGTAATCGATGGCCCGGCTCATGGCCCAGGCCCAGGCGCTGATGGCCCCCCAGCTATCCGAGGGCCGGTCCTTCACATACTCCGGGAAGAGCCGGTGGAATCGGGTAGTAAAGCTTTCTTCGTAGTCCGGGGCTATCTCGTGGGTGATCAGGACCGCCGCCGCATAACCCCGGGCGATGATCATCTCGGCGGGCCAGAACTGGGAAATACTGCGCCGGGAGGGGTCTGCATCGCTTAAGGCCCGGTTCATGATGGTAAGGATGCAGGGGACCGGTTCGGTCTTGGCCGCCGGAGTAAAAAGATAGAGGGGGAAGACAAACTCCTTGTCCAGGCGGCGGCAGATGATCTCTACGATGGCCCTGTTGGCCCTTCCTTCCATATAACCGCTGCTCTGTTCGGCGGTGTTAAAGGAAACGCTGATAGATTCCTCGTCGGGGATCCTCCCATAGACCTCCCGCCGGAAGAGCTCCAGGACCTCCTGTCTTCGATCTTCATTCCAGGACTCCAAAGAAAGGGCCCCCTTGGTCAGGGGCGGAAGGTTCGTATAGTCCATGGGGAACTCCTTTAGGAATCTATTTCTTTAAACTCGACGGTAATGCCCAGCTCTTCGGCGGTTTCGAAGTAGCCATAACGGGAGCTTCCCTTCTCGGTCTTGTGGTAGATGGGAACCCCCTTGGAGGCCATAAAGTCCTCTACCTCTTTGAATCCTTCGGGGGCTTCAAAGGCCATGTAGTGGACCCCCTGCCCCTTGGCATCCAGGAACTCGGTCCAGGGACTGGGCTCCGCGACGGGCTGGATCAGTTCGATGTGGATGGGCTCCAGGTTGATCACCGTGGTGATGCAGCGGGTGTGGGCCTTGGAGCCCCGGAACACCGAGGCCGGTTCCCCCTTGGCATCCTCATCCAGCTTTTCCTGGGAGGGGAAATTGATCTTCGGCACGGGGATGCCAAAAATCTCCGCGTATTTTTTTGCCGCCGCTTCGAGATCCTTTACGACGATGCCTATCTTGACGATGTGACTGGTGGGAAACTTCTCCATGGTCGAACACTCCTCTTCTGGTTTATTTCTTTTCTTTGAGCCGGTAGGACACAAAGGCAATGGATTTGTTATCCGGCGACCAGGAGTTGACGTTCAAAGTCCCCTGGCCTCCGAAGAGTTCGGCGATTACCCGGTAGTCCCCCCCCTGGCTGGACATAAGGCGCAGCTGAACCTCCTTATTGGGGGGATGCTGGTTGGGCTCCACGTCCCCTTTTTTGTAGGTGATATAGACCACCCTTTCTCCGTCGGGAGACACATGAGGGAACCAGGCATTGGACTCATCAAAGGTCATCTGGGTCTGGTTAGACCCATCGGCCTCCATCCGCCAGACCTGCATGAGCCCCGACCGGGTGGAGTTAAACCAGATATGCTTTCCATCGGGGGAATATTCGGGGCCGTCATCGAGCCCTGCCTCGAAGGTGAGCTGCTTCTCCCGCCCCCCCCAGACCGGGATGGTGTAGACATCGTACTGGCCATTCCGCTCAGCGCAGTAGGCCAGGGTGAGCCCGTCGGGGGACCAGCCATGGAGGTAACTGGGGGCTATGGGGGTGATCAGAATGGGTTCCGCCCCGCTTAAGGGGAGGATGTAGATCCGGGAGCGGCCGTCTTCCAGGGTCCGATGGCTGATGGCGATGTGCTGGCCGTCGGGGGACAGGACATGATCGTTGTTGCAGTCCGTCATGGCCCCGGTGTAAATCTCGGTGATGGTTCCGGTTAAGAGTTCATAACGGTAGATCCGGCCGTTCCGGTTGTAGATTAAGTAGCGGCCGTCCCCGGTCCAGTTTGGGGCCTCCACGGTATCATCAAATTCCCGAAGGACCCTCCGCTGACCGGAATCCACATCCAGGACTTCCAGAATGCTGTATACTCCCCGATCGCCCTGCCGGGGGGGTGTTTTTAATACATCCATGGCATCCTCCTATAGGATAATTCTACACCATGGAGGGGAATCCGCAAGGGTAGAAAACTTTAGGCTTCGGGGATCTCGAAGACCCCTTCGAGGATATGCTTGGGATGATAGGGAAACTGGGGAAGGTCCGCCAGGGAGGTGATCCCCGAGAGGACCAGGATCGTTTCGATCTCCGATTCCACCCCCGCCACTATGTCGGTGTCCATCCGGTCCCCTATGATGGCCGTCTCTTCCCTCCGGGCATTGAGCTGGTAGAGCCCGTGGCGCATTATGAGGGGGTTAGGCTTCCCCACAAAATAGGCCTTCGTTTTGGTGGCCAGCTCTATGGGCGCCACCAGGGCCCCGCAGGCAGGGACTATCCCCTGTTCGGCGGGACCCGAAAGGTCAGGGTTGGTCCCTATGAGCCGGGCGCCCCCCATGACCAGCTTCACCGCCCGCTCCAGGGAATCCATGCTGTAACCCCTGCCCTCCCCGACCACCACATAGTCGGGGTTTACGTTATTCATGGTAAAACCCACATCGTAGAGGGCTTGAATCAACCCCGGCTCACCTATCACATAGGCCGAACCCCCCGGACGCTGGGAAGCCAGAAAGCTCGCCGTAGCCAGGGCACTGGTGTAAAAATGCTCCGGGTCCACCGTAATCCCCAGCCGGGACAACTTCTGGGCCAGTTCTACAGGGGACCTTTCGCTCGAATTGGTCAAAAAAAGATAGGCCTTGTTGTTCCTGTCCAGCCATTCGACCAGCTCCCCCGCCCCCTTAAGCAGCTGATTCCCATGGTAAATTACCCCGTCCATGTCTATGATAAAGGCCCGCTTGGCCCGTATCTGTGTTAGATCTTTCATGGGGAAAGTGTACTATAAAAACCCAACAAGTCCTATGGCCTTTTTATGGAAACATAATGAGGTAATCCATGATAGCCATCAATTCAGTAAAGCTACGGCCCATTAGGTTATCGGGTGTCGGAGCATCAATGCCTTTTGAAATCAGATACTCATTTTGTGCATCATCAAAATTACTATTTATATATGAGTAGGCAGAAAGAGAAAGCAACACATACTTCCTGAAAAATTCTATACTTTCTGTTGGAACATTACTTATTTCAAGGACAGCCAATAGATCCCCCACATCCCTTTCCAGGCTTCTTTTCATTCCAGGGACAGTAGAATGACCAGCCCGGAGGCTTACCATATTATCTGTGCCAATATTGCCCGTTGAAGATCTGACTGCCAATAGATCTGATTTTTCAGGATACGCAACACCCCTATAAAGAAGATTGTTTTCATTTGCATACAAGTACATGATAGAAACCCAACTTGATGGTATCTCGCCTTTGATAAAGTTGCTATTCATCCTCATAACATAGCCGTTGTAATACCCTGGCCCTCTAAAATAGCTAGAGATTGGGATATTAGATTCGATTAAATAATACAATATACCATCTTGATTGTAATTCTTCGTTATAAACAAATAGGCATTTTTTTCTTTATCTAATTCGTTAGATTGCGACAAATTGGGAATAACAATTTGTTTAACCTGGTCCTCTGCTGGTAAGTCAGTAAAAATTACAGCGGCGTATTGATGAAACAACTCTTTATCTACGGTTTGTAAAATACCCATATCAGATAAAAGCAAAGCCGTAGCAAATTTAACGGACCCCTCCTGGTAAACCCTGCCGTCCGAAAGGTACTCATCGACTACAAATGGCACCACAGCATTAGGATCAATATCTTCGACGGGGGTAAATTCCCTGCGAGGCGGTTCTGAAGTCCGAACGGCGCTTGAAGAACTCGGGCGCATATTACTCGTACTACTCGGCGTACTAAAACAGCCCAACAATAAAACGCTCAATGACAGTAAAACCACATGTTTCATGAAAATTCCTCCTATGGGTAGAATTAATAAAAAAGGAGGCTTTTTGTCAAATTTTTATGGGGATTTAGTGACATTTGTCATGAAAATGGGGGGATAATTGTTATTTTGAGGAAAATTAATTCTGCCATTAGTCTAGAATGGGTTCCACTTGAAAATATCTCTCACAGTGGCACGGAGCTCACAGAGAGACACAAAGGGGAATCAAAATCGGGATTCAATTTATGATGCTACCAATAATTCTATGGTATTAAATAAATCCGCATTCATTTCTGTGCAGCTTTACCGCTGTGCCTCCGTGTCTCCGTGAGAGATTATCAGATAATTCTATTAAATTTGTACTAAATACAATATAGAAAGTCATATGGTTTTTTATCTTCACCTGCTTGTAAATAGCTCATTCAATTTTTCCGCCAACAAGGCGGCCTGCAGGGAGTACACCTCATGTTCGGCTTCTTCCATATCTGTGCCCTGCCAGACATCACGCCTTTGAATTATACTTGTGTACAACCTATCAGAGGCGATAATGGCGGTTGTTTGGTTATCAATCAATGAAAATTCAATATCTGATACAAACCTGTACTCACCTCGCAGGAGCTGGGAAAAAGTCATGGACCTGCCGGAACTATTGTAAAAAATCAAGGTGTATTCGCATAAGCTTCTGATCCCCAGATCTTGAATGACATCAAAGGTCAGATTTCTCGGAATAAAAATTCGTGGGATGGGAACAAATTTTTCTACATTGTTAATCGCTCTTCCCTGTTCCATAATGTAGTAGGACAGATCATTGACATTAGCATAACGACTCGGAAGATTCTGCAAAAATATGACCGCAATGGAAACTTCATTGTCCGGTGGAAATCTCGTCGATAATATGCTTGCAATCTGTTCCTGTGTTAGTCCCCTCTCTGAAACAGTCACATTGCTTATATTAAAATCACTTTCCCTATATGAAAATGAATCATAGGATGAGGGAGCCATGGCGCAGCCTATCATTAATAAAACGATTAAAGGAAGGAACTTGAAAAACCTCATATTACACCTCTTTTAACTTCATTTCGGCAGCCATTCTGATACACTCAAGATCATTTTACAGTATTTTTCGTATATTCACAATGTCCATTACCTCTCCCCAGTAGCCTTACCAATTTTTCATCCTTAGGAAGCAAAAAAAAGAAAAAACTTGCTTTTTTTACTAAAAAATCGAAGTAAATTGCATCCCCGGGCCGTATAGGGGTAGAACCTATCTTTTATATGGAGGCCCCTATGGGAAAAGTATTTCTATCAGATGAGGATGACCCCATCGACATCCGCTTGGATGGCATTTTTAAGGCTGTGTTTACCAAACAAACCCCGGATTCTACCGGTGCCCTTTCCAGCCTCGTATCTGCCCTTGTAGGAAGGAAGCTCACTGTTATTTCTATCCTAGCCAACGAGCCCCCTATTAATGACCTAAGGGATAGGCAAATTAGGTATGACATTAACTGCAGGGCAGAAGGCGGAGAACTGGTTAACGTGGAGATGTGCCTCCACCCAGATACTTTTGAACCCCTCCGGCTGGAGTATTACCTTGCAAGGCTCTACAGCAGCCAGGATATTAGAGGTGTCGATAGCGGATATGAGGACCTACACTGGACCTACCAGATAGCAATTCTGTCTAATACCAAAGTAATCAACGACGATAGGTATTTCCATACCTTTTTCTACTATGACCCCTTAGGAAGGGTCTCCCTTGAGGGGAGAACTCAAATCATTACCCTCGAGTTGTCAAAGTTGACAGAGATAGTGGATAAACCTATAGGCCAAATGACCTCATCTGAGCGCTGGGCGGTGTTCATGGAGTATAGGACAGATAGGAGCAAACGTGATATAATAAGTGAGATCGTCCAATATGAGGAGGGCATAGCCATGGCTAGTAAGGTATTATTGAACATCACCAAGGAAGATCATGAAAAGGCCCGTCAGTTAAGCAAGCTCAAGTATGAACTGGACAT
>WRMC01000013.1 GCA_009777335.1 Treponema sp. | reverse complement strand
CCGCCTGCGAAGAAATTCCGCCTCCCTCCCCATCGCCTACCTTGCCCAGGGCATGGCGGGGAAGCTGATGGAAGAATGGGATGAAGCCGAAAGCTCCCTTAGACGGGCCATCAGGATCTACGAAAGGGAAAACCGGCTGGAAGAGGCGGCCTATGGCTGGTACATCCTGGCCTCGGTCTTCTCCGTGGCGGGGCAGTATGATGCGGCCCTCTCTGCCCTCTGGACCGCCATAGATCTGGACCGGCGGGCAGAAAACGGTTTCGGCCTCACTTCGAGCTACCAGGCCATGACGGCGGTCCTCGATAAGGCGGGCCGGACCGAAGAAGCCCAGGAGGCCCGTACCAGGGCCGAAGAAATACACCGGGCCTTATTCTACGGACAGGCCGGAGAAGCCGGAGCCCGGGATTGAGCGCGGCCAAGGTCCCCGTCCAGACCCTGGACATAGAAACCGAGTCGGCCAGTGAAAAACGTTCCATCATCATAGGTCTTACCTGGCCCGCCCTGGCCGAGAACACCTTCGCCTCCCTGGTGTCCATCATCGACATGGTCATGGTGGCTTCCCTGGGGGCCTATGCCATAGGGGCGGTGGGGCTTATCTCCCAGCCCCGTTTCGTCATGCTGGCGGCCTTCATGGCCCTGAACGTAGGTTCCACCGCCATGGTAAGCCGCTTTAAGGGGGCCGGTGACCAGGAAAGCGCCAACCAGGTCCTCCATCAGTCCATCATCATGACCCTCCTCTTCACCGGGGTCCTCTGTGTCATCATGTTCTTCGGCGGCAACGCCCTGGTGGCCTTTTTGGCGGGCCCCAATATTTCCGAAGAGATGATCCAGGGGGCCAATGTCTACCTCCGCATCCAGGTCTACGGCTTTCCGGCCCTGGCCCTGACCTTTACGATTAATGCGGTGCTTAGGGGGGTGGGGAATACCCGGGCCGCCTTTTACAATAACGGGGTCTTTAATATCGTAAAAATTTTCCTCAACTACTGCCTCATCGGGGGCAACCTGGGCTTTCCGGCCCTGGGCCTGGCCGGGGCCTCCATCGCCACCGTGATCGCCCAATGCTTTGCCCTGGCCATGGCGGTCTGGAAGGTTCTTTCGGGCTCCGAGTTTGTCCGGATGGAACTGGCCAAGCTGCTTAAGATCGATTTTGCAATCATCAAGCGGATCCTCAACATAGGCTTTCCTGCCCTGATAGAGCAATTGATCATGCGCATAGGGGTCATGCTCTTTACTCGGATCATCACCTCCCTGGGGGATAACCCCTATGCGGCCCACATGATCGCCATGAACATCCAGCAGCTCTCCTTCATGACCGGCATGTCTTTTGGCACCGCCGCCACCACCCTGGTGGGCCAGAGCCTGGGACGCAACAGGCCCGATCTGGCCCGGCAGTACGTCAAGTTAATTCAAAGGATGAACTACATCATTGCCATTGCGGTGTCCCTCCTCCTCTTTTTCGGGGGAGAGGCCATCTCGGGGCTCTACTCCCATGATCAAGAACTGACAATCATGGCGGCTAACATGCTCAAGATCATCGCCCTCTTTAATGTCTGGTCCTCCAGCCGCTTTGTCTACCTGGCGGGCCTCAGGGGGGCAGGGGATGCCCGCTTTACCGCGGTGGTTACCTTTGTGGGGGTCCTCTTTTTACGGCCCGTGGTGAGCGTCTTCCTGGTCTTTCCCCCCTTTCCCTTCCAGCTGGGCCTGGCAGGGGTCTGGATCGCCCTCAGTTCCGATGCCATGGCCTCGTATATACTTGCCAAGATCCGTTTTTCCAGGGGAAAATGGGAAACCATAAAAGTGTAAGGAGTAAACATGGCTGCAAAGATACCCACCAGGCTTCATCTGGATGAAGAAGAGATCCCCAAATATTGGTACAACCTTCGTTCCGCCATGAAGGAGAAGCCTCAACCCATCTTGCATCCAGGTACCCTGGAACCCATAGACGCCGCCGGCCTCGAAGCGGTCTTTTGTCAGGAGCCGGTCAAGCAAGAGCTGGACGAAACTACCCCCCTCATCCCCATCCCAGAGGGCATACAGGATTTTTACCGGGCCTATAGGCCCTCGGGTCTTATCCGGGCCTACTTCCTCGAGAAGGTCCTGGGCACCCCCGCCGAGATCTACTATAAATTCGAAGGGACCAATACTTCCGGATCCCACAAGCTTAATTCCGCGGGGCCCCAGGCCTACTATGCCAAGGAGGAGGGCCTCCGCTCCCTGACCACCGAAACCGGGGCGGGCCAGTGGGGCACCGCCATGGCCATGGCCTGCGCCTTTTACGGCCTGGACCTGACGGTCTTCATGGTCAAGGTCAGCGCCGAACAGAAACCCTATCGGAAGACCCTCATCGAAACCTACGGGGCCGAACTCATCCCCTCACCCTCAGAAACCACCGAGGCCGGAAAGGCCATCCTGGCCCAGGACCCCCATACCACCGGCTCCCTGGGCTGTGCCATCTCGGAAGCCATCGAAAGGGCCATGAAGACCGACAAATGCCGCTATGTATTGGGCTCGGTCCTCAACCATGTGATGCTCCACCAGTCCATCATAGGCCAGGAAGCCAAGGCCGCCTTAGACAAGTACGGCATCAGCCCCGACATCATCATAGGATGCGCCGGCGGGGGCTCCAACCTGGGGGGCCTTATCGCTCCCTTTATGGGAGATAAGCTGGCAGGGAAATCCCAGGCCCGCTTCATTGCGGTGGAACCGATCTCCTGCCCCACCTTTACCCGGGGCCGCTATGCCTACGACTTTGGGGACACCGGAAAAACCACCCCCCTGATCAAGATGATGACCCTGGGGAGCGGCTTTATTCCCGCCGGAAGCCATGCCGGGGGCCTCCGCTACCACGGCATGAACTCGACCCTCTCGAAGCTCTTTGTGGACGGCTATATAGAGGCCCGCTCGGAAAGGCAATCCGAGGTCTTCGATGCGGCGGTGCAATTTATGAAGGTAGAGGGCATCCTGCCGGCCCCCGAATCGGCCCATGCCATTAAGGCTGCCATGGACGAGGCCCTGGAATGCAAAAAGACCGGTGAAAAAAAGGTGATCCTCTTTGGGCTTTCGGGAACGGGATACTTCGATCTGAGTGCCTTTATGGCCTATAACGACAAGACCCTAAAGGACCATGTGCCCACTCAGGAAGAACTGGACAGGGGCTTCGCCTCGATTCCCGATATACCCCAGAACAGTTCTATGGAGAAGTAATGACCGGCTGCTTCTTGTTGCCCAGGGCCCGGTTCATCTGGCGTATCCTATAATAGGCAAAGGTCTCTTTTCCGAACTCGGTCATCTCCCAGGTTTCGTTTTCCCCGGAACCGGAACAGCGGACCAGTTTTAAAAGGGCAAAGTCGGTCATGACCTTTTTTATCGTATTCGATGGGGTAGGGAAGTCCTTGCGGACCACCTTCTCCAGATCGGGATTAAGGATGTTCCCCAAAAAGTGGGATATATCCATGGTAGTCCTGGCCACAAAAAGTTCCGGCGTAATGAGCCGGAAGAGGCGCAGGCAACGGAAGGTCTTGGTGTTCTCCCAGTTTTCGCCATCCACATAGTAGAAGCTCAACGAGACCCGGTTGGCTGCCAGGACCCGCAGGACCTGCCTCATCCTTTCCCTGACCTTCCGGATAAATTCCTTCCCGTCCATGTTCACCTGACTCCGGAAGAGCTCATTCTCCCGGATGAGCCGGCCCAGCTCGTTGGCCACCGCGGGGTCCACCGCCAGGTTTGCGGAGACCCAGCCCTGGCGGGGGTTTAGGTTCATCTCCCGGCTCAGCAAGAAGAGGGCCTTCTGCATTAAGTCCGCCTGGTTCAGCCAGGTTTCGTGGGTATGGGCCTCCAGGCGCTTCTTATAGGCCTCCAGGTTTTTTTTCATCCCCGGATCCTTCTCTTTTTTTGAATCCTTCCATCGAGCCTTGGGATCTATGATGAGGGCCAGGACCGGAACCCCGGCCTTTACCGCATAGGAGTACTCCAGTTCCAGGGCCAGGGCGTTTCCTGCCATCTCGCCCCCCTTATGGGCGCTTAGGGCAATGAAGTAATCACAATCTTCTATAGATTTGCGGATAATCCGCCGGTCATCTTCGTTGTTGGGATCAAAGACATCGGAAGTCACCGGGATGGCCCCCAGTTCCGAGACCATCCTTAGTAATTCCTTCCGTTCAGCTTTTAGGTCATCCCGGCTTGAGCAGATGAAGATCATATATTTTTTTGTCACAGGACCCTCCTCAATGGTCTATTTAGAATATCGGTTTTTTTCCCGGCCATATTTATGGCATTTTACAGTTCCTTGACCAGATCCCCTCCTTATGGGATAATTGACCAAATCGGCAATGACCTTGGTGTAGCCAAGGTAGGTTGCCGCACAATTCTTATTAATTTTTTAGAGGAGGGAACTATGCTCCCAGTTATGCTTCAGCTTTATAATGTGAGGGAAGAATTAAAGAACGACTTCGACGGCACCCTGAAGGAAGTGGCCGCCATGGGTTACAAGTATGTTGAATTGGCCCTGGCCCAGTCCTATGGAAAAACCGCCGCCCAGTTTAAGGAATCCCTGGACAAGGCGGGCCTCACGGCCGTTTCTGCCCATGTCCCCTACCGGGACATGATAGCCGACCCCGAAGGGGTTGTGGGCTACCATACCGACATAGGCTGTAAATTCATCGTCATCCCCTTCCTTTCTCCCGAGGACAGACCCGGGGGGCCCCAGTACGAGGAATTGAAAAAGGGCCTCACCCTTATCGGGGAAGTGGTAAACAAGAAAGGGGCAGTGATGCTCTACCACAACCACGAGTTTGAATTTGAGATGCTCAACGGCAAGTACATCCTCGATGACCTCTACGACAGCCTTCCGGCCAGCATACTCCAGACCCAGATTGATACCTGCTGGGCCAAAGTTGGGGGGGTAGACCCGGCGGAATACATCCTCAAATACACCGGCCGGTCCCCGGTGGTCCACCTGAAGGACTTCGATTCCTCCGATGGGGGCAAGATCAGCGCCGAATACGATTTAATAGGAGAGGCCAAGAAGGCCCGGGCCGCCAGGGCCTTCCCCTTTAGGGCCGTAGGACATGGCATCCAGGATATCCCCGCCATCGTAAAGGCCTCCGAAAAGGCCGGAGCCTCCTGGCTCGTGGTGGAACAGGATCTCCCCTCCCCAGGGAAGACCCCCCTCCAATGCGCCAAAGAAAGCCTCGATTACCTGAATAGTTTGTAGAAGTTTCTCAAAGGCACTTGATATAACCCGAAGGGTTATTAAAGTAATATGTTTCCTGTAATTTTCCTATGGGAAAATTACAGGAATAAGGTTCATGAAATATTCCTATGCTAAAATAAGCTAAAAGGCAGATCCTTGCAAAGCAAGGACCTGCCGCACGTAGTATATGCAAACCGGATATTTCATGAACCTCGGATGCTTAGCTCAGCTGGTTAGAGCACCACGTTTACACCGTGGGGGTCACATGTTCGAATCATGTAGCATCCAGGCTCAAAAGGGGCAGCCCGGTTGGCTGCCCCTTTTGAGCTTTTATTTTCAGTACTAAGGTACTGAAAATAACCTTTTTCAGCGGAAGAAAATCAGAAACTGAAGTTTCCGATTTTCATTAGGGCAATCCAGTCAGTTGCCTTTTACGATAGCCCCTCTAAATAGTGTGTCAAAAGTTCCTGTTCGCCCCGGGGGAAGCCGGCAAATTCTATTGAGAGGACTCCCCCCACCTTCACGATGCGGCAGAGGGGGCTCAGGATAAAATCCCCGCAGCGCAGGGAGCACTCGTTTAATTCATCCTGTAAGGAAAGATCCAGGGTCAGGGCCGGGTTATCGGGTAAGAAAGAAATCCCCCCGGAAGAAATGTTTCTGATGTTCCCGGGGACCAGGACCTGGCTGAGGGGATGGACAAAGACAAAGCCAAAGCGCTGGGAGGGTTCGGCCTGGAGCCGCTTCCCCTTCCGCCTCTCTTCCTGGGGCCTCCGGTTGCCCAGGATCTCCCCCAGGCGTTGTAACTCTTCGCTCTCCCCCAGGGTTTCGGCAAAGATACCGTTTACCCCCAGGTGGGAGGCCTTGCTGTTCTCTTCCGCCGGGAAGCGGGAGCCCGCCAGGATCACGATGGGGCAGTCATCCTTGGAACGTTCGGTCCTGACAAACTGCACCATGGTTTTCCAGTGCCGGGGAAAATCCTTGGCACTAATGATGATGGCCCCGGGATCGATCTCGTCCACATTGTCCATGGCCTTAATCACATGGTAATACCGGATTATCTCTATCCCCAGGGACTGGGCGAAGGACTTTAACTTCCGGTGGGTCTCGTCGGATCCCAGGACCAAAAGCAGCTTCATTTCTACTCTGTCCCCAGGTTGAGGACCGTATAATCGACGATGTGCCAGATCCCGTCCTGCCGTTCCAGGTACCAGGTGTAGCGTTTCTCTTCCACATACATCCCCACCTGAAAGTACTGCAAGACCGACACGGTGGCCGAATTGGCGCTATATGTGGTCCGTTCGATAATAAAGTTCCGGGGTATGAGGGTAATGTCCCCATCAATAAGGGAGTTCTGCAGATCCAGCCTGTAGCGCTCCAGCATGCGCCGCCGGCCCTCTTCCGATTCGGCCTGCCATTGCCGTCTCCGGTTCCCATCCCGGGAGAGCATGGCTTCCAGGTCCAGGTAGAGGAAGAATTTCTCCCATTCCCCCCTTTGCCGGGCAGTAAGAAGATAGCTGATCACCTCGTCGGGGGGGAGCCTCTCCCTCATGAGGATCGCATTAGTGTCCAGATCCAGTTCCAGGGGGATCCCCTCAGGCCCATCCAGGGGCCGGTGACGGAGGCTCAGGCTCAGGCGGTTGGACTCCAGGGGGGCCCCCGAGGCGGACAGGGTGCTGCCGGGGACTATCTCCAAAGAAGCCGCCTGGTTCAGCTCCGGGTAGAGCCGGGCCTGGACCACAAAGGCCCCGGTCTGGGCAAAGGCCGCATAGTTCCGCAGATCCTCCACAAAGGAAAAGGACTCCCCGGTCTCTATGGTGACCTCCCGGAAAAAGACCTGCTGGCTCCCGCTGCGGCGGCGGACCAGATACTCCGCCGGGTCCACGGCCCGGTTCGAAGAGGTCCGGACATCAAAGTCCACCGAGAAGACCCGCTCTTCCGCCAGCCTAAACCTAAAGGGAGAGGGGCTATTATTGGTGATGGTTAGCAAGAGAAGGATGGGATCCTCTTCAAGATAGTAGACCCGCCGGTCATAAAAACGAATATTGAGGGAAATACCCGGATTGGAAAAAACCGGCATCACCTGAATAAGGAGTAACAATAGGGGTATAAGGGCAATTTTTTTCAAGCTCCGCTCCTGACATGGGGCTCATTCGCCGCTCCTTCCGTTGCGTTCGCCGCCCCTTCTATACTATTATAGAATCGGTAAAGATGCATGAATACCTTATCCTTTCCTTTTTTATTGCAAAAAATTAACTCCTCCCCGGCGGTTCAGGGGGTCCAGAAAAGCTTTAACGCAGGTCAGTTCCCCCTGGAGATCGATGCCGCCGAGGGCTCCCTGCCGGGGATCCTCATCTCCCTCTTTCTTTCCCAGGGCCCCCTTATGGCGGTGGTGCCCTCGGACACCGAGGCGGCCCTGCTTATGGGGGATCTCGAAACGGTCCTTCCCCCCCCGGCCCCCCGGCCCCAGATCCTCCCCTGGTGGGGAACCCTGCCCTATAGGGACATGGCCCCCCTTTCGGCGGTCTTTGGGGAAAGGATGGCCTTCCTTTCATCCCTGGCTTCCCAGAGCGGGGGGGTCTTTATCCTCCCCCAGAGGTCCTTCCTCTGCCCCCTTCCTCCCCCGGACTATATCCGGGAACTCCTCATTCCCCTAAAAACCGGCCAGACCCTGGACCCCAGTACTCTGGCCCAGACCCTCATCTCCTACGGCTACACCAGGGTACCCCGGGTCCAGGTCCGGGGGGAGTTTAGCCTCCGGGGGGAGGTCCTGGATCTTCTCATGGGGGATGAAAGTGAGGCCTTCCGGATCCTCATCGACTTTGAAACCATAGAATCGATCCGGCACTTTGACCCCCTAAGCCAAAACAGCCTGGACAGGCAGGATGAGCTTCTCATCCGCCCCCTCAAAGAGCTGGTCTGGACCGAGGACCGGATCGCCTGTTTAGAGAAGAACCTGGCTTTGTGCGAAGAGTTTACCGAGGAGGGAGCCGGTGCCATCATCGAGGAACTCCGGGCCCGGGGGAGCATCAGCGGGGAGGAGCTGCTCTTCCCCCTGGCCTTTGACAGGCCCTCTTCGGCGGCGGACTATCTGGGGGAGGGGGGGACCCTGGTCTTCCTGGATACCGAGCGGCTCATGAATGCCCAGGAGAGTTTAGAGAAGGAATACCAGAACCTCTATGTCCGGGCCCGGAGGGAAAAGGAAGTCCCCCTGCCCAAACGGCTCCTCTTTAATTTCCGGGATCTGCGCCAGTCCATGGAGCGGCGGGTTTCCTTTCTTACGATTAAGGGGGGAGGAGAGGAGGGGGCCCAGAGGATCAGCGCCGCCTCGGAACCTCCCCGGAGCTTCTTTGGCAATGTGGACTACCTTAAGGAGGAGTTTGCCGCCCTCCGCCGTCAGGGCTGGGATCTGGCGGTGGCCGCCGAATCGGAGGTCCAATCGGCCAGGATCGCCGAACTCCTTCGGGACGATGAAGTCCTGGTGGGGGCCCTGCCCCTGTCCTCGGGGTTTTCCCTCCCCGATGCGAAACTCATGGTCATCCAGGAGAACGAGATCTTCGGCCGCCGCCGCCGGCCCCCCCGGTCCCTCAAGACCGTCCGGAGCGCTCAGATCGATACCTTTGTGGAACTCAACCCCGGGGACTATGTGGTGCACATCAACTATGGCATAGGGCTCTTTATGGGCATAGAACGAATCAAGGCCCTGGGGCATGAGCGGGATTACATCAATGTGGAATACGCGGGAGAAGAGACGGTCTTTGTTCCCATAGAGCAGGTGAACCTGGTTCAGCGTTACATAGGCAACGAGGGGGCTCCCCCCCGGCTGGACACCCTGGGATCTAAAAGCTGGGAGAACCGGAAGGGGAGGGTGAAAAAATCGGTGGAGGATATCGCCGAAAAGCTCCTCCTCATTTATTCCCGCCGCAAGCAGGCCCAGGGCTTTGCCTTCCCCAGGGACACCGAATGGCAGACCATGTTCGAGGCCGCCTTTCCCTTTGAGGAGACCGAGGACCAGCTTCGCTGCGTCGAGGAGATCAAGGTTGATATGGAGAGCCCCCATCCCATGGACCGGCTCATCTGCGGAGACGTGGGCTACGGGAAAACCGAAGTGGCCGTCCGGGCCTGCTTTAAGGCCATCATGGGAGGGAAGCAGGCCGCCTTCCTGGCCCCCACCACCATCCTGGCGGACCAGCACTACGAAAACTTTGTTGAACGCTTCGCCCAGTTCCCCATCCGGCTGGCCATGCTCTCCCGCTTTGTGGACCGCAAGCGGACCAAAGAAATTTTAGGGCTGGTCAGGAAGGGAGAGATCGATCTTCTGGTGGGGACCCACAGGATCATCCAAAAGGATGTGAGCTTTAAGAACCTGGGCTTTATGGTTATCGATGAGGAACAGCGCTTTGGGGTAAAGGATAAGGAGAAGCTAAAGGAGCTCAAGGCCAACGTGGACTGCCTTACCCTTTCGGCCACCCCCATCCCCCGGACCCTCCACATGAGCCTCTTAAAGATCCGGGACATGAGCCTTCTGGCCACCCCCCCCCTTAACCGGCACCCCATAGAGACCAGCATTGAAGAGTACAACGAAGAGCGGGTGGCCCAGGCCATACGCCAGGAAGCCGAAAGGGGAGGCCAGGTTTTTTACCTCCATAACCGCATTGAGACCCTGCGGGACACCCAGATTAAGCTGCAGCGGCTTCTCCCGGAGATGCTCATCGAGTGTGCCCACGGGCAGATGGACGGCCAGGAGCTGGAAGACATCATGCACCGCTTTGTCCACGGGGGCTTCCATGTCCTTGTGTCCACCACCATCATCGAGAACGGCATAGACATCCCCAACGTGAATACCATCATCATAGACCGGGCGGACATGTACGGGGTCTCCCAGCTCTACCAGCTCCGGGGACGGGTGGGCCGCTCGGACCGCCTGGCCTATGCCCGCCTCTTTTACCCCAAAGACCGGGCCCTGACCGAAGTAGCCATGAAGCGCCTTCAGGTTATTTCCGATTTTACCGAACTGGGCTCGGGTTTTAAAATTGCCATGAAGGACATGGAGATCCGCGGGGCCGGGAACCTCCTGGGCCGGGAGCAGAGCGGGGACATCTACTCCGTGGGCTTTGAACTTTACATGCGCCTCTTGGACGAGGCAGTCCGGCGCCTGGAGGACGAAAACTACGAGGGCGAGACCGAGACCCTCCTGGAGCTGGAGTATTCGGGCTTTATCCCCGACAGCTACATCGATTCGGCCCAGGAGAAGATGGAGATCTACAAGAAGATCGCCGCCATCCGCAGCCGGGAAGAACTGGAGGGCCTGGACTATGAACTCCTGGACCGCTTTGGCCCCCCGCCCGACGAAGCAGCCAGCCTTCTGGCCCTGGCGGAGCTGCGGATCATCTGCCGGGAACTCTCTGTCTCTTCCCTCAGGGAGAGGGGAGGCCAGGTCCGAGCCGAGTTCGGCAAGGTTTCCAAGGTCTCGGTGGACCGCCTGGTCCGGCTCATGAAGGAATCCTCGGGAAAGATCAAGCTGGACCCCAAACACCCCAACGTCCTCATCTTTGCCGCCGGAAACATAGGCCTCAAAGAAAAGAGCGAGTTTATCCGTGAAAAGCTAGCCGCCCTGGCAGGCTAGCAGCCCTTGCAGGGTTAAAGCCCCCCATGGTACTCTTTTCCTGTTAAGGTATTCGCCGATGTGGTGGAATGGTAGACACAGAGGACTTAAAATCCTCTGGCCGTAAGGCCGTTTGAGTTCGAGTCTCATCATCGGCAGGGTTTTCTGTAGGATTGATTTAAAATCTCTATCTAAGAACTAAGACCTCATTCGCAGTTCACCGCTGGACAAAAACATGGCCCCCGCGGCTCGAACGGCCTGCATCCCATACTCATTAGTTAGTGTATATAAATTTCTTCAGCAGCCGAAGTCGCCGCAGGGACCATTTTTTGCTCCAGCTGAGCAAGCTATGAGGGATTAGACTGAGAAGAGCCTTTACATAATCAATCCTACAAGTGAGATGGGGTAGAAAATGGTCTAATCGGTTAGGCTGAGAAGAGCCTTTTTTTAATCAATCCTACAAGTGTTATCGGGAGGGGGCTAAGGATTGCTCAAAGGGCTACTTGTGGGAATTTTTTCAATGGTCCTGTTTCATTCTGACGGGCCTTCCATAGGTCGAGTTTTACCTGCATGGCAAGCCAGCTTTCTGCACTGGTACCGGTGACAGTAGCAATCCTTAAAGCCATTTGTGGGGTGCATGCTGATCTTTCATTTACAAGCTCCGAGAGGGTCTTACGTGTTACCCCCATCATACGGGATGCATCTGTGACCGTTAATTCCAATGGAAGAAGTACATCTAAATAAAACACTCTCCCCGGGTGAACTGGCTTACGTAAACTTCTCATAATCTTCTCCCTAATGATAATCCCTGTAATCTACTACAAACGCATCCTGCTCTACAAACTATAAGGGTGTCAAGTCTTTTGAATAAACTCTCACAGCGGCACAGAGATCACGGAGGTTCAATTTGGTCTAATCAATTTGACTGGAATCATTCAAGATGGGTAAAATGGTCTAACCGGTTGGATTGAATCCTATATGAGAGTGGAATTGGTCCGACTGGTTAGACCAGTTTCGCCAGGGATGCTCGAAAGGGTCCGACTGGTTAGACTGGTTTTGTCTGGGATGCTCGAAAAAGAGTCCGACTGGTTAGACCAAAATTTACCAGTAACCACCTGAAATATGACAATTTTTGTCAAAAATCCCTTGATTTTTCCATAATACATATTATTATAGTCCCATGAATAATCTAGTAAGCCTGAACATACTTAACCCTGAGTATGTGGCTTCATACGACCCCCTGGAGTTGGATCAGGGTATCCAGGATTATTTAAAAATAGCCAATAATGCCGTTCTAAATGTCAGTTTGACCCTCGTGCGGATCCAGGCGGAGAAGGTTTATTTACTGTATGGCTGCCGGTCCATGAATAACTACATCGAAGGGCTCACGGTTAGGATGCAGGTAAGCCGCAGTAATGTCTATAACTGGCTCCTGATGGGCAAAATGTACCTAAAACACCAGGCTGAACTGGATGCCCGGGGCTTTAGGCAGGAGGAGGGGGCTACCAAACTGACCTACCTCGAGCGGGCCTTGAAGAAACACCCCAAAGATGAGGTCTTTGACAAGCTTATGACCCTCAGCCGCCGGGAATTTATCGCCTACGCCCGGGGAACAGACAAGGACCAAGAGGGCAGGGCAGATCTTGAAAGCATCTCTGCAATGCTTGCCGACACATTCGCAAATAATGAAATAAATGAATCTGAAGAGATAACATTAGAAAACATAAACCCACATAAAAAGCAAAAAATAAGTAATGAGAATAAAGATACACCCTGGAAGTACTATGGGAAGACCCTGTACTACAGGGGCCGATGGGTCCTTGCCTTGAACTTGAAGCTCCCATGGAACATCCTCAACATGGTATCCAAGGCCATTAAGGTGGCCTGTAATGCCCTGGACCGTAAGGGAGCGGTCCTGGCCGTTCATCTAAACGACATCGAAGAGATGCAGCGCATCAAGAAGCCTATCATACGCCTCCGGGACGAGATGCGTTCAGGGACCTTCAAGGCAGAGGATAATGTGTTAAGGTTTTTGAGGTAGGATTGATCTCGCCACATATTATATATAACCCCAAGAGGGGTGGGTGCCGCTCCGGTCTAGGAATTGAGATGAACCCGCCTACGGAGCCCCCGGCACCCAGTTTCTCGTATCCTATCATTGCGTTCAGCTTCCCTCGCACATACTGGATGCCGGAGATCTTTTCATTATCCTATTCTGCTTTACCCGCGGTCTCCTCCAGCGGAGAATTCCCAGATATTCCTAGCCCCAAGCAACCCCCACCCCTCCCCATGTTTGATCCTAGTAGGTGGCGAGATCAAACCAAATCATCTGGTGGCAGGGTATAGCCCAGCACAAGGTATCTAGCACTTTTCCCGACATAATATATCATCTCTTACCCACACCCTTACTTGTAGGATGGATTATGAAAGGCTCTTCTCAATCCAACCGCTCATTGCTTGCTCAGCTGGAGCAAAAAATGCTCCTGGCGACGACATTGGCAGGACTAATTCGCTATATACTGGAATCATAAAAAAGGGCTTCCCTGCCACCGGAGTCGCTAGGGGCATGTTTTTGTCCAGCGGTGAAGGAATAGTGAAGTCTTGATATTGAGGTGGTGGTAGCGTTTTCAATCCTAGGTATTATTTTATTTTACTTGCTATCGCTTTTTCCACTGCATCGCTAACCACCTGCTCGAGATTAGAGACCAGGGTATCATGAAGCCGCTCCATTGCATTTTCAGGGGATGTCTGGACCATGAATAGCTCATAACTTTCGATGTTTAATGCTTTGGCAATGCGATCAAGCATTTCTGGACTGGGGAATTTACGGGAAACTTCTATCATCGCGATATATTGCGTAGTTATATTAGCTTTTTCAGCTAATTTTGCCTGGGAAATACCGCATTTTTTGCGGTTCTGCTTTAGGTTGTAGGCCAATATATCACGAATATTTGTCATCTTTACCACTTGTCAATAGAGCAATAGTAATTGCTTTATGGTTATTGACAAGCGTCAAATAGAATGGTAAAATTGCCTTATGGACGCTTGTTTTGACATATATAAGCATTTTCATGCAAAAAATCCAATAAAAACAGGTGTTATAACCCAAAAAAAGGAGATTTTATGGAAAACTTGTCAAAAAAATTGAAAAATCTGAAGTTTTTTGGCTTTATCACCCTTATCGGTGTAATTGCCTTGTCTTTGGCTGCCTGCTCTAGCCCTACCGGAGGTGACAACAACGACAATAGTAATGGCGGCCCCAATAACCTTGGAGTAACCTGGACAGGCATAGCAGGTGGTTCTGGAACTGTTGCAAATCCAGAAACCCCCGGTGATAGCGGATTTGGTACTAATAGTATCAGTGGTATCGCCTACGGTAGCGGCATGCTTATTGCAGTAGGCCAAAATGGCAGAATGGCGTATTCGGCAAATGGTACATCCTGGACAGGTATAGCAGGCGGTGATGGAATCGGCAATCCAAGTAACCCCGGAGATAGTACATTTGGTACTAATTATATTTATGGAATCGTTTATGGCGGTGACAAGTTTGTTGCTGTAGGTCAAGGCGGCAGAATGGCGTATTCGACTAATGGTATAAACTGGACAGGCATAGCAGGCGCCATTTCCGTCGGCGATCTCGGTGATAGCACATTTGGTACTAATATTATTCGTGGAATCGCCTATGGCGGCGGTAGGTTTGTTGCTGTAAGCGATGGTGGGAGAATGGCCTATTCGGAAAATGGTACATCCTGGACAGGTATACCTAGCGAGGAAGCTAGATTTAGTGCTGCTAATATCCAAGGAATTGCATATGGCTCTAATAAATTTGTTGCTGTAGGTGCTGGAGGTAGAATGGCCTATTCAACAGATGGCACATCGTGGACAGTTATAGAACGGGGTACCGGAACCGGCCCAAATCCACCAACCCCCGGAGATAGCCAATTTGGTACTAATCAAATTAATGGCATCGCTTATGGTAACGGCAGGTTTGTTGCTGTAGGCGCTAGTGGCAGAATGGCGTATTCGTCCGATGGCATAAACTGGACAGGCATAGCAGGCGGTACTGGAACTGGCGCTAGTCCAACTGTCCCCGGTGCTAGCGGATTTGGTGAAAATAGTATTTATGGAGTCGCCTATGGCGGCGGCAGGTTTGTTGCTGGAGGCCAAAATGGCAGAATGGCCTATTCAACCGATGGCATAAACTGGACAGGTATAGCAGGCGGCGAAGGAACCGGTGCAAGCCCAACTGTCCCCGGTGCTAGCGGATTTGGTGAAAATGGTATCTATGGAATCGCTTATGGCGGCACCAGGTTTGTTGCTGTGGGTAATAATGGCAGAATGGCCTATTCGCCGGGGAATTAGATTTTCGCTGGAATACCAGGAAGCAGATAGTAGGATGACAAAATAATTTCACACAGGCGTACTCCCTTTACTCTGGCAACTGCCTTGGGAGTAAGGCCTGTGGCTTTTTAATAATAACTATATTTCCAATATCTTAATATAATTGAAAACAGTTGACAAAATAATCAGTTATGGATAATTTATCTACATGGTATGTAAGGAGTAAAGATCATGGAACTGGAAAAATTATCAACCAAAGGACAAATTTCAAATCCTATAGTATTAGCTGATTTTCAAAAATCTATGGAAGGTGCTGCCAAAGAGGCTGGGTTTAAAAATCCTGATGATGTGACCGAATATATTAACGATTTACGAACATCCAAGAAGAAATAGAGATTGATATTTATTCCAAAAATAATGAAGCTCAGGAAAATTATATAATATAGTTGTTCGGAAACCGACAAACCTTGGCTATGCCAAGTTCGTTGTCGAACAAGTCCAATAACAGAACGAACGTAATATGGGGATTAGTTATGAAAAAGGAATATGAATTTTCTGAAGCAAAACAGAACCCTTACATAAAAAAGTTAAGAAAACAGGTAACCAAGGAGCCTCCTATGCCGCCTAAAACCTTGCAAATCCGTAACAGTACCGCCGAATTCCTCATTTTCACCAAGCAAGCGGGTGAAAACGGCATAGAGGTTCGGGTTCAGGACGGGACCATCTGGCTAAGTCAGAAACTCATGGCTGCTCTGTTTGACTGTTCTACCGATAACATATCTTTGCATTTGCAAAATATCTTTACAGAAGGCGAATTGCATGAAATATCAACTACCGAGGAATTCTCGGTAGTTCAAACAGAGGGTAGGCGGAATGTAGAAAGGCCTATAAAACACTACAACCTCGATGCCATAATCGCTGTGGGTTACCGGATAAACAGCAGGCGGGCTACGGCATTTCGGCAATGGGCTACCTCGGTATTAAGGGATTATGCATTGCGGGGTTATGTTATTGACCGTAAAAGGATGGAAAATGGCGCTTTTCTTGACGAGGACTATTTTGAGCATCTTCTTGCGGAAATACGGGAAATCAGGCTCAGTGAACGGCGGTTTTATCAGAAAATAACGGATATTTATGCCACAGCCATGGATTATAGCAAAAACTCGCCAATTACCAAGGATTTTTTTGCCAAGGTTCAGAACAAAATGCACTATGCTGTACATGGTCATACTGCCGCTGAAGTTATCAAAGAAAGGGCTAATGCCAAAAAAGACCACATGGGTTTGACTACATGGGAGAAGAGCCCTCTAGGGAAAATTGTCAAAACTGATGTCTCAGTAGCCAAGAATTACCTGACCGAGGCCGAAATTGAATCCCTTGGACGTATCGTCAATGCCTACCTTGACCTGGCAGAGGACAGGGCAAAAAGGCATATCCCCATGACTATGGAGGACTGGGCCTTGCGTCTTGACCGATTTCTAGAAGCAGATGACAGGGAATTACTGAAAGACAGCGGTAAGATAAGTGCCCAAGTGGCAAAGGAACATGCCGAAAGCGAATTCGAAAAATACCGAATTATACAGGATCGCTTGTTTGAATCAGATTTTGACAGGGAGATAAAGAAAATTGCTAAGAGGAAAAGCAAATGAGCAAGAAGAAAAATACAGAAATCACCATCCGCAGTTCAGCGGCCGAGTATTTGACCTTTGTGGCGGCTACAGGGGATGATGAAAAAAGCCTGGAAATGCGGTACGAAGATGAGAATATCTGGCTGACCCAGAAGATGATGGCTGAGCTGTATGATATAAATATCCGTACTATTAATGAACACTTAAAAAATATTTTTTCAGATGGTGAATTGGATGAAATCTCAGTTATCCGGAAATACCGGATAACTGCCACCGATGGTAAAAATTACAATACAAACCATTACAGTCTCCAGGCAATAATAGCTGTTGGCTTCAAGGTTAACAATGAGCGGGCATATGCAGAAAATGGCCAAAACGTGTTGTATTCCTATGGGGAGTATTCTATAAAACCTTTGTATTGTTGACATAATGGATATTTTTATGCTATAGTATAGTCATGGATCTTAAAATTCCGGAAAAATATCGTGACGATATTGAAGCAGCTACCAATTTACTCAAAAAAGAGGGGTGTGGGGCGGTTTTTCTATTTGGCTCACTGGTTACAGGAAATATTAATCAAAACTCTGATATAGACATAGGAATAAAAGGGGTTCCTCATGGTAAATATTTCAGCCTATATTCTAGGCTGTACTTTGATTTTGATAATAAAATAGATTTGGTTAATTTTGATTCTGATGAGGATTTCTACCTTATGTTACAAAAAATAGGAGAGGTAGTACAAATTGGATGAATCAATAAAAATAAAAATAGAGCATGAAATTTCACGAATTGATAAATTATTGAATGATGTAAAACCTTTACTGGATCTATGTAAACTTAAAGAACCAGATATTATTGAGATAACTGCATGCGCACAGGTACTGCATTCTTTTTATAATGGAATAGAAAGTCTTGTTATTTTGGTTTTCAAATACTTGAATGAAATACTACCTAATGATAATAAATGGCATAAAACTTTATTTGAGATGGCATATGGTGATAATTCCCAAAAATTTAGAATTTTCAGGAATGAATTAAAAACGAGAATGGAAAATTATTTATTATTTAGACATTTTATACGACATTCATATAGTTCAGAATTAGATTGGAACCAAATGAGACCATTAGTTATTGAAATTTATGAGATATGGGACATGGTTAAAATTGATTTTAGAAAATTTATCACAGCTTAAACAACAGCTCCTCATAGCCGGGGAAGGGCCACTTGTCTTTGGCGACGAGTTTTTCCAGGGAGTCTGCTTTGAGGCGGACCTGTTCCATGGCGGGGATGACTTTTTCGGAGTAGGATCGGGCCTGGCTCTGGGGGTCTTCTATGTCCTGGGTTTTGCCCAGGACGAGTTCCAGGGTGAGGATTGCCTTGTCCAGTTCCTGGCTTAGTTTGGCGATCTGGACGGCCCGGTTTTCCTGGGATGCGGAGGGGGCCTTAATGGCAGAGAGGGCGGCGGCATCCCGGGCCAGGAGGGCTGCGTAGGCGGTCACGGCGGGGTAGATTTGGCGCCGGGCCATTTCTATGCTTACCCCTGCCTCTATGTTTATCTGCTTGGAATATTTTTCTATATATATAAGCTTGCGGCTTTCTATTTCTTCCTTAGAAAAAACCCCGTGGGTTTCAAAGAGTTCCACGTATTCCTTCTGATCCAGGATTTCCAGGGCCTCATGGGTGTTATTGAGGATGGGGAGGCCCCGCTTTTCGGCCTCCTTTACCCAGTCTCCGGAATAGCTATTGCCGTTAAACACTACCCGGCGGTGTTTGGCATAGGATTTTTTAATGAGGCCGTGGATGGCTTCATTTATATCTGCTTTCTTTGGATCCAGTTTTTCCAGGGTGTCGGCAATTTCCTTTAGTACCTGGGCAAGGGCGGTGTTTAAATAGGTGGTGGGGCCCGCTACAGATTGGGAAGATCCCACCATGCGGAATTCAAACTTGTTTCCCGTAAAGGCCAGGGGGCTGGTCCGGTTCCGGTCCGATACATCCTTGGGCAGGGCCGGTAGACTGGTAACTCCTATTTTTATGCTTTCCCTAAGCTCCGAGTCCTGGGTTTTCTTTTTTCCCGTGCTCAGGCCCAGGGCGATGTTTTCGAAGATCTCGGTCAGGGGGCCGCCGAAGAAGATCGAGATGATCCCCGGGGGGGCTTCGTTATGTCCCAGCCGGTGGTCGTTCCCTGCCACGGCGGCGGCGGCCCTGAGGAGGGGGGCGTACCTATCCACCGCCTCTACCACCGCGGCGGTAAACAGGAGGAAGCGGGCGTTGGAGCCGGGGTTTTCACCGGGGTTAAGGAGCTTGACCCCCGTGTCGGTCTCCAGGGACCAGTTAATGTGCTTCCCCGATCCGTTCACCCCCGCGAAGGGTTTTTCGTGGAGCAGGGCTTCCATGCCATACCGGCGGGCCACATTCTGAAGGGTCTCCATGATGAACTGATTGGCATCCACGGCGGCGGTACTGTTGGCATAGACGGGGGCTATTTCATATTGACTGGGGGCGGTTTCATTATGCTGGGTCTTGGCGGGGATTCCTACCTTCCAGAGTTCCGTATTGAGTTCCCGCATAAAGGCTGCCACCCTCTCTTTAATGGCCCCGTAGTAATGGTCCTTCATCTCCTGGCCCTTGGCGGGGAGGGCCCCAAAGACGGTTCTTCCGGTAAGGAGCAGATCCGGCCGCTGGTCGTAGTAGTTCTTATCCACCAGAAAATATTCCTGCTCGGGCCCCAGACAGGCATGGACCCGGCTGGCGCTGCTGTCCCCCAGGATCTTGAGCAGCCTCAGGGCCTGCCGGGAGAGGGCATCAAGGGATTTTAAGAGGGGAACCTTTTCGTCCAGGGCCTGACCGTAGTAGCTGATAAAGGCCGTGGGGATGCAGAGGGTGGTTCCTGTGGGGTCCGACTTTAAGAAGGCCGGGCTGGTGAGGTCCCAGGCGGTGTATCCCCGGGCCTCGAAGGTGGCCCTGAGGCCCCCGGAGGGGAAGCTGGAGGCATCGGACTCCCCCTTAATAAGCTCCCTTCCGGAAAATTCCATGATTACCCTGCCGTCCCCGGTGGGGCTGATAAAGGAATCATGCTTTTCGGCGGTGAGGCCGGTCAGGGGTTGGAAGAGGTGGGTATAGTGGGTGGCCCCCTTGGCCATGGCCCATTCCTTCATGGAAGAGGCCACTAGATCCGCCACTTCCAGGGTTAGTTCCTTTTCACCCTTTTGGACCGCCACCACTTCCTGGTAGATGTTTCCTGGAAGCCTTTCCTTCATGACCGTATTGGAGAAACAGTTGGACCCATACAACTCGGCCAGGGGGGTTTCGGTGAAATCTATACCCATGGGGTCCCGGGTCCTAGGTACCTGAGAACTCGGAGCCCAGAGCCGAAATGGTGGCCTTGGCATCTCCGTAGATCATCAGGGTGTTGGGATAGTAAAAGAGCTCGTTCTCTATCCCCGAGAAACCCCGGCCCTTTCCCCGCTTGAGGACAAAGACCGTCTTGGCCTGATAGGCCTTGATGATGGGCATCCCGTAGATGGGGGAGCCCTCATCGGTCTCGGCTGCGGGGTTTACCACATCGTTGGCTCCGATGACGATGGCCACATCCTGCATGGGCATGGCGGGGTTAATTTCATCCATGGTCTTAAGCTGCTCGTAGGGTATATCCGCCTCTGCCAAAAGGACGTTCATGTGGCCGGGCATGCGGCCCGCTACGGGGTGGATGGCAAAGTTTACCTCCGTGCCGTTCTCTTCCAGCTTGGAAGCCAGTTCCTTCACCACATGCTGGGCCTGGGCAACCGCCATGCCGTAGCCGGGGACAAAGACCACCGAGGAGGCGGCTTCGAGGATCATGTAGGCGTCTTCGGTGCTTACCGCCTTGGGTTCCGACTGGGGGCCCTTGGAAGATGAGGAGTCCACGGCACCAAAGCCGCTGAAGAGGAGGTTGCTGATGGAACGGTTCATGGCCTTGCACATGATCAGGGAGAGTACTATCCCCGAGGAGCCCACCAGACAGCCCGCCACGATGAGGACCGTGTTGGAGATGATGAAGCCCGCCGCCGCCGCCGCCAGCCCCGAGAGGCTGTTCATGAGGGAGATAACCACCGGCATGTCCCCCCCGCCTATGGGGAGTACTATGGTGACCCCAAAGATCAATGAGATGCCCATGAGACCCACTACCGCCATGAGCTGGAAATGGGGGTCCGCGCTGGGCATGATGTAGACCACGGCGGCCCCGATGACCCCCAGGATGATGAGGAGGTTGAGGGGTTTTTGTCCCTTAAAGACGATGGCCCGGCCGGTGATGCGTTCCGAGAGTTTCCCCCAGGCCAGCATGGATCCGGAGAAGGCGATGGCCCCGATGAAGATGGTCAGGGCTATGGAGACCGTCACGATGGGGTCCGCCTCCAGGGGATCCTTGGTAAACTGGGAAAAGGCCACCAGGGCCGATGCGAGGCCCCCGAAACCGTTAAAGAGGGCTACCAGCTCGGGCATGCCGGTCATCTGGACCTTCTTGGCCCAGATAAAACCTATAAGGCCCCCTATCATGATGGCAAAAAGGACCCAGAGGTATCCGTTTTGAACCCAGTTTACGCTGTTCCAGGAACTAATCACATCCTGATCGAAAAAGACGGTGATGATGGCGATGGCCATTCCTATGGTAGAGAGGAAGTTACCCTGCCGGGCCGTGGCCTGCTTATTGAGTTTCTTTATGCCTATGATAAAGAAAATGCAGGCTCCCATGTATGCCAGATTGATGATCATTGGTCCCCCTTCTTGCCGAACATGTCGAGCATCCGGTTAGTCACCGCATAGCCCCCCACCACGTTGATGGCCGCCAGGACGATGGCTAAAAAGGAAATGATCATTCCCAGGGTGCCGGTGGGGTTAACCGCACAGGCCACCATGGCTCCCACAATGGTGATCCCCGAGATGGCATTGGTGGCCGACATGAGGGGAGTGTGAAGCTGGGAAGGAACCTTGGAGATGAGTTCGGTTCCCAGGAAGGTGGCGATGGTAAAAATAAATACCAAAAGCATTAATTCCATATACAAATTACTCCTTTCTGTGCTTCTCTATTGATCTTTAAATCGTTCATGGACTATGGAGCCCTCATTGGTGATAAGGCAGCCCTGCATAATTTCGTCACTGGTATCGACCTTAAAGGTCTTGGCTTCGCTGTCCCAGAAGTGTTCCAGCATGGCGAAAATATTCCCCGAGTACATGCCCGAGGCGTCCCGGGGGATAAACCGTTCCAGGCCGTCCCCCCCTATGATGGTAACCCCGTTATCGAGGACCACATCCTTATTGGGGTCCGAGCCTTCCACGTTGCCTCCGGTTTTTACCGCCATGTCGATGATGATGGACCCGCTCTTCATTTGGGCCGTCATCTCCTTGGTAAGGAGGACCGGGGCCTTCCGCCCAAAGACCTTGGCGGTGGTGATGACCACATCCGATTGGGCGCAGATTCTGGCCTGGCCCTGGCGCTGCAACTCGATCTGTTCAGGGGTCAGTTCCCGGGCATAGCCCTGTTCGGTTTGGCCCATCTCGCCCAGGTCTATTTTGATAAACCGGGCCCCCAGGGATTTAACCTGTTCTTCGACCACCGGGCGGGTGTCAAAGGCCTCTACCCGGGCCCCCAGCCGCTTGGCGGTGGCGATGATCTGGAGCCCCGCCACCCCTACGCCGATGACAAAGACCCGGGCGGGGCTGATGTTCCCCGAGGGGGTCATCATCATGGGGAAGATCTTGGGCAGCCGGGAGGCCGCCAGGATTACCGCATAGTAGCCGGCCAGGGACATCTGGGAACTCTGGATGTCCATCTTTTGGGCCAATGTGGTCCGGGGGACCATTTCCAGGCTGATAAGCTTGATTCCGGCGGCGGCGTATTGTTTTATGGCCTCTCCATGGTTGAATACATCGAAGGAGCTAATATGAAGGGTCCCGCTTTTGATACCCCCAATATCATCGGGCTTGTTGATCCTGACGATGATGTCGGCAAAGCCAAAGCCCTCCTCGGGGGAGGAGAAGATCCGGGCCCCCGCCTCGGTATACTCCCCATCGGAATAACCGGTCTTTAGGCCCGCTCCCTTTTCTATGCCAACTTCGTAACCCAATGTTATGAGTTTTTTCACATCCGCCGGGACCAGGGCCACCCTGGTTTCTTCCGGGAGAATTTCCTTCGTCACAAAAACCTTATTCATCTTCCTACCTCTTTCTTATTATTCTGGTGAATACGCTGCCATAAAATCGTTTACCCCGGCCTCGCAGGAGCGCATGGCCAGGATGGTTTTCGTTATGAGATCATCCAGGTCCCAGCCCAGATCGTCCGCTCCCTTCTGGACCACATCCCTGTTGCAGCCGGCGGCGAAGCTGGGGGTCTTGAACTTCTTCTTCACCGACTTTAGCTCCATGTCCATGACGCTTTTACTGGGCCTGATGATGGCCGCCGCCCATATGAGGCCCGTGAGCTCATCGGCCGCAAAGAGGACCTTTTCCATGGGGTGTTCGGGCTTTTCGGCGGCCCCCGTAAGGCCCCAGCCGTGGGAGCAGACCGCCCGGATCAGGGCCTCATTGGCCCCCCCGGCCTCCAGGAGGGACCGGGCCTTAAGGCAGTGTTCCTCCGGGTACATCTCGAAGTCTATGTCATGGAGGAGCCCTACGATGGCCCAGAAATCCCTTTCATCACTATTGCCCATCTCCTGGGCATACCAGGCCATGACCCCCTCCAGGGTAAGGGCATGCTGTATATGAAAGGGGTCCTTGTTATAGCTCCGCAGCAAGTTCCAGGCTTCTTCCCTGGATAAGGATGATTCGAGGGCCATGGCCTATTGTAAGCAGCTCATCTGTCTTTGCATACCCAGGGGGGGCTTCATCTGCCTAGCCCTAGCCCAGGGCATCGAAGCTCTGGGAAAGATCAAATATGATGTCATCGATATGCTCGGTCCCTATGCTGAGCCGTATGCTCGTGGGGTTAATGCCCTGAGCTTTCAATTCCTCTTCGCTTAACTGTCCATGGGTGGTGGTGGCGGGGTGGATCACCAGGGATTTCACATCCGCCACGTTGGCCAGGTTTGAAAAGAGCTTGAGGCCCTCTACGAAGGTCCGGGCGGTTTCTATGGTTCCCTTAAGCTCCACGGTAAAGATTGAACCGGCCCCCTTGGGGAAGTATCGTTTGTACAGGCCGTGGTCCTTGTGGTTTTCCAGGGAGGGGTGGTTTACCCTGCTTACCTTGGGGTGTTTGGAGAGGAAGTCGACGACCTTAAGGGCATTTTCTATGTGCCGCTCCACCCGTAAAGACAGGGTCTCGAGGCCCTGTAATAGAAGGAAAGCATTAAAGGGAGCCAGGGCCGCCCCTGCGTCCCGGAGCAGGGTGGTTCGGGCCTTGATGATATAGGCGGCCTTGCCGGCTATCTCGGTGAACACCGCCCCATGGTAGGAGGGATGGGCTTCGCTTAGGCCGGGGAACTTCCCCCCGCTGGTCCAGTCGAAGTTCCCCCCGTCTATGATGACCCCCGCAATGGTGGTTCCATGGCCCCCGATGAACTTGGTGGCCGAGTGGACCACCACGTTGGCTCCCCGTTCCAGGGGCCGCAGACAGTAGGGGGTGGCGAAGGTATTGTCGACGATCACCGGGACCCCATGCTTCTGGGCTATAGCAGATACGGCTTCTATGTCCACCAGGTTGGAGTTGGGGTTCCCCATGGTCTCAAAAAAGATGGCCTTGGTGTTTTCCCGCATGGCCTTTTCGAAGTTGGCCGGATCTCCCCCATCTACAAAGGTGGTATCTATTCCCATGTCCTTCATGGTGAGGGCAAAGAGGGCGGAGGTTCCGCCGTAGATAAATTTGTCGGATACAATGTGATCCCCCGCCCTGGCTATGTTCAAGATAGCGTAGAGGGTGGCGGCCTGTCCGGAGGCCACGGCCAGGGCTCCCACACCCCCTTCCAGGGCGGCGATTCTTTTTTCAAAGACATCGCAGGTGGGGTTCATGATCCGGCTGTAAATGTTTCCCGGTTCGGTCAGGGCGAAGCGGCCCGCGGCGGCCTTGGTGGAGGGAAACACATAGGAAGTGGTCTGGTAGATGGGAACTGCCCGGGCATCGGTGGCAGAATCAGGGTTCTCTTGGCCTGCATGGACCTGCAGGGTTTCAAATTTGTAGTTGCTCATGAACTTCTCCGTTTATAGTTTAGTGAGATCGTAGGGGGTTTCCTGATAGACAAAATTAAGCCAGTTGGAAAAAAAGAGGTGGGCATGGGCCCGCCAGCGGACCACCGGAGCCTGGGCGGGATCATCATCGGGGTAGTAGTTCCGGGGAATTTCTATGGGGAGCTTCCGGTCCAGGTCCCGGCGGTACTCCTTGTCCAGGGTAAGGGGGTCGTATTCCAGGTGGCCGGTGACGTAAATTTCCCGGCCCTCCCGGGCGGTGACGATGAAGACCCCGGTCTCTTCGGTCTCCGATTGGATGCTAAGCTCCCTGTGGCTGGCTATGGCTTCCCGGTCCACGGTGGTGTGCCGGGACTGGGGGGCTAAAAATTCATCATCGAAGCCCCGAAAAAGGGGGGAGTACCTTTCGTTTACCCCATGGGGGAAGATTCCAAAGAGCTTTTTTTCCAGGGGCGTTTTCTGAATCCCGTAGCGGCGATAGAGCCCCGCCTGGGCCCCCCAGCAGATGCAGAGGGTGGACCAGACATTATCCTGGGAGTAATCGATGAGCCGGGATAGTTCGTCCCAGTAGTCCACCTCCTCGAAGGGCAGGGTTTCTACGGGGGCCCCGGTGATGACAAAGCCATCGTAGCGGAGGCCCTCTTTCATGATGTCCTGGGCGCTGACATAGAACTTTTCCAGGTGTCCCGGGGGGGCGTTTTTTGATACATGGCTTCCCATACGAAGAAAGCTTATATCGGCCTGCAGGGGGGAGTTCCCCAAAAGCCGGAGGAGCTGGATCTCCGTATCCACCGTGGTGGGCATGAGGTTGACGATAGCTATTCTCAGGGGCCGAATGTCCTGGCTCTCGGCCTTCTCACCGGTCATGACAAAGACCCGTTCTTCTTGGAGGGCATGGAAGGCCGGCAGATCCCGGGAAATTTTTATGGGCATACCTAAAGATGCCAAAAAAGTGGCAAAAACTCAAGGGCTGATGCCCTGGAGGGGCCCTAGCGAGGCTCTAGAGAGCGGCGATGCTCCCGTCGGTACGGCCCTCAGTGGCCCCGATAAGGACCCCCTTCTCGTCCCTGAGGATGATCTGGCCCCGGCCAAAGTCGACGGTGTCCAGGGAAACACTCACCCGGTGGCCCCGTTTGGCCAGGGCCTTGGCGATTTCGGCATTAAAAGCGGCTTCTACCTGGACCGAGGCACCCTCCAGCCACATCCAGCGGGGGGCATCCAGGGCCTGCTGGGGGTTCAGGTTAAAATCGATCATACTACTGAGGATCTGGAGATGCCCCTGGGGCTGCATATAGCCCCCCATGACCCCAAAGGGGCCCAGGGGCCGGCCCTCCCTGGTCAAAAAGCCGGGGATGATCGTATGGTAGCATTTTTTCCCCGGCTCCAGGGCATTGGCGGCGGCCCGGTCCATGGAAAAATCCCAGCCCCGGTTTTGCAGGGAGATCCCCGTGTCCCGGACTACCACCCCGCTGCCAAAGCCCCTGTAGTTGCTCTGGATATAGGACACCATGTTTCCTTCTTTGTCGGCGGCGGCCAGGTAGACCGTTCCCCCCATCGGGGGCTTTAGGGGCTGGGGGAGGGAGGCCCTGGGGCCTATTTCGGCGGCCCGGGTTTTACCGTATCCGGGGCTCAGCCATTCCCGGTAATCCTCCTTCATAGAGCCTACATCGGTCAGGTGGGCCAGGACATCACTAAAGGCCAGCTTCATGGCCTCCCACTGGAGGTGATAGGTTTCGGCATGATCCCGGGAGTTAAAGCTAAAGTTATTGAGGATATTCAGGGCCGCCAGGACCGCCACCCCCTGGCCATTGGGGGGAATCTCCCAGACATCATAACCCCGGTAGTTGAGGGAGATGGGGTCCACCCATTCCACATCGTAGGAGGAAAAATCCTCCCGGCAAAAATAGCCCCCCAGCTCATCAGAGTCGGCGATGATGCGCTCGGCGAGTTCCCCCTCATAGAAGGCCTGGGCCCCGCTTTCGCCTATGGCTTGTAGGGTCCGGGCATGATGGGGGAGGACGAGGATATCTCCGGCCTGGGGGTCTTTGCCCCAGGGCATGAAGGTCCTAAACCATTCCTTAAAAACTTCCCGGTTATCCCCATAGGATGAGTAGATCCTGGCAGCCCCTCTAAACGAAGAGGGCAGATTAGGGGTGAGGGGAAAGCCCTCCTGGGCGTAATGGATGGCCCCCTCCAGGGATCTCTTAAGGGGGAGCTTACCGAAGCGCTGGGCCAAGCTGGCCCAGGCCTTGGGGGCCCCGGGAACCATGGTGGGGGCCCAGCCGTACATGGGGATCTCCCTATGGCCCTGGGAAAGGAGCTTATCTATCGAGAGCTTCATGGGAGCCCTGCCCGAGGCGTTAAGGCCATGGAGTTTTCCGCCAGACCAGATGAGGGCAAAGGCATCACCCCCTATGCCGTTAGAGCAGGGCTCGGTGACAGTCAGGGCCGCCGCAGCAGCCACCGCCGCATCTATGGCATTGCCGCCCCCCTGGAGGACCCCAAGGCCCACCGAAGAAGCCAGGGGAGAAGAGCTGGCCACCATGCCCTCCCGGGCATAGACGGGGTAGCGGATAGAACGGTAGGGCAGGTAGGAGGGATCGAAGTTCATGGGGCATTCTATCCTATTTTCTTCCGCCTTGTCCCTAAGGAAATTTGTTTCTATAATTGAAGATATTATAGATGAAGGACATATATATACCCGATGAATGTAGATAAAATGACCATAAAGGCCCAGGAGGCGGTAAATGAGGCCAGCGCCATTGCCCAGAGGGCCGATCACTCCCAGATAGAGATCGAACACCTCCTTTTGGCCCTCCTCCAGCAGGAAGATGGCATGGCGGCCCCCCTGATCGAACGGATAGGGGTCAAACTCCCTGGAATAATACAGTCCCTGGAGGCCCTGACGGGGAAGCAGCCCAGGATCTACGGTGAATCGGCCCAGCTCTATTTCTCCTCATCGGCCTCGAAGGTCCTGGCCAAGGCCGAGGGTGAGGCCCAGGCTTTAAAAGACGAGTTTGTCTCCACCGAACATATCCTCATCGCCATTGCTTCCGCTGAGGGTAAGGCGGCGGATATCTTAAAGAAGGCGGGGGTCACCAAGAACGCCATCCTGGGGGCCCTTAAGGAGGTCCGAGGCAATACCCGGGTGACCGACCAGAACCCGGAAGCCAAGTTTCAGGTCCTGGACAAGTACTGCCGGGACCTGACCGCCCTGGCCCGCCAGGAGAAGCTGGACCCCGTCATAGGCCGGGACGAAGAAATCCGCCGCTGTATGCAGGTCCTTTCCCGGCGGACCAAGAATAACCCGGTCATCATAGGAGAGCCGGGGGTGGGTAAAACCGCCATCGTGGAGGGGCTGGCCCGGCGCATCGTGGCCGGGGACGTCCCCGAGGGGCTCAAGGGAAAGAAGCTCCTCACCCTGGATCTGGGCCTCCTCATTGCCGGGGCCAAGTTTCGGGGGGAATTCGAGGAACGCCTTAAGGCGGTGATCCACGAGGTCCAGGCCTCGGAGGGAAAGATCATCCTCTTTATCGACGAACTCCACACCCTTGTGGGGGCCGGGGCCGCCGAAGGGGCCACCGATGCCTCTAACCTCCTTAAGCCGGCCCTTTCCCGGGGGGAGCTGCGCTGCATAGGGGCCACCACCCTGGATGAGTACCGGAAGCATATCGAAAAGGATGCGGCCCTGGAACGGCGCTTCCAGCAGATCTATACCGCCGAGCCCAGTGTGGAAGATACGATAGCTATCCTCCGGGGCCTTAAGGAACGCTACGAAGTCCATCACGGGGTGAGGATTAAGGACGAGGCCCTGGTCTCGGCGGCCACCCTGTCGAATCGCTACATCACCAGCCGCTTTCTCCCCGACAAGGCCATAGACCTGGTGGACGAGGCGGCGAGCCGCTTGAAGATGGAACTTGATTCCCGTCCCACCGAGCTGGACAAGCTGGAACGCAAGCTCTTGCAGCTTTCCATAGAGAAGCAGGCCCTGGCCCGGGAAGAAGATGAGGCCTCGGGCAGCCGGCTTCAAAAGCTCGAAAAGGAAATTGCCGAGCTCGATGGGGAGCGGAAGGTCATGAACACCCGCTGGGAAAACGAAAAGGTCCATATCCAGGGGATCCGGGAAATTAAGCAGCTTATCGAGGAACTTAAAATAGAAGAAACCCATTACGAGCGGGAAGGGGATCTGGCTAAAGCCGCGGAGGTAAAGCATGGCAAGATCCCCGAGGCCCAGAAGAAGCTGGTGGAACTGAGCGATCAGATCGCTGCCGGCTCCGGGGGGCCATCCCTTTTGCGGGAAGAGGTGAGCGAAGAGGACATAGCGGCGGTGGTTTCGGTCTGGACCGGCATTCCGGTTTCCAAGATGCTTTCGGGGGAGCTCCAGAAGTACCTGGAACTGGAGAAGGTGCTGGAGCAGAGGGTGGTGGGCCAGACCGCCGCGGTCGAAGCGGTGGCCGATGCGATACGGCGAAATAAGGCGGGGCTCTCGGATGCCAGCCGGCCCCTGGGCTCCTTCCTCTTTCTGGGGCCCACCGGGGTGGGTAAGACCGAACTGGCCAAGACCCTAGCGGACTTTCTGTTTAACGATGAAAAGGCCCTTACCCGGATCGACATGAGCGAGTACGGGGAAAAGCACTCGGTGAGCCGTCTTATAGGGGCCCCTCCGGGCTATGTGGGCTACGAACAGGGGGGACAGCTAAGCGAAGCGGTCCGGCGCCGGCCCTACAGCGTGATTCTCTTTGACGAGATCGAAAAGGCCCACCCGGAGGTCTTTAATGTGTTCCTCCAAGTCCTGGACGATGGCCGGCTTACCGATGGCCAGGGTAGGGTGGTGGACTTTAAGAACGTGATCATCATCATGACCAGTAATCTGGGGTCTGATCTCATCCTGGGGGCCAAAGACATAGACAGTATACGGGAGAGCCTGATGGAACTCCTCAAGCAGAGCTTCCGCCCCGAATTCCTCAACCGGATCGACGAAACGGTTATCTTTAACCGCCTTGGAAAAGAAGAAATCGACAAGATCGTGGAAATCCAGCTGCGGTACCTGGCCCAGCGCCTTAAGGAACGCAGGATAGAGTTAAAGATAAGCAAGGCCGCCAGGGAACTGGTCGTCCAGCGGGGTTATGACCCCCTCTTTGGTGCCCGGCCCCTTAAGCGGACCATCCAGGGGGACCTGGAAAATCCCCTGGCCAAGGAGATAATTTCCGGGAAGATAAAAGAGGGGGATCTGGTCATGGTGGATAAAAACGAGAAAAAGGGCGGGGAGGTTCTTTCTTTTGTCAGGGGCAGGGCCAAGGCTGAGGCTTAGGCCGAGGCTAAGTACCTGGCCTAGCGGGGCTTCCCGTCTTTAATAAACCGGGCAAAAATATCGTAGAGGATAAAATCGATTTTTTGGTGCTTCACGATGAACTCTTCCAGCATCATCTCCAGGGCTTCATCGGTGCTCATGGCTTTGCGGTACTTCCGGTTGGGGTCCGTCAGGCTGTCATAGACATCGCATATTTCCAGGACCTTGGCGGGAAAGTAGCCCAGGGCCTCGTAGGTCATCATGGGCCTTACATCGTAGGAGATCCCGTAAATGGGTCGGGCATAGGGGTTCAGCTTTTTGTGCTGTTCAAAGGCATTGCGGTAATAACCGTAGCCCCCCTCATCACCGTAGTACTCATGATGGTAGCCGGTGACCAGCCCGGCCTCTTCGGGGTAGTTGGTTTTATTGATGATCGAAGTATACCCCACGGTGATGTGTTCCATCACTATGTCCCGGTTATAGGCCGATTCACCTTCGTGGTATTCCACCGCGGCGGCCTTTCCTATGTCGTGGATCAAAAAGCCCGTGGTCCAGTTGTAAAAATCCTCGTCCGTCACGGTCCGCATACCCCCCAGGAAGGCCCTTTCCAGGGTAACATCTTCCAGGAAGATATGGGGCAAGAGGATGTGGTAAAACCGGCGGTAGCGGTTGTTAAACCCGACCCTTAGCCGGTGGATCATATGGGAGCTGGAAACCATTTTGTTGTAGTAGGAGAGGAAGGCCAGGCCCTGGAGGTAGACCCGGATCATGTGCTGGATTATGGTCCCGTCGGATTTGGACACCAGGGCCTTCATGAGGTCATCGTTAAAAATGTTCACCGAAATAAGCTGGGAGGAGGTTTTTACGAAGTCCAGGGTAGAGTCCACCAGGCCCTGGGTCTGGCGTTTTGCCTCTTCGCTGGAAAGGTTGATGGTGCTCAGGAGGGTCGCATGGTTATGGAGCATCGTATCCTTGGCGGTGTCCACCAGGGCTTCGGTGATGATTCTCTCTTCTTTGGGCTTGGTGATGATGAGGTGATCCAGGCGTTTTTTGTTTTCGTTTAGCTGGACCAGCCGTTCCCTGATGGGCATGACGGCAATGGAGTTGTACTCCTTTCCAAAGCCCTCTTCGATGCTGGCCTTTGTTTCTTCCGGAGCCTTGGGGCTCTCGATTACCTCCAGGCGAATTTCTTCTTCGGTTTCTACCTCTTCTTCTTCCGGGGCCGTCCAATTCTCTTCGGGGATGGCGGCCTTTTCGTTGACCCTTTCAAAGTCTTCGGTGCTTATAAAGTATTCCCAGGTCTTATTTTGAAGCCAGAACTGATCGTTATTTTCGTAGAGGACCTTGAAAGGCATGGGTTTGCTTTTTTTTGTCCCCCGGTTGATGCAGATAACTACCACATCCTCGCTGAGACAGGCATCTATGTAGTTCTGTTTGTCGGCGACTACCTTGTACAGCAGAACGACTGACTTCTTTTCCGCCATTACAGCAGTATATCAGGATTTGGACTTAATTTGAAGTAGCCCCAAAGGCTTTTCACAGCCAGAGGATTATGGTATTCTCATTCCCATTGCGGCATTAGCTCATCCGGATAGAGCAGCTGCCTTCTAAGCAGCAGGTGGGCCGTTCGAGTCGGTCATGCCGCGAACCCCATGGGCTTAAGGTGAAAACATGATAATCCTGAGAACCTTTTTAGCATTCTGTGTTACCCTTTTTTCGGTCCTGGCCTTTATCCCCATAGGGATCAGTGCCTTTTTGTTGAGCTTCCTGGGGCTCCGAAGGCCCATGTCCTGGGTCACCTACAGGCTGGCCCAGACCTGGGCCCGGGCCATGATCTTTGCCTCCGGCTGCCCCATGGACGTCCAGGGGCGGGATCAGATCCCCATGGAGGGGGGCCTCTGTTTTATCAGCAACCATGTGGGCTACTTCGATATCATCCTGGCCCTGGCCTATGCGGGCCGGCCCTTCGGCTTTGTGGCCAAGAAGGAACTCCTCTACCTGCCCTTCTTTAATATTTGGATCTCCCTTCTGGGGGGGCTTTTTATCGATCGCAAAAATGTCCGCAAGGCCATTAAGACCATCAACCGGGGGATTAAAAAGATCCAGGACGGGGGGGCCATGCTCATCTTCCCCGAGGGGACCAGGAGCAAGGGCCAGGGTCTTTTACCCTTCCGCTCGGGGGCCATAAAGCTGGCCACCAACTCTTTGGCCGCCATAGTCCCCGTGGCCATTACGGGCAGCTACGAGGTGCTGGAACGGACCGGACGGATTAGGCCCGTCCCCCTCAGGGTGGTCTTCTGCCCCCCCATCATCACCAAGGACATGAACGGCGAGGACCGGCGGCATAAGCTCACGGACCAGGTCCGTTTAGACATAGAAAAAGCCCTGGGGGGTACCCCAGAGCTGGTTAGGTAAACTTGCCGGGTTACAGTACGAGTCTCATTACCAGGAGTGCTGCCTGCCCAGGGCATCCCGCATGACCATGTTATCTTCATCATCCCTGGTCTTCTCGTGGTTTTCGGTACCCCTTCGGCGAGTGATATAGTTATAGGCGCTTTCCGCCGCATCCTCGGGGCTCATGAGCCCATTGAGGGGATCAAAGACCCTAAAGGTATACCTCTTATTAAAGAGGACATTCTTGGTGATCATGATAAACTGGTGAAGGGCCGCCTTGCTCATGTTATAGCCTATGTTGCTGGTCCCCCGGGTCTCGTTGATGGAAGCTTCGGCACTGGAGAGCCAGAAGAGGCGCCGCCCGTCCCCGGCTTCCAGGAGATCGATAAAGGCCTCTAGGAGGGCCATGGAACGGAGGGTGTTGTTCCGGTAGACCTTTTCGATAATTTTGGGATCCACCTCTTCCATGGTAAAGCAATCTTTGGGATCCCGGTAATCGGTGGTATCCAGAAAGTAATCCAGTTTTCGTACTCGATCTTTAAGGAAGGCCGCAGCTTTTCCGGGCTCCACAGGCAAGAGGTTTACCTTGGACTGGGCCTTCTTTCCCATGGCAAAGACCGAGTATCCTTCCCGCACAAAAATGGCCGCCAGTTTTTGGTCAAATGGTTTATCCAAAGTGGTTAACAGTACTGTTTTCATAGTCGCCCCTTAAAAGGTCCATTCATAACCGTTGTAATCGATCATCACACAACGGTGCTCATCCCGCAGGGGGGTCTCGAAGAACCTGGATGCCACCCCCGCGGTCCAGTCGGGATCGTAGAGGGCCCCGTCAGAGAGGGAGCCGTCGGGCTGCTGCCGCTTCATCCAGCCGGGATGAAAGAGCCGAAAGGTATAGCCCTTGGGGTACAACTGGTTGTGCATCATCCGGACCCCCATGTTTAATGAGGCCTTGCTCATGGGGTAGGGATAGGAACCCCCGCCCCGGTGCTTCATGAGGACTATGCAGCCCACCTCGCTGGACACATAGCAGAGCCGTTTCATGCTGCCCTTTTCCAGCAGGGGCAAGAGGGTCTGGGTGAGGGTGAGGGGTCCCAGGGCATTTACCCTGAAGGAGTTCCAGGGGGCTTCCAGATCCATGGGGCCCTCGTCGCTGAAGAGGCTGCAGTTGACCCGGCCCATGAGGGCGGCCACCGAGGCCAGCATGTCCAGGGACTTGGTAATTTTTTCGACCTTCTCTTTTGCGGCCGCAATGCTGTTGGGATCCCCCATGTCGAGCCTAATGATGTGCAAATTGGGAAACTTTTTCTGAGTCCTTTCCAGGAGCTCATGATCTTCCAAAAATTTTCCAGCTATGACGGTCCATCCCCGGTTAAGGAATTCCTTACACAGGGAAAGACCCAGACCCCGGTCTGCACCGGTTACAATAACACTAGGCATGGTAGGTCCCCCTTATGGTAATGGTCTTACAGTGTTCATATTATCATAAGACCTGGGGGAAGGGAAGGACAGGTTCATCCCGGTCTATGGGGACCTCGATTAAGACCGGGAGCCCCTTAGCCATATGTCCCAAAGCTAAGTCCAGCGCCGCAGCATAGGAGGCTTGATCCTGAGCTCTATAGGAGGGGACTCCGTAGGCTTCGCCCAGTTTTACATAGTCAGGATCCGGGGCCAGGGTGCTTTCCCAGTAACGCCTGGCAAATTGGGAACTCTGCCACTGCCGTACCATTCCCAGGACTCCATTGTTAAAGAGGATAATAAGGATGGGGACCTTATACTGCCTTAGGGTAGCCAGCTCCCCGCAGTTCATTCTAAATGAGCCGTCTCCGGTAAAGAGCAGCACCGGCCTTTCGGGGTTGGCTATCTTGGCCCCCAGGGCGGCCCCCAGGCCAAAGCCCATGGCCCCCAGGCCTCCGGAACTAAGAAAGGTCCTGGGCTCCTGGGCGGGGAAATACTGGGCCGCCCAGATCTGGTGCTGCCCCACGTCGGTAAGAGCTATGCTTCGCCGGCCCAGCTTTCTGGCCGCCTCCTGGATGACATGGGCGGGGGCCAGGGTCTTATCGCCGCCCTGGGGAACTTCCTTAAGCCCCTGGGCCTTCCAGGTTTCTATCTCGTCCTTCCAGGCGTTTTTTGTTTCCCCCTGCAGGGCCTTTAGGAGCTGAGCCAGAGTCTTTTTGAGGTCCCCTATCAGGGCGACCTGGGTTTTTACATTCTTATTGATCTCTGCGGGGTCTATATCAAAGTGGAGGACCCGGGGCAAAGGTTCAAAGAGCCCCGGGGGGCCTAAGGTACGATCCGAAAACCGCAGGCCCAGGGCAATAAGAAGATCCGCCCTGCGGGCCGCCTTGCCAGATGCCAGGGTGCCATGGAGGCCCAGAAGGCCCGTGCAGAGCCGGTGCTGGGCCGGCAGGGCCCCTATGCCCATAAGGCTCTGGGCCACCGGGGCCCTGATCCTTTCGGCCAGGGCCTTGAGTTCCGCCGAGGCCCCGGCACTGATCACCCCGCCCCCGGCGAGGATCAGGGGGTACCGGGCCTCTTGAATGAAGGCCGCGGCCCTGGCGATGTTCTCCTGGTGGAGATCCGAATTATCGCTGTGGAGGCCCAGCCTGGCCCTTCGCCTGGGGGCTGCTTCCTTCCATACCGGGCCCTTAAGGCTTTGGACCAGGATATCCTTGGGGATATCGATGAGGACCGGTCCGGGCCTCCCCGATTGGGCCACGATGAAGGCCTCCTGGATCACCGGAGCCATGTCCTTCAGGTCCTTGATGATCCAGTTATGCTTTACCACGGGCATGGAAACCCCGGCTATGTCCACCTCCTGGAAGCTGTCCTTTCCCAGGAAGCTCCGGGGGACATTCCCGGTTATTGAGACCAGGGGGATAGAATCCATATAGGCGGCCGCTATCCCGGTGATAAGGTTCGTAGCCCCCGGACCCGAGGTGGCCAGGCAGACCCCCACCTTGCCGCTGGACCGGGCATAGCCGTCGGCCCCATGGGCAGCATGCTGTTCGTGGCTCACCAGGATATGTTTAATCCGTTTCCGCTGGCGGTAGAGCTCATCGTAGATATCCAGAACTGCCCCGCCGGGGTAGCCGAATATGGTGTCCACCCCCTCTTGAATGAGGGACTCAATGAGGATCCGGGCACCGGTATAGCTCTCTTCCCTTTTCATGGGGATTTAAACCGGCCTTCTATGTCGTCGATGAGTTTATACTCGATGGAATCTACCAGGGCAGCCCGGCTTGCATCGATGATGTCCTCCGAAACCCCCAGGGTGGACCAGCTCTTCCGGCCATCGGTGGAGCTGATAAGGACCCGTACCTTGGCGGCGGTAGCGGCATTGCCGTCTATGACCCTGACCTTGTAATCATGGAGCTTCACCTGCTGGAGGACCGGGTAAAAGTGCATCAGGGCCCGGCGCAGGGCCCCGTCCAGGGCATTCACCGGTCCGGCCCCTTCGGCGGCGGCTATTTCTTCCCGGTCATCGACCAGGACCTTAACCCAGGCATGGGAACAGGCGATGGTTTCCCCCGTGGGATGCTCGCTCATTACCCTATAGGCTTCGATGCTAAAGAGGGGCCGGTAGCGGCCTAGCTGGCGGCGGACCAGCAGCTCAAAGCTGCCATCGGCCCCCTCGAACTGCCAGCCCTGGGCCTCCAGGTCCTTGAGGGTCCGGGATAGGGCAATGACCGCCGGGCTGTCCCGGGTAAGGGAGGGCTCGATCTTCCGGGCCTGCTCGGCAATGGCCGAACGGCCCCCCATCTCACTCATGAGAAAATGCCGGTTGTTCCCCACCCGGGCAGGATCGATATGTTCAAAGGAAACATTGTTTTTTAAGATCCCATCCACATGCATGCCCCCCTTATGGGCAAAGGCAGTGCTGCCCACGTAGGGCATGTTTTCGGGGAGGGCCACATTGGCAATTTCTGCCACCTCCCGGGTAATGGACGAGAGGAGCTCCAGCTTCCCCGGGGGCAGGCATAGTCGGCCCAGCTTGAGTTCCAGGCTGGGGATCACCGCCGCCAGGCTGGCATTGCCGCAGCGTTCGCCAAAGCCCACCAGGGTTCCCTGCACATGGCTGCAGCCGGAACTCACCGCCGCCAGGGTGTTGGCACTGGCTAAATCCGAATCGTTGTGGGCATGGATCCCCAGGGTAATTCCGGCGGCGGAACCAAGGGCATCCTGGACTCCCTGGGCTATGGTTTCGGGGAAGCTGCCCCCATTGGTATCGCAGAGGATGATTCGGTCTGCCCCGGCCCGGGCCGCCGCTTCTATGGTCAGGAGGGCGTATTCCCTATTGGCCTTCCAGCCGTCGAAGTAGTGTTCCGCATCGTACATGACCAGGCGGCCCTTCTCTTTAAGGAGCCCTATGGTTTCTTCGATCATCGCTATGTTTTCTTCGGGGCTCACCCGGAGGATCTCGGACACATGGAGGTCCCAGGTCTTTCCGAAGATCACCACTGCCTCGGTCTCTGCCTCCAGGAGGGAGATGAGGGCGGGGTCCTCCCAGGGCTTCATCCCCTTTTTGCGGGTGGCCCCAAAGGCGCAGAGTTTGGCATGCTGGAGTTCCAGGTTCCCTGCCTGGCGGAAAAACTCCATGTCCTTGGGATTGCTCCCCGGGTTTCCCGCCTCTATCCAGGAGATCCCTAACTCATCCAGGGCCCGGATCACATGGAGTTTATCCTGCAGAGAAAAGGAAACGCCCTCACCCTGGGCTCCATCCCGGAGGGTGGTGTCGAGGATCTCTATGTTCTTCATGACAATTCCCATTCCATGGCGTTGATGGCCGCTATATAGGCCTTGATAGAAGATTCAATCACATCCGTCGAGACCCCCCGGCCGTTCCAGCGGCGGCCCTCCCAGGCTATCCTCACCATGGTTTTCCCCTGGGAGGCCGAACCCCCGGTGATGGCATCGATCTCGTAGAGTTCCAGTTCCGGTTCCTTATCGATTATCTGATTAATGGCTTTAAAAATAGAATCGATGGGGCCTTCGCCCAGGGCCACCACCTTCTTGGATTCTCCGTCCTTGTGCTGGAGCCTGATGGTCCCCGAGGCCCCCAGGGATGATCCGGTGTTTACGGTCCAGTGATCCAGAACCCAGGTAGGAGGAGCCGAAGCGGTGCCTTCCATCACCAGAGCTTCGATGTCCTGGTCGTCCACCTGTTTTTTCCTGTCCGCCAGATCCTTGAACTTGGCAAAGAGGGAATCCAGCCCCCCCTGATCCAGGACCTCATCCAGGAGCTTCATTTCCCGCAGGCGCTCCTCAAAGGCATGCCTTCCGGAGTGCTTGCCCAGGACCAGGGAATGGGGGCTGGAGATCCGGCCCCTGGGGATCCCTATGGACTCGGGGTTCATTATTTCGTAGGTACCCCGGTTCATCAGCACCCCATGCTGATGTATCCCCGCCTCGTGGGCAAAGGCATTATCCCCCACGATGGCCTTATTGGGCTGGACCCTGATCCCCGTCACCTGGCTTACCAGGCGGCTGGCCCGGTAAAGCTGGGTGCTGTCCAGGGCGGTGTCAGCCTGGAGGAGGTCTCTTCGGACCCGCAGGGCCATGACTATCTCTTCCAGCGAGGCATTCCCGGCCCTCTCGCCTATGCCGTTGATGGTGCATTCCACCTGATCCGCCCCGGCTTCTATGGCTGCCAGGGTATTGGCGGTGGCAAGGCCCAGATCATTGTGACAGTGGACCGACAAGAGGGCCCCCTCCATGCCCCGGGTATGCTCTTTTATATATCTAATCTGTTGGGCAAATTCGTGGGGAAGGGCATAGCCCACCGTGTCGGGGTAATTCACCGTCCTGGCCCCGGCGGCGATAGCTTCAGAAAAAATCTGGCAGACAAAATCGGGGTCGCTTCGAAAGGCGTCCTCGGCGGAGAATTCTATATCATCGCAGAGCTTCCTGGCATAGGCCACCGAGGTCCTGGCCCTTTCGAGAACTTCCTCCCGGCTCATCCTTAGCTTATACTCCATGTGGATGGGGCTCGTGGCGATAAAGAGGTGGAGCCGGGGTGAAACCGCTTTGGAAAGGGCTTCCCAGGCCGCATCGATATCACTTTCAAGGCAGCGGCAGAGCCCCGCCACGGTATGGTTTTTTATGAGCCCCGCGATGGCCTTGACTGACTCCAGATCTCCGGGGCTCGAGGCGGGGAAGCCCGCTTCGATCACATCGGTGTTGAGGCTTTCCAGGATCCTGGCGACTTCTATTTTTTCCTGGATGTTCATGCTGCAGAGGGGGGCCTGTTCCCCATCCCGCAGGGTGGTGTCTAAAATTTTTATCATCCGGCTCATAGGGAATCCTTTCATATATTTGACAAAATATCAATTATATGCACTATAATAGAGGTGGGGGGGGCGAATATTGAAATTTGCCGCTATTGGTTTTGATCTGGATGGTACTCTGTATCCTCCATATCGTTTAAATGTCCGTTTAATTCCTTTTCTCTTAAAAGAACAGCGCCTCTTGCGGGCCCTTGGCAGGGTCAGGATCCGCATGAGGGAAGAGGATCTCTCCTCAGAGCAGGGCCGGGAAGACTTTTATCATGACCAGGCCCGTCTTATGGCCCAGATCCTGGGGGATCCTCCCGAGGCGGTGCAGGAGAAGGTTGAACGGCTCATCTATAGGGGCTGGGAGCATCATTTTAAGCATATCAGGCTTTTTCCCCATGTCCGGGAGACCCTGGGGGCCCTTAAGAACAGGGGCTGCAAGCTGGGGCTTCTTTCGGATTTTCCCCCGGAACAAAAACTCCTTAACCTGGGGCTTGGGGGGCTCTGGGATGCGGTCCTCAGTTCTGAATGGACCGGCAGCCTCAAACCCGCTCCGGCCCCCTTTCTGGAGCTGGCCCGGCGCATGGGGTCCAGGCCTGATGATCTGCTCTACGTGGGGAACAGTGTTTCCTACGATGTGGCAGGAGCCCGGAATGCGGGGATGAAAACGGCCCTGATCCGGTTCAAATGGAAGGGATTAAAAAAGAAGGAGAGGATCTTTGATCCTGACTTCGTTTTTAATGACTATCGCCAATTATTAAATTTTGTTACAGGTTGATACAAATGGGATTTTTTACGGTTGGAAACATTATTACCCTCGGCATCGTACTCCTCATACTGGTCCTGTACCGTCAAATGGACAGGAACAGCCGTAACCTCAAGGTACTCCGGGATTATTCGGAGAAGTTAAAAAAAGACATTGCCTTGTTCATGGAGGAGCAGGAGAAGGCTGTAAAGGACTACGGCATTTCTCTAAAGGTAGAACGGGACTCGGCCCGGGAGCTGATGAAGCGTCTTCAGATGACCGAAGAGGAGCTTTCGCAAAAGGCGGAGCTTCTGGGAAAGATAGACAGCCAGATCAAGGCCTATGAGGGCTCCCTGGGGCAGCTCCGGCAGGAGACCAGCAAGGTCCAAGAAAACATGAGCCGGGTCCGGGAGGAATCTTCCTTTGTAGAGACCACCGCCCGGCGCATCACCGATACCAAGAACCGCCTAAAGGAACTGGAAAAAAATCTATTAGATATAGAAAACCATTTTCAGCGGGAAAATTCTGAATCCCTGGAAAAGACTTCGGAGCTCATGGTGGCTTCGGTAAAATCGGCCATTTCGGATCTGGCGGTCACCGCAGAAACTATAGAACGAAAGGTGGAGGATCACCGCCAGGAGATCAACCAAATCGAAGCCAATCGGGCGGCCAATGTTTCCAGGGATCTGGAGCAGGTTAACAGCCTTTTACAGACCGCCATAATGGAAGCCGGCAAGCGGGCAGACAAGATAGAAGACGCGGCCTTTGCCAAACTAAAGGACCAGGCCGAAGAAAGGCTCATGAGGATCAAGGCCTCGGAGGAAGAAAAGCTAAAGGCCTACCAGGAGAGTGCCAAGGCCAGGGTGGCGGAGGCCCAGGATCTGGTAAAGGCCTTCCGGGAAGAGTGGCGTACCGAGCGGCATGACTGGGAGAGTAAGGATAAAGTTTTACGGGATGAACGCAAGAAGGACATGGCGGAGCTGCAGAGCCAGATAGCAGAGTCAGAGAAGCTGATGGATCATCTGGCAGAACGCTCCAGGAACCTCGTATCTTCCCAGGAGGCCCTGCTCCTGGAGGCCGCCGAGGAGATGAAGCAAAAGGCCCTGGAGGCCTCGGGCACCAAGCTGAATGAGTACCGGGAAACCCAGGAAGCGGAACTGCAGCGCCTTATGGGCATCTATGACGATGCGGCAAAGCTGGACCAGGAACTGCGCAAAAACCTGGAGGACCTGGCGGGACGGCAGAAGGATGAACTCCTCCGTTACGAAAGGGAAGCTGAAGAACTCCGGAAGGCCGAAGCAGAAAAATTCTCCCTTACGGCCGCTTCCTTGCAGAACGCCCTGGGGGGCATAGAAAACGATCTGGAGGCCCTCAAGAGCAGCGCCCGGGAGAATGTTTCGGTCCAGCTCCGGCTCTTCGAAGATGAATTCCTCAGCGGCCTAAGCCGCCGCCAGGCTGATATAGACCGGCACATCCTTGAATGGCGGGAGGGTCTGGAGCTTCGCCTGGCCAAGCTTGGTGAAGAATCGGAAGAGAAGCGGTTGGAACTGGAACGAAGCCTGGGTGAAGAGATCCGCCAAAGGCTGAGCTCCCAGGATCTGCGGCTGGTGACCGAACTGGAGCACCTGAAAAATGAGGCCGCCGCCCTGGAAGAGAATGTCCGGGGGCAGTTAGAGGCCGCCGACGATGCGGTGGCATCCTATAAGGAACAGCTCGTAAGCGGCCTCCAGGAGGCCCGGAACGAGGCTGATATAAGCATAAGTTCAGAACTGGGCAAGCATTCCCTCACGGTCGCCGAGGCCATAAAGAGCTACCAGAGGGATCTGGAAACCCAGCTGCGGGAAATGTCTGACTATGTGGAATCCAGGAACCTGGAGCTCTCAGATCTGGTGGAAGCTTCCCGGACCCATCTGGAAGAAGTCCAGGGGGACTTGACCGCCAAGGTCCGGGAGCTGGACAACACCATAGAAGATGTCCGCCGCCGCCTTCGGGATCTCTCGGCCGATACGGACAATAGAATTTCTTCGGTCCGTGCCTCGGTGGAAGACACGGAGCGGCATATCCGCGAAGCGGTAAACCAGACCAAGCTTCTGGATAAGGCCGATGCTCTGCGGCTGGACATGGAACGGCGCATCGAAGACCTTAAGGGGGACATGGATAGGCTGGATCAAAGAAAGGCAGAGGCGGTACAGCTGGAAAATGAATTTATCAAGATCCGCCGCCTGGAAGATGATGTGAATGCCAAGATGACCCGCTTCCTTTCAGAGAAGAGGCGGATCGAAGCCATGGAGGCCGACTTTAGCCGGCTCCTTCAGATTTCCCGTTCGGTGGAAGAAAAACTGAACCAGGTTTCCGCCTCTGATGACACCCTCCAGGGGGTGCAGCTCCAGATAAGAAAACTGGAAGAAGCTCTGGAGGCCGCCGAGGACCGCTACCAAAGGATGGAACGGAAGAGCGAGATCCTGGAGCATACCAACGAGGGGATAGACCGGAACTTTAGGACCCTTCAGGAATCGGAAAAAATTATTAATAAAATTGAAGGTGAACTGGAACGCTTTGCCGAGGACCTAAGCTTTGTAAAGACCTCCATAGAAAAACTGGCGGGGGAAAGTGAAAAGGCCCGGGAAGCGGCAGACAGGATGGATGCCCTGGATAATACCCTGGAGGAGATCGAAGAGCGGATCCAATCCATGCAGCGGGCCAGGCAGTGGATCGCCGATGCGGAAACCCGGCTGGAAGAGTTAAACAAGGACGCCCAGATTCAGGCCCGGGCCATCGAAACGGTGGTGAAGGGGAAGAAGACAGCACCCCCGGGGGAGAGCGGCGGAACCCTTTCGTCCCAGCAGAAGAAGGAAAACATTATCGCCCTGGCCAGGATGGGCTGGAAGGATGATGAGATAGCCAAGAACTTAAAGATATCCCTTTCGGAGGTGGAACTGACCCGGGAGATGGCCCCCAGAGATTAGGGCTAAGGACCTTTCCGGGCTATCCTGTCAAAGCCGCAGTAGGGTACCAGGGCAGGGGGGATCCTTACCGATCCATCCTTCTCCTGGAAGTTTTCCAATAGGGCAATAATGGCCCGGGAAACTGCCATGGCGGTGCCATTGAGCATGTGGACAAAACGGTTCCTTCCGTCATCGTCTTTATAGCGCACATTAAGCCGCCGGGCCTGGTAGTCGGTGCAGTTGGAGGTGGAGGTTACCTCCCCCCAGGCACCGGCCTTATCCCTTCCGGGCATCCAGGCCTCCAGGTCCCATTTTCGATAGGCCGGGGCTCCCAGGTCGCCGGTGCAGGTGTCTACCACCCTAAAGGGGATCTCCAGGCCCCGGAAGATTCCTTCCTCTATGTCCCGTAATTCGGCGTGGAGTTTTTCAGAATCTTCGGGAAGACAAAGGATGAACATTTCGAGCTTGGTAAACTGGTGGACCCTATAGAGCCCCTTGGAAAACTGCCCGGCGGCCCCCGCCTCTTTACGGAAGCAATGGGAGAGCCCCGCCATCTTTAGGGGGAGCTGATCCTTGGGCAGAATCATGTTGGCGTAATAACCCCCCAGGGTGATTTCGGCGGTCCCCACCAAGGCGGTGCCTTCACCCTCCAGGGTATAAACATTGGACTCTTCACCCCGGGGCATAAAACCTATCCCTTCCAGGATCTCCTCCCGGGCCACATCGGGGGTGATAAGGGGAGTAAAGCCCTTACCCTGGAGGATATCTAGGGCATAGCGGATAAGCCCCAGTTCCAGAAAGACCCCCTGGTTTTTTAGGTAGTAATACTTGGTCCCCGAGACCTTGGTGCCCGTTTCAAAATCTATGATGTCCAGCTGGGCCCCCAGCTGCACATGATCCAGGGGTTCAAAATCAAATGCCCTGGGTTCTCCAAAGCGGGCCACTTCCCGGTTATCACTATCTTCTTTACCTATGGGGGCCTCTGGGTGGGCCATATTAGGAATCTTACGGGCCTCCCGGTCCAGTTCAGTTTCTATGCGGCCCAGCTCTGCTTCAGCCTCGGCGATGGATTTTTTCAATTTTTGGCCCGTTTCTATAAGAGCTTCCCGAAAGGGGGGATCGTGTTTTTCCTTCATGGCCGCCGCATTGGCATTTCTTTCCTGCTGCAGGGCCTGGAGCTCCGTCGTAAGCTGGGTTCGCCGGTTAAAAAGCTTTACCACCGAGCTGGCATCAGCCTTCATGGAACGGTTTTCGATGTTTTGCTGCACCGCCTCGGCATGTTCTGCTATGAATCGATAATCTAACATAATAAGGAAGAGTAGCAGAGGGGGAGGGGAATAGTCCATGGCCCCCTGGGGTGACCCCTGAGGGTATGAAATTTCGTTTTTTTATACCGATACTAGTAATAAGCATGCGTAGATTTGTTTACTTTTTCATTCCTATCCTCTTGGGACTCCTGTCAGGCCCTCTTCAGGCCCAGGATCTTCCCACCCGCAGAATTGAAGACGATTCATCCCTGCGAAGGTCCCTGGAACAGGCCTGGTTTATAGAGAGCCCCTCCAGGGTTCTGGGCCGTATGCCGGAGATCCACACCCTCAGCGGGGGGAGCCGCGTCCAGGTCCGGGTAGAAACCTCGGCCAACAACCAGGAAGAGTTTGCCATCGTCCTGGCCAGGGAACAGAATGGGACCTTCCCGTCCTGGTCCCAGGGCTCCTGGGCCCTCGTCCGCCGCCGGGACAATGACCCCCGGGGCTCCCGGATCCAATACTTCCCCCGGAGCGACTTTAACACTTATATAGTCTTCCGCCCGGGCCTCTACGAAACCAGCGTGATGGATCTGGTCCTCTACGAGGGCTATATCATCCGGTCCCTGCCCATTCCCCTTCCCTTTGAGAGGCTCATGGTCCTCCCCATAGAAGAAATCCTGGCCCTTACGGGGGATAGGTTTCCCCGCCACTATTTTGAAGTTCAGCCCGGGGCCTATAGGGACTCCCGGGCCTTTGTGTCCGCCCTCAGGGCCCGCTTGCCGGAGCTGCGCTTTGGGGATGACGGGGCCATAGACGAGGATGGCAACTATGTCTATATCCACACCCTGGCGGCACAGGATCTGGGGGCCCAGGGCGGACAGGGGGGGCTTAACTGTTCGGGCTTCGCAAAATGGGTGGTGGACGGCATCCTGAGGCCCATCACCGGAAAGCGGCTCCCCATAGGCCCCCTTAAGGCCCCCTTTGGAAACCGGGGTTCCTCCTATACCGAGGCCTGGGAAGAGCTACGGGACCCCTACTTTGGTCTGGATTGGATACGGAACCTGGCATCCCAGGCTGGAATGTTACTGAGGTCTCCGGTTTTCGGTACCCTGGAAGAGATTGAAGTGAACAGGGTTCCCCTTTCCCATGTGATCCATAGGCATAGCGGAGGCAGTTCGGTCCAGCCCTTTACGGGGCATCTTCAGAATGCGGGATTTAACTTTGACGGCCTCCATTCTATCCTTTATACCTTGGCTATAGACGAACCGGGCAGGATCTATCTGGCGGCGGTGAGCGGGGAGTTCAGGGACCAGATTACGGCCGATAATCCCCGGGGACTCCCCCGGCTTAGGCAGTACCACCATGTGGCGGTTCTGGTTCCCTATTTCTCCGAAGGGGGGGTCTTTCAGATCGCCGTCTTCGAAAGTGCCGCCGAAACCTCCTTTTCTGCCTTCCGGAACCGCTACCCCGGTCAGCAGGTGGCCCTGGTACGGATCCCCATCGAAGCAGCCTTTGACCCCTAATCCTCCAATGGTAATTGCACTGGGCCAAAAATGGTTTATAATACCAGTGGAGGGTTTATGGAAATCAAACAGATATCAGTGTTTTTGGAAAATAACGCAGGACGCCTCGGTGAAGTAACCCGGGTCCTCGCCCAGGCGGGGATTAACCTTAGGGCCCTTAGTATAGCCGACACCGCCGATTTTGGCATCTTAAGAATCATAGTCGATGACTGTGACACCGCCCTGGCTGCCCTTAGCAAGGAGGGCTTTACCGCCAGGACCACCGAGGTCTTAGCGGTGGAGCTTATGGATAAACCCGGAAGCCTGGCGGATGTGATGGAACTTTTTCAAAATGCCCAGGTTAATATTGAATACCTCTACGCCTCCCTGGAGAGTCAGGGCGGAAAGGCGGTGGTCATTTTTAAACTGGGGGATCATCAAAGGGGTTTGCAAATTTTAAAAGAGAATAAAGTCCCCCTGGTAGAATCTTTTTAAGGGAGTACCGATGAAGATACTAATGGCAACCAGCGAAGCAGTACCCTACGCAAAGACCGGGGGTCTGGCGGACATGGTGTCGGCCCTCTCATTGGCCCTCGCGGAGCAGGGACATGAGGTAGTCATAGTACTCCCCAGGTATTACGGGATCAACAAGGACGAACTGGGCCTAAAGCTTCTTGCTGGACCCATGGGGATACCCATGGGGGGCGGAGAAGAATGGAGCGCCGTGTATACAGGCCTCCTCCCGGGCAGTTCCAGCAAGAACCCGGTAAAGGTGTATTTTATTGATCACGAGAATTTCTTTGGCCGGGATGGAATTTACGGGGTCCCCTCGGAGCCGGACTTTCTGGATAATTCCCGGCGCTTTACCTTTTTTTGCCGGGCCGTGTTCCAGTTGTGCCGTAAGATAACCTGGTACCCCGATGTGCTCCATGCCCATGACTGGCCCAGTGCCCTGGTGCCGGTATTCCTAAAATACGGCGAACGCCAGGGACCCCTGGCCAAGACTATATCGGTCCTTACCATCCATAACCTGGGCTACCAGGGAATTTACGGGAGGGATAATTTTTACGCCACCGGCCTGGGCTGGGATACCTTTTACAATGCGGGCTTCGAAGACTGGAACATGATGAATCTCTTAAAGGCCGGTATCTGTTCGGTGGATGTTCTCAATACGGTGTCCCCTAACCATGCGGCGGAGACCCAAACCCCGGCCTATGGCTTTAGGCTCGATGGGGTCCTACGAAGCAGGGCCGCCGATTACCGGGGCATCCTAAACGGCATAGATACGGAAATTTGGAACCCCGAAAAGGATCCCTTTATTCCTGCCCCCTACAGCGTAAAGGGCCTTAAAGGAAAGGCCCAGGCAAAGAAAGTACTACAGAAGGAATTTTCTCTTCCCCCGGGGCCCGAGATACCGGTGGTGGGTTTTATATCTCGCCTGGCAGAGCAAAAGGGGGTAGGGGAGCTTTTCGGCCCCGCCTATGGTTCGGCCTATAATATGTGCCAGGAGATGAACATGCAGCTTGTCCTCCTGGGAACCGGCGAGTCCTGGTGCGAGAACGAGATCATGAGCCTCAGCGGAAAGCTCTCTAACTTTAAGGCCAAGATAGGCTACTCTGAAGAGCTGAGCCACCTTATCGAGGCGGGGAGCGATTTTTTCCTCATGCCCAGCCGTTATGAACCCTGCGGTTTGAACCAGATGTATTCCCAGGTCTATGGGACCATTCCCATAGTGCGGAACACCGGGGGGCTCGCCGATACGGTGGAGAACTACGATCAAGACACGGGCCTGGGAACCGGCTTTATGTTTGATGACCTTACCCCCCAGGCCATATATAACACCGTTGGCTGGGCCATTTGGGCCTACTATAACCGGCGGCCCCAGATAGAAGCCATGCGGATTAGGGGCATGAACAAGGATTTTTCCTGGGATAAATCAGCCAGGGAATACAATGCCATGTACCTGGAAACGATCAAAAAAATTCATGGCGAGGATTAGCTCAACCTTATTCCCTGTTTAGGCGAAACCATTCGTTTACCCGGCGTTCCAGGGGCAGTATCTCTGTGTCAGCGCCATGGCGGAGGCTTTCCCGCAGATAGGGCAGGATGACCCGCTCCTTGAGGGCTGTCCAGTTCCGGGGCAGAACATGTCCGGGGCTCAGGAAGCTTTCGGGAGGCAGGTGGCCCAGCAGATTTGGATAAAACTGGGGGAATACCGTTTCGGTGACGGTTCTCATGGCAGAGAAACCTCCCGCAATGCCGAAGGATTTTTCCATGATTCTTTTGCTCCGGGATTCTTCCATCAGGAGCCGCTGGGTTTCGGTATTAAAGAGCCACCGGGTAAAAGCTTCGGCCGCATCGTTAGCTCCTCCCCGCCGGTGGATCCCGAAAAAAACCGGAGATTCCAGTATAGGTATAGATTCTTGTGATCCTATCCACCTAAAATCCAGGTTAGCCCTGATTTCATCGTTGAGGGTAAAAAAGCTCCCCGAGTCCATGTATAAAAATAAGCTAAGCCCCGTATGCAGCAGGCGTTCGGCCGGTTCATTGTAGAATTTGAACACAAAATCATCTTCCATCTGTACATTCCGGTTTACTTCCTGGATCCACTCCTGGGTATAGGCAATACTTTCCTGCAAAGCCCATTCTTCCCAGGCCAGGGGGGAAGCTTCCCGAAAGTTAGCTCCATAAAGGGCGGCGGAGAGGTAAAGAAAATCTTCGTTATTCGAAAGGGTAAAGCCCATACGTGAAAAGGCATCCCGTACAAGGGCATTATGGGCCGAGCTTCTCTCTTTTATTTCTTCCATTTCGATTAAAAATGGATTCGAGGGGGGCTGGGAGGGATCCTGGGCAAAAATGATGGCGGGGATATTAAAGCTTAGGGGGAATAAAATTTGCTGTTCATCAAAACGGCCCAGGGAGTAGATCCGGGGGTAAAAAGCCTGGGCAGCTTCATCGTCCAGGATATGATCCAGGGACCTGAAAAACCCCCTCGAACCGGCGCTGTTTAAGAAGCTTCCCACCACCATGTCGGGAATTTCGGTAGTTTCGCTGAGCCGCCTGGCGGGGTTTTCATAGTACCGGACTTCTACATGATGCAAGTCCTGGCTGGTATTAAAGTATTCGGTGTAAAAAGCCAGCTCCGGGCGGTCGGTCCATAATATGGCGACACTGGATCGTTCCACCGAGCAGGAAGAAAAGAATATTAATATGATAGAAAATAAAAGAAAACACCGGCGGATATTCATTAAAGCTTCCCTCCCTTGTCAACTATATCATAATTCACTATGATGGAATATACGGGAGGAGCCCCTTGCTCGTCAAAGATGCCCACATAATACGGATTATCGAACAAATTGGAGAACACTACCGGGCAAATTTATCCAGCCGCTTTGTTAGGCCCGCCCTTCACACCCTGGCTCTTGATAAGCAGACCTGGGAATCCATGGAAGACCTGACCGAAAAAATCGAACATTACCGCTACCAGGGCTTCCTTTTGGAAGAGCTTTATGTGCAGATTAGGGCGGCCTCCCATTTTGTCAGCGCTGCCCGCCGGGATCTGGTTCCCACCTTACGGAACCGGCTTTCCTATTCCGAAGCAGCCAGCCCCAATGACAGGGTCTTGCGGGATATGGCCATTAACAACTTTGGAAGTAACCTGCAGGTTTTTGCTGACATGATCTATGACCTGTTTAAAAACTTAATTAATTTGGATGAATCAAATACCCGGCAGCGCCGTACTCCCCTCTATACCAGCATCCCCGGGTTCCAGGATCTGGAGAATATCCTTAAGGGCCCCTAGGTTTTTCTTTTACCGATAAACCCAGATCTTCTGCCAGGGTGCAGAGGGTTTCCCATACCCCCTCTTCCAGGGCTATGCCCCGGCGGCGGCTTTCTTCTTCAACTTCCTTTTCCCTCTGGCCTGCATAATAGACCCGTTCTGCCCCTTCGGCGGGGCGCAGGGAGTTGAGGTCCGCGAGCATACGGCTCATGTCCTTTTTAAAATCCTCGGCAGGGCGGAAGAGATCAAGGCGAATGGCCAGGAAAAAGTGGCAGACCAGGGCAGAGGTGATTTCAGAATCCCTCACCGCCCGGCCAAAGGTACCCCCCGATGCTACCGCACAGAGGATGTCTACCATGACCCCCAAGCCATAGCCCTTATGGCCCCCTTCGCCGTCCCCTCCCAGGGGTAGGAGGCCTCCTCCCCTCAGGTGGAGCATGTCCTCCAAAAGGCTCACCGGGTCGGTGCTGACCAGGCCGTCGGTTCCCACCGCCCAGCCAGGGGGCAGGGGTTTACCTTCCCGCTCATAGACTTCGATTTTTCCCCGGGTTACGGCGGTGGTGCTCATGTCGAGGCAGAAAATTTTTCCATCCAGGGAGGGAGCGGCAAAGGCGATGGGATTGGTGCCGAATGCGGCCTCCCGGGCATTGGTGGGAACCCCCAGGGCGGCTGTATTGGTCATGGCTATGCCTATCATGTCCCTCCGGGCAGCCATTTCTGCATAGTAGCCGGCGATGCCAAAGTGGTTGGAGTTTCTGATGCTCGATACGCCTACTCCGGTTTCAGCGGCCTTGGAAATGACTTTTTCCATGGTGTTCCGGCCTATGGAGAGTCCCACCCCCCCCTGGGCGTCCAGGGCCAGGGAAATCGGAGTCTCCTGCAAGACCAGGGGCTGGGCCCTGGCCTTTATGATCCCCGCCCTGAGGCCGTCGGCGTAACGCTTGAGCCGGGCAGTGCCATGACTTCGGATCCCCTTGGCATCGGCAGCCACCAGGACCTCCGCAGAAGCCCGGGCGTCTTCGGGAAGGAGGCCCAGGGCTTCAAAAATTCTGCTGCTGAGGCTCTCCAGTTCTTCCCGGTCTATGTATAGCATGGGCCTACACAACGTTCCGTTTAATTTTCTTGGTGGTGGTCATCTCCATGGGCTCGGTCAAAATGACGGTCCTGTTTATTTTTTGATAGGAATGGAGCCGCTGGTTAATCTGGGAAACGATCCCTTCAATTTTTACCTTTAGTTCCTCCGCCGAGGGGGCTGTCCCTGCTTCGCTGGTGAGCTCCGGGTTGGGGTACACAAGAGCTTCTATGCCCTCGACCTTCATTTTTTCATCGATCAGGTAGCCCCGGATCATGATCTGTTCTATGGTATCAAAAAAGAGCTGAAACTCGTTTTCGATTTCCTCGGGGTATACATTCTTTCCCCCCTCGGTGACGATGGTGTTTTTTGCCCGCCCCGTCAGGTAGAGGTAGTTTTCGCTGTCCAGATAACCCAGGTCTCCGGTTTTAAAATACCCATCGGAGGTAAAGACCGCGGCGGTTTCTTCGGGCATCTCGAAGTATCCCTTCATGACCATGGGGCCCTTGACGATGACTTCTCCGACTCCCCGTTCATCGGCATTGAGGATCTTCATGTCCACCTGGGGCAGGGTCTTGCCCACACTGGTTTCTTTATAATGTTCGATGGGGTTTAGGTTGATGATGGGGCTGGTCTCGGTGAGGCCGTAACCCTGGACAAAGTCTATCCCCAGCTGGTTGAACTTCCGGAACACCGAGGGTGCCAGGGGACCGCCGCCGCAGATACAGATTCTGATGGTAGACAGGGAGGCCTTGTCCAGGACGGCTCCAAAAATCTTCTTTCCCGGGTTTACCTTAAAGATTTTTTTAATCAGCCCCGAGACCACCATAAGGAAGGACATGATGCCATGAACCACCGGGCCCTTGGCCTTTATGCCCCGGGTAATTCCCGCCAGGAGCTTGTAAAAGAGGAGGGGCACCCCCAAGAGCATGGTGACCTTTCCTTCTTTTAACTCCTTGAGCATAACGCTGGAGATCATTCGTTTGCCAAAGACCACTTCGGCCCCCACAGAGATGGTTTCTATGAATACCGCCAGCATACAGTAGGCATGATGTATGGGCAGGATGGCATAAAAGACATCGGTATGGTAAAGGATGAGGGGAGTGCCCTGGCCAAGGAAGCAATCGGAGACCAGGTTCTGATGGGTCAGCATGACCCCCTTGGGGGTTCCGGTGGTCCCGGAGGTAAAGAGGATGGCCGCCAGATCCGATTCGCCAGCGGCATCGATGGAAGCATCAGGGCCGTCGAGGGTGTAGATATAGGTTCCCAGATCCTTTTTTAGGGATACCAGGTCTATGAGGTTCCCCGGGTTCTGCTTAAAGTGGGGGTGTTTTTCCTCGTCTATAAAGAGGATCTTTGCCTTGGCAGTTCTTATGAGGAGGTCGGTTTCTTCATTTTTAAGTCCATAATCGATGGGTACCACCGTGGCGCCCGCAAAGAGGACCCCCAGGTAGGCCACACCCCATTCGGGGGAGTTCTTGCCGCTGACCGCCACATTATCCCCCTTGCGGATCCCCTTACTGTGGAGCCACCGGGCTACTGCTTCTACGGCTTTGAGGGTTTCGTTATAGCTCAGGGTGATCCGGTCCGGTTCGAAGACCGTAAAACAGTTCCTGTCTCCGTAACGGGAGACGGTGATCCTAAACAGCTCTGCCAGGGTAGGCCATTGACCCTGGAAGTACCTTCCCCTGAATTCTTCCAAAAAAGCCCAGGGTATAAATTTCTCGCCCATGATGCACCTCATTTTTCTATGTGATATACCATTATATTAAACACAAATAGGCTTTTTGTCATGTATTTTTTTTGTCCAGGCCCTGACAAAATGTTACCCTTTGTAGTATTCTTTTGTTACCATATTATGATCACTACATGCCCATGGGCTTCCCGCTTTAAGAAGCTCCTCTTTGCAGCCCTCATTAGTATGCCCCTCCTTTCTTGCACCGCCACCATACATGGCGAACTATTCGAAGGGGGTTCCGGCGAGGTGGATCTCATCCTCACCATAGAAAATCAAGCCCAGGATTTTATCCGCCGTTTTAGAAATATATCCGGGGTTTCCGCCGAAACAGCTATCCTGGAGGGCCCCGCCATGAGCAGGCTCCTGGGCGCCCTGCCAGGGATAGCCATGGCGGACCTCAGAAACCCACACCCCGCTTTCCTGGGGGGCTTTATCGGGATCAGCCATGTGGGGGATATCCTCCGCGGTCAGGAGAGGGACCTCTTTAGCTATACAGAGGGGGCCGCCCCGGGGAGCTCCTCCCTGGTCCTCGTTCTAGACCGGGAGACGGTGCCGGCTTTTCTTTCTCAAGTTTCTCCCGAAGCCGAAGGCTACCTTTCCCTTCTCATGGCCCCGGTGCTCCTGGGGGAGTCCCTAAACAAAGATGAATATCTGGCTCTTCTTGCCATGGTTTATGGCCAGGCCCTGACCAATGAAATCGCCTCTTCGGTAATCCAGGCCCAGATTGCATTTCCCCGGCCCATTCAGAGCATCCAGGGAGGAAGGGCCCAGGGGAACCTGGCGGATTTTGAAATACCCTTACTCGATCTTCTGGTGATGGAAGAAGCTCTCCGCTACGAGCTTAGCTGGTAGACCATGAAAAAGGTCCTCTTTAATGGCCGCATATACCTGGACCGCCATAGATCCTGTGAAGCCCTCCTTATCGAGGGTGGACGGATCCTAAAAACTGGCAGCTCCCGGGACCTTTTAGATGAAGTAAGTACCCAGGATGAAAAGATAGACGCCCAGGGCTCCCTGGTGCTCCCGGCATTTTACGACAGCCATGTGCACCTTATGTGGATAGGCAGAAGGGCCCAGGGTATCGAGTGTGCCGGAGCCCAGTCCATCCAGGAGGTGATAGATCGGGGAAGGGACATCATCAAGCGTCACAAGGCAGCTCCAGGGACCCATATACAGGGGGCTGGGGTAAACCCGGATCGTTTTACCAGGGGAGAAAAGCGGGACCTTAACCGGGACGATCTGGACCAGATCTCCCGGGAGCACCTGATCGTAATCAGCCGGCACTGCGGCCATATCATCTATTGTAATTCCGCCGCCCTGGAAAAGGCCGGGATCAGCGAGTCGGCCCCCATGGAGATAAAGGGGGGGACCATAGAGAAGGACGAAGCGGGAAGGCCCACCGGGGTCTTGCGGGAAAATGCCAACGCCCTGGTGAGGGGGGCCATGCCTCCCTTTGGAGAGCATGAGATGAAGGACTACCTTCGCTATGGCATGGACAAGGCCCATTCCCTGGGGATCAGCGCCTGCGGAAGCTACGACTCCGGAGGCCGGGACTTTGATCGCACCTTGGAAGTGTACCGGGCCGTATACGATGAGTGCCGGGCCCAGGGCAGACCCGGCCTTAGGGTAACCATGCAATGCGGCATCTCTATACAGGAAGAGCTCCTCCAGGCCCATCTTGACCGGGGGATCTATAGGGCCCCCCTCTGGGAAGATCCCCGGTGGGGAAATTTCCTTAAGATGGGGTCCATCAAGCTCTTTGCCGACGGGACCCTGGGGGGCCAGACTGCCTGGATGCGGCAGCCCTATAAGGATAAACCCGAAACCCAAGGGCTTTCCCTCATGAGCCAGGAGAGCCTGGATAATTTCGTACAGATGGCATCCGGTGGGGGGATGCAAGTCCTCACCCATGCCATAGGGGACGCGGGGATAGATGCGGTGTTACAGAGCTACGAAAAGGTAACGAGCCCGGGGCATAACCCCCTTCGCCATGGGATCATCCACTGCCAAATTACCAGTCCCGACCTTTTAGAACGCCTGGCAAAGAACCGGATTTTGACCCTGGTTCAGCCCATTTTCCTGGCCGACGATATGGCCGTCCTCGAGAGCCGGGTGGGGAAGGATCTGGCCTCCACGTCCTACGCCTGGAACAGCATGCACAAGCTGGGGATCCCCGTCAGTTACAGTACCGACGCCCCGGTGAGCGCCCTGGACCCCCTCCTCTGCCTCCAGTGGGCAGTGGATCGCCAGGACAGCCATGAAAGGGTTGATGTCCACACCGCCTTTGAGGCCTATACCGCCGCCGCCGCCTATGCCAACTTCGACGAGGAACATCTGGGGCGCATAGCCCCCGGTTTCCTGGCGGACCTTTGCATACTGGACAAGGATATCTTTTCCATCCCCCCCGGCGAGATCCATAGCGCCAGGGTGATACGAACCATCTGTGGCGGCGAAACGGTCTATCAATTATGATGGAAGTAAAAGAGGAGGGTGTCCATGATTCCTACCCAGGATAAAATAATACTTAGGGAACTGGCCAAGCAGGTAAGGGAACTCTCGGAAGAAGAGGTCAACCAGGAACGGATCAGGCGCATTAAGGATATGCACAGCCTTAAACCAGGGCGCCCTCCGGTGTGGATCGACGAAGTCCCCTGGTTCGAAATGGACATAGCCGGGGAACTGCAGCTTGCCTGCGAATCAAAAAGCGGCCAGGCCATGGAAACCCATTTCCGCCGGATCCTCTACCGCTGGAAGTATATGCAGGGAGACATGGTGGTAGAAGATACCTTTTATGTCCCCAGGGAGTACGAGGAATCGGGCATGGGCCTGGAGGTAAGGGAAGAGATCCGTTCCACCCATGAGGCCAATCATATCGTGTCCCATCATTATGAGGATCAGCTGGATACCCTGGAAAAGGTGGAGGCCCTCAAGCTCCCGGTGATCACATCTTTTCCTGACCGGGATAAAAAGAATCTGGAAGAAGCGGCAGAGATCCTCCATGGGATCATGCCCGTTAAGCACAGGGGCTACGGCATTTACTTTGCCCCCTGGGATATCATTGCCCGGTACCGGGGGGTAGAAAACTGCTATCTGGACATGGTCGGGAATCCGGAGCTTATCCACAAGACCATCTCCAAGTTTGCGGACATGTATACCACCCGCTATACCCAGATGCAGGAGCAGGGCCTATTGGATTACAATGTCCATGATCTTCATTGCACCCCTCCCTACACCAACGAAACCCCCGCAGCCGATTACGACGGCAAGAAGGTCCGCTTTAAGGATCTCTGGTTCCGGGGCATGGCCCAGCTCTTTGCCTCCGCCTCACCGGCCATGCAGGAGGAGTTTAACCTTTCCTACCTAAGGCCCATGATGGACCAGTGCGCCCTTAGCTACTACGGCTGCTGCGAGCCCCTGGACAAATTTATCCCCTACCTAAAGAAGGTCCCCAACATGAGGAAGATAGGGGTTAGCCCCTGGGCCGATATTCGATCTTCGGCGGAACAGATAGGGGGAGACTTCGTCTATGCCCACAAGCCCAATCCTGCCAATGTGGCCAGGGAGTTTAATAAGGGGGCGGTGGAGAAGGAAATAAAAGAGGTCATAGAGGCCTGCCAGGAAAACAAGTGCCCCTATGAGTTTGTGATTAAAGATATCAGTACCGTGAACCACCATCCCGAGAACCTTATTAACTGGACCAGGACGGTGACCGAAACCATAGATAAATATTATTCATAGGCAGGCCGAAAGAGGATGAGTACAAGCAAGCAGCATGTGGTGGCGGTCCTGGTGGAGAACCGGTCGGGTACCCTTTCCAGGGTCTCGGGGCTCTTTAGCCGCCGGGGCTTTAACATAGACAGCCTTACGGTGGGCGAAACAGAGGACCCTTCAATTTCCAGGATGACCATAGCGGTGAGCGGAGATGATTCGGTCCTAGATCAGATCGTCAAGCAGCTGGGTAAACTGGTGGATGTAATCTCGGTCAGAGAGTTGGCCCCCCAATCCTGCCTGCGCAGGGAGATCCTTTTGGTAAAGGTCCAGGCCAGCGAGGCCAACCGCCAGGGGGTCATTCAAATTGCCGATATCTTCCGGGCCCAGGTGGTCGATGTCTCACCCAGCACCATCACCATAGAGGCCACCGGGGATATGGAAAAACTCCAGGGGCTCCTTCTGCTCTTAAGGCCCTATGGGATCCTGGAGCTGGCCCGCACCGGCCTGGTGGCTCTGGAGCGGGGGACTGCTGTGCTCTCTGCTCCTTCAGCCTAGGGTACTGCCGGTAAAATTCCTGGTGCCATTACAGAAATCCTTCCAGGGGAGGGCCTTTTTCCCCCCCCACTGAAGCCGCCGGACCTCCAATAGCCCCTTTCCGGTCTGGATCAGAATGCCCCGGTCCGGGTCGAGCCCCATGACGGTCCCCGGCATAGTAGCGGCTTCTGCTTCAGCATCGGAAGCTCCAGCCTCCAGGAGATAGAGGGTTTCGGTCCCCCGGCGGGTATAGGCCAGGGGCCAGGGCAAGAAGGCTCGGACCTGGGCGCATATGTCGGCGGCGCTTTTATTCCAGTTAATGAGGCCCTCTTCTTTTTTTATCTGGCTGCAATAGGAGGCAGGACCCTCCTGGGGGCGGGCTTCTTTTTGGAGGCGGTCAAAACCGAGGAGGGTTTCTCTTAGAAGCCGGGCACTTATCTCTGCCACCTTTTGGCTCAATGAGAGGGCTGTTTCATCACCCTGGAGCTTTATAACTTCCTTAGAGAGGATGTCCCCCCTGTCCATCTTTTCTGCCAGCTTTTGTATGCAGACCCCTGTTTCGGTATCTTGGTTTAGGATGGCCGCCTGGATGGGCGAAGCCCCCCGGTAAAGGGGGAGCAGGCTGGGATGGAGGTTAATCCCCCCCCTGGAGAAGAGGGATAGAAACTTGGGCCCAAAGATACGGCCATAGGCAAAGGAAACCAAAAGGTCCGCCTTAAGGGCCGCCGCTTCTTTCCTAAACGAGGCATCCAGGGCGGTGGGCTTTAACTGAACCAGGGGAGGGCGGCCCGCTTCTTGACGCTGCTGGCTTAGTTCCGAGGCGGCAGCGGAAACCTCCGTAGGTTCCAGGCTGCTCCCTCTGCCGCGCCTTGAGTCGCCGTTGGTAAGCAGCCCCGCCAGGGTGAATCCCCTGCCTTCTTCTTCCAGGTCAAAGATAGCTTTAAGGGAGGGGATTGCGATGGCGGGGCTTCCGGCAAAGAGTATCCGCATCCTCTACCTGCTATTTGGCTTTGGCCTTTCCAATTTTATCGAGGATCCGGTTTCTTTTTGCCTCCGAGAGCCGGTCGATAAAGAGGATGCCCTCCAGGTGATCGTATTCATGGAGGATCACCCGGGCCATAAGGCCATCGGCTTCCAGGGTAAAGGGCCGTCCCTTTTCGTTCCAGGCCTGTACTTTGACCGCCCTGGGGCGGATTACATCGGTGTAGATCCCGGGGACCGAAAGGCAGCCCTCTTCGAACTTTTCGGTTTCCTGGGAGGTCTCGATTATGGAAGGGTTGATAAAGATCCGGGGGATGTCCCCGGAAATATGGACCACAAAGATGCGTTCATGGATTCCCACCTGGGGCCCCGCAAGACCCAGGCCCCTTTGCTCATGGAGGGCGGAAATAAGTTCCTCCCCCAGACTTTGATACTCGGGGCCTATGGTTTGCACCGCCAGAGCTTTCTGTCTAAGGGCCTGGTTCCCCAGGGTCAGGATCTCCATGGCTTAAGCTACTTCCCCTCGGGGTTGGCATCGATGGCGTCAATCACCTTGGCACTAATGCGGTCCAGCTCTGCCAAATCCTCGGGCCCTATCTTTTTGCCCACCGCTTCTATGTTTTCCATAAAATGTTTTTCGTTCTGGGTTCCCACCAGGGCGGAGCAGAGCCCCTTCTTGCTAAAGAGCCAGGCCAGGGCAAGCTGTCCGCAGCTTAGCTTTAAGGTATCGGCTATCTTTTTCATGGCATTAAGGAGTTCTTCTTCTGCTGCCAGATGGGCGGGTAAAAAGAGCCTTCGGCTGGCCCGGAAATCATCTTCCTTAATTTTAACTCCCCCAAAATGGAAGATCCCCGTGAGGATCCCCTTGGCCACCGATGAATAACTCATGAGGCTGATGGAGTTTTGGATACAGTAGGGAAGGATCTCAGCTTCTATGCTCCTATGGAGGAGACTGTACTCATTTTGCAGGGCCTCGATGCGCCCTATCTTCATTGCCTTTTCCAAGAGGGGAACATCGAAGTTTGATACCCCGATATGTTTTATCAGCCCCTCTTTTTGGACCTTCACCAGCTCTTCCATGGTTTCTTCCAGGGGGATCTCGGGGTTGGGCCAATGGATGTAGTAGAGGTCTATATAATCCGTTCGAAGCCGCTTAAGACTTCCAGTAAGGGAGTTTCTTAGATCGGCGGGGCTTAGGTTTTTGCGGGCCACCTTGGTGGCAACGAAGAGATCCTTTCGTTTTCCCTCCAGGGCCTTGCCAAGGACCTCTTCCGAATGGCCATCGCCATAGCCCTCGGCGGTGTCAAAGCTATTTATCCCCTCATCAAGGGCCTTATGAACGGCCTTGATGTTGATTTCATCGCTGGTGTGTTCCCACTGGGTGCCCCCCATTTCCCAGCAGCCGTGGCTGATAAGGGAAATTTCCCAGTCGGTTTTTCCAAAACGTGCATATTCCATGGTTTACTCCTTTTTTGCGGTTCAAAATTCACCTTACTTTCCAAATGGGATTTTGTCAATTATAATGGGGGAATGATCAACGATATTATCATCCTGGCCGGGGGTTCGGGGACCAGACTCTGGCCGGCCAGCACCAATAAAAAACCCAAACAGTTTTTGCCCTTACCTGGCAGGGCAGAAGGGGCCCTGACATTTTTTGGAGCCGCCCTGGAACGGGCCCTGGCCCTGCTGGGCAGCTCTTCGGGGGGCCGCCTTATTATCGTGGCGGGTAAAAACCATGTGGACCCCATCGTAGAAGAGTGCGCCCACCTGCCAGAGAAAAAAGGCCCTCAGATCGTCCTTATCCCCGAGCCCATGGCTCGAAACACCGCCCCGGCCATCGCCTGCGCCCTCATGTACATTCATCTTACTTCCCAGGAAGAAAGAACAGTGATGGTCCTTACCAGCGATCACATCATTGAGCCCATAAAAGTCTTTGCCATGGATGTTTCTGCCGCCGCGGCGGTGGCCAGGACCGGCAAGCTGGCGGTCTTTGGCATCAGCCCCCAGAGGCCCGAAACAGGCTACGGCTACATCGAGGCGGGGGCAGCCCTTCCTGTCCCAGGGAAGCGGGCCAGGGTGAAGGGCTATTCGAGTAGTATCTTCGAGCTCCTTTCGTTCCGGGAGAAACCGGATCTAAAAAAGGCCAAGGCCTTTGTGGCGGCGAAAAGATACTACTGGAATTCCGGCATGTTTGTGTTTACCAGCTCCTTTATGATGAAGGAATTCGAAGTCCATTCCCCTCCGGTCATAGATCCCTTTAAGGCCCTGGGCCCTCCCCCCAAAAAAGCTTACAAGAAGAAGAAGGGCCTTCTGGTCCTGGAGGATTGGGCGGGTCTCCAGGGGGCCTATGCCGGGGCCCAGGGGATTTCCTTCGATTATGCCATCGCCGAGAAGTCCCATTCGGCCGTCATGGTAAGGGCCGGTTTCGACTGGATCGATGTGGGGGGCTGGGATGAATACGCCGCCCTGGCAGGCCGGGGAAGGGCCGAAGTCTATTCCACAGGGAAGGGTCAGACCTGCTTTGTGGATTCCGATATCCCCGTGGCCCTCTGCGGGGTGGAGGATCTTATCGTGGTGGTCCGGGCCGGCAAGAAGGGAGAAGCAGGGGCGGTGCTTATTACGAAAAAGGGGGAGGCCCAGGGGGTAAAAGACCTGGTGGACCAGATACGAGGGGCGGGGAGGGGAGAGCTGCTTTAGAGAGAGCGGCTCTCAACGAGAGCTTCGTAGGCGAGCCTGGCGGCTTCCCTTTCGGCGCTCTTTTTATTCCGCCCCACCGCGGGTCCGTAAGATTGGCCGTCGACCTTCACTTCCATCCAGAAAATCCGGGAGTGTTCCGGGCCGCTGCGGTTAATCAGGGTATAATCGGGATATTTGCGGAAGACCCGCTGGCAGTATTCTTGCAGAAGAGATTTATAGTCCCGGTAGTGCCGGTTTTCCAGGACCCGGTCTATCTCTATGCTGATAAAGCGGCTTACAAATTCAAAGGCACTCTTGTAACCCGAATCCAGGTAGATGGCTCCGATGAGAGCTTCCAGGGCATCCGCCAGGATGGCCTTTTTGGTCCTTCCCCCCGAGAGTTCTTCACCCCGGCCCAGGATAAGGAGATTGTCAATCTGGAGTTCCCTGGCCACCCCCGAGAGGACATCTTCAGAGACCACGACGGATTTGATTTTGGCCAGGTCACCCTCGGGACGGCGATCGAGATTTTCGTAGAGGAGGTGCACCGTGATGGCCCCCAGGATGGCATCTCCCAGAAACTCGAGGCGTTCATTATTGGTTTTTTGATTGGATTCGTTTGATGCCGAACGGTGTACGAAGGAAAGGTTCAATAACCCAAGGTTCTTAAACCGTATGTCAGCGGTCTTGCAAAAGGCTGTCAGAACCTTTTTTCTGGCCGAGTCTGGCACCGGAAGCAGATCCGGTGCCAGGGCTAAGGACTTACTTTTGCTGGGATTTAATGTACTCGTAGGCATCCTTAACGGTTTCAAAGTCATTGGCCTTTTCATCAGGGATGGAAATCCCCATTTCTTCCTCAATGGCATAGACTAATTCGTAGGTATCCAGACTATCGGCACCAAGGTCCTGGCGGAATGAGGCTTCCATCGTAATTTTACCTTCATCCACTTCCAGTTTTTCTGCTATCAGTTTCTTCATTTTCTCAAACAGTTCATCCATCGTAATTCCCCTTCTCGTTTATTCAACTCTCTATTCGGCTCATACAACGTATCCTGCCGGCTTTTTGTAATTTTATGAGCAGCTATACCTTGGAATCAGGAATGATAACCTGCTTGCCCCGGTAAAACCCGCATTTTGAGCATACCCGGTGTAATAATACCCGGTTGCCGCAGCTAGAGCACTCTATCATGGTGGGCGGAGAAAGCTTCATGTTGATGGAACCCCTGCGGCGGGTCCTTGCCTTGGACGTTTTTGCTCTTGGTACAGCCATTGTCTAACCTCACCTATCTAAGATACCCGCCTGCCAGTCCTGGCTTTAGGGGGCAAATTTTACTCGCTGGTTATTCTAACAAAATACCGCTTCTGTGTCAATCATAACAGGATCAATTATTACCCTCGGGGGGGAATTTTGCCTTCAGGGCCTCTACCACTATGGGGGGCACCATGAGGGACACATCACCCCTAAAAGAAGCCAGTTCCTTTATGGAAGAGGAACGGAGGACTATATAGCGGGGATCGGTGGTCATAAAAAAGGTTTCTATCCCAGGGTGCAGGGCCTTATTCATCATGGAAAGCTCAAATTCGTAGGAAAAATCTTCCATCCCCCGGATTCCCCGGATAAGGACCTGGATCCCCTCCTGTTTCATGTAATCCACAATAAGAGAATCCCAGATACGGCAATGGACGTTTTTCTTGTGTTTTAACATCCCCTCCATGATTTCCAGCCTTTCCTGGGCTGAAAAGAGGTACCTCTTCTGCCGGTTTTCGGCCACCACCACCACAATCTCTTCAAAAATATCACATGCCCGTTCGATAATGTTCAAATGTCCCAGGGTTGGAGGATCGAATGAACCGGGAAAAACTGCTTTAAACATGGGCATACTATAAATTAAGGGGCTGAACCGGTCAAGGGCAGGAGGCTCAGCTGATGCCTCACATCATTGACGAAAGGCCCTTCTATGGATTAGACTTGACAGTATGAGGCATATAATCCCCTTATTGTTTCTATTGACCTTCCTCCTGGGTTCTTGCGAAACCACCCAGGTGGCGACCGTACAGACCCCCCCGCCATCCCCTGGGCCCAGCCCCCAGGCAGTGGCACCCAGCCCTCCAGAACCGGCTCCGCAGACCTTGGAAGTCTCCGAAGAGATGTACCAGACCACCATGGCGGACATCCAGGCCCTGGTGGCGGATCTTAACCGGATCATCCGGGCCCGGAATTACAACCAATGGGTCGCATATCTTTCAGAATCCCGGCTGGCCCAGATCAGCTCCGCCGCCTTTCTGGAAGAAACTACCAATGATCTTCACCGGCGGAACCAGATGATGGCCCAGGCCATGGGGAGGAACCCCAATCAGGTTGAAAGGGTGGTTCTTCGTTCACCCAGGGATTATTTTGATCATGTAGTTGTTCCTTCCCGGCAGAATGACAGGGTCGATGACATTTCATTTGTCACCGATAGACGGGTCATTGCCTATACCGTCGATAACCGGGGGGTTCGTCTTATCCTGTATGATCTGGAGATGATCAATAACAGGTGGCTCATTGTTAATTAGGATAGTTCGCTAATCTACCACTTTCGGAGGATAAGTTTATGATCTTACGGCGCATAGTATTCCCGGGGATATTTTTACTCCTTGTGTCCGCCATGGTCTTAGGCCAGGATGAGGGTGCAGCTCCCGCAGGGGAAATGACCATAGAACAGATGTTTCTTCAAGAATCCATCGAAATGATGATCATCCGGGAGCAGGTTCGTTCTTCCAGCCGGGACATGAAGATGGTTGCCCTGGAGTACATCGAAGAAGCCCTCGTCCGGGGGAACAGGAGCAACGAAATCCATACCTCCCTGGATCTACTGGCCATGGAGGGGATAGTAAACCGAACCACCGAAAATGGCCGCCTGATGAATAATTTCCCCGATGTCCGGGTAAGGGCTGCGACCCTCTTGGGGGACCTGGGGACCCCCGAGGCCAAGGACTCTCTGATTCGCATGGTGCTGGCCGATAACGAATCCATGGTAATTACTGAAGCCATAAAATCCCTGGCCAAGATAGGGCTAAACGATAATGACGAGACCATTAACGCCATTACCTGGACCGTGGCCCGTTATGACGCCTTTAGGCCCGATAACCTATTGGCCCTTTCCGCCATTGATGCCTATGAAAGGATAGCTCAACAGCAGGGCGGCATCCGGGACCCGGGGGTAATCCAAATCCTCATGCGGATAGCCGAGGGCCCCTACATCAGACCCGTACAAAACCGGGCCCGGGAGGTCCTCATGGAACTCCGCCGCCTCGCCATGTTCGAAAACTAACCCCTTTCGATTCCCCCTTCGTCATAATGTTGTGGAGTTTGCTACGCAAACTCCAAGCTAAAAAAGACCCTGCAAAGGGTCTTTTTTAGCAGGAATCGCCTTCCAGCCCTCAGCATCCTGCTTCGGGCTTCCAGGCCGCCTGCGCACTGCCGCTGACATCCATGTCAGCAAGTTATCTCTAAAGGCTGTCGCCTTCAGCGTTATCCCAGCAGTGCTCCGGTTCGAATCCTTTGCCTTTCCTTTTTGTATATCAACTTTATCAAGTTCAGTCGCTTTATACAAACAGAAATTTGCCATTGGGGCGATAGGATTCGAACCTATGAATACCGGACCCAAAACCCGGTGGCTTACCGCTTGCCGACGCCCCATCACTCTTATACCTAGAGTATCAAAAAGTGAAACTTTAATCAAGTGGGAATATTGGTTTTTTCACAAATGCCAATTAACAGGTAACAGTTAATTGCTACCTGCTAGTTGCTAACTGCTATTTGATCAATCTTGGTCGTCTGGGGTTGCTTCTTGAACATCGCCGGATTCGTACTTATCCAGAATTTTCTTCTGGAGTTCAGCACGGAATTCCGGGTGTATAGGATGAGCAACATCCTTATATTCCCCTGCTCTAGTCTTGCGGCTAGGCATGGCAATAAAAACTCCGGTCTTACCCTCTATGATCTTTATGTTATGAACAACAAAGCAGTCATCAAATGTTACCGTTACATAAGCCTTTGGCTTACCACCTCCGGTCACCTTACGGACCCTGATATCAGTAATTTGCATGCGTCTCTCCTCTCCTATTGAGGTCCTAAGTTAAGTTATACAACTCAACAATAGTCATTATAACTTTAATTTGTCAGATAATCAAGGAAAAAGTTGCAAAAATTTACTTTATTTTTAAGATATTTTTACGCCGCAAGAATGGGCAAATTTCCATTCTTTTTGCAGGGACAGAGCTACTTTTTCAGCTCTTTCCAAGTCGCTAAATACCCCAAAACAGGTGGATCCTGCCCCTGACAGGTTAGCAAATTCCGCCCCAAAGCCTAATAATTGGGAGATTATTTGGTTATATGTCGATTTTTCCGCCTCCGGGAAAACCTCCAAAAAATCATTTTTAAACTGAGCTCTGTCCCCTGTCCCCTGTGGGCTATCGCCGCGCAAGCGAGCCCTGTTTTCATCTAGCAATCTAAAAGCCCTAGCCGTATCACTTGGGAAGCCGGGGTTTACGATGACAAAGTGCCAGGGGGGTGGGTCAAGGGGTTCTATGTATTCTCCTCTGCCGGTAACCCAAGCGGCGGGGATTTGGTGAATGAAAAAGGGGACATCGCTGCCAAGGGAGGCTGCCATTTCTAAAAGCTCAAAGCGGTCAAAAGGGGCTTCCCCGTACAGTTCCCCGGAAAGGGAGTTTAACGCCAACAGGGTGCTTGCCGCATTAGAGGAGCCGCCCCCCAGCCCGCCGCCTGCAGGGATTCGTTTTTCTACCCGTATTTTAAGGCCAATATCAAAACCGCCCTTTTCCTTGGATTTCTGTTTAAAGAGGGACAGAGCTTTATAAATAATATTTTTTTCCACAGGGAGTTCCCATCCTACGGCTGCAGGACCCTCCATAATCAGCTCCAGGGCAGGTTTTTCCCCAAATTCAGCCTTAAATGGCTCAAATAGGTCAAAATATAGGGTATCTCCAAAATTCAGGGCTGCAAAGAGGCTTTCCAGATTATGGAAGCCGTCAGATCTTTTGTCTAAAACAGCCAAATGGAGGTTTACTTTTGCGGGCGCATCTATTATCATTAAATTAAGAATACTACAAAAATTTATCAAAAACCAGTTGACAATCTATATTTCCTAACTTATGTTTTGTACAGGAGGCTTTTTTAATTATGGAACGCGAAGAACTAACATTAATGCTTGTAGACGGCTCTGGAGCTGACTGCGAACCGGGCAATGAGGACCTGCCGGTTTTCCTATTCGGAGACGATGATGACCTCGATGATGATGACGATTTCGAGGACGACGAAGATGACTTTGAAGATGAAGACGAGTACGAAGACGAAGATGACTTAGACGATGACGAAGAAGACGACTATGACGAAGAAGATGACTATGACGAAGAAGACGACGACTGGGACGACGAAGACGACTTCGACGAATAATGCCAGAGTCTTTCTAAATCATAGAAATCACGAGTGGGCGCGGTCATCAGGTGAACTACTGTAAAACCCAGATCGATCAAGCGCCACTCGTCTTCTATGTCATCTTTTCTGTCTTTTCTGGAACTGCCTAGGATATCTATATCATTCTCATGGCAATAATCTTTTAAGTGCCTTTCCATGCCGTCAATATGTGTCTTGGAAGAGGCTGTGGCAATTATAAAGAAGTCTGTCCAGTTGTTTATCTCTCTAAGATCCAGTAAACAAACATTCTCCCCCCTGTGTTCTTTTAGAAGGGCGGCAAGGGATTCCGCTTGCTCTTTAATTTCCGGTAACATATCTGCCATCAAAGTTCCTTCCAATTATCAATGTAATATTTGCCTTTGCGTCACGACTTTGGGTATCTGCGATTTCGTCATCAAACTCCCGTCGTATATTGGTACAACGGATACTGTCTCCAAAATCTTTTACCAAACTTTCATCTCCTGAACGGTGTATTATTACCGTGCTTTCATAATCATTGCGCTCGGCGTTTCCTACGGCAACTACATCATATCCAAAGCTCCGTAAAATTTCCGCCGTTCTGCTTGCCCGGCCAGTAATTGCCGTTCCGTTAAGTATTTCTACAGTAAGCCTGCGTTCCCTGTAATCGTCAATGTCACGGGTAAGGGCTGCCATTGTTTGGCGAACAACATCTTTAACTATGTTCCCGTCATGAAGAGGAATTATCAACATTTGTCCTGACACTTCCCTAAGATCACCTGCCACAGACAGAATGTTGGTTCGTCCAATATCGATATTTACAAACTCCTCAAATAAAAGCCTTGTTGTCCTTCTGTTCATGTTTGACCTAAAAAATGATGAATATAATTTGGAAACATCTTTATTTTTAAGACTATCATTCATTTGAATTTGACGGCTAAGAAAACTAAGGAAAAATCTTTGCCTGCGGAAAGTTTTCAGTTCATCATCTTCATAAGGTAAACTATATGTTGCGTATATTCCCGCTTTGTCTCCGTCAAGAACAGTCATGCCGGAAGGGAATAAAATAAGAGTATCATCATTCCTGTACGACACGGCAGAAGGAATAAAAATTTCCACCCCTTCCAAAAGATCAACTATAGACACAAGATTTTCTTTTGTTATAACCATAGAAAAATTAATATCGATACCTAAAAGCCTTTCCACTTCTGATTGAAAATTGCCAATTCTGGAAGAATCATAAATACTGTCAATTCTGTCAACTCTGTTGGTTCTTGCTATTCTCTGCCCAATCTGACCCGGTATATGCCATATTGCCGCACGGTTTGTGGGAGGATTGTACATTAAAACATAAGCGCTAAGCGGCACTTTATCGTCTTCTATTACATATAAAATATTTACAACACGGTTTGTAGAAAGAGCTTCTTCCAAAGGGTTAGAGCGGAATGCATAAACCGCAAAGAATATTCCTAAAAAAAATATTAGAATTATAAGAGCTAAGAGTAATTTTGATGCATCAAGTTTAAATAACTTCAATTGTTTATTTCCTTCATTTTTTCCAGTAATTTTAATGTTTCCTCAGACAAATCCAATTCCTTTGACTGTAATTTACTGACGGTCTTTTTTACAACTGCGTAAAAAATATCATCCAACTTTACAGATTCATCATAACACATCTTCCTTAAATCAACGACAGAACTTCTGGAAACCTCAACCTTGTCGGCTATGTAAACAATCTTGGCAAGCGGTCCCATTTCCCGGCTAGCCATTGTGTGCAATGCCACAGCTTCCAGTATATCCTTATTATGTATGGAGAAGTGCTCTCTTAGCAATACCGCCGCAGCCCTTCCATGTAATAAATTGGGTTTATCCTTTTCAAGAGCGGTTATTGGGTTTCCGTCTTTTTTGACAAGTTTTGTCATTTCTTTGGGATCAAGCTGTTTTGCTAAATCATGCGCAATGCCGGCAAGATAGCCGTCCATTGGCTCAATGCCAAAAGCGTTTTGAAAGCGACGGCACATATCATAGACAAGAAGAGCGGTATTCCTTGAATGAAGGAAACGGGGCATGGAGAGGGTTTCTCTGGCTGCTTGTTCTATTTTTAACAGGTAGCAGGTAGCAGGTAGCAGGTAGCAGGTAGCAGGGGACAGGGGACAGGGAGCAGGGAGCAGAGAATACAGTTTCTTGCTCCTTATTATGTCTCTTACAGAAGGGGGGACTAATTCTTCCCAATTGGTGTTTTCTGCTATCATTTTTCTTATCATTTGGGAGGAGACATCCATTGTTTCGTTATCTATTATTTTGTGGGGGTAGGGGTGTTCTTTTGTATCGGGTTCGTTGTTTAGGCGGCGGGCTATGACTATTTCTGCTTGGGCTAAAATGCGGTCTGAGTCACGCCATTTGGGGAAGTCTGCGGCCAGGTCATCGCCAATTAGAAGATATGGCTTTCCATCAGGGAAATACCGTTCTATGATGTCTTCCAGTGTATGTACGGTGTAGGAGACGCCTTCCCGTCTTATTTCACAGTCATCGATTGTAAGACGGGGGTTGCCCTCTATGGCGGCAGCAAGCATGAGCAGTCTGTCTGCAGCGCCGGTTTCCATGCCAACGGCATCAGGCTTAAAAGGAGAACGATAAGCCGGCACAAAAACAACCCTGTCCAGTTTTAATTCAGAGATAGCCTTTTCCGCAAAAAAAAGATGCCCATTATGAACCGGATTAAAACTGCCGCCCAATATTCCCAACCTCACAAATCCTCCTCTGTGTTCTCTAAGCTGTCCGCAGGACAGCAGCCCTCTGTGGTTAAATTAAGAAACGCATAAGACAACTCTTTAATCCCATCACCTGAAAAAACAGAAATAGCCAAAACTTCTTCCTCTGGGTATTTTGCTTTTAACTCTGATAATCTGGTTTCCATGCAAATACCATTTTCAGGATCGTTTAGATCGATTTTGGTGCCTACAAGTAAT
>WRMC01000012.1 GCA_009777335.1 Treponema sp. | reverse complement strand
AGGTTTGATCTCGCCACTAATTGTATAAAACCACATGAGGGGTGGGTGCCGCTCAGGTCTAGGAATTGAGGTGAACCCGCCTACGGAGCCCCCGGCACCCAGTTTCTAAGCCACCAACATTGCGTTCAGCTTTTCTCGCACATACTGGGTACCGGAGATTCCTTCATTATCCTATTCTGCTTTACCCGCGGTCTCCTCCGACGGAGAACCCTGCGCATGTATGCGCCGATATTACCTAGCCCCAAGCAGCCCCCACCCCTCCCCGTGTTTGTTCACTTAGGTGGCGAGATCAAGCCACATCACCAAGTCGTAAAGCAATGGTATTGGAACAGGACAAAATGCATGTTTTTCAAAAAAGAAAACATGCAAAGTGTCCTGTTTTGTTTGACAATATCAAACGGGTATCTGACACCTTTGTTATGAATCTTACAAAATTTTTCTTCCCCCAGCATACTTGGAGGATTGATTATTAAAGGCTCTTCTCAATCCAACCGCTCATGGCTTGCTCAGCTGGAGCAAAAAATGCTCCCGGCGGCGACTTCGGCTGCTGAATTAATCTATACATACTAGAAAGAGAGTATGGGATGCAGGCCGTTCGAGCCGACGGGGGCATGTTTTTGTCCAGCGGTGAACTGCGCTTGAGGTCTTGGTTTTGAGTGGGTGGTGGCGAGATCAAACCTAACATAGTACTCAGGCTTCTTGGGGCGTTGCGGGGGTATCCCCCGCAGAGGGGGTAGCGTAAGAGGACCACAAAACTATTGTGCAAGGGTTTTTCCTTTTTGCTTAAATGGTTTTGTGGTCCTCTGGAGCGAGGGGGAGACTTCCCCCTCTGCTATGCTCCTATCTTGGAGCTGAAGTCCTCCAGGATCTTGGGGATATCGATGTTCTGGGGGCAGAGGGGGCTGCAGGCTCCGCAGGCGATGCAGGCTGAGGGTTTTTCTTCCTCCTTGAGGGAGCGGATGGCGGCATGGAGGAACCAGCCCATGTCGTAGCCCGCCTCGTTGTACATGGATAGGAGGAGGGGGATATCGAGGTGCTGAGGGCAGTCTTCGGTGCAATAGCCGCAGGCGGTACAGGGGACCCGCTCGGTGATTTCTTCGATGACTTTTTTTATCACCTCCTCTTCTGCGGGGTTCAGGGGATCGCTGCGGGAGAAGAGGTCGAGGTTTTCTTTTAACTGTTCCATCGAGGACATGCCGCTGAGGATGACTTTAAAGGGGCCCCGGGATTGGAGCCATCGGAAGGCCCAGGCGGAGGGGCTGTCGTGGGGTCGTAGGTTCTTAAAGAGGGCTTCGGCTTTTTCGCCGGGCCGGGCGAGTTTTCCTCCCCTCAGGCCTTCCATGACGAAGGTCTCGAGGCCCGCCTTGGACAGGCACTCATGTTTTTTCCCGGCCCCCTGGAGGAGATCGTCCAGGTAGTTCATCTGGATCATGGCGAACTCAAACTCGGAGAGGATCTTTTTTTCGTTCAGGAAGTTGAGGAACTTTTCTATGGTGTCTGCCCGGCCATGGGAAGAAAAACCCAGGTGTTTAATGAGGCCCTGGGATTTTAATTCCACCATGAGCTCCACCAGGGCGAGGTCGGGGTTGGTGTAGTTGCTGTAGGTTGCTTCGGAGACATTGTGGAGGAGGAAGAAATCAAAGTAATCGACCCCCACCCGGTTCATCTGAAAATCAAAGAGCTCCCGGGGGTTTTTAAAGGTCCTCCCCGATACGTCCAGCTGGGCCCCCTCCTTTCGGATGAGGTTCCCCGGAAGCTTCGAAGCTACATGGTAGGATTCCCGGGGGAATTCCGAGAGGGTCTTGCCCAGGAAAGCTTCCGAGTCCCCGTTGTGATAAAAATAGCTGGTATCAAAATAATTGATTCCTCCCTCGTAGGCGGCCCGAAGCAGGGCCCTGGCCTTGTCGTAATCAATGGGGGCGCCGTAGCCCCCGCCGGTGGAGGGAAGCCGCATGGCTCCAAAGCCAAGGGCAGAAAGGGAAAGGTCTTTAAATTGCTTGTATATCATGGCTTAGTATAGCATAGATAGCTTCCCTATGCATTAAACTCCTGGGAGAAGCTGAGGCTCATGGCCCGGTCTACGGGGATGGAGAAGATGAGGCCCTGGGCGGGGCTTTCGAGGCCGTGGGTTTCGGAGATGGCCTGGAGGATGGCGGCCTTTTTTTCCCGGCCCGAGAGGATGAGGATTATTTCCCTTTCTTCCTGGACCGAGATGCCGAAAAATTTTCCTGTCCCTTCCAGGTCCTGGTAGCGGGCGGTCAGGATGGTGCCGCCGCCGGCGCCGGCTTCCCGGGCGGTGTGCATGAACTCTTCACTATAGCCCCGGTTGATCACCGAGTAGATCAGGGCAAAGGGGAAGCCCGAGGTTCTTCTCTGGAGGACCCTCTCCTGGGGGACGGGGATATAGGCCCGCAGGATGGGGTTGTTGATGGCCGAGAGGGGGATGGTGACGGCGATGCCCGCACCGCTCCGGTTGGGGCCGATTTTTTTTCGGATTTCCCCCATGAGGGCCGGAATCTTGGCGAACTGCTCCACACAGAGGATGATGGCCTTGTCGCTGGAACCGATCCCCAAAAGGTCGGTCCCCTCGGAGATGGCGGTACCCCTTCCCTTATGAATAAAATAAAAGGGGACCTTCGTTTCTTCGAAGACCGAAAAGATGGGGGTATAGATGGGCCAGTCCACCATGAAGATCACCAGGTTCAAAACGGGAAGGGAATTCTCGGCCCCTTCACCCTGGGGGTCCTGGAGGGTTTCTGCTTCCCCTTTTCGGGAAAATAGCCTGGATAAAAATTTCATCACCGCTCCTCCCGTAGGACAGTAATTGCGCCATAGTCAATGGTTTCGGGGACAGGGGCCACCGCCAGGGCGGGAGCTTTCTTCTGGATAAAGAGGCCCATCAATTGAATGATAATGGGAGGGGTCATGGCCACGATGCTGACGGTTCCTATGGCGTATAACATGAGATCCCTTCCTGAACCATTGGCGACCCCCATGGCCAGGGGAAGCAGGAAGGTGGCACTCATGGGGCCGGTGCACACGGCCCCGGAATCGAAGGCGATGGCGGTGAAAATTTTTGGCACCTTGAGGGATAGGACCAGGGCCAGCCCGTAGCCGGGAATGAGAATCCACAGGATCTGGATGCCAAAGAGGATGCGGGTCATCACCAGGGCCACGGCTATGCCCATCCCCATGGCCAGGCCCCGGAACATCATCTTTACGGTGATGGCGCCGCCGGAAATTTCTTCTACCTGTTTGTTTAAAACGTGAACCGCCGGTTCGGCAGCCACAATGAAGTAGCCTATGATTCCCCCCAGGGGGATGAGGACCCAGCTAAAGCCGGAGCTCCCAAGTTCGGAACCCAGCAGCTGCCCCACGGGGATAAAGCCCACATTGACGCCGGTTAAAAAAACCACCAGGCCTATGAGGGTGTAGGTAAAGCCTATGACCACCCGCAGCAGCTGATGCCGGTTATAACGGCGGGAGACAAGCTGGAGGATGAAGAAGCAGCCCAGGATGCCCCCCAGGGCCATGGAGACCTCTCTAAGCTGCTGGGGTAAAAGGCCCGCGAAGGCCCCGGCCACGTCCATGGAGGTGTCCACTTCCTGTATGGCCATGAGCCCCATGTCCATGTTCGAGGGGCTAAAAAAGATTCCCAGGGTGAGCATGGAAATGACGGGCCCTGCCATGACCAGGGCCACCAGGCCAAAGGAATCTTCCACCGAGCCCTTGTCGCTGCGGACCGAGGCGAGGCCCAGGCCTATGGCCAGGACAAAGGGGACCGCGATGGGGCCGGTGACCACCGAGCCCGCTTCAAAGCCCACGGGAATAAAGGAGCTGGTATTGAAATAGGAAAGAACAAAACAGAGGAGGTATGAAATAATCATGAGCACCGTAAAGGGGATCCGAAAAATGGTTTTTAGGACCGCCATGACCAGGTAGAAGCCCACCCCCACCGCCACGGTAAAAATAATATACCAATAGGGAATGGCGCTAATTTGATGGGCCAGCACCATGAGGGAGGGTTCGGCCACGGTGATCATGACCCCCATGGCAAAGCCCACGATTATGATGAGGAAGAGCCGGGAGGTCCGGGTCATCTGTATGCCTATGCCTTCCCCCATGGGGATCATGGCCATATCTACCCCCAGGGAGAAAAAGCCCATGCCTATGATGAGGAGGGCGGCGCCCCCAAGGAAGAGGAGGAAGGTCCCGGTGGGCATGGGGACCAGGGTGATACTAATAAGGATAACGATGACCGTAATGGGAAGGACCGATAGAAAGGCTTCCATGATTTTTTGTTTTAATATTTTATTCATTGCCTGGGCTCATACCCCCTAGCATGTCTACCGGAAGGGAATACACTATCCCGTTGGCATTGGTATTAAGGCCGTGTTTTTCGGTGATGATCTGCATGATGGAGTATTTTTTATCCCTCTCCACCAGCATAAGGATGATGTCCTTTTCTTCTTCTATGGGGACCCCGAACTGGGCCACCGCCTCTTCATGGGCATGGGCCCTGGCGGAGATGACCGTCCCCCCGGAAACCCCGGCTTCCCTGGCACTGGCTACCACCTCGTCGCTGAACCCATGATTAACCGCGGCGATTATCAGATCATGAGAAATTTCATTTTGGTCCATACCATAGGTTTTACCCTATTTTGACCATTCCGGCAAGGGCGGGGAAAAAAAAGCCCCTTGTTACAAGGGGCTTTAGTATTTTTTTTAAATCTGCCGCTGGGTCTGCCAGACCTGGCTGTCTTCGAAGCCGGAGATTTCCTGGATCAGGTTGAGCCAGTAGTCGGCTTCGTTCTGGGAGGTGTAGGGGCCGACCCGGACCCTAAAGAAGGGTCTGCCGTCTACCTCGCGGTTCTCGATGATCGAGGTGATGCCCCGGTCGGCCAGGGAGGCCTTGGCTCCTTCGGCCCGGGCTATGCTGGAAAAGGAGCCGGTCTGCACCCAGAAGTCGTTCTGCACCCTTGAAGCCCGGGGGGCCGGGGCAGGGGTACTGGGGGCTGGGGCCGGGGTTGGGGTTGCCTGGGGAGCCGGTGCAGGTGTAGGTGCAGGGGCTGCCTGGGGGGCCGGGGTGATCCGGGGTTCCGGGGCTGCCCGGGGTGCGGGAGCGGGGACCGCTACGGTGCTGGGCCGGGGAACGCTGATGGTGGTGCCCGCTGGGGGGGTCCCGGTGACATGGTAGTCGGGGCTCTCTCTGCCCTCGGCCGGGTCGGCCCTGAGGCCGGGGATCTCGTTGGGGTTCCTGACCAGTTCAACCGCGTCCTGGGGGACCGCTTGACTTTGTCCTGGGAAGGCCTGGCCCGCTGGATTATCGTTTTGGGTTCCGCTCAGGTAGCTGATGCCGTTTTCGTCCTGGATGGTACTCCGGGTAACGGCGCTGGAGGGGTCTGCGCTCTGGGGGCTAAAGACCAGAATGGCCGCCCCAATGGCGATGACCAGAAAAATACCCACCGAGATGGCTACCAATAGTAACTTCTTCTTCTCCATATTTACACCCTGCTTACTCCCATAAGGGAAAGAATTTCGTCAACCCGGTGTTCCAGTTTGTTCTGTCTGGTTTCTTGGCCGGTCCTTAGATAACCGAAGTTCTCTACTCTGTAAATATCGGTTTTTCCCTTAAAATATTGAGGGGTGAAATGTTTTTGGCTGAGAAAGCGGCGTATAAGGGCCCTCCAGGGGAGCTTGTCCCGCCTTTTGGCCCGCAAGAGCCGCACCAAGAGGGGGGCCTCTACCAGGATGATCCCATCCAGGTGCTCAAAGGCCGAAGATTTATGGAGGAGGGCGGCGTTGATCACGCAGGGCCCGGGGCTGTGCTCCTGGATCCAGGCGAGGGTCTCCTGGTTTACCCTGGGGTGGACGATGGCCTCCAGGGCAGAGAGTTCTTCGGGCCGGCCAAAGACCTTCTGGCCCAGCCGCTGCCTCTGTATCTGGCCCTGGCTGTCCAGGATATCGGCCCCAAAGCGGGCGATGATCCGGGGTTTTTCCAGCTCCAGGACCCGGTGGCCCAGGAGGTCCACATCCAGCACGGGGATGCCCCGCCCTTCAAGAATCTGGGCCAGGTGGTTTTTCCCGGCGCAGTAGGTTCCCGTTAGGCCGATTATTTTTTTTTCCTTCATTATATTGCTCATTTTACTCTTGGTGGCTTACATCTTTTTGAATTATGACCGAAAATTAAATGTAATGGTACTAAGGGCAGATCTCTATTCGATATTAGTATTTTACGCGAATAATAACAATTCACCCTATGTGGACATACAACCCTTTCTTGAATTTTTAGGGAAGAATGCGGCCCGTCTGGCCGACTCGGATCCTGAATGGGCCCGGTGGAGAAATGATAGATCCACCAAGTTTTGGTCCGACCTTTCCGTTCTGGTAGAAGATGAAAAGTGCAAGCTCCTGACCGACACCGAAGACGGCCGGGTCTACATGCCCAATTACTATCCCGACCTTTTGGGCCGGGCCTACCAGAACATCGACAACGAGATGGACCAGCCCTTTCCCAGCGAAGAGTCTTTGAGGATCATCCTCCCCGAAACCCAGGTAAGAAACCTAAACGACAGCAACGATATTATTTCCTACCTCAAGAGTCCCCAGGAAGGCAATGTTCCGGTGATCCGCATCATGTTTCCCGTGGGCTTTGGTACCGCCCTGGTGCTGGCACACATGCTGCCCCAGCAGCTCACCGAAATGGCGATGTATAAGATCCAGCGTTTTATCGGCCGCCAGGACACCAAGGAATTTCTCGTTCAAAAACTGAGCCCCCAGCTTCAGGGAAGGGATTACTATCTGCATGATCAAATCGATCAGATCATGCTGAACCCCCGGGAGTGTTTTAAGGCCCTCTCGGAGGGGAGGGAACTCTCCTACCTCTTCTGGGCCCACTTCTGCATCTTGCTCAAAAACGATATCAAGATGAAGAAGAACTTTACGAGCGAAGACATAGGGGCCTTTCAGAGTGCCCATATAATCGAGGTGGTGAACAATCATTACAAGACCCTCTCTTTAAAGCAGCAGGAATTGGACATGATCTTCAACACCCTGGAGGCCCAGCTCGCCAAGCCTCCTTACCTGTACAGCCTGGATGAGATCATCAAGTTTAAAAACCCCAAGGGGATGCTCCTGGCGGGCCAGTACACCCGGGATGATTTTGAAGCCTGGCTCAAGAAAAAACTTTCCAAGTCGGTGAACAACCGCCTGCCGGATCTGTTTATCATAAACGGCCCCGAAAAAAATGAGAGGAACTATCTTCTTAAGAGCAAGATGTTCCCCCTCTATGCCCAGCTAATGTTCGGGGCCCGGAACCGCATTAAAGATGGATTGTGCAAACACTGGGGCAGGATGCTCCTGGATTACCGTTCAGAACCGGCCATGGAAAACGACAAGGATTTTGATCGCCTGGTGGCCCGCTTTGCCCGGCGGCTGCTCCCTAAGCTGACGATCATCCTGGATGACCCCCGGCTCTACCTGGTGTTCCGGGAAATGGAGAACTCCGGCAAGGAGATCCCCATGTATGCCAACATTTTTGTGAAGGGTCAGCGGCTAAGCTATTCGGCCCTCTTCTTTCTGCGCCGCAAGGATATCCTGGCGGAGGCAAGGCTCTTTCTTCCCTTCTGGTATTCTATCCCCTTCTTAACGGCCATCATCACCTTCTTTAAGAACCTCTCCAGGCCCAAGACCGCCCAGGAGCTGGCCCCCGAAATAGTTGCGGCCCCCGCCGAAAAGGAAGAGAGGGAGGACAGGGATGAGAGCCATGAGATCCGTTCTTCGGCGGAGGAGATGGCCTATAACCTGGTTCCCGAAGGCTATTCCCTGAACAGCTATCTGGAGGACCTGGAGGCCCGCTGGAGTCATCTATTGGATCGCAAGGCCCGCCAGGATCTGGTCACCGACGTAAAGGCCCTGGTGAAGAACTATGTCCGGGCCAATATGAAGGTCCAAAGGAATTCGGAAATCAGGTCTACCATGATCCACGAGATGGCGGTGAACCTGGTAAGCCGCACCCCCGCCCTGGCTTCCCTAAGCTCCCGAGATGCCCTGGTCCGCTACTGCGAACTCTACATGATCAAGCTCATCGGCAACATCCGTTAAGGTGCCCTAAGCGGGCTATGCAGGGATGAAGCGGGAAAAATCTACAAACAAGAGGATGGTCGAGACCAGGGTCAGGGCCATGATCACCTTCCGGTAGGCCCCTTCGGGGATTTTTTTTATTAAGACGATCCCCATGAGGACCCCCAGGATGATCACCGGTACCAGGGTGAGGTTAAAGAGCAGGGACTGGACCGAGATGTTGTGCCATAAAAAACCCTGGATGGGCAGCTTGCTTAGGTTGATGATCAGGAGGAACCAGGCGGTGGTTCCCACGAAGCTGTTCTTGGGGAGCCGCATGGAGAGAAGATAGACCGCCAGGATGGGGCCCGCCACGTTGCCGAAGGTGGTGGCAAAACCACCGGCGATGCCAAAGAGGGCAGAGAACCACCAGGCGGTGGGGGGCGCCTTTTCCTTGCCCAGGAAATCACTCCAAATCATCACCAGGAGCCCCGCCATGATGGTGCCCCCCATGACCAGGCGAAAGGCCTGCACCGGGATGAGGTGATCGATCACGATGGCGACCCCAAAGCCCAGGAAGCTCCAGGGCACCAGGCGGATGATATACCTCCACTCGGCGTGGCTGTGGTAGTAGATCACCGCCAGGATGTCCGCAAAGAGGAGGAGGGGCAGGACGAGCCCCGTGGACTCCCTGGCCCCGAAGATGAGGGCTATCACCGGGATGATGACCCCCGCAAAGCCCGCGAAGCCCGCCTTGGTCAGGCCTATGGCCAGGCCCAGGGCGATCCAGACGACCCACTGCCAGGGGAGCAGGTTATAGCTTAAAAAGATCGACAGGTCCAAGGGATCTTAAAGCCCCAGGAGGTACTGGTTGAGGATGTTCTCCAGGTACTCCTGCCTCCCGCTGCTGAGGCCAATTTTTTTGTAGCCCCCTTCGCTGCCTATCTTGGCCAGTTCTTCCAGCTTCATCTGGCCCTTGGCAAAGCGGGCCCCGTCGCCGCTGTTAAAGGAGGCGTAGCGTTTTTTGGTAAAGGCCGGGATGAGCCCGTCGTCGATGATCCTCTGGGCCACCTCCAGGCCCACGGCAAAACTGTCCATGCCCCCTATGTGGCCCAGGAAGAGGTCCTGGTTGTCGACGGAGTTGCGGCGGATCTTGGCATCAAAGTTGAGGCCCCCGGAACTAAAGCCCCCGGCCCGGAGGATAGCATACATGGCCAGGGCACATTCCTGGTAGCTCATGGGAAACTGGTCGGTGTCCCAGCCGTTCCGGGGATCCCCCCGGTTGGCATCCACGGAGCCGAAGAGGCCCGCCGCCGCCGCACATTCGAGCTCATGGGCGAAGTCGTGGTTGGCCAGCTCCGCATGGTTGGCTTCGATGTTCAGGCGGAAGTCCTTGTCCAGGCCGTAGTACCGAAGAAAGCCGATGACCGTTTCGGTGTCGTAATCATACTGGTGTTTGGTGGGCTCCATGGGTTTGGGTTCTATATAAAAGGGGCCTTTAAAGCCCTGCTTGCGGCCGTAATCCCGGGCCATGGTTAGAAAGCGGGCCAGGTTGTCCTTTTCCCTCTTCATGTCGGTGTTCAAGAGGCTCATGTAGCCTTCCCGGCCCCCCCAGAAGGTGTAGCCTGCGCCGCCCAGTTCTATGGTGGCATCTATGGCGGCCTTTACCTGGGTGGCTGCCAGGGCCACCACGCCGAACTCGGGGTTGGTGGCGGCGCCGTTCATAAAGCGGGGGTTCGTAAAGACATTGGCAGTGCCCCAGAGGAGTTTTACCCCCGTGGCCTTCTGGAGTTTCTTTGCCTTGGCCACCATGGTAAAGAGGTTCTTCTCGCTCTCGGCGGGGCTTTCGCCCTCGGGGGCCATGTCCCGGTCGTGGAAGCAGTAGAGGTCCACCCCCAGCTTGGTAAAGAACTCAAAGGCCGCATCCATCTTGTTTTCGGCCCCCTCCATGGGGCTTTTGACGCCCTGGTTCCAGGGGTGGGCCATGGTGGCGGCCCCAAAGGGATCGACCCCATCGGCGCAGAAGCTATGCCAGTAGGCGATGGCAAACCTCAGATGATCCTTCATCTTTTTTTTGCCCACCTTTTTTTCGGGGTTATAAAATTTAAAGGCCAGGGGGTTCTTGCTCTTGGGCCCCTCGTATTTAATTTTTCCTATCTTTGGAAAGTATTCCTTCTTGCCCAGGTAGTAGTTGTCCATCTCTTCCTCCAGTGTACTATGTGTAGAGGGGACCCAGGGCCCCCAAATATTTTGAATAGTTTTTATAGGCCCCGTCGTAGGCCCGTACCGAGCGGGCGTCGGGTTTAATGAGCCCCTCCATGCTGATGTGCTCGTTGGTATAGGACCCTATGGTCCGTCTCGATCCCTCGCAGCGTTCCAGGGTCCACAGGGCCTGAATGGCCGCCCCCATGGCAGCCGCCTCGCTGGAGGCGGGGATCTTGACCGGCAGGTTCATCACGTTGGCGGCTATGCTCTGCCAGAGGGGGCTCCGGGACCCGCCGCCGCTGAGGCGTATCTCCCGGGCCTTGAAGCCCAGCTTGTTAAAGCCCTCCAGGCCTATCCTCATGCCGAAGATGGCGGCCTCCATGGCGGCCCGGGCCAGGTTTTCCCGCTTAAAGTTAGCAGCGTTGATCCCGTTTATGCTGGCCCGGCCATTGGGAAGGTTGGGGGTCCTCTCGCCGTTAAAGAAGGGCAGGATGGCCACCCCCTCGGAGCCTATGGGGGCCCTGGCGGCTTCCTGGTTAAACTCCTCGATGCTAAGGCCAAAGAGGGCGCGCAGTTCTTCGGAGGCGACGGTGCAGTTCATCGTACACAGGAGGGGCAGCCAGCCTCCGGTAGAGGCGCAGAAGGCCGCCAGGTTTCCGGTGGGGTCGATGACCGGCTTGTCGGAGTAGCCAAAGAGGGTCCCGGAGGTTCCCAGGCTCATGGCAAGGAAGCCGTCCCGGACGGTGCCGCTGCCTATGGCTCCCATCATGTTGTCCCCCCCGCCGGCGGCCACCAGGGTGCCCTGGGGGATCCCGTAAATCGATGCGGCGTAGGCGGTGACCAGTCCCACCGCTTCTCCGGGGCAGACCAGGGTGGGCATGCTATGGTAGATCCGGGGGTCTATGAGATCGCAGACCCTCCGGGACCACCTTTGCTGGCGGATGTCGAAGAGGCCGGTCCCCGAGGCATCACCGTACTCGGCGCTGTATACCCCGGTGAGTAAAAAGTTGATGTAGTCATGGGTTAGAAGGATGTGGGTGATCCGGGCAAAGGCCTTGGGCTTTCTTTTTTTCAGCCAGAGCACCTTGGGGGCCGTGTAGCCCACCCGCATGGGGAGCCCGGCGTTCTTGATCAGGGCAGCTTCGCCCCCGGCGGCCCAGGTGAGTTCTTCACATTCCTCCTGGGTAGTGGTATCGCACCAGAGCTTTACGTTGTGGAGGACCCTCCCCCGGGAATCCATGGGGATAAAACCATGCTGTTGACCCGAGACCCCTATGGCCGCGATGGTTTTCTTTGCGGAGCCGCTTAGCTGATCAAAGGCCCCCTTTAGGGCATCCTGGTACCATTCGGCCTTTTGCTCCCTGGTACCGTCATTGGCGGTGATCATATCCAGGGGAATCTGGGCGGTCTCGATGATGCGTTTCTGCTCAAAATCGTAAAGAATTATTTTGCAACTCTGGGTACCCAGATCTATTCCGCAAAGGGTCTTCATGGGCCCTCCTTTAGGTGTCTTTCCATGATAGCACCACTATTCGGGGGGCACAAGATCATATTGTTTGGCAAAAAGGACCAGCTGGAACCTGCTCTGCATTCCTGTTTTGCGCATAACGGTAGAGATCATGTTTCGGGTGGTCCCCTGGGTAATATCCATGGATCGGGCGATATCTTTGGTGCCCAGTCCGGCTCCGAGATAGTAAAGGAGCTTTAGCTCCTTCTTGGACAGGAAGCAAAGCGGGTCCCTTGGGGGAGGGGAGGGGAGAGGAATGATCTTCTCCAGGGTTCTGTCCTCCTTCCGTGGTTCCCGTACGGCCGCGAGGCTTAAGACCCTGGCAGCCAGTTCGGGGCTGATATAACTGTTCCCCTGGGATATGTCGATGAGGATAGTGGGGAGCAGCGGCAGGTCCCTCTGGGTAAAGATGAAACCGGCCACATCGTTGTGAACCGCCTGCCATAATTGAAAATCGTCGATTTTTTCTGCCATGAGGATTACCGCCGTGTCGGGAGAGCGGTTCTTGAAAAGGGGCGGGAGGTTAATTCCTTCTATATAATCCAGGTTATTATCGATGATGACCACGTCCGGTTTCTTATCTGCCACCAGCCGCAGGGCATCGAAGCCATCGCGGCCGCTGCCCAGGAGGGACAGGTTCTTCGATCTTCGTATAATCCTCGCTATTTTTCTGAGATCCTCCCTCTGAGGGGTGATGATGATGGTTGTTACCACTGGCTCCCCTTTTTGGCAGCTGCGAATAAGCTCCCCATAATTGAATAAAATGGAGAAATTACTGGTATTATAGATATAAAATATGGGGCCTGCCGTCAAGGGCATTTTTGATTTTTTTTTCATTTCGTTGACGATTGCCATTTGCTATGGTATAATCATAGTATCCAGTTTGGAATGTTCAGAAATCATATCTTAATGGAATAATAAATGCAGTATTTTGATACTCACGCCCATGTAGGGCTTATATGTGAGGATCCTATAGAGCAGCTCCTCGTTATTCAAGAAGCCCGCCAGGCCTCTGTGGCCCGCCTGGTTTCGATCTGCAACAGCCTCATCGACTTTACCCGAATTTATGACAACCTAAAGAGCGCCAGCAATGTGTATCACGCCGTGGGGGTTTCGCCGTCAGAAGTCCAGAGCCCCGGCCGAAACTGGATGGAGACCATCGAGCAGAGTGCCAAGCTCCCCCGGGTGGTCGCTCTGGGCGAGATAGGTCTGGATTACTTCCGCAAGTTTGGGGACAAAAAATCTCAGATTGAACTTTTTATCACCCAGCTTGATCTGGCCTCTAAGCTGGACCTGCCGGTGATTATCCATAACCGTGAGGCAGGCCGGGATGTGCTGGACATTCTGAAAGACCGGCTCCCCCCCAGGGGAGGGGTCCTTCATTGCTATTCCGAGAATGCCGAGTACGCCAAGCGGGCCCTGGATCTCAACCTCTATTTTTCCTTTGCGGGAAACCTAACCTATAGGAATGCCAAGAACCTCCACGAAACCATAGAGGTCCTTCCGGTAGATCGGATCCTGATAGAATCCGAAAGTCCCTTTATGGTTCCTGCAGACCACCGGGGTAAACGCAACATGCCCAAGTATCTGCCCCTGACGGCCCGCTTCCTGGGGGAAATGCTTGAGGTAGATGACGAAGAAATTGCGAGGATCCTCTGGGAGAATTCCAACCGCTTCTTTGGCCTTGATGATTGAAGAGACGAACCTATACCGTCCCCTTCGCATAGGCAGCCTGGAACTGCCGGGTAATCTTTTTCTGGCCCCCGTGGCGGGTTACACTGACCGGGTCTTCCGTTCCATCTGTGCCGAGCATGGAGCCGATTTCTCCTTTACCGAACTGGCCTCCGCCGAAGCCATTGCCCGGGGAGCCAAGCCCAGCCTGGATCTGGTCCGCCGGGGGGATCATGAAAGGCGCTACGCCATCCAGCTCTTTGGGGCCAACCCTGAAACCCTTTATAAGGCAGCTCTGGCCCTGGCCCCCTTTGGACCTGAGGCGGTTGATCTGAACTGCGGCTGCCCGGTCCCCAAGGTGATCAAGCATGGAGCCGGGTCGGCCCTCATGAAGGACCCCCCCCTTCTTGGCCGCATTGTCGAGGCCCTGGTCAAAGCTTCATCAATAGCCCTGGGGGGGGCCCCGGTGACGGTCAAGATGCGTTCCGGCTGGGATTCCCAGTCCATAAACTACCGGGAATGTTCCCGCATAGCCGTAGAAGCCGGGGCCGCCATGGTGAGCCTTCACTGTAGGACCAGGGCCCAGGGCTACCATGGCAGGGGAGATTGGACCCATATCGCCGATCTGGCATCCCGCCTGAAGGTTCCGGTCTGCGGCTCCGGGGATCTCTTTTATCCCGCCGACGCCCAGCGTATGCTGAGGGAAACGGGCTGCGGGGCCGTCATGTTCGCTCGGGGGGCCGAGGGGAACCCCTTCATTTTCCCCGCCACGAGGGCCCTTCTGCAGGCATCTGCTGCTGGGCCGGCCGCCGCGGGGCTGGCTGATGCGAGCCCGGCTGGTATGGAGCTGGCTGACACGGGGCTGGCTGTCAGCCTGACCGAGCGGACCGAAACGGCCTTTAGGCACCTCTGCCTTCTGGCGGCCGACATAGGGGAGGGGCGGGCCTGCAAGGAGATGCGGAAGCAGTTTTGCGCCTATATCAAGGGCCCCCCGGGGAGCAGAAACGAGAGCGGCAGTGCCGCCCTGCGGAACCGCCTGGTTAAGGCCGAAACCATAGCCGACTACAGAACCATCCTGGGAATGGATGAAGGGAGGACGCAATAATGGCAGACAGAGAAGGAGAAATGGGGGCCATCGATCTTATCGATTGGGCCAACTGGGAACCCGGCGAAAAGGCGGTGGTGGTCTATATCACTGACCCAGCGGCTCAGAAGGTCCTATTGATCAACAAGCTCACCGGCCTGGGAAAGGGCAAGGTGAATGCCCCCGGGGGACGCCTCGAGCCGGGAGAGACCTATCCCCAGGCGGCGATCCGGGAATGTCAGGAAGAAGTATCCTTGAGCCCCCTCAAGCCCGAAAAGCGGATGGAGCTTCATTTTCAGTTCACCTCGGGGTACTCCCTCTACGGTGAAGCCTTTTTTGCTGACTCCTGGGAGGGTGAGCCCGCACCCAGTCCCGAGGCTGAGCCCTTCTGGTGCGATCTGGACAAGATTCCCTATGATAAGATGTGGGAGGATGACATCCACTGGCTTCCCCAGGCCCTGGGGGGAAAAAAACTCCGGGGCTACTTTGTCTTTAATGAAGATACCCTGATGGCCTATAAGATAGAAGAACTTGACTCTTATCCTAGTTCTCCCAAATATATATGATGGAACTAAGGTTTTGAAAATGGAGGTTATACATGAGTTCAATCGATGAAATGGGGCCCAGAAGCCGCCCCTCCCTGGGGCAGTGGATTCCCCTAAGCTTTCAGCATGTCTTCGCCATGTTTGGGGCCACCATTTTGGTCCCCATCCTTACGGGCCTTAGCCCTGCCACGGCCCTCTTCACCGCCGGGACAGGGACCCTGCTGTATATCTTGCTTACCGGTGCAAAGGTCCCGGCCTTTTTGGGCTCCTCCTTTGCCTTCATCGCCCCCCTTATTGCCGTCTCTTCGGCCTACGGGGTGCCCTATGCCATGGGGGGCGCCATGGCGGGGGGTATCTTCTACTGCATCGTAGCCCTGGTGGTGCGGCAGGCCGGGACCGCCTGGCTCGACAGGGCTTTGCCGCCGGTGGTGATCGGCTCGGTCATCATCATCATAGGTCTTTATCTGGCCCCGGTGGCCATGGACATGGCCATGTATGACGGCGGCGGCAACTACAGCCTGGTGTCCCTTTCCATTGCCGCCTTTACCCTGGGGGTCACCATCATCGTGAGCATCTTTTTTAAGGGCTTCTTCACCGCCATCCCCATCCTTATCGGTCTAATCACCGGGTATCTTTTTACCCTGATCATGGGTTTCATCTTCCCTGCCTATGCGATCATTAACTTTCAGGTGGTGGCCGATGCACCCTGGTTTCGGCATCCGGTGTTCATGGTGCCCCGGTTTAATCCAGTGGTGATCTTCACCTTTATCGTCGTCTCTTTGGCGACCATCTGCGAACACCTGGGGGATGTCCTGGTGACCAGCAAGATCGTGGGACAGGATTTTTACAAGAACCCGGGGCTCCACCGGACCCTGGCCGGCGACGGGCTGGCTACCGCCTGGGCCGCCCTCTGGGGAGGCCCTCCCAATACCACCTACGGGGAAAACATAGGGGTCATGGCTATCACCCGGGTCTATTCAGTCTGGGTCATAGGCGGGGCCGCCGTAATCGCCGTGGTTCTTTCCTTCTTTGGAAAATTTGGGGCCCTCATCCAGACCATCCCCGGCCCCGTCCTGGGGGGCATATCTATGCTTCTCTTTGGGATCATCGCCTCCAGCGGGCTAAGGACCATCGTAGAAAGCGGAGTAGATTTTAAGGACAAGCGGAACCTGACGATTAGTTCCGTCGTGCTGGTCATCGGCATAGGCGGAGGCCGCCTGGCCTTTATGGTTTCCGGGGGCATAGAGTTCCAGCTTGCCGGACTTGCCCTGGCTACTGTCGTGGGTATTATATTGAACCTGATTATTCCCCGCACCCAGGGAACCTGAACAAATTTTTAAGGAGTAGTACTATGTCAGATCTAACATTGGATAGCAAAATTATCGCCGCCCTGGAAGATGTCCGCCCCTCCCTTCAAGCTGATGGGGGTGATGTGGAATTTGTTTCCGTCACCGAAGACGGCACCGTGGCGGTAAAACTTACCGGCGCCTGCGGAAACTGTCCCCGGGCCCACATGACCCTAAAAATGGGGATAGAGGTCCACCTTAAACGGGAAGTTCCCGAAGTAAGCGCCGTTGTAGGGGTCTAAGCCCCTCTTTCTTTCAGGTTACATGTCCTCAAAGTTTCTCCCCATCTGCCGGGCCGATATGGATGAACGGGGCTGGGGGGAATGTGACTTTATCTTCGTTTCCGGGGACGCCTATGTGGACCACCCCTCCTTTGGGGCCCCCCTGATCTGCCGGGTCCTGGAAGATGAGGGCTACAAGGTGGGGATCATCCCCCAGCCCGCCTGGACCAGGGGGCCCGGGCAAAACCCCAGCCCCCCGGAGGGCTCTTACCAGGCCCCATCGATTACCACCCTGGGCCGGCCCCGGCTTGCCTTCCTGGCCGGAGCTGGAAATCTGGACTCCATGGTGGCCCACTATACGGCGGCCAAACGAAAACGCTCTGACGATGCCTACTCCCCCGGCGGCCAGGCGGGGTTCCGGCCGGACCGGGCCCTGCTGCGCTATGTAGAAGAGATACGGCGGGCCTATAAGCAGGTCCCGGTGATCATTGGGGGCATAGAGGCCAGCCTGCGGCGCTTTGCCCACTACGACTACTGGTCCGATAAGGTCCGCCGCTCGGTTTTGCTCGATTCTAAGGCGGATATCCTGGTCTATGGGATGGGGGAACGGGCCATCATGGAGATAGCCCAGCGCCTGGCCCAGGGTGAACCCATTGAAGAGATCGACGATGTGGCGGGAACCTGTGTCCGCGGTCAGGAAAGGCCCCCCAAGGCCCTGGAGCTACCCTCCTACGAGACCGTCAAGGGAGGGGACCCGGCCTCCCTCAGGGCCTACGCCGAGCACTTTATGATCTGCAGGGCCAACGGAGATCCCCTAAAGGGCCGCATCCTGGCGGAACCCTACGACAGCGATGGGCCCCGGCAGCGCTGGGTGATTCAAAACCCCCCGGCCCTCCCCCTGGACACGGCCGAACTGGACCGGATCTACGAACTTCCCTTTACCCGCCTATCCCACCCCATCTACGATGGGGCCGGAGGCATCCCGGCCCTTAAGGAGGTCCAGTTCTCTTTGGTCTCCAGCCGGGGCTGCTTTGGGGGCTGTTCCTTCTGTTCTATTACCTTTCACCAGGGCCGGGCCGTTCAATCCCGCAGCAAAGAGAGCCTGGTAAGGGAGGCCCAGGGCCTGACCGCCCTGCCTGGCTTTAAGGGCTATATCCACGATGTGGGGGGCCCCACGGCAAACTTTTTTTCGCCTCCCTGCGATATCCAAAGGGCCGGGGGTTTTTGCACCCACCGGGAATGTCTCTTCCCCGCCCCCTGCCCAGAGCTCCGGCCCGATCACGGACCCTACCTGGAGGCCCTCGCTGCTCTGGACCGTGCTAGCCCCACAATAAAAAAAATATTTATCCGCTCGGGGATCCGCTTTGATTTTATAGCTCTGGACCGGCAAAAGGGCCGGGAGTTTTTAGAGACCCTCTGCCGCAGCCATGTGTCGGGGCAGCTCCGGGTGGCGCCCGAACATGTGTCGGCCCAGGTTCTACATGCCATGGGAAAGACCGGGGGCTATGCAGAGTTTAACCGGGAGTTTACCGAGATAAACAAAGCCCTGGGCCTCAAGCAGTACCTGGTGCCCTACCTTATCTCGGGCCACCCGGCCTGCGGCATGGAAGAAGCCAGGGAACTCGAGCGCTTCCTCAAGGGAATGGGCTTTATCCCCGACCAGGTGCAGGACTTCTATCCCACCCCGGGGACCCTCTCGACGGTGATGTACCGGACCGGCATGGATCCCCGGAGCGGCGAGACCCTCCATGTCCCCGGCGAGAAGGAGCGGCGGCTCCAGCGGGAACTCCTCCGGAAGTAGGGCCGGTTGTTAAACAGGGACTAACGAAGTATGCTGTAGTTCACAACAGCGTAAAATGAGGCGGCAGAAGCCGCATAAAAAAAGGAGAACCCCATGGCTAATGTGCTTGATTCTTTAGATTCGGTCTTATTAATGGGCCCCGGCCCTTCTTCGGTAAACCCGAAGGTCTACCAGGCCCTTTCCAGGCCCACCATAGGCCACATGGACGCCCAGTTCACGGCCCTGATGGACGAGCTTAAACTGAGCTTACGAAAGCTGATGTTTACCAATAATGAGGCCACCATCACCCTGTCGGGGACCGGCAGTTCGGGGATGGAGGCTGTTATGTGCAATCTGGTAGAAGAGGGGGACCAGATGCTCATGATCACCAACGGCTACTTCGCCGAGCGCATGGTCGACGTGGCGGGCCGCCTGGGGGCCCAGGTCGATACCCTCGAGTTCCCCTGGAGGAGCCCCATTGACGTAGACCAGGCGGCGGCGAAAATCAAGGGCGGCTCTTATAAACTGGTGGGCATGGTCCATGGCGAAACCTCCACGGGGGTCATAAACCCCATCGAAAAGATAGGCCCCCTGGTGGCCCAGAAGGGGGGCCTCTTCATCGTGGATGCGGTTACCAGTCTGGGGGGGAACGAGCTTCGCATGGACGACTGGGCCATCGATGCCCTCTACTCCTGCAGCCAAAAGTGTATAGGCTGTCCCTCGGGGCTTTCACCGGTGAGCTTCTCTCCCAGGGCCATGGAAAAAATCCTGGGCCGGAAAAAGAAGGTCCCCAACTTCTACCTGGACATGACCCTTTTGATGAAGTACTGGGATGGCAGCCCCAGGGCCTACCACCACACGGCCCCTGCAAATATGTACTACGGCCTGTACGAGGCCCTCAGCCTGATTCACGAAGAGGGGATAGAGAAGGTGAAGGCCCGGCACATAGCAACCCACGAGCATCTTGCCGCGGGGCTCCAGGGTCTGGGCCTCAGCCTTCTGGTGGAGAAGGGCCACCGGCTCCCTAACCTGAGCACCGTGATGATCCCTGAGGGTGTGGTGGATCTGGATGTCCGCAAGGAACTAAGGGGAACCTACAAGATCGAGATAGGAGCGGGCCTGGGGGTCCTGGCGGGAAAGATCTGGCGCATAGGCACCATGGGCCACACGGCCCAAAAGGAACATGTGGACAAGCTCCTGGGAGCTTTAAAGGACATCCTGGGAAAGTAGGCCCGGAGGGGAAGCTTATACCGTTTGGTAACCTGCCTCTTCTACGGTTTCGTTGAGGAGGTCCAGGCTTACCTGGTCTGAATGTTCCACCTCGGCGGAGTGTTCGTCCAGGCTTACCTGGGCGGAACTCACCCCTTCAAGAGCTTCCAGGGCTTCCTTTACATGCTTAACGCAGTTCTCGCAGGACATTCCTTCTATTTTAAGCAGAGTTTTCATGGGCCGCTCCTTATCATGAATTGAACTATTTTTTTTATTTTAGTATTATTCAATCGCCATGTACAAGCCATTTCGGGTTCCTATTATTCGAGCTTTTCCGGATATTCAACTGGGGGAACCCAGAATTTCACTTTTGGTAATTTTTCTCATCCGTATATTGGGCAGACTCTACCTCTTTCTTTATTATGGAATCGCCCGGATCTTGTTGAACAAGGGTGATCACCATCTTCTTAATGCCTTCCAGCGGGCCCTGGCAGGAAAGAGCCGCCTTATCATTGCCTTCCGTCACCCCAACGGGGGGGAGCCCCAGATGCTTAGCTGGTTCTTCCTGTTTAAACTCCGGGCCCTGGCTGCTGCCCGGGGGGTCCGCTTTGCCCGTTGGCCCCATACGGTCTGTGTCTATAGTTACGAGGTAGTCCGCTGGGGCGGCGGTGTGGCCAAGTTCGTCATGCCCAATGTGGGGGCCATGCCGGTCCACCATTCCAAGATGGACAGCCGGGGTATGGCCCGGATCTATCAGGCCATTATCGATGGACCCTATCCTCTGGCTCTGGCGCCGGAGGGGCAGGTTTCTTACACCGTCGACACCATACACCGCCTGGAGCCCGGGGTGGTCCGGATAGGTTTTACCGCCGCCGAACGCCTGGCGGCCAAGAGCCCCGATGTCCCCCTGGAGGTTCTTCCCCTGTCTATCCATTTCCGTTTTGGTTCCTGGGGAAGTATCACCGTAGAAATGCTCTTGCGGAAGATCGAAAAATTTGCGGGCCTCTCGGGGCCCGGCAGAAAGAAGCTCCCCCTCACCGAGCGGGTGGCCCAGTGCCGAGATCACTTCCTGGGGGTCAACGAAGAGCGTTATAAGATCCCCCATGACCCCTCCCTGCCTTTCTCGGCCCGGATAGAACAGATCATGACGGCGGCCCTGGAAACGGCGGAGCGCATGCTGGGGGTCCAGGGTCACGAGGATTTCTTTTATAGGATGCACCGGATCCGCCAGCTCTGCTGGGACCGGATCTATCTACCCGGGGTGGAGAGCCTGGAGGGGATGTCCCCCATAGAGCGGAGTGTCAAGGATCTGCAGGCCAGCGAAGCCTGGCTCATCGCCCGGCACCAGGAACTGATAGACTTCTGCTGGTACTTCCGCTCTTCGGGGATGGACGAAAGCTCGGCCTTTCATACCAAGGTTGAGTACATCCAGAACCTCTGGGATTTTGCCAACCGGAGCATGGGGGGATCCTACGGTGATCGGGTGAGCATCTTTCCCCGGAGGGTGATCATCCACACTGCCCCGGTGATTAATTTGACCGAGAGGCTCCCGGCCTACAGGGCCAACAGGAAGGAAGCCATAGCCACCGCCATGGCGGACCTACGGCAGGCATACCAGGACTGTATAGACCTGGAAGCTACCCTGGAAGGCCCCCCTCGGGGATAAAACATTCCCGATGGCGGTAGCGAAAAAGCAAATCCTGAAATTGCTGGTTCTCTTTAAAGGGGACTTTAAAATAGAAGAGATGACTCTCGCAGCGGCAGTCAGATGATCCAAAACCCCTTATGCCCCTTCCGCCTATTTTTTCCAGATCCCTGGCCAGGTCACATTCCAGGTTCCGGAGGCTGAGGATGGGCAGACCCTTGAGGTTTTTCCCCTGGGGCACCAGGTAATCAATGTGCCAATGCTTGGCCTTCCCGGCCCTGCGCAGGTGACGGGCCACCCTGGCACTGAGGCCCTTGCGGGCAGATCCAGCGTAGACGTACCAGCCCCCTTCAAGAGACAGCTTCCCCAGGGCCCCCGCTTCGATAACACAGGATTCCAACTCCAGGGTAATAAGATAGTTCCCCCCATCAGATCCGGAGAGCTCTTCTGTTTGCTCCGAAAGATCCAGGGGGACCTGGTGGCTTACCAGATGGGCCCGGCCCTGTCTATCGCTGTGGATGAGGGCTCCGTGGACCCTGAGCCCCTCCCGGTGGTGCCGGCAGAGGGCCTGGGCAAAGGCCAGGTCCGTGTGGAGGTTGGGCATTAAGGAGGCGGGCTCTCCATGGACTATCACGAAGATCACATGGCAGATAAAACCCTGATCCCGAAAATGGGCAAGTTCATCCAGGTGCTTCAGGGCCCGCTCGCTGGGGGCATCGGGGAACATGGCCAGGCCATGCTCAACCAGGGAACAGGCCTTTACCTCCAGGAGGTGGCGTCTCCCTTCTGTATCGAGGGCGAAAAAATCAAAGCGGGAATGGCCCATGCTAAACTCCCGGCGCACTTCTGTCAGGTCTGGGAGTATCTTGGGCAAGATGAGTTTTTCGGTGGTTTCGTTGGCCCGGGAAGAGAAGAGGGGAATCACCTTATCTTCCCTAAGGCAGGCCACCACGGTCCATTCAGTTTTGGCCGCCCCGCCCTCTTTACGCCGTTCCAAAAGCAGTTCTGTGCCAGGAAAGAGGAGTTCCGAAAGTCTCCCGGGGTTGGGGCAATGACAGGGGATCTCCTGGCCATTTTTTTCAGCGATGATCAAAAAACGGTTAGGCCTCCTTACAAAGGAGGCCTCCGCATCGTTTCTGAAAATTTTTATTTCGTTCTTGCTATCTTTGGCTGTCTTAATCCGTCTCTTCCCGGATGAGCACTTCACTGAACCCCGCGTTGCCCAGGATCTGGGCTATGGCTGGTATATCCCTGGCGCTCAATCTGGCCAGTACCACCCGGTACAGATCGTCAAATTGCTCGTAGGCCGGGTCGAGCCCCGCATTCTTTAGGCGGTCAAAAACATCCAGGGCGTTCCGGGGTACCCGGTAGGATCCTACCTGGATGCGGTAGAGCCTGGTGCTCTCCGCTGGGGGTATGGCGGGCCGTACCGTGGCCGGAGGAGCGGGGATAAAGACCCTCTCCGGTTGGGCCGGTACTGGGGCCGGCACTGGTGCGGGAGCAGCCACAGGAGCTGGGGTTGCCACGGGAGCGGGCACCGGAGCTGCCACGGGAGCCGGGGCAGGTACCGGGGTGGGCACTGGAATGATGGCTCCCTCGGGAATGGACCCTTCGGGGTTCACCATCACCTGGGGCAGGGGCGCTGCCACTGGAGCTGCCGGAGGAAGGCTCAGGGGTTCCGGCGGAATGGCCGGAGGATAGGTCGGCATGGGAGCAGGAAGCACATGGACCGGCTCAGGCGTGATGGGCACAAGGGTCCCCGTCACCGGAGCAGGAGCCGGAGCAGGAGCCGGAGGAACAGGGGCGCTGACCGCCGCCAGGGGTCCTTCAATGACCACATGGGCTTGACCAGTATAGAGCATATCGAGGGCCGCCGCGGCGGCCATGGAGAGATCGATGATCCTGGCAGCCACGAAGGGCCCCCGGTCATTGATTCTGACAGTCACCTGGCGCATATTCGTCATGTTCGTAACCCTTACCAGGGTGCCGAAGGGCAGGGTGGGGTGGGCCGCGGTCAGCTGGTTCGCATCGTAGATCTCCCCCGATGCGGTGGTCCTTCCGTTAAACTCCCCCCCGTACCAGGAGGCTATTCCCTCCTGCCGGAACATCTCGGTCCCCGCCATCTGGGCCGCCGCCAAGCCAGCCATAAAGGCAGTTAGTAATAGCAATATGACTAATCGTTTCATGTTTATTTATCGGCAGGCGAGAGGAAAAATGTAGGATTGATTATGCTATCTACCAATATAAGACCTCATGCGCAGTTCACCGCTGGACAAAAACATGCCCCTAGCGGCTCCGGTGGCAGGTAAGCCCTTTACAAAATTTGCTATATATGGCGTTTTTTTCCTGCCAATGTCGCCGCCAGGAGCATTTTTTGCTCCAGCTGAGCAAGCAATGAGCGATTAGATTGAGAAGAGCCTTTAATAATCATCCCTACATATAAAGTAGGTGGGGAAGAGTGATGAGATATACTGACAAAGGTGTCAGGTTTCCCAAGCGGCCCCCACCCCTCGTATGTAAGCTTACCCTAGCGGATTAGCGAATAAATATCTCACCCCTCCAGGGATCTAGCTAAGGCTGCTTTCTTCTATCACTTTACTGTGAGATATAATGGTACTACATTGGCTATACTATGTAGGTAGGTTTCGATAATCATCTTCTATCGAACCACCCGTATCTTTCAACGCTGGTGCTGCAAAAATTCCTGGCGGCGATTTCTGCAGCACAAATATGCTAGATATTTGGCCCATAGATGAAGGAGTTCGCTGCAGCTGGAGCCGACAGGGATTGTTTGCTGACCAGCGAGAGGGGACTTGGTGGGTAGGTCTTAGTAGTGGCTAGATCATTGGAGGTAAGTTCCTGTCCAGCGTGAGCTGGGTGTGCTGAGTAGGTCTTAGTTTAAAAAGCATATTTAGCATATTTAATCGCATTACTATTCACAGATAATCCACATTTTGATATAGTTTGTACTAATTAAGGGGTAGTATGGGAACCATATGGCACATATTGTATTAATCACCCTGGTCTGCCTCTCCTTGGGGTCTTCCCTGTATATAGGGATCTACACCCTCTTTCAGAGCCAGAGCCGCATGAAAAATTACTTCCTCCTCATGCAGACCATGATCATCCTCTACCTCTTTGGGCACCTCCTGGAAATTACCAGTACCAACGCAGAGGAGGCATACACGGCGGTAAAGATCCTCTATCTGGGGGCCTACTTTGCGTCGGTCTTTCTGTTCTTTTTTATTGCCGATTACTGCAGTGTCAAGATCCCCCTCCTCTTCGTGAAGATCCCCCTCTTGGTCATCGCCGCCGTCCTGGTGCTTACCATGTGGACCACCAGGTTTCATGGCCTGGTCTATTCGGACTACCAGTTCCTTAGGGATTTTTCGAGCCGCCTGGCCTATACGCCCGGGGGCCTCCATTCCCTGGTTAGAGCCTTTCCCATCATCTGCATGCTGGGCTCCATGGCCCTCCTCTGTTTCCAGATTAGGAAAAGCACCGGCGCCTATAGGCGGCAGCTCTGCGTCTTTTTTATCTGTGTGATTATCCCCTTTGGGGTGGAATTTTTGTACTACCTGAGCATCCTGACGGGCCTAAACCCCCAGGGCCTCTATCCCACCCCCTACTCCATCGCCCTCATGAGCGTCTGCCTCTATGTGGGGGTCCTGCGCTTTAGCGTCTTTGAGGTGATCTCTGCGGCGGCGGTGACGGCGATGGAACATATCCGCGAAGGCTTTGTTCTTCTGGACAATGAGGGGAACTACCTGATGTGCAACCCCGCGGCGGCGGTCATCTTTCCCGGCCTTAGGGGCCTAAGCCGGGGAGACTCCTTGACAAAGATCCACACCTGGCCCGAAGAGTTTAAGCAGACCGGAAGGGATTTCGTGGATTTTACGATAGACCTGGATGAGATAAAACATTTTCAGACCAGCATAAGCCCCGTCTATTCCAAAAAGAAGGAAACCCTGGGCAACATCCTCCTCTTTAGGGACATGACCGACAACATGAAGCTCATGAAGGAGCTTGAAAATGCCGCCTACATCGATTCCCTTACGGGGATCTACAACCGGAAGCATTTTACCGAGCTGGCCAATGTAGAAATTGAAAGGGCCCGCCGGGCGAACCAGCTTATCTACATGGCCATGCTGGATCTTGATTTTTTCAAGATGGTCAACGATACCCACGGACATGCCGCCGGAGACCAGGTGCTCCGCCGGACCGCAGAAATTGTCCGCCAGACCATCAGGCCCTACGACCTTTTGGGACGCTACGGAGGGGAGGAGTTTCTGCTCCTGGTGACCCATACGGATCCTACCGAACCCTTTAAGCAAATGGAGAGGATCCGCCGAAACATGGAACGAAGCATCATTACCTACGAGGATATTCCCATTACCATAACTTGTAGCATAGGGCTGGCCCAGTTTAAGCTAAGCGACAGCTTTGATGCGACCATAAAGCGGGCCGATGCGGCCCTCTATGCGGCAAAAAATTCCGGCCGGAACAACGTAAAGGAATACACCCTATTTTAGAGTTTTAAAGATATAATCCCATGGGAGGGGATCATGAATAACACCTACGATTCTTTAACTGCCAATAAGCTAAAAATAATTGCGGCCTTCTTTATGCTCCTGGATCATTTTGTGTCGGTCTTTCTGCCCCACCATGCCCTCATGAGCCTCATCTTCCGCATGCTGGGAAGAACCGCCGCCCCGGTCTTTTGCTTCTTTATCGCCCAGGGCTACCACTATACATCCAACCGAAAAAAATACCTCATCCGGCTTTTGGTGCTGGCCCTGGTGTCCCACCTTCCCTATGTGCTGGCCTTTGGCCTTCCCGTCCATGCCTCTTCGGTGGTCTGGCCCCTGGCCCTGGGCCTCATAGCCCTCATGACCGCCAAGAGCGAAAAGATCCACCTTATCCTAAAGCTCCTTATCATTGGAGCCCTCTGTGTCATGGCTTATACCTCCAACTGGTATTTTATCGCCATCCTCTGGATCCTGGGCTTCGGGCTCTTCCATGGGAACATCAAAAAGCAGCTAGCCTCCTTTTCGCTGGTGGCCCTGATCCACATCGCCTGGCAGCTCCGCCGCTTTGGGCTCTTCCACGAGGTCTATCCCCAGTGGTTCCAGCTTGGCCTCTTCCTCACCCTGCCCCTGCTCCTCTTGTACAATGGCCAGCTCGGGAAAAAATCAGCCTTCATGAGCTGGTTCTTCTATGTCTTCTACCCGGGGCATCTGGTGCTTCTCTACCTTTTAAAAATATTCACCCCCCTGGCGGAATTTTTGGGGCACTAGATGAAGAGAACTCTCCCCCTCGTCCTGGCCCTCCTCTGCCTGTGGGCCCTCACTTCCTGCACACCCCGCCAGACCCCGGGCCCCGGCGGTACTGCCTCAGGCCCCAGGGTCCTCATAGACTACCTGGCCGAGGGCGGGGCCTTTGAGCTCCCCCTCTCGGGGGCCACCGGTTATGCGGGGATCAATATTCCCTTCTTTCAAAATGCCAGTTCCTTTTCGGGCTTTCTTGGATCTCTGGACGGAGGTCAGGGCTTTACGATTATTCGGGAAGAGGGGGAATGGTGGCACATTGAAGTAAACGGAGTCCGGGGCTGGGTGATGCATCAGTTCTGCTTTATCAACCTGCCGGACATCATCCCTTCCATAGTCTACGACATCACCAACACCTATTACTCCCTCTTTAGGTCCTCGGAGCTGGACATTCCCAATATCACCGGCATGGCCCTCTACGAAGGTTATGGCTACAATCCCCGGCTGGGGCGGGATGAATACATAGCCCCGGTCCTCTATGCCATGGCCCCCAAGGTCTTCGCCGCCCAGCAGGCCGCCCTGGCAGAGGGCCATACCCTCATGGTGATAGAAGCCTTCCGGCCCGCGGCGGCCCACAACCTCCTCCACGAACATTTTTCCTATCTGGTAGAAACTAACCCCATGGTCCGTGCCGGAATCACCGCCGACAACTTTAACATCCGCTGGTTCCTGGCCGAGGCTCCCTATAACCACCAGCGGGGAACCGCCGTGGACATGAGCCTGGCTGCCATCGATGCCTGGACCTGGGAGGAATCGGGAAACTACCGCTATGTGTATGTTACCGAGTACAGCGAATACCCCATGCAGACCCAGATGCACGAGCTAAGTGTGGCGGCGGCGGTCTTTGATTCGTCGGTCCATGCCCGGTCCACCACCGCCTGGATAGGCCAGCCCCTCTCGCCCCTGGCCACCACCGGAACCATCCTCATGCAAAGATATGCCACCGATGCCGCCCTGACCCCCCTGGCCTCGGAGTGGTGGCACTTCAACGATCTGGAACTAACTGCCGTGGCCATAGAACTCGACATCACCGGAGAGTTTTTTCTGGATAAGGTGTATTCTAGGGAGCCGCTGTTTAATTAAACGGATGCCATGATAATGCTAAGACTTAACAAGCAAATTAAGCACAGGTCGGATTGAGATTAAATATCAATGACATGATCATATCTAAGACCTACCACCAAGTCCCCTCTCGCTGGTCAGCAAACAATCCCTGTCGGCTCCAGCTGCAGCGAACTCTTTTACCTATAGGCATATATATAGCTTAGTTGTGCTGCAGAAATCGCCGCCAGGAATTTTTGCAGCACCAGCGTTGAAAGATTCGGGTGGTTCGATAGAAGATGATTATCGAGAACCACCTCAAAGGTATAGCCAATGTAGTACCATCATCACCCATAACAAAAAGGTGGGGGAAGAAGATCATAAGATGATCCCTGGAGGGGTGAAGTATTTATCTGCTAGCTCGTTAAGTTAAGCTTACATGGGAGGGGTGGGGGCCGCTTGGGGCTAGGAATATCTGGGAGTTCCCCGCCGGAGGAGACCGCGAGTATAGCAGAATGGGATAATGAAGTAAGCTCCGGCATCCAGTATGTGCGAGCAAAGCTGAACGCAGCGATATTAGATAAGAAACTGGGTGCCGGGGGCTCCGTAGGCGGGTTCATCTCAATTCCTAGACCTGAGCGGCCCCCACCCCTCTTGTGGAGGATTAAACTGGAGCCTTAACCAAAACTTCTCAGTACCTCTCTGGGCTTTGACCCCTGTGCGGGGCCTACGACGCCCTGGTGTTCCATCAGCTCCACCAGCCGGGCTGCGCGGTTGTAGCCTATTTTCAGGCGCCGCTGGATGTAGCTGGCACTGGCCTTCCCCTGCTGGAGGACGATCTCCAGGGCCTTGTCGTAGAGGGGGTCATCCCCGTCGGAAAAGAGGGAAGGGTCAGCCTCCTCTTCTTCCTCGTCATAGAACATCTCTTCGTCTATGTAGTCCGGTTCCCCCAGGCTCTTTACATAGTCCACCACCCGTTCCACCTCGTCCTCGGAAACAAAAGCACCCTGCATGCGGACCGGGAAAGGATCCACCGCTCCGGCATAGAGCATGTCCCCCTTACCCAGGAGCTTCTCCGCACCAGGGGTATCGATGATAATTTGACTGTTCATCCTGCCGGCCACCATAAAGGCGATGCGGCTGGGGATGTTGGCCTTGATGAGGCCGGTGATGACATCTATCGAAGGCCGCTGGGTGGCCAGGACCAGGTGGACCCCCACGGCCCGGCTCATGGCGGCCAGGCGGGCTACGGTGCTTTCCAGCTCCTTGCCGGTGGTGGCCATGAGGTCCGCATATTCATCCACCACCACCACGATGTAGGGCATGGTCTCGGCGGCAATGTTCCGTTCTTTGATCCGCCGGTTGTAACTGCGGATGTCCCTGACCCCCATGCTGTCCAGACAGGCATAGCGCCGCTCCATCTCGAAGATGCAGTACTGCAGGGCCTGGAAGGCCTTCTTGGGCTCGGTGATCACCGGAGTCAGAAGGTGGGGAATATCGTTATACAGTTTGAGCTCCACTATCTTGGGATCAATGAGGATGAGCCGGCACTCCGAAGGGGGCTTCTGATAGAGGATGGAGAGGATCATGGAGTTGACGCAGACCGACTTCCCGGACCCGGTGGCCCCGGCGATCAAGAGATGGGGCATCTGCACCAGGTCTACGGTCACCGCCTCGCCGGTGATGTCCTTCCCCAAGATCATGGGGATCTCCGGCTTGGTCCCCTCCTTGCTCAATTCCCCTTCGATGATCTCCCTAAAAGAAACGATGTTCCTCTTGGCGTTTGGCACCTCTATGCCCACCGCATGCTTCCCCGGAATGGGAGCCACGATACGGACCGACTGGGCGGCCAAACGCAGGGCTATGTTATCCGCCAGGTTTTCGATCTTCGCCAGCCGTATCCCCGGGGCGGGGAGAATTTCAAACATGGTAATCACCGGGCCCTTGCGGATCCCCGTCACCTCCACCTGGATATTGAATTCCTTAAAAGTCTCTTTCAGGGTGATGGCCGCTTCCCGGGTGGCATCGTCGACCACCCAATACTCCCCGTCGGGATACTGGGTCAGGAGCCCCTCGACGGGCACAAAGTAGGGGAGGTTCCGCTTCTTCTTGGGGAGCCCCTTCTCGACTGCATCCTTCTTGTCCTCCTGCCGGGCCGATTCCTCTTCTGCAAAGGCCTTGGCCTCCGCCAGAGCCCGCTCTACATCGTCGGCCATACCGGCCCGGGAGCCCTGGCTTAGGGTGCTATCATTCCCCTTGGGGCTGTCCAGATTTTCACCCTGGGGATCATCTTCCTTCCCTTCCTTATAGTCTTCTTTGAGTTCCCGCAAAACCTCTTCGACGATAGCTTCGGTGTCAGTCACCTCCGCATCGCGCTGGTAGATGGGAGTCTCCCCCTCGGAACTCATAGCGGCGGCGGCCTGGGCGTAGATGTCCCTCAGGCTCATGGCGCTGGCAAAGGGCCTTTCATCGGCGGGGTCTCCATCTTCGGAGGGACCTTCCTCTTCGGGGCTGTCTTCCTCCTCGAAGCTGTCTTCCGGCTGCCCCGCCAGGGCTTCCCCCTGGGAGGTCCGGTTTCTCATCAGACCCTGCAATATGACTATTCCCCTCTTTATGCTATTGGGAGAAAAAATAAGATACTTTAATAGAAGAATAATTGAAATTTCCAAAGAAACCAGGAAAAAGAAGAAAAAGCCTAACCCCACCCGGCCGGCCCGGCTCATGAAGGGGGAATGAAGAGAGAGGGTCTGGTACTCCCTTATCCAATGGAAACCTATGGCTGCGGTGATAAAGGGAACAATTAAGGAGGCCAGGAAAAAGATTCGCTGGGGCCTATAGACCGGGTCCGCCAAAAGGAGGGCCGCATAGAGGAGGTAGCCCGGGATCATCAGAGCCAGAAACCCGTAGGACCGGACAAAGAGGGCCCCGGGGATCCCTATGATGTTTCCTGTATTAAAGAGGGCTGCACAGATGGAGAACCCAAAAAAGAGGCCCATGAGCCCCAGGCCAAAGGCCCCCAGGATGGACCAGTTACGGTATTTTGATATGGGTACAAGAATTAGATCTTTCGATGTCACGCTAAAACCTCTGTCTAGTATCGGCAGAAAGGAGGTTTTTCCGTATGCCTTCCCTTGCGGGGGAAAATTTTTATGCCTATAATAGAGGTATCACAAAAAAAGTATGACAAAAGGATTAAGAATCATGAAAAAACTTTTGATCGTCCTATTGTTCCTAATCATCATCCTCCCTGCAGCCTTTTCCCAGGACCGCCTCATGAGTGCCGGTTTTGGTCTGGAATGGAACATGAACTCCCACCACAACTTTGCCGGCGGAGCCGTGGCAAGCTTCGACTACGCCCTGCTGCCCTACCTGGCCCTGGGCCTCAGCGTCACCGGGAGCAGTAACTTCAACGGAACCTCGGTCCTGGAGCCCACGGTTCATGGCCGCTTTTACGTCTTTGAAAATTGCTGGGGCCATAAGTTTTTCGCCCAGTATGATCTGGGGGCCTTCCTCCTCATGGAGAACCAGAGCACGAGGCCCCTTCTGGACTTCGGGTTCCGGGGCGGCATGCGGGCCCCCCTGGGGACTACCTTCTATCTGGAACCCTTCGGACGCTGGGGCTATCCCTTTGCCTTTAGCCTGGGGCTCATGGCCGGCAACCGGTTTTAGGAGGGGACGATGAAAACATATTCTTCCATATCAAGAACTCTGTTTAGCACTCTGTTTTGTGTCCTTCTGGCCCTCTTCCTGGCGGGCTGTGATAACCCCTTCTTGCCTGAGTACGTCCCTGGGGGTACCAGCAGTGCTCCCCGCCATGGGGGCTCCCTTTTCTTTCCGGTGGTGTCCTTCGAAACCAATGGGGGCAGCCCTGACATTGGAGATCAGCACATAGTCGAAGGGGGCCGGGTGGCCAAGATCCCGGCGGTGCAGAAACCCGGATTTGGTTTCGCCGGCTGGTGGACCCGGAACGGCCTGGTGAACGATGTGGACACCGGCATCTGGGGGCGGGAATGGAACTTCGCCTCTGACACCGTCTACGGCGACATGACCCTCTACGCCCGCTGGGGGAACCCTTCGTTTAATGTCTTTTTTAATGGGCCCGATCCTGCAAACCCTTCAGATTACAATCCCCTGCGGGGTGTACCAAAGCCGCCAGACTTAGTGATCATGGCTGGGTCCAGGGTTACCGAGCCTCCTGTGGTCCGCATGCCCAATGAGGAATCAATCAGGCGGGGCTTCGAGGGCTGGTGGACCACCTCGGACAATACAGCTTCCGGGACCTGGGATAAACAATGGGACTTCGTCAATGACCGCATGCCTTCTTCGGACCTCTACCTTTTTGCCCGCTGGAATGACCTTAACATTGCCAATGTGATTTTCGAAGCCGGAGGGGCCAGCCCCATTCCCCGGACCCAGGAAGTTGCCTGGGGTAACCGGGTCAAGGAGCCCCTGGCCATGAGTCTCGAGGGCCACGGCTTTGGGGGCTGGTATCTCGATCAGGCCTTTACTATCCCCTGGGATTTTCAAAACGATCTGGTCCCTAACGATACGGTCTTCCTCCTCCTCTACGCCCGCTGGGAAAGTAGCTGGCACACCGTGACCTATGTGGCCAACGGAGGTTCTCCCGCCCCCTGGACCGAGAATGTCCTCTTCGGTACCCGCCTGGAGCGGCCCGCCCTTATGCGGAACACCGGCTATGGCTTCATGGGCTGGTACCAGGACTCCCGGTTTACCCAGGAATGGGACTTTGATTACGACAGGGTAAGCAGTGACATCACCCTCTATGCCCGCTGGGAGACCAGCCGCTATTGGGTTACCTTTGAAACAGCTTACCAGTTGAATGCTGAAGGGTTACCCGCTGGGTGGCAAATGGCCATGCCCATCCCCTTTGATCAGGATATTGCCTACGGGGGCAAGGTCACCGAGCCCCCGCCCCCCCGAAGGCCGGGCTACCACTTTGCGGGCTGGTATACCACTGATGATCATAACACCAGCCGGTTCTGGGAATTTGATGACGACATCGTCACCGATGGCAATACCGATAGCTCAAACTTCCTTCATCTCTATGCCTATTGGGTCCCGGTTATCGAAGGCTTTGTCTGGGTCCCCCGGGGAAGCTTTATCATGGGGGACGACAAGGTCAGCGGTTCCAACCCCGCCCGGCGGGTGAAGATCACCGAGGGTTTTTACATGGCCATACATCAGGTGACCCAGAAGCTGTATGAAGATATAACGGGTGCCACTCCTTCCCACTTTAATCAGGATGGTACCGCCGGGGCTGTCGATTGTGTGTCCTGGTTCGATGCGGTGAACTTTGCCAATGCCTATTCAACTGCTACCACGGGCCTTACGCCGTTTTATAACATCGTCGGTACCACCAATGTGACGGCCCCTAACTGGAGCAGGAATGGCTTTAGGCTTCCCACCGAGGCGGAGTGGGAATACGCCGCTCGGGGGGGGAACAATTCGCCGGGGAACTATCTCTATGCGGGAAGCAATAATCCCGAAGAGGTGGCCTGGTTTAACACCACCAGCGGCAGCCGGGTCCGGGCCGTGGGAATGCTCATGCCCAACTCCTTAGGGATCTTCGACATGAGCGGCAACGTTTCTGAATGGTGCTGGGACTGGTACGATGCTACCTACTACCGGCCCGCTAATAACCCGGGGAACCTCACGGACCCCAGGGGGCCCGACGCGGGGACCGAACGGGTCCGCCGGGGGGGGAGCTGGAACAACGCCTATACCAATGTGCGCTCGGTGATCCGGAACAGCTTCCCACCGTCCAACAACACCTATGTGATGGGTTTCCGGCTGGTCCGGGGCCCCAACGAGCCGCCCCGGATGTATTAGTGCCCGATTGCATGGTACTATAAGCTACCATGCAGTTTGAGCTGAGCGAGGCCCTGATCGATCACATCCTCTTTTCCATGGAAGACCAGGAGGGGGTCTTCTGCCTGGACTCCCTGGAGGGTCTGGTGGTTAAGGCCCCCGAGGAACATGAACCCGGGAGCGGCCAGGGTGACCGTTACCTCCCCCTGCCCCAGTGGATGCCCGCCGATGGCTTTCGCCTCATGGAACGCTTCGCCGCCTCCCTCAAAAATCCCCTGGTCCGCCAGGAACTGAGCTCCTCCCTGGACCAGGGCCGGGGGGTCTTTCGGGCCTTCAAGAACACCCTGGGCCAGTACCCGGAAATCGAAAAACTCTGGTTCCAGTTTAAGGACCGGGAGATGAAGGCCCAGATCCTCCGCTGGTATAACGCCCTAAGGGAAGAATGGGGCCTGGAAAAAATCGGCACCGAGCCCGACGAGACCGAAGACCTGGTCCTGGAAGATTTCCGCTTCCGCCCCGTCCAGAAGAACGACCTGGCAAACATTGCGGCCCTCCATAGGTACTGCCAGGAGGAACACCAGCGCATCCTTGTGGAAGGGGGGGCCGGGAACGCATCGAAGCTTCTTACCCAGGAATGGGGGGCCGAGGGGGGCGAGAGCTTCAGCCTCTGCGCCGAAAGCTCCGGCGGCGACCTGGCAGGTTATATTAGGGGCCAAATATTAGGGGGAGTCCTTTTAATTGAGCACCTGGAAGTAGGGGCCGAGTACCGGGGCCTGGGAATAGGCGAGACCCTCCTTCAAAAGTTCCTGGCCTCCTTTTCCCCCGGTGATTACAGCCAGGCCCTCATCGATCTCCCCTCCTGGGCGGAGGGTTTTTCCCGGGTCCTCCTCCGGGAATCCTTCCAGCCCTACATGGTCCGCTACCGCCTGGACCCCCATGACAGGGAGGACTAGACCCATGGACGCCTCCCTCTACCGGGACCGGATCCAGAGGGTCCGCGCCGCCATGGACCGGGACGATATAGATCTCTTCCTTTTGGGGCCCTCGCCGGATCTCTTTTATCTTATCGGCTACGGAGGCCGGCCCGATGAGCGGCTCCTGGCCCTGGTGCTCCCCCGGACCGGCGAACCCTTCCTAATAGCCAACCTCCTCTACCAGGCCCAGTTGGAAGCCCTGCCCCTGGAAGGGCCCCCCCTCCTCTGGAAGGACGGGGAAGATCCCTTCGCCCTCTTAAAAACCCAGATAGCACACCGGTCCCTGGCCCATAAACGCTGGGCGGTCAACGAGGGGCTCCCGGCCCTCTTTACGGTTCCCCTGGGGGCCCTCTTTAAGGGGGATGAGTTCACCCTGGGCTCTTCGATCATGAAGGCCCAGAGGCAGTACAAGGACCCGGTGGAACTGGACAAGATCCGCCGGGCCTGCCGGGCTTCGGACGAGGCCCTGGGCCGGCTCATTCAACAGGGGGACTACTGGCTGGGAAAAACCGAGCGGGACTTTAGCGAGGCCCTCGCTTCGGAGCTAGGCCGCCTGGGGCTGGAGCAGTACGGGGCCTCGGTGGCCGTGGGGCCAAATGCGGCCATCCCCCACCACCACACCGGGACCGCCCCCATCCAAAGGGGGGCCTGCCTCCTGGTGGATTTTTGGGCCTCCCTGGAGGGCTACTTCAGCGACTGCACCCGGACCTTTCACTTTGGAGAGCCCGAGGAGGACTTCAAGACCATCCACGCCCTGGTCCTCCAGGCCCAGGAGGCCGCCCAGATGGCCGCGGTGCCGGGCAGCACCCTCTCTGACATAGACGGGGCCGCCCGGTCGGTCATCGAAGAGGCAGGCTACGGTGAATACTTTACCCATAGGACTGGCCACGGCCTGGGTCTGGAAGTTCACGAAGGGGACTCGGTAAACCGGGGGGTCCGCACTCCCCTGGCCCCGGGGATGGTCTTCTCGATAGAACCGGGCATCTACCTCCCCGGCCGCTTTGGGGTGCGGATAGAAAACCTCGTGGCCGCCACAGAGGGCCCCCCCGAAATCTTCCATCACTATCCCCGGGAGCTCATGATCCTCTAGAAGTCTTTGGGATGGATGTCATGATGATCCCCAAAAGGATCACACTAAAGGCGGTGGCGCTGATGTAGGAGGCCCTGATTCCCGCCATGGGATTAAAGCGCCCCGAGAAGTGGGTATAGAGGAGGGTGGAATAGATCACCACCAGGCCGTTGACCACCAGCCGAACGGTGCCCAGGATGGCGCTCCCGTCCACCCGTTCCTTGTCGTTAAAGTCGCTGATGGCCATGGGCACGATGGGCGGCATAAGGATGGCCAGCCCCGCGGCGGGGAAAAACGAGGCCACCGCCACATAGGGCAGACTGCTTTCCAGACTGAACAGGATCCCCATGGTATTCCCCAGCATAAGAAGAAGGGCCCCCCAGATAAGAACCATCCGGGGCCCCTGCCTGTCGTAGAGCTTCCCCGAGATGACCGTCACCACCGCCATGAGGATGGACCCCGGAAGGATCACCAGGGCGTAGGTCCTTGCCGGAAGTCCCAGGATGGTCTGCCCATAAATGGGAAGAAGGGTGCCGCCCCCCATGAAGGAAAAATACATGGTGATGGCGATAAGGAGGGGGATCCTGAAAGCCCGGTACCGAAAGAGCCGGAGATCCAAAAGGGGCAAAGCCATCCCCAGCTGCTTCTTGATGAAGAGGGCCAGCATGAAGAGCCCCGCCAGGATGGCCCCCCCTGTGTCGGCCCGAAGGATTCCCCCCAGGGCCAGGTTTCCCACCCCAAAGAGGATCCCAAAAAAGGCCAGAGAAGACAGGGCCGCCGAGGAGGCCGAAAAATGTTCCCTATAGGCGGCGGTGATGTTCTTCATAAAGAGGAGCCCCATGAGCTTGGTGGCCAGACTTATCATGAGGAAAATATTAAACATGAACTGCCAGCCCAGGTTGTCAATGACAGACCCCGCAATGTAGGGACTAATCACCGGGGCAATGAGCATCCCCAGGGTAAAGTAGCCCATGGCCGTCCCATGCCTCTCTTTAGGGTAGATCGAGATGATGATGATCTGCGAGAAGGGCATGATAAGCCCGCCCCCCACCGCCTGGATAAGCCGGCCGGTCAGAAGAACCGAGAAACTCTCCGCCACCAAACAGAGGAGGGACCCCAAAGAAAACATCAGCATGGCGATGAAGAAAAAAAGTTTATTGGGCAGCCGCTTTATTAAATATGCCGCCACCGGAATCATGACCCCAGACACCAGGGAGGCCCCGCTGGTGAGCCACTGGACCGTGCTGGTGGGCAGATCAAAGGCCGCCATGATAGGAGGCAGCATGACGGACATGGAAATCATCGTCATGGAGGCTGAAAAGTTGGCCGCCATGAGGGTCCAGAAAACGAGGCTGCGATTAGTCGTTGATAGGGTCATGGAGTTTCACCTGATACATTAAATCGTCATACCCTATCGAGGGGCTCAATGCGGATAGTGGCATCCATGTCATATTTATCTTTAATAATAGTCTCAATGACATTTGCAACCTTATGGCCCTCTACGATGGTAAAACTGTTTTTAAGTCTTATATGCAATGTTATTTCTTTATGGGAAATATAATCATGGATATGAAAATGATGAATCTTCAAGTCATTGTGATACAGCTTCATTATTTCATCGGTGATGTTTTTTACCAGTTCAGGGGAGGGTTCTTCGCCCAGTAATTTGGTTATCACGTCCTTTAAAATTCTAAAGGTAGCATAGAAGAGCATTAAGGCAATGATAATTCCCAATATGCTGTCGATCCACCAAAACTGCCCAGCCACGATGATGCCGACCAGAACAACCACCGAAGACAAGGCGTCCGATCGATGATGCCAGCCGTCGGCCCTTACGCTGGAGTTCCCCGTTTTTCGGGCGATGTAAAACGCATACTGGGCCAATAATTCTTTTATGACGATCGATGCAATCGTAACGATAATGGCGGGGAGCCCAAAGGAAACCAGTTCCCTGCTGTTAAACTGTTCGATGGAGTTCCTAAAAAAGTCATAGGCGATGATCCCCAAAATGACCGCAATAAATAGAGAAGCAATGAGTTCCCAGCGGCCATGTCCAAAGGGATGTTCCTTGTCGGCCTTCTTGGAAGATAATTTGGCCGCAATGACCACTATTATTGAACTTAATGAATCAGAAAGGGAATGCCAGGCGTCGGCGGCCAATGCGAGGGATCCAGTAAGGATGGAAACCCACATTTTCGCCGCAAACAATATAGAGTTAATTACAATGGAAACGGTGCCCGCAATATATCCGCCCTTGATATGATCCATGATTATAGCCCTCTACTCTGGTTGTGAATAAGAGATAGTTTTATCATCATTCAAAGTGATGGTGGTAGTTCTCCCTGGAACAAAAATGATGTTATTACCCCCGGTCTTATGCCAGGTATCAGCATCATCGACATCTCCGTCGGAGGTAAGAATGTGGGCATCACTCATAATTTGAATGGCCGTCACATGGTAGGTAAAAGTTTCGCTTTCACCTTCTTCGATTTCTAGTTCATCCTGGGATAGATAATTGATGATTATGGCATTGATTGCATGTTCGTATTCATTATTGAGTACTACGGTGATAGTCCCCCCGGAATTTGGGGTCGTCCCTTCGCAGGAAAAGAAACATACAGCAGATAATAATACCCCTAGTAAAAGGCCTAACCGTGCTTTCATTCCATCGCTCCTTATCAGAGTTGCTCAGAATAATAGTATACTATATAAGCAATACTTGCAATGGGGACGATGTTTATACTATAATAGAAGAATGCAGCTATTATCTGTTAACATAGTATTACCCACCGCAGAAAAACTCAAAAAAGAAGGCTGGAATTTTGACTGGGATAAATCATTAGGAGCCATTTCGCAAAAATAGCATATTTGGAAGATGATAAAATACAAGGTTTAGTAGAATTTGAAGAAGTGCCCAGTTCATTATACAACATTATTTATCGTATAGAATTAGCACCTGAAAATGTAGGAAAAAATAGAAAAATCGATAATATTGCAGGAACGCTTTTTGCATATGTTGCAAAAGATTCCCTTGATGCAGGATTTGAAGGTTTCGTGGTATTTGATAGTAAAACTGTGCTAATTGATCATTATGTGGTAAAATACGGAGCGCGGGTTCTTTACGGAAATCGTTTATATTTTGATACAAAAGCCAGTAATGCTTTGATAAATAAGTACTTAAAAGGAAAAACCAATGGATAAGAAATTAATACTGGTGAACACTAGTCCCGATATCCTAAAATACGACAACCGAAAGGCTATAGAGCTTGCTCAAACACTCGGCAGACCTTTAACAGCTAAAGAATATGAAACATTAAGAATAAAAAAGAGAACTAAGCCGCATAAATTGAATTATTCCAAACGCTGATAGTATACCCTAGCTCTTCGTTGTAGGCCTTCCTCCGTGTCCGCTGTGCCGGGCCTTTCTACAAAAGGCGTGAGATAAAAATCAAAAAATCCCTCTCGCAGAGGCACAGAGCTCACAGAGGATTCCAAGGTTAAACCTAAATTTCTTAGCCCCTCTTCCCTCTGTGCCCGCTGTGCCGCCGTGAGAAATATTCTTCCATCCCCCTTACTGCTCATAGGCCGGGACTATGTTCCCGCCGCTGACATTCACTGTACCTGTGTGGTTCTCGTGCTTGAAGATTGCGTCATTAGCTTGGATGGTTCCCGTATTCTGCACCGTGGCGCCCCCGGAGACAGTCAGGTTGCCGCTGCCGGCTTCTAAATAAATTGTCCCGGGAGTGTTACCAGCACCCGAGTTGTTCACCAACGCGACTATGCGGGTATTGGGGCCGGAAATGCTGATGTGGCCGTTGGCTGCATTTCTGATTGCAACACCTTGTGTTCCGGTAATCGGCCCGCCGTGGACGCTGCTTGCGTTCATGGCCCCCACGGTGCCGCCGGTAATGACTATCGCCTCGGCATGATTGGATGTGGTGTTATTGATCGCCCTATTACCAAAAGCGTCATTCGTATTGCGCACCGTACCGCCGCTCATGGTCAGCCGTGCATTCGTACCTGCCAGCACTATGGTTCCCTGTGCGGTGTTGGCAGTCGCCGCTGTAACTATCGCATTACCGGATATAGCAATGGGCCCGCTGCCGGTGGCCCTGATTGCAATGATTGCAGATTGCACCGTGCCCCCAGAAATTTTTACTCCTTCAGCATTATTAGATTGATTGAAAATTGCGCTGGATGTGGCCGATTGCCCAGCGGTTTGGTGTATTGTGCCGTCGCTCATTTCCAACCTTCCCGATGAACCCACATTAATAGTGGGTTCAGACCGGGATGTAATGAGGCCCCCGGTAATTCTGAGGAGGCCGGAGGAATTGATCCCAATAGCATTGGTGTAATTAGCTTCTGTGGTTTGCACTGTGCCGCCGCTGATGGTAACAGTTCCGGTTCCTGCGTGATTTAGGGCCATGCCATAGGCACTGCCACCGGCATTGTGGTTCGTGATGGTCCCGGTGCTGGTAAGGTTGACCGTACTCTGGACCTGTACGGTGCCTCCTGAGCCAAGGCTACTCTCGTTGGAAGTAATACTGCCGGTTAAGGTGACATGCCCCCAGACCTCTTCGCCTGCGTTGTTGAAGGCGGCCGAATTATTGCCTATGTCCAGGACATTATCCCCGCCGCTGCCGAACTGTATGGTGACATCCGCGCCATTGGCCTCTTCTCTAATGGCATTTATAACAGCCTGTATGCCCTGGTCCGGGGTGCCTATGGCTGCACCGCTCCTTGTTGCGGTATACGCCGTACCGCTGCCGGTGATGATATAGGGCGGGGGCGGGGGCGGAGGGGGGTCACCGCCGTTGGTTCCTCCCCCTGCGGGGTTTGAGCAGCTGCTTAAGGCTATGGCGAAAAAGGCGAGAAGGCTGAGTAAACCGATGAATTTTCCTGATGTTTTCATTCTGGGGCTCCTTTTTTTTAGGTTAACAGGGCATAAATATATCCATAATTGGCATGTTCCGATTATGAATATATTCATACTGAAAACAATATATATGAATAATTTCATATTGTAAAGGGCAAATATATGTATATTCTCATATCATGGACTATGGGTTTTAAGGAAAACTTAAAGGAACAACTTAGTTTTTCTGGCATGTATGTAAAGGAACTAGCTTCTCTCTCGGGGGTTAAAAAGCAGACCATAGACAGTTATCTCAATGTCCATAGCTGTATGCCCTCGGCGGATGCGGCGGTGGCCATAGCCGGGGCCCTGGGGGTCACGGTGGAATACCTGGTCACCGGCAAGGAACCCAAACATGAATCAATTCAATATCCCAGCGAATCAAAGATAGCCGCAGAGTTAATTTCCCGGATGCAGGAGAGGAATCGCAAAATGGCGCTGACCATACTAAAATCCATGAAAAAACAAGAGGAAGACGAAAAGAAAGCCTAGGACTAGATGCCGAATTTTTTCGGTACGTGCCGAAAAAATTATAGTAAATTTGAAAAAAGACTTGAAAATCTCTAAAAAAGGTGATATATTTAATTTAACCGCTTCAGTATGGGAACTACTTGAAACTACCTCTCACAGCGGCACAGAGCTCACAAAGGACTCCAAGGTTAAGATTTTTTTTTGCCCCCTCTTCCCTCTGTGTTCGCTGTGCCGCCGTGAGAGCTCTTCTTCTGTATCTTGCTAGTCCTCTAGCCACCCAAGCCTAAGATTTACCGTGCCGCCAGTATCAGTTGCCTATGCGATTTTCACTTTCATTTTGCGTACCCAACCGATTCACTTAATGTAGAGACTAGCCAGTTGTTCAGGCTGCTGCCGTTAGATTCGGCTTTTACAGCGAGCTGGGCGTGCAGTTCAGGGGGAAGCCGCAGGGTAACTTTTCCGGAATAAGGCTTGTTGGGCTCACGGCCAATTTTGGCACATGAGGCAAGGTAATCATCAACTGTGTCTTGAAAAACCTTACGGATTTCCTCAACCGAGTCCGCATGAAAACCAATCACATCATTTATTCCGGTAATATGTCCAACTAGACATTCATCCTCGGCACTGTATCCGACAATAGCCGTATAATCTTTATATGTCATTGTACTATTCATGGTTCTACCCCCAATTTAATTAAGAATGTTTTTGCGTCCCGAATTTGATATGGTGCTGCTTCTTTTTTTGGGTGAGGTCTATGAAAATATCCTATAACATCATCCTGAATAAACCTGACCCTTGAACCATCACCTTCGATAACTTTACAACCAATCGCCAACAGAAGAGCCTCAATATCAGCCCACACCATTGTCTTAGGTATTGGGTGGGAAAAAATTGCAGCAAGAGTTTTCTTCTGTTTGTTGTTCATCATTCATAGTGGCATAGAATGGTGGCATAGTCAAGATAAAAACGAGGTAACATCCCTTCCTCATGCCGCCAAATTTTTTTGGGACGTCCCAAAAAAATTATAGTAAATTTGAAAAAAGACTTGAAAAACTCCAAAAAATGTTATATATATAATATGTGAGTAAAATGATGCCTGTGGCGGGGATTACGCTGGATTATGTGTTTTCTGAGGATCCTCAGCTTATTGACCGGGGCTTACGGGAAACCATGAGGGGGATTCATTTTTCAATCCTGGTCATGGCGGTGGGGCTTACCAGGATGAGGGAGGAGAAGCTCTACCTCAAGCTGGGGTATAAAAAATTTTCTGCCTACCTTCACAGTTTCGCGGAAGAAAAGAAAAGGTCGGAAAATCAACTTTATGAATGGATCAAAATTGGAGAAGTTTTTTTCCGGTACCGGCAGGACCTGGAGGCCATAGGTTTCGATGGGACTCAGGGGTCTTCCAAGCTGCCCTTCCTCGAGAAGGCTCTCCAGAAGGCCCCCAAGGAGGAGGTCCTTTCAAAGCTTATGACCCTATCGGTCCGGGACTTTGCGGCCTTCGCGAAGCCTGTGAAGGAGGGGCCCCCCCAGCCCCGCCAGGCCCCTGGCTTTAAAAGGGTGGGGAATACCTTCTATATAGGAGAGAGGGAGGTCCTGACCATGGCTTCGGATTTGACCCTGGACGAGGAGGACATGATCCGGAGTGCCGTCCGGGCGGCTCTCAGGGCTCTCCAGCGGAGGGGAAAGTTCCTGGTGGTGCATTTACGAAACAGCAGGGAAAGAAAGGAGTTCCGGGCCGAGGCGATTCGGATCCGCCGGGAGATCCGTCAAAGACTAAAGAAAGAAAAGGAGAGAAAACTGAAAAAAAGGGGCGGAAATCCGGCGGGGCCCTAAGGAATTAGCCCAAATCTATTGAATTTTTCCTTTAAATGAGATAAATTCTATAGTAGGGTAAAGGGGGGGTACCCCGAAAAGGGTTTTTATCGATAAGGAATCCTATGAAAGGTAGACTCACACTCCTGGGCCTTGGGGCCCTGGCCCTCATTCTCCTCTTCTCTTTGGGTTCCTGCGATGTCTTTGGACAGGAGAGGGTGGAGGAAAGCAGCTCTACCAGCGGACCCCGGCCCATCCGGGAGTTGAATCTGGACATCCCGGCCCCTGCCTTAGGGGTTCCTCCGGTCTGGATAGCCACCACCTCCGGTGAGGTGGACTTTATCCCCGGGGTTCTGGCCTGGACGCCCGTCCATAACCCCTATCGCGGCGAAACGGTTTACTCGGTCCGGGTTACCCTCACCGCCAAAGATGGCTTTACCTTTACGGGCCTCAATAACCCCAGGATCAACGGCAGGGCCGCCACGGCGACCAACAACAACGGCCGGACGGTGAACCTCACCTATACCTTCCCCCAGACCCTCGATAAGGAAATCACTTCCCTGAGCTTGGTGAGCCCTCCGGAAAAGACCGAGTACACCCACGGGGAACTCCTGGATCTTACGGGGCTCCAGGTGAGGGTTCACTTTGACGATACCACCTCTGTGGTGGTGGCTTATACGGGCTTCGAAGAACTGGGCCTTACGGTGATCCCTGCACACCATACCCCTCTGATAAGGACCCAACAAGGTGCCTTTGTCCATCACAATACGCGGATTGTCGTGCGGGCCGGTGGTGTGCCCGACCTGGATTCTGGGCAGCTTCTCCTCCTGGTCGACACAATCCCTATCACCCAGGGGAACATCTCTGTGGTCCACCCGGTGAGGGGTCAGGTGCCGGACACCACGGCGGCCATCAGCAGCGGGGCCAACTTTAGCATAACCAGCATGTCCTGGAGTCCCACGGATTCAACCTTCTTTGGGGGGGTACCCTATAGGGCGGTCCTGGTGTTAGAGGCTGCAGAGAACCACGGCTTTACCTTAGAAGAATCGAAAATGACCATTAATGGTCAGGCCGCCACAATTTCCAACATCCACCACCAGGGGGGCCGGTCCGCCGAGATTTCATTAAGTTTCTCTCCCATAAAAGGGGATGAGGTGGATCATTTGGTAATTGTATCCCCTCCAACCAAGTCATTAAGCTCCTATGTCCATGACGAGACCCTGGACCTTGCGGGGCTGGTGATCCGGGTGGTCTACGAGGGCCTGCCGGATGAGGAAGTTCCCTATCATCAATTTTTCGACCGGGGCATTAGTTCCCAGCCCGCCCACGGGGAAATGATTGTCAAATCCCACGAAGGAAACCTTGTCCACGATGGAAGCCTCCTGGTTATTAACCGGGGGGGAAAGACTATTGATCTGGGGACCCTTCTGGTGGACAAAGCTCCGGGGGAATTTGTGCCCCTGGGGCAGCTTCCGGACTTTACCTATAATGGGAGCCCCCTGGACACCATAGATCTACCGTTGGATTACAAGTTTGATAACCCCAACCATATTCAAAATGTCGGGGATGACCAAAGCATATCTATCTGGTACACCCACCCCAGCGATAATTATTATCCTGTCCAGGGGCAGGTGATCTTGACCGTGAAGCCAGGGACCCGGGATTTCCCTACGCACCCCCCCTTGATCGCTACTTATTCACCGACCCTGACCCTCAATGACCTTCACCTTACCCCAGGCTATACCTGGAACTACCCCAACACAGAACTCAATGCGGGGTTTAATCAGACCGCCCCGGCCACTCTGACAGATCCGGCGGGGAACTGGCTGCCCGTGGGTGGCCATGTGACCTATACGGTGGCGCAAGCAGATCTGCCTGGCGGGTTTCCATCAATCCCAGCATTTGATCGTACCATCTATAATGGTCTTAGCCTCTCCCACCTGATACTGCCGCCAGGGTATGAATGGGTCTCCCCTGGGCATACCCTCCTCCCAGATACTGATGGTTCCTATCTATACGATGCTGTTTACACCCACCCCAGCGGTAATTACTTGGAGATACAAGGTCCCGTCACCATCACCCTAAGCGAGCCGGTCTTCCCTCCCCACCCTGAGGTGATTGGGGTCTATGAGCCGGGGCTTAAGTTAAAGAACCTGACCCTGAATACACACTACTCTTGGGATGACGATGATCTTGAGGAACCGTTAGTTGCTGGGACTCGTGTCTTTACGGCGTCTTATTATGATCCTGATGATCTCTACGACAAGGTGGAGGGAACAATCACCGTGAACATAGCCCAAGCTGACCCGGTGGTCACCTGGCCTGCGGGCTATACGGGGATCTTTGGTCAGACCCTCTCGCAGGTTCTCGGTCCCGAGACCCCTGGGGATAGTGATGTAGATGGAGACTTTACCTGGGACAACCCTGCCGCCCCGGTGGGTAATGCAGGGGAAAGACCTCACACCATGCGCTTTACCCCCGATGATGTTAACTATAAGGAGCTTACGTGGTCAGTTATTGTTGAGGTGGATAGAGCACCCGGTCCGGCGGTGGATCCCCCTCCCAGTAGGCATCCCTCTCTCGAAGGGGGTGACTCTTGGATGAATTTTAGTAACACAATACGTATAGTTCCACTTGAAAATGTGCCACCCCAGGGGGTTGAGTACGGGATTAGTTTAACGGATGATCATAATACTGTAACGGAATGGTTGGCGACAACCTGGTTTAGGGATCTAGAAGCTGATACGTGGTACTATATCTTTGCCCGCTCCCAAGGGAACAATAATTTCTGGGCTGGCCCCCCCAGTGCCTCCCTGGCGATAAAAACCGACCCCTAGCCTTCCTTCTTCTTAAAGACCCCCGCCAGCCGGGCGAGGAGGCCCTTCTTGGGTTCCTGCTCTGGGCTGCTGGGGGCGGGAGTACCTTGCTCCTGTCGGCCCTGCCTGTTCCTTCGGGATTGGCTGCGTCCTTCACCGCGGGAGCGGCTTTCAGCGTTGTTGCGGTTCCTGTCCCGCCCTCGGCCTTCACCGCGGGAGCGGCCTTCACCCCTAGAGGGGCCTTCGCCCTGGGCCTGACCGCCCTGGTCGTATTTTTCCTTGTAGTAGGCCATCCGCTCTTCCAGGGAGAGTTCGGAAAGTTTCTCCCCCCGGGGTCTCTCGAGGTTCTGGCGGTTCTCGTTGCGGCCCCCCCGGCGACGATTGTCACCGCGGCCTTCAGCGCTGGAGCGTCCTTCGCGGCGGCGTCCCTCACCACCTTGGCGGTTGGAACTTCTGCCTTCCCGGGCCTGGCGTCCCTCAGCCCGGGTCTCGCCTGAACGGCCCTCACCGCCTTGGCGGCCTTCACCGCTGTTGCGGCCTTCACCGCGTTCGCGGCCTTCACCGCGTTCGCGGCCTTCACCGCGTTCGCGGCCTTCACCGGAACGGCCTCCTCTGGGGCCTCCCCGGCCCGGCCGGGAATCCCTGTCCCGGCGATGGGGGGATCTGTCGCCCCGGTCTTCGGAGTACTCGGTGGCGATGCGGCGGCCTTCGCTCTTGTCTTCGCCCAGGAGTTCCTCCCCTGCACTTTCCGAGGGGAGCTTCCGCCCTATGTAACGTTCGATGCCGGGGAGTTCGTAGACGTCCTGCTCGGAGGCCAGGGAGATGGCCTTGCCGGTCTTCCCCGCCCGGGCGGTGCGGCCTATGCGGTGGACGTAGTTTTCAGATTCGTTGGGGATGTCGTAGTTGATGACCATGGCCAGGTTGTCTATGTCCAGGCCCCGGGCGGCCACGTCGGTGGCGACCAGGAAGCGGAGCTTGGCGGCCTTGATGTCTTCGATAATTTTGAGGCGCTTCTGCTGGGGCAGGTCCCCCATGATGAACTCGCATTCAAAGCCGTTCATCCGTAAACGCTTGGCGATGATTTCCGCATAACGCTTGGTGTTGCAAAAGATGATGGCGCTCTCGGGGTTTTCCTTTTGTAAGATGCCCAAAAGAAGGCGGAACTTATCCTGGGAGGACACATGGTAGAGGAGCTGCTCCACCTCTTCGACGGTGACGATCTCGGGCTCAATGGCGATCTCGAAGGGGTTGCGGGTGTACTCCCAGGCCAGGTTTTTTACCCAGGCGTTGAGGGTGGCGCTGAAGAGCATGGTCTGGCGCCGGTCCGCCGGAGGGACCGTGCGGATGAGCTTGCGCAGATCCGGGTAGAAGCCCATGTCGAACATCCGGTCCGCCTCGTCGATGATCAAAAAGGCGATGTCCATGAGGTTCATCTGGCCGCTCTGGTTGAGGTCCAGGACCCGGCCGGGGGTGCCCACGAGGATCTGTACGTTGTTCCTAAGCAGGGCGGTCTGCTGGGTGTATCCCACTCCGCCGTAGAAGCTCCCGATCTTAAAGGGAAGGTACTTGCCAATGACCTTGGCTTCTTCTTCAACCTGAACTGCCAGTTCCCTGGTGGGAACCATGATTATAGCCTTCTTTCCCTGGAGCATGGCCTCGGATAGGAGGCGCTGAAAAATGACTACCAAAAAAGCGGCGGTCTTGCCCGTCCCTGTCTGGGACTGGACATACAGGTCTTGGCCGCTGAATGCCTGGGCGAGCACTTCTTCCTGTACAGGCATGCAGGTGATGTATCCTGCTTCGCTCAACCCCTTCTGCAAATCTTGATGCAGGTTTAATTCGGAGAAATCCATATCGTGATTTCATAGTACAGAGAATCTCCGGCCATGACTAGGGGGCCTCCCCTGTCAAGGGGGGAGGAATGAAAAATGCCAGGCAAATGACACGGCGGTAATTTTATGTTATAATGAAAGTATGAGTATTCTAAAGAAGCTTTGTTCATATATTCTGTTTCTGGCCCTGGTTTTTTCGGTCCTCTCGCTCAGCGCCGGGTCTGCCCAGGCTCAGGAACTGGGCCGGGCCGAAGGCAGCCCCGAGGCCTGGATCATCCCCATCCGGGGGGACATCATGCCCTCCATGGCCACCTTTGTGCGCCGGGAGGCCCGCCGGGCGGTGAACGACGGGGCCAGCACCCTCATCTTTGAAATCGACACCTTTGGGGGCCGGGTTGATACGGCCCTGCAGATCACCTCCTTTATAAGCTCCCTTCGATCCGTTAGGACTGTCGCCTGGGTCACCAGCCGCGAGGGCTCCCTGGGGGTAAGCTGGTCCGCCGGGGCCCTGATTGCCCTGGCCTGTACGGAGATCTATATGGCCCCCGGGACCTCCATAGGGGCGGCGGCTCCGGTGCTCAGTACCGGCGAGTCGGTGGACGAAAAGACCGTGGCGGCGGTGCGGGGCCAGATGGCGGCCCTGGCGGAACGGAACCAGCACCCGGTGGGTCTGGCCCTGGCCATGGTGGACTACGACGTGGAGCTCTGGGAGGCCGAGGTGAGGGGCGAAGTAAGGGCCCTTACCCTGAGCGAACTGGAGCGGATGGAGCGGGAGAACAGCGCCGACCTCATCCTGGTGGAACGGGTGATTCTCCTCTCGGAGCCGGGGAAGCTTCTTTCCCTCACCGCCGGTGAGGCCTACCGCTACGGCCTTTTGGCGGGGCTGGCGGATAGCCGGGAAGACCTCTACCTGAGTCTGGGGGTCGCCGGAGAGGTGGGGGAATCGATCCCCAGTATGGCCGACTCTATCATCACCCTTCTCACCTCCGGGGGAGTCCAGGGGATTTTGATCCTCCTGGGGCTGGTGATGATTTTCCTGGAGATCCAGAGCCCCGGCTTTGGGGTCCCCGGAACCATAGGCATCCTGGCCTTTGCCCTGGTCTTTGGATCCAGCGCCCTTCTGGGCCGGGTGGGGTCGGTGGAAATTATCATCTTTTTGATTGGTCTGGCCCTTTTGGCGGTGGAGATCTTTATCTTCCCCGGCTTTGGGGTCATGGGGATTTCGGGGATCGTCCTTATTGGGGTGTCCCTGACCCTCTCTATGCAGGACTTTGTTATTCCCACCCTGGACTGGGAATGGGATCTTTTGGGCCGCAATGCCCTGGTGGTCTTCTCGGGGCTTCTGGCCTCGGTGGTGGGAATCGCCGCCATTGCCCTCATGGGCCCCCGGATCAAGCTCTTTGATCCCATCATGCTTAAGACCGCCATAGTGGGCACCGCCGGGGGGCCCGAGCCCGACGCGGCGGCCACCAAGGCCGCTCCGGCGACCCGGCAGTATGTGGAAGAGGAGGAGGACCTGAACGCCCTGGTGGGGAAGATAGGCACCACCGACTCCATCTTAAGGCTCTCGGGCCGGGCCACCATTGAGGGGAACCTCTACACCGTCGAGGCCGACGGGGAGTTCATCGAGGCCGGCCGGGGGATCATCGTGACCCGGGTCCGGGGGAATCGTATTATTGTAAGACGCGTATAACTTAAGTTATGTAATTAATTCATATAGGAGTTGATATTATGTTTCAGTACATTCTTTTTTCTATTATAGGGGTTATCACCCTGGGTTTTCTTATCCTCTTCTTCCGGTTCTTCGGGCTCTGGTTTCGGGCCCTTCTGTCGGGGGCCCATGTGGGGATGGGGCGGATCATCGGGATGTGGATCCGGAAGGTTGATCCTACCATCATCGTTGACTGCCGGATCATGCTCTCCAAGGCGGGGATAGATATTTCTTCGGACCTTTTGGAAACCCACTTTCTGGCCCGGGGGGATGTGCGTAAGGTGAGCCGGGCCCTGGTGGCGGCCGACAAGGCCAACATCAACCTGCCCTTCCAGCGCTCCTGTGCCATCGACCTGGCGGGGCGGGATGTCTACGAGGCGGTCCGCACCAGCGTTAACCCCAAGGTCATAGACTGTCCCGACTCGGCGAAGGGGAAGCTGACCATCGACGCGGTGGCCAAGGACGGGATCCAGCTCTGCGTAAAAGCCAGGGTGACGGTCCGCTCCAACATAGAGCGTCTCGTCGGGGGGGCCACCGAGGATACCATCATCGCCCGGGTAGGGGAGGGGATAGTCACCACTATCGGTTCATCGGAAACCTATAAGTCGGTTATGGAGAATCCGGACAACATTTCCAAGACCGTCCTTGCCAAGGGTCTGGATGCGGGCACCGCCTTCGAGATCCTTTCGATAGATATTGCGGATATTGACGTGGGCCAGAACGTGGGGGCCAAGCTTCAGGCCGACCAGGCCGAGGCGGACAAGAGGCGCTTCCAGGCCGAGGCTGAAAAACGCCGGGCCGCAGCTCAGGCCCAGGAGCAGGAGATGCTGGCCCTGGTGCAGGAAAACCGGGCCAAGGTGGTTCTGGCCGAGGCGGAGATTCCCCTGGCCATCGCCGATGCCTTTAAGAACGGCAACCTGGGGGTCATGGATTATTACCGGCTCAGGAACATTCAGGCCGATACGGATATGCGTTCTTCCATAGGGGGGAATAACCCGACCACCCCGAACCCCGGCCCGGCCAGGTAAACGGAGCGGCCCTTGTTTGATTCGATCTTTAACTACATCATCGTCCTCATCCCCGTGGCGATTTTTGTGGGCCGCCTCCTGATCGGAGCCATCAATAAGGCCCAGGCCACCGCGGACCCCGCATTGGAGCAGCTCATCCACTTTGAGGAAGAGGAGGAGGATGAGGAAGAAGATGTAGTAGCCCCCCTGGGCGGCTCGGGGATGCCGATCTTGAAATCTTCGGAGAAGAAGAAAGAGGAAGAGGATCCGGAGGCCCGGGTGAGCTTTTCCCGGGAGGACATCCCCCAGGGCCGCAGTCAGGGAAGACCGCCCCGGGCCGCGAGCCGCCCATCAAGGGCCGGGCAGACCCTGGTACCCCAGGAGGATCTGCTCAGCCCCCTGTCGGCCAGGTCCGTCCAGGCCCAGGTGAGGGAACCGGCCCGGTCCATTAGCGAGACCCTCAGTCACTTGAGTCCTTTGAAGCAGGCGGTGATAATGGCAGAGATATTGGGGCCGCCGAAGGGGTTGCAGGATGAATAGATTAATTTAGGGTTGATTGCGCTACTGCTGCCACTACTTCCACTCAAGACTAAGACCAAGACCTCACTACCCCTTCGCCGCTGGACAAAAACATGGCCCTAGCGGCTCCGGTGGCAGGTAGGCCCTTTACCTAGATCACCAGTATATAGCATGTTTTTCCTGCCAATGTCGCCGCCAGGACCATTTTTTGCTCCAGCTGAGCAAGCACAGAGCGGTTGGACTGAGAAGAGCCTATCAATTATCCACCCTCCAAGTGATGTGGGTTGGGAAGAGTGATGAAATATGTAGACAAAGGTGGTTGATTCCTGGGGCTGACCCCACAGCGACCCCCACCCCTCCCAGTGTTTGGTTTCCCAGGTGGCGAGATCAGGCCACATGACCAGTTGGATTGAGAAGAGCCTTTCAATATCAATCCTTCAATGGTGATGGGTGGGGAAGAGTGATGTTATATGTAGACAAAGGTGTCAGATACCCGGGGGTGGATTATCTCAATTTATATTGTTTGCGAATATTATCTATTGATTGTTTAACAGAAATGGAAAGGGATTTGTTGATAGTCAGGTTGAAATCATTGATAAAGCGATCCATCGTTGTTTTGGCTTCTGGGTTAGGCATTAAATCTTCTTCCAAAAATAGTTCAAATACCTTTATTTCCAGGGCCTCTGCTAATTTTGTGAGGGTATCAGGGTGGGGCCATTTTTTTCCGCGTTCGATATCTCCAAGAAAATTTATTGAAATATTGGCATATTCGGCTAAATCTGCTTGAGACCAATTACGACGGTTTCGGAATATTTTTACATTTTTCCCAAAAATAGCTCTTATCTCTGGTCCTCTCATTTTTCCACCCTTATAGTTGTTAGTTAAATACAATGCTGATGGCTTGACTTATGTACAAACATCAGTTAGGGTGTAATGAAGAAAACCACTATTAGAGTGTATTTGTAGTTATGTTAATTTGGTTTTTTGGGTAAATCACAGCAAAAGGCCATAAACATTGGTTTTTATCAGTCTTATGACTGTATATATCGCCAAAAACTATAGTGAAAAAGGAGTTTTTATGAAAAATATGGCAAAAAAAAGGAAATTTTTGACGTTTTTTGGTTGTTTCACCCTCTTCGGTGTAATCGTCTTGTTTTCAGCAGCCTGCTCCAGCCCCACCGGAGGTGATGATAATACCATCGGCGACGACGGCCCGGACCCAAACCTCGGTGTAACCTGGACCGCCATAGAAGCGGGAGCCGGAGGAAGCACCTTCGCTGATACTCAAAACATCATGCGCATCGCATACGGAGGCGGAAGGTATGTTGCTGGAGGCGCTATGACCAGAATGGCCTATTCTTCGAATGGGATAGCCTGGACCGAAGTGGATCCAAGCGTTTTTCCTGACAGCCAAGTCCAAGGTATCGCTTATGGCAACGGCATGTTTGTTGCTGGAAACAGTAATGGCGTAATGGCGTATTCTGCGAATGGGATAAACTGGACACTGGCGGAAAATAATTTAGATAGTAGTCTCTGGGGCATCGCCTATGGCGGCAATAAGTTTATTGCTGGAAGGAATAATGGCAGAATGGCGTATTCTACGAACGGGACAACCTGGATCGATATACCTGCGGGACCCGATGGTGGACAAAGCGGTTTTTCGACTGGTAATATCAATGGCATCGCCTATGGCGGCGGCAGGTTTGTTGCTGTAGGTGCAAGTGGCAGAATGGCACATTCATCAGATGGGATTTACTGGACCTCCATACCTTCGGGAACCGGAGAAGGAGGAAGCACTTTCACTGGTAATATCAATAGGATCGCCTATGGCGGTAACAGATTCGTTGCTGTAGGTGATAGTGGCAGAATGGCGTATTCTACGAACGGGACAGCCTGGACCGAGGTGGAAACAAGCACTTTTACTGGTAACATCTTGAGCATCGCCTATGGCGGCGGCAAGTTTGTTGCCGGCGGCATGGACGGCGTAATGGCGTATTCTGCAAACGGGATAACCTGGACTGAGGTGGAAACAAGTACTTTTACTGGTTTTATCCAAGGCATCGCCTATGGCGGCGGCAGGTTTATAGCCGTAGGCGCGGGTGGCAGAATGGCCTATTCGCCGGGGAATTAGCTCAATCAGAGGTGACAGGCATTCTGGGTAGGACTTGTAGGATGAGTAGGAAGGGTTGATCTCGCAACTCTCAAGACCAAGACCTCATTATCCCTTCACCGCTGGACAAAAACATGGCACCAGAGGGGAACCTCGGCTCTAGCGAGCCTCGGTGGGGGTTCCCGCGGCTCAAGCGGCCGGGCCACACAACTGGTGACATAATCAATGCGTATAAAGATTAAATAGTTTTACCTAAAACTAAGTTGTGTGGCCAGTCCGAAATCGCCGCAGGGACCATTTTTTGCTCCAGCTGAGCAAGCAATGAGCGGTTGGATTGAGAAGAGCCTTTCAATATCAATCCTTCAAAGGTGATAGGTGGGGAAGAGATGATGGAACATGTAGACAAAGGTGTCAGATACCCGGGGCTGGGTCCTACACCTTTCCCGGGATCTATATACAGCGGCTTTCTTCTCCCATTTTTATTTACATAATGATGGAAATACATTGGCTATACCTTGTAGGTGGTATTCGATAATCATCTTCTATCTAACTACGCATAGCTATCTGTGCTGGAGCAGGAACTTCGTCCCGGGCGAGCATTTTGAAGCTCGCACGGGGTGAAGGTTCCTGTCCAGCGTCAGCTAGATGTGCTGAGTAGGTCTTAGTTGTGATTATGATATCGTCGATTGTTTGCTGACCAGCGAGGGGGGGACTTGGTGGGTGCTGGGTAGGTTGGTGGCTTGTTCCTGTCCAGCGTCAGCTAGATGTGCTGAGTAGGTCTTGATTTGAATATTGCATATTTATTCATTTTTTTTCATTTTTTTATCGATTTTTCTTGCATTTTCCAAAACATGTGGTACATTATATATATGCAAAGCTAAAGTCCATCAGGTGATTGCTTGGTGGTAAAGTGCTTGCGGCGAAGGGGGGCCTATGGAAAATCCGCCCAAAGTCTTTAAGCCGGCGCTGTGAGGGGCTGGCACAGATCGGTGGGGGGCGCACCAGAGTTCATAAAACCTGGGGTGTACGCAACTCTATCGAAGAATTTTACTACATACCCAATCGGGTACACTGTTACGCCATTTACACAGTGAAAATGGCATATGGGCCGGAGTTTAGTCCGGCCCTTTTTTTTGCACCAGCGCCTGTGGGGCCAGGCCCCTGCAGTGCTGGGCTCCTGCGGAGCTAAGGCTTCGAAGAAGCCCGGCCCCGCAGGTCCTTTGCTATCTCTACCAGTTACTTCCGTATCCGCCGCCGCCGCTTCGTTCCCGACGGGGCTTGTCGATAGCTTCGTTCACCCGAAGCTGCCGGCCTTCAAATTCCTGACCATTGGTTCCGGTAATGGCCGCGGTTGCTTCTTCATCGGTGCTCATTTCGATGAATCCAAAGCCCTTGGAGTTACCAGTTTCACGATCAAAAATGATCTTTGCGGAGGCTACAGTACCATAGACAGAAAACATGTTCCGAAGACCATCTTCTGTGGTATTGTAAGAGAGATTACCGACGTACAATTTCTTAGCCATTGAAAAAATTCCTTCTCCCGGACCTGGACAGCGGACCGCCAAGGACGCCGGGTGCGTTGGGACTTGCGTCCCCTTGTTTATTCACGTCCGCAAAAAACGGACGACTCCAGCCCTCCCAGAGAGCTAGCCCCTGGGAAAGAAACGGGATGCATAGGTGTAGTATTAAGGATTATTTGACTACAGAATGAGAATTGCAGAATCCCTAACTCTTTCGAAGCTGGGCACCTTTTGGGCCCCTTTACTATAACTCTACTCAAAAAATTTTTCCTACTATTAATAGTATACTATGTTTCTTTCCTTTGGTCAAGCGCCCTGGCCTTCATTGGCGGGCCATAGGGGGCCCTCGATTAAGGGATAGGTGGCGGAGGTTTATGAGGGGAGATGGGGGAAGAGGGCCCTCAGGGCTCCCTTGATGTCCCGGGCGGGGAGGAAGCCCTCGCTGCTCTGGGCCGGGTCCGCATCGGCCCCCTCCTCGCTGGGCAGAACCGGCCCTAGGAAAGTGTGGAACCCCAGGTTCCGGGCGGTCCTTAAGCGGGCCGAGAGGCGGCGCAGGGGCCTCACCTCGCCGGCCAGGGTGAGTTCACCGGCGATGGCGGTGGTGGCCGGCAGGGCCAGGCCGGTCCGGGCGGAGTAGAGGGCGCAGGCCAGGGCCAGTTCAACTCCCACCTCGTTGATCCTTATTCCCCCGGCCACGTTGACGTAGAGGTCCTGGTCAGAAAGCCGGAGGCCCAGGTGCTTTTCGATGACCGCCGCAACCCGGGAGACCCGGGCACTGTCTATGCGATCCGAAAAAACCCGGCTCATGCTGCCCTTGGCCGGAACTGAGAGGGCCTGGATTTCTACCAAAAGGGTCCGGGAGCCCTCCAGGACTGCGGCGGTGGAGATCCCCGGGGGAAGGTCCCCTCCCGAAGAGTTATCCCCCTGGGAGCCAGAAGCTGGGTCTCGGCGGACCAAGAAGAGGAGGGAGGGATCTTCCACCGCCGAGAGGCCCCGCTCACCCATGGTGAAGATGCCTATCTCGTCCACCGAGCCGAAGCGGTTTTTGGTGGCCCGGAGGAAGCGGGTGTCCAGGTCGTTACTGCCCGTGGAGTCCTCGAAGTAAAGGACCGTGTCCACCAGATGTTCCAGGGATTTGGGACCCGAGATGAGGCCGTCCTTGGTCACATGGGCGGTAAGGAAGAGGGCCGAGTCGTGCTCCTTGATCCAGGAGACCAGCTCCCAGGCGCAGTGCTTCATCTGGTTTACCGTGCCGGGGCTGGAACCTGCTTCGGCGCTGAAGAGGGTCTGGGCTGAGTCGATCATGATGAGGACCGGCTTGAGGTTCTCGATTATCTTGAGGATCTCCTCGATGACACCGGAACAGAAGAGTTCTATATTGGGGGTTTCCAGGCCCAGCCTGTTGGCCCTCATCTTTACCTGCCCCGCCGACTCCTCACCGGAAACGTAGAGGATCCGTCCCTTGGTGTCAGCGGCGGCGGCGGCCTGGAGGAGCAGGGTGGATTTTCCCACCCCCGGTTCACCTCCCACGAGGATGGCCGAGCGCTTCATGATGCCGCCCCCCAGGACCCGGTCGAGCTCGGGGATGCCGCTGAGAAGCCGGGTCCCCTCCAGGGGGTCCACCGAGGAAAGGGGCAGGGACTGGGGGGGCTCCCCTGGGCTGCGGACTTTTCCGTTGACCTTTGAGACGGCGGTCTCTACGAAGCTGTTCCACTCCCCGCATTCGGGGCAGCGGCCCAGCCACTTGGCTTCTTCCCTTCCGCAAGAGGTACAGCGATATAATGAACCCTTAGGCTTTTTCATCCTGTAAATTTATAACAAAGCTCTGGTCTGTGCCAGATGCTCTTTGATGAGGGCCGTGAAGGTCTGGCCGTATTTTTCCCGCTTGACCTGTCCCACCCCGCTCACCATGGAGAACTGGGCAGGGGAGAGGGGTTTTTTTCGGCACATGTCCTTGAGGCTCGCATCGGAGAAGATGATGTAGGCCGGCATCCTTTCGTTTTGGGCTATCTCTTTGCGGAGGCCCTTGAGTTTTACGAAGAGGGCCTCGTCGACGGGGGCGGCCGGCTCCTGTTCTCTGGGGCGAGGCTGGGAGGGCACGCTAATGGGTGAGGGGACAGGGCCCTGGGTGATGGTCCTGTGGCCCAGGCAGTTGGAGCAGTTGTTGCAGGAGGCCGGGGACTCTTCGCCGAAGTAGGCCAGGAGCCGGTGACGGAGGCAGCGGGAGCTGGTAGCATAGAAGGTCATCTCTTTGAGGAGTTCCAGGTTATGGCTTTCCCTTTCGGGGTTAAAGGCATCATCGTTACTACGGGTGATAAGGAATTTATTAATTTGCACATCCTGGCCGCTGTAAAGGAGGATGCAGTCGGCGGGGCTGCCATCCCTTCCGGCCCGGCCGGCTTCCTGATAATAGCTCTCGATATTTTTCGGCATATTAAAATGAATGACGTAGCTTACATTGGACTTGTCTATGCCCATGCCAAAGGCATTGGTGGCGACCATGATGAGGGAGCGATCGTAGAGGAAGTCATCTTGATTGCTGCGCCGCTCCGCATCATCGAGCCCCGCATGGTAGCGGGTCGCCTTGTAGCCCCGGTTCTGGAGGAGGGCGTAGGTTTCTTCCACCGCCTTACGGGTGGCGCAGTAGATGATGCCGCTCTCGTCTTCCCGGGAAGAGAGGTAATGGAGGAGGGCTTTCTTTTTGTCCACCCCATAGGCCTTTCCGGTTTTTAGAACTTCAAAGCGAAGATTGGGCCGGTCGAAGCCGGTGTGGACCCGGAGGGCTTTTTTCAGCGAGAGGAGTTCCTCTATGTCCCGGCGGACCTGCATGGTGGCAGTGGCAGTAAAGGCCGCCAGGATGGGCCGCTTCTTCATGGATCGTACAAAGCGGCTGATATCCAGGTAGCTGGTCCTAAAGTCGTGGCCCCATTGGGAAACGCAGTGGGCCTCGTCGACCACCACCAGGGAAATGTGTCCGCTGGAAGCCAGGAGGCTGATATCATGTTTAAAGAGCCGCTCCGGAGCCACGTAGATGAGTTTGGCCCGTTCGCAGAGGATCTCGTCCATGGCCCACTGGTATTCTTCGGAGCTTAGAGAGCTGTTAAGGAAGACCGCCGGACAGCCCGATTCATTGAGGGCCTTGACCTGATCCTTCATGAGGGAGATGAGGGGGGAGATGACCAGGGTGATCCCCGGCAGCAGGAGGGCCGGGATCTGGTAACAGAGGGACTTCCCCGCCCCGGTGGGCATGATGGCGATAACATCCTGGCCTGTCAGGATGGCATCGATAGCTTCTTCCTGACCGGGGCGAAAAGAGGTGTACCCAAATTGCTTGTGTAGAACTTCGTATTTATCCACTATATCTCTGCTGGCAATGCTGCCAAACCTTTTATTTAAAGTAAGACCACACAGGCGTCTATGATGTGGTCTGACATGAGACTGACACGATTTGAACGTGCGACCTGCAGATCCGCAATCTGCTGCTCTATCCAGCTGAGCTACAGTCTCTGGCTCAAGGGCATAAAAATCGGGGATTTTTATGCCCTTGAGCTTGAAGTTTCATGCTTTGCATGAAACTCCACTAGATGGCTAAGTCATATAGATGACCTAGAGAGGTCCACTTAGTTAATCTGTGGAGTTTCACTTCGTGAAACTCCTAAGCTCAAAATCTTCGATTTTGAGCACAGTGCAGGGGGGACCCGGAGGCTCAAGGCTCCTGGGGAGCTTTGAGCCAGAGAGCCCCACCTGCTCCGCGGTTACGAAGTAACCGGGAATTTTTGCGAAGCAAAAAGACGGTTACTCAACCCGCTAGATTACAGAGCGAGTGCAGGGGGGACCCGGAGGCTCAAGGCTCCTGGGGAGCTTTGAGCCGGAGAGCCCCACCTGCTCCGCGGTTACGGAGTAACCGGGAATTTTTGCGTAGCAAAAATTCATAACTCAAAATCAAAGATTTTGAGTTACGGAGCAGGGGGGATTCGCCTTCCAGCCCTCAACATCCTGTTTCGGGCTTCCAGGCCGCCTCCGTCCCCTGCCGCCGCCATCCATGGCGGCTTTTCCTCGCATACGCTCGGCGGGGACTCCTGCTATCCTTTGGATAGCTTGTCGAATCCCCGTTAAAGTAATCTGTGGAGTTTCACTTCGTGAAACTCCTAAGCTCAAAATCTTCGATTTTGAGCACGGAGCAGGGGGGATTCGAACCCCCGGTACCCTTGTGGGGTACAACTCCTTAGCAGGGAGCCCGATTCGGCCGCTCTCGCACCGCTCCAAGGAGGAGACCTTTCGGTCGTCCGGTAGCCCCTTTAGGGCTGTAAGAAAGAGTATAGTACATAAACCCAAGATTGATCAATCGAAGATTTTGAGCACGGAGCAGGTAGGACCCGGAGAGTCAGGGCCGAAAGCCATGACTCCGGTTCGAATCCTACAGTTGATTAAGGTGTGGAGTTTTGCTATGCAAAACTCCTAAGCTCAAAATCGAAGATTTTGAGCACGGAGCAGGTAGGATTCGGGGTTCCAGTCGCAGACCTCCTGTCTGCTCCCTCCACCCCCGCCTACGTCGCTAAACCGCCGTCCATGGCGGTTTACCCCTGCGGCCCTCTCGGGCCTCCAGGGCCGCGACTCCGTTTCAAATCCTACCAACTCCCCCGGTTACGAAGTAACCGGGCATGTAATGAAGGTGTGGAGTTTTGCTATGCAAAACTCCTAAGCTCAAAATCGAAGATTTTGAGCACGGAGCAGGTAGGATTTGAACCCACGGTGCCTTGCGGCACAACGGTTTTCAAGACCGCCTCCTTCGACCACTCGGACACTGCTCCTGGATGAGGTTTTACTTTAGAAAATGGGGTCTGGTTTGTCAAGGGAGGTGGTTTGGGGGACTTAAGGGCTTAGAAGGCGGTTGGGGGTTTAGATTTTTTTGCCGTCGGCGGAGCGGTAGGGGTTGCGGCTGTTGCGAAGGTAGCTTTGGTAGGCGGCGCTGTTTTCGTAGTAGCCGTCCAGGCCCTTGAAGGATGACGATTCATCGCAGCGGTAGAGTTCCATCAGGGTGGGGAACATGGGGGAGGCCATGATTTCTTTGGTTTTGGTGATGGGGAGCCGTTTAAGGGCCGCGGGAAGCATGTGGTTTTTTACCAGGTAATGGATGTCCCGGATTAGGGGGGGCTCGAAGCCCAGGTGTTCGAGGAAGCGAAGGGCGCCCTGGGCTCCAATTTCGGCGTGGCCGTCGAAGCGGCGGTTTCCGTGGGCGGCGGAGATGGGTTTGCCCATATCATGAAGGAGGAGTCCCAAAGAGAGGGTGAGGTCGTAGACTCCTCCGGCGGCGGTCTTGCGGTGCTGGAAGGTTTCCAGGGTGTGGTTCCAGACGTTTCCTTCGGGGTGGTATTCCTTGGAGTGATCTACCTCGTCCAGGCAGGCCAGCTCGGGCCAAAAGTCCGCCAGGAACCCCGAAGACTTTAGGAACTCCAGGCCCCGGTCAGGGAAGGGTGAGACGAGGAGGCAGGAGAGGAGGCGGCGCTGCATCTCGGGCCCCGGGGGGAGTTCGGGGTGAAGGCTGTCGAGGGTCTGGATGAGGGTGCGGGAAATTTTTTCCCAGGGGCCGAAGTCATATCGGGCCAGGAGCAGGGCGCCGTCCATGATGTAGCGGTACCGGCCCACCGATGCGGGTATGCTGGGCTGAAGGAGGCCCCTTTCCCAGGAGGGGGTTTCCTGGTCCTTCTTGCGGAGTTCCCGCAGCAGGGGGTACTGATCAAGAGGGTCCTGGAAGCGTTTGGTTTTCCAGTCAAAAGAAAATGAAAGGAGGGGAAAGCTATATGCCTCTTCTTCACCCTCATCGATGCAGCGGAAGTAGCAGGTTCCTCCCTCGCTGTCGGCGGCTCCGTCGGCCAGGTCTGGTCCGGGGAAGCGCAGGTTCTCTGCATGGGCGGCGAGGATGGCGATGTCTGCGCCGGTTTCTACGGTAAACGAAGGAAGCACCGCCAGGCCCAGGTAGTGATCTATGGCACTGAAGCCCGAGAGTCTTAGGCTGTTCCCCCGGGCGGTAAGGGCATACCAGAGGGAAATGATGTCCCTGGGGATTTCCCTGTTCATAGTTCCGCCAGGACTCCCGGCAATAGATCAATCTGGAAGAGGGATGTTTCTTCAGCCTGGAGGAAAGCTTCATAAACCTGGGAGATGGCCTGGACCCTCTCTTCGTCCCCCTCCAGGGCCAGGAAGAAGGAGCAAAGGAAGAGGGTATCTTCGTAAGCTTCTTTATTAAACCAGGTTATATCGTCGAAGCGGTTTAGGGCGAGGACTTGCTTGAAGTCGGGGGTATCGTAGTTTTCCAGGATGATAGCTGCCGCCAGGGCTCCGGGGGTCTTGGCTTCCGCGTAGGCTGGAGCAGAATCTGTTCCGAGGTCTTCGGCATGGCTTAGCCGGGCCAGAAGGCCCAGGGCGATCTCGGAGCCCCGCTGTGCCAGGGCCGGCTCTATCCCCTGCTCCTCCCAGCATCGTTGTAATATCCGGGGGAGCTGCCAGTGCCGGGCCAGGGCGGCGGCTTCATCGGGGGAGCCGGTGATTGCCCTAAGGCTGGTAAGGGCCTTATAGCCCAGGGCCATGAGGGCCAGTTCAGGCTTCGAGCTAAGCTTTTCCCCCAGGGACTGTTTAAAGAGAAGAGCCATATCTTCAGGAGTCTCTCCCTTGGGTTTCCTGGCTGCCGATGCTTTCCCTTTGGCGCTTCCTCCTATATATGCGTTTAAAGCCGAAAAATTTATTAGAAACGTTTCTAATAAATTTAGGACTTTTTCCTTGGTAAGGAGGGGAGGGGCGGAAGCTTTCGGGCCAAGGGCTTCTTCGGTCCCCTCAGTTGGTATATAGACCCAGGGGGGGAATTTTCCATCGCCGCCGTCCAGGAATGCTTCTGCATTCTCTATAAATGAATGAACAGCTCTGCCCAGGGTTTTGGTCAAGGCAGGGGCGGAACTCCCGGCCTTGGCAAAGAGGGTGATGAGTTCCTCTTTCGTGTTGGCCGACAGGATCTCCCGCAGGGGGGCGTAGAGTTCACCCAGGGAGATGTCCATCAGGGCCTCGTCCAGGTCCCGGACCCCCCGGCCGTCCAGGTCATGGTTCAGCCGGGCCCAGCGTCCATCCCAGGACCCGCTTTCGGATCCGGGGGAGTCGGCCTTTTCCTGGATGTCCAGGTAGACCTGGGCCTCGTAGCCATTGAGGGCCGCAAAGAGGCCTCGCTCGGCGACTTCCCGGGAGGAACGGATGAACCATAGACCGCTGCGCTGCTCCCTAAAGACCATGAAGCAGTGGCTTTCGCCATGGAGGCCCAGAGCTTCGCTAAGGCTATCCTGCCTATGGGTGCCGTCTTTCTGTGGAATTGCCACGGCCCCCCGGCGGACCCAGCCCGAGGTGCTGTCGTAGCTGTTGTTGTAAAACACCAGGGCCCTTTCATCTCCGGCCCGGTTGGAGTAGGCAAAGACATTGTCGTTCACCCGGCCATCGGAATTATGGAAATCGTAGAGGCAGAAATCGGTGCTCCCCGAAAAGATATGCCGCCGCTTCATCAGGGGGAAGATATGCTGTTCGTGGCGATCGACCAGGTAGCCGTCGGGGTTTTCATCTTTATAGGAGCGGCGGTATTCCATGCCGTACTTTTCTTCGAAGCCCTCGATCTGGCCGTGGCCGAACATGGGGAGCCCCGGCATGGTGACCATCATGGTGCAGATGCCGAAGTATTTATCTCCCTTGCCAAACTGGGCCACCGCGGTGTCTTCGTCGGGGTTGTTCATAAAGTTGACGAAGCGCTTGAGGACTTCTGGGTCAAACTCGAGGGTGTTTTTAATGGTGGCCCGGTACTTATCGTTCTCTTCGTTTTTGAGCATGTTCATGAAGGCCGAGTTGTAGACCCGGTGCATCCCCAGGGTGCGGACGAAGTAGCCCTCCATCATCCAGAAGGCCTCGGCCAAAAGCAGGGTGTGGGGAGCTTCTGCGGCGCAGCGGTCCACGACTTCCCGCCAGAACTCTTCGGGGATCCGGCGGTTGAACTCTTCGGTGCTGATGGCATGTTCGGCCCGGCTGGCGATGGCGCCCCCGTGGCCCGGCGCAGGATACCAGAGCCGCTGGATGTGCCGCTTGGCCAGGGTCATGGCGGCATCAAAGCGGACGATGGGAAATTGCTGGCAGACCCCTACTATGGTGCGGATCACCGCCTCCCGGGCTTCGGGGTTGAGGAAGTCGATCTGGGCAGTGTCGTTCCAGGGCATGGAGGTGCCGTCGTTGCCATGGTAGATGTAGCGGGCCTGGCCGCTCTGGTTGTCGATGCGTTTAAAGACCACCGCGGCATCGGTCCGTTCAAAATAATGATCTTCGATTTGGACGGTGATATCCCCCCGGCCCGAGAGGTTTTCGCAGTTATAAGTATAGGTGGGGAAGGGCGGATAGGGGAGCTGGAGGAAGCGGTCGGGGTGTTCTATCATCCAGCGGCTGTCCAGCCCCGTGTGGTTGGGGACCATGTCGGAGCCCAGGCGGATTCCCCGGCGTATGCAGCGCTCCCGGAGATCCATCAAACTGCCCCAGCCCCCCAGCTCCGAAGCGATGTCGTAGTCGTAGAGGCTGTAGGCCGAGGCGGCGGCTTCGGGGTTTCCGGTCCATTGCTTGATGGTCTTGGAGGCCTGGCTCCGTTCCCAGAGGCCGATGAGCCAGAGGCCCGTAAAGCCCCGGCGGGCCAGTTCGTCCAGCTCTTCGTCGGGGACCTGGTCCAGCCGGGTGAGTTCCCGGCCGTACTTTTGGGAGAGCTGGAAGAGCCAGACCAGGGTGCTCTTGGCCATGAGGACCGTCCGGGGCATCCAGTCTTCGTCGGGGGTAAAGCGCTCGTACTCATTCTCGAAGGCCCTGAAGTCCAGCACCTGGGTGGGGCCGGGGCCAAAGAAGGAGGGCTTTTCTTCTTCCTTTATAATATCCAGTCCCGTAAGGAGCCGGCCCATATACCTCCCCAGAAGGAGGCCCCAGCGGCGGCGCATGAAATCCAACTGCCCCAGAAGGGAATCCGGTGAAGCCAGGGCCGGGGCCCTAAGGACATCCCAGAGGTTCATCCCATCGGGACCAAAGACGGGCAGGTCCGAGAGATGGGCCTTAAGCTCATCTATGGCCCCCGGGTAGACCGTCTCTTTGGCCAGGTCCGAGTCGTCGAACATGAAGAGGAACTGCCTAAAGGCGGGGTTAAGGTTTGCCATGGCCAAAAGGAGGATCTCTTCCAGGGCGAGGCTCCGGCGGCTCTCGCCTGCTTCGCTTCCGGCCAGGTAGCCCGCCACATCGGTGCTGCCCCCATAGACATCCCGGGGGGGGAAGCGGGAACAGAAACCTTCGAGGAGGCCGGCGGTCTTGCCGGTCCCCAGTTTGGTCTCCAGCCGGGCCAGGGCGCTGTCAAAGACATCGGGCTGGATCTGTTCCCGGTAGATGGCCACGATATAATGGAGGATTTCATCGATGAGGCCCATAGCGTTGAGCTGTCCCGCCTGGACAAAGCGCTCGGGGTTTCTGACCGGGTCTACCCCCGTGTTAAGCTGCTGGGCCAGGGCCCGGACCTGCCGCATGTCAGAGAGGACCACGTTCCCGGTGAGGGAGAAGAGGCTCCCCTCCAGGTTCTGGGCCTGGCGGACCTCCTGGCGAATGTGGAACTCCATGAGGGCCCTTCGATCTTTGGCCCTGGGGCCCAGGGTTGGTTTTCGATGGGGAGGATCTTCAAAGGCCGACAGGTGTAGTTGGTAGTGCTGCATTAGGCTCCCACGAGGGGACATTTTGTAAAATTGGAAAACCATACGCAGGGTCTGCATCCCAGGCAATCGTTATTGTTGTCTGGGGATGTTTTTGCCCGGGACACAAAGTCCGGGGTGGCCAGGATGGGCTTTCCGTAGGCGACCATGTCCCCATGGCCGTTCTGCAAGAGCCATTCCCCCCGCTGGGCTGTCAGGATGTTATTTACCAGGATGACCGGCACCCCCTGGCTGTGTTTTTTCACCAGGGCCCCGCCGTAGACCGTGTTATTGTAGGGGAAGTCTTCCGGCGGGGGCGGGAGGCTTGAGGCTTCTCCGAACCCCGAAGAGACGCTAAGGTAGTCGGCACCATTCTGCTCGTAGAGCCCGGCGATGGCGATGCCTTCATCATAGGTGGGTTCGTTGGCTCCCATTCTGATGCCCACGATAAAGGCCTCCCCGCATTTTGCCCTGATGCCCTGGAGTACATCGATGGCAAGCTTCAATCTTTTTTCCAGGGTTCCCCCGTAGGCATCGGTCCGTTTGTTTAAAAGGGGCGATGCCATCTGGGTAAGAAGGTAGTTGTGGGCCCCGTGGATCTCTACTCCATCAAAGCCTGCCTCCTGGGCCCTCTGGGCCGCGGCGATGTACATGGCACAGATCTCTTCCAGTTCTGCTACTGAGGCCTCCCGCATGGGTCTACGGAGTTCTCCATTGGAGGGGCCTATGGGAATTTCTTCCCTGGCGGCGGTGCTAATGTTGGCCCCCGCATGGTGGATCTGCACCATGCAAAGGCTCTCATATTGATGGATCTGCCGGGCCAGTTCTTTTAAGCCTGGGATCTGGGCATCGCTCCAGATTCCTACCTGGTCGGGGCAAATCGTATAGTTTTCGTCGATGGCCGAAGCTTCGATGACGATGGTCCCCACCCCATCCTTGGCCCGTTGGGAATAATGGTTTAGTCTAAATTCCCCTATTTCTCCATTACGAGTGGCGGCGCCAAAGACGACGCAGGGGGGCATCATGATCCGGTTGGCCGATGTTTTTTGGCCTATGTTTATGGGGTCAAAGAGTTTCATACCCTTAGTATAGAAGAGAAATGGTAAAAAATCTATAAGATCCTGGGATCTTCCTTCTTCATGGCCCCTATGTTTTTGCTTTTTTTCTATCCTATGGTATAATGAGCCAATTAATTGAGAACAAAATCGGGGGTCTTATGAAAAAAAGTGTGCCTGTGATCTTGAATGGAATCCTTGCCCTTCTCTGCTTTCTTCTTATCCTGACCGGAGTGTTAGCCATTGGCATAAACAGGGCCTGGCGCAGTGCGGAGGCGGAGATCTGGGAAGAAAGGAACGATGACGGCGGGGTGAGGGGTGAACTCCTGGTCTGGCTGGATAATGACGACTGGGCTAATGCGGTCATCGCTGCCTTTAACCGGCGTTACCCGGAAGTGACGGTGCGTTATGAAAACGTGGGGAACGTAGACAGCCGGGGCAAGGTGTCCCTGGACGGCCCTGCGGGCATAGGGCCCGATGTCTTCCTCATGCCCCACGACCATATAGGGAATGCCATCCTGGATGATATCTGCCTGCCCTTCCCGGCGGATGTTCAACGCCGGTATGCGGATTTACTTTTGGAAGCGGCGGTGCTGACCTGCACTTCCGAAGGCACCCTTTATGCGGTGCCCATTTCCACCGAGAATATTGCCTTCTTCTATAACCGGGATCTCCTTGGGGGCACCCCGGTGCCGGAGAGTTTTGAAGAGCTGATAGCCTTTGCCCGGGTATATAATGACCCTGCCCAAAATAGATATGCCCTGCGTTGGCAGGTGGACGATTCCTACCATAATTATTTCTTTTTAACCGCCTTTGGGATGGAGCTTTTTGGGCCCGACATGGACGACTTTAGGAACCCTGGCTTTGACAGCATACAGGCCCGCCGGGGCATAGAGTTTCATACGAGCCTGCAGAGCATCTACAATGTCCGCACCACCGATGCCACCTGGGATGCTACCGTGGCGGCCTTTCAGCGGGGGGAGGTTCCCTTTACCATCACCGGCCCCTGGGCCATAGGGGATGCCCTGAGCAATAACGTCAACTTTGGGATCACCAAGCTCCCCACGATTAACGGGGTCCAGCCCCGCAGTTTTAGCGGGAACATCATAGCTTCTGTGTCTAGCTATTCCCGGAATGTCCGGGCCGCCCGGGCCTTTGTAGATTTCCTGGTGAGCCTGGAGGGAGCCACCATCCAGTATCAGGTTACCGGAAAGCTGGCGGCCTATAAGGACATCCATGAGATCGAGGGTCTGCGGGATGATCCCCTTTTGATGGGTATCATGGAGCAGGCTCCCTTTGCGGACCCCATGCCGGTGATCCCCGAGGTGAACCAGATGTGGGACCCCCTAAAGGAACTTTTCACCTTTACCTGGGATAATCTGCTTTCCGTGGAGGAGGCCCAGACCCATGCCATGGCGACCTATGATGTCGGCCTTTTGATGGCGGGGAAATCCCGGTTCTGGAGCGAGTAAGACATAACAAAAGGGAGCACAAAAATGAAACATGTAGCGGCGGTCTATTCCGCCTTAATCTGGGGTTCGGGACAATATGTAAACAAACAGAAGCTTAAGGGCCTTATCCTGTTTGCCATGCAGATGATCTTTATCGCCATAGAGGTCCTTACCTCCTCGGTGTGGAGAAACGCCGCCCGGCCCGCAGCGGAGCTGGGAAGCTTTAACCTGGGGACCTTCTTTCAGTTTCTCCCGGAGCAGTTGGCGGACATCCATAATTACGGATTTTTTATCCGGGGCGTATGGGGCCTGGTGACCCTGGGGACTCGACCCCGGGTTCAGGCTGCGGCGGTCTACGACCATTCCATCATGCTCATGCTGGGGGGGATCATAGCGGTGATCACCCTTCTCCTCTTTGGAGCCTTATGGATATGGAATATCGTTGATGCCTATAAGACCCGGCAGAAGATGGAAGGGGGAATCGAGATTTCCAGTATCCAGTACTTTAAGAATCTCTGGAACAATTCCTTTGAGTACATCATGATCAGCCCCGGGCTTATCCTGGTGCTTTTTATCTCCCTGGTTCCCATCATCTTTTCTATCCTGGTGGCCTTTACAAACTATAACGCCAACTTTATTCCCCCAAGGCGGCTGGTAGAGTGGCGGGGCCTGGAGACCTTTCAGCGGATTATCAGCATCCGGATCTGGGGTACCACCCTGATTCAGATTTTTATCTGGACCGTGATCTGGGCCTTTCTGGCCACCTTTAGCGCCTATGCCTTCGGCCTTTTCCAGGCCCTGATCCTCCGGGCCAAGGTGGTGCGGGCCAGACCCTTCTGGCGGGCCATCTTTATCCTTCCCTGGGCGGTGCCGGCCCTGGTGTCCATGCTCATCTTTAGGGTCCTCTTGAGCCAGGAGGGGGCAATTAACAATATGCTTATGTCATGGGGCTTGATCAGTGAGGCCATACCCTTCCTGTCCAATACCTTTTGGGCCCGCCTGAGTTTGATCCTGGTAAATGTCTGGCTTGGGTTCCCCTATTTTATGGCCCTTATTTCGGGGGTCATGACCACCATTCCCCAGGAGCAGTATGAGGCCGCCCAGATAGACGGGGCTAACACCTTTCAGGTTTTTAAGGCCATCACCATGCCATTTATTCTGGCCTCCACGGCCCCTCAGCTTATGATGAGCGTTACCTTTAACTTTAACAACTTTAACATGATCTACTTTTTAACCGGAGGGGGACCGCCAAATCCAAATTTGCAGATGGCCGGTTCCACCGACATTTTAATTTCTTGGATTTTTAAGCTCACCCTGGATCAAAGGATGTATAACTACGCTTCGGCCTTAAGTATTTTCATCTTTGTAATTATAGCTTCAATTTCTGCCTGGAACTTGCTAAGAACCAGAGCATTTAAGGAGAACTAGATGAAGACATACAAACTCAAAAAAATCATCTCCACCGTTTTAATCTATGCCAACCTGATCATCGTGGCATTGTTTGTCATCTATCCCCTTCTGTGGGTTCTGGGTTCTTCCTTGAATTCTTCGGCGGGCATAGCCCGGACCAGTGTCTTTCCCGAGCATCCCTCGTTGGTAAATTATATCCGGCTCTTTACGGAGTTTAACTATGGAAGATGGTACCTGAACACCCTTTATGTGGCCATCCTTACCATGATCTTCTCTATTGTGATCCACACCATGACGGCCTTCGTCTTTGCCCGCTTCGACTTTAAGGGCCGAAAGATGGGGCTTTTATCGGTGATGATTCTGCAAATGTTTCCCAGTTTTATGAGCCTTACGGCCCTATACATGATCGCCCTAAACTTTGGGATGCTGAATAATCTTCACATGCTGGTAATTATTTATGTCGCCGGGGGCATCCCCGGAAATATTTGGCTGGTCCGGGGTTATATGCTGAACATCCCCAAATCTATGGATGAAGCGGCCTCAATTGACGGCTTAACGAAGCTGCAGCTTTTTTACCGGATCATTTTGCCCCTCTCGCTTCCTATCATGTTCTTTATTGCGGTCACTTCTTTTATGGGGCCCTGGATGGATTACATGCTCCCCCGCTACCTGATCAACATGAACGAGCGGCGGACCCTGGCCATAGGGCTCTTTGATCTGATCACCGGAACCCATGCGGATTTTGCGGCCTTCTGCGCCGGAGCAGTGCTGGTGGCTATTCCCATTACAGCCATGTACATGGTCTTTCAGAAATTCCTTTTGGAAGGAATTATGGCCGGCGCTAATAAGGGGGAGTAATATTGCAGATAACGCAATGGTGTGCGGTGTAGATGCAACATTACCTTAAAACAGTTACTCTGGGGGCCTTTACCTGGAAGGATGAAGAGCGGCTTAAGCTCTTTGTTGAGCATCTAAGGGAGCTTAAGGGTCCCTGGCTTTTTCTGCACTTTATCCTTCTGAGTATCTGTTTGAATTTTCCGGTGATCTTTGCCATAGCCCAGCTTCCCCCCCATGAGCTATACGGCCGCCTTTACGGGGAAACCTATAACTTTGCCGGGGCAAGTTCTACTACCGAGTTTAACATGATCATGTACGAAAGCGGTTATGGAGCGAATGTTCTTTTGCCTCTTTTGGGGTTGGCTCTGCTGCTGGTGTTGATCATTCAGGGAGTCTTTTATCTTTCGGCGGTTTTTTTTCTGGGACTCCACCGCCTGCATCAGCGGCACCTTTCTTTCCGTAACCGCCTGGGCCTGGCTTTGTTTTCTTCTACTCTGCCGGTCCTGGCTGCAGCATTCTTTGGAATTTTTCTGCCCACGGTGCACATCATAATATTTTATTTTATGGTCATGTTTTTTATTTTCCAGAGAAGCAGGATCATATCTTTGGAATGGTAAGATTTATTCTGTGGATTATTTATAACGCCGCTGGGCGTCGTAGGCCAGGCCCTGACAGACCGAGGAAAACTTATTCTGGTCGGAAATCTTCGCCTGGGGGAAGCTGCGGGCGGCTAGCTCCCGTATCTTGATAATATCTGTGGAGCCTCCGGTGAGAATCACCAGATCGATATCGGTATGCTTCTTTCCCCCCTGGGTTAGACATTCATTCAGGGCCTTTTGAATCCTTTCATAATACTCAGCGGAATACTCGTCGAATTCTTTCCTGGTAATCAGGACCTTTGGCTTATCCAGAACCGGCCCCAGGATATATTCCACCCTATCCTGGCGGGTAAGGTCTATTTTCGCCTTTTCTGCCAGAGCTAAAAGTTCATGGGCCCTAAGGTTTTCCGCCAGGTGCAGGAGCCGCCGGGTCTTTTCTTTGTCATTTGATTCCTGGTGCAGCTCCCTCATGGTTCGCATGTTGTCCCGGTCGTACATGGAATTGATGCTGCTCCAGTCAGAGAGCTGATAGAAGACATGACTGGGGGCGGGAAGCTTTTATTCAGTAATGGTTGCATCCTTTCCCAGGTGGGGCATAAAATTAAAAAAGTTGAGGTACCTGTCAAAGTCGTTCCCGCCGACCCGAACCCCCGTGCAGGCCAGGATGTCTTCTTTCCGGTCTAACCTGTCCTTCCTTTGGGGGCCAATCCGAATGATGGCGAAGTCTGAAGTACCCCCACCTATGTCAAGGACGGCCGCCAGCTTTTCTTCGTTAATGTTTTGCTCGTGTTGAAAGGCGGCGGCAATGGGTTCGTACTGGAACTCCACCGTAGAAAATCCCGTAAGGACTGCAATCTCCCTAAGCAGGGCTTCTCCCCGCCGGTTAAGATCCTCGTTGTCTTCATGGAATTTTACCGGCCTTCCCAGGACCAGCATGATCTCATCTGCTTCGGTCTCTTCTTGAAGCTTCAATTTTAGGTGAGCGATAAAGTAGCGGATTATATCTTTGAAATCAATGTTGTATTTGTTTACTTTCGTATAAGCGTCCATCATGGAAGTGCCCAGGATGGATTTAATACTCCGCATAAAACGGCCCTCTGTCTGGGAAATGAACGCATCGATGGCTTCATTGCCATAAAGCCGCCTATTGGTCTCGGCGAAAAAAAAGAGGGCCGTCGGGATGAGGTCTGATCCTGGCTCCACCTGCACCATCTTAACTGCCCCATCTTTAATATACGAGACCGCCGAGTTGGAGGTGCCAAAATCTATTCCTGCCAGAAGCTTCATAGGTAGGTGTTATAGCCTTTTTTTTGCTTTGGGTCTAGCGGTAATCAATTATTTCCTGTTCCACCCCTGTTCCTGATTCTTCTATTTTATTTATCAAACCTTGTATTCCTGGGATAGCCGTAGTTTCTTTGTTTATTTTTTTTAACTGACTTAGTACGGTGGCAGGAAGGGGCTTAGCCCAGGTGCTATAGGTATCAAAGGTCTCTCTGTCCATCCGATGGGGAATGACTTCTTTGCCCGCAATCTCCTGGATCCTTTGGAGTATGAGTATTCCGTCGGGGTCCAGGTCACCGGCATGGTATAACGAAAACCCAGATGAAGCCAAGATTTTTATAAGGGAGGTCACAGCTCTATTGGGATAACCTCCGGTATAAAGAAAGCAATCGAATTGAGAAAGTTTGTCTTCCTCGTCAAAGTTAGCCCGAGATGCCAGGGCAAAGTAGGTTTCTTTATTTTCTATAGAAAGGACCCTGGGATTTAATTTTATCGTGACTAAACTTATTTCTTGTATCGCTTCGATATGTTTGTAATACATTCCAATGGCATGTCCATAGGGGTTTATCATGGGTTCATCTTTATTTTTATAGGCAAATCGAAATTTGCCGGATAGATAAGTTTCTGGATAGGAGCGAAGAAGGGGGGACAGATCAACTTCAAATTCCTCTGGGATAAGATGCCCGCATAGCGAGAGGACCTGCTCCAGCCGTTTTGAATCCCGGTAGAGCAGAATAGATATACTCCTGGGGGTCATTTTACCAATTTTTGCAGGCTCTGAAAAAAGATCAAGGAAACCCAAAAAATCTACCATGACCTCATAATTAATTCCTCTGCCTATATCATGAGAATCGAAGTTATGATAGAGGTGTTGAAAAAGATCAGGATATACATTGCTGTTTGTAGCCATTTTTTCAGCCAGAAGGGCTCGAATATTTTCTGCTTCGGCTTTGGGAAAAGCTTTCCCCAGTTCTTTAAATAGCAATTCTGTATTCTGGCAGGTTATGGTTTTTATTTTTTCTTTCCGCTCATGTTTTTCCCAGGTAAGGGTTATGACTCCCCTTTCAGCCAGGGCTTCTGCGGCTTCCAGGTAGGCTAGCTTTTCTTCCACCGGCGCCGAAAGAAATTCTGGAAAAAAAGTTGATGTTTTTAAGCGTAAAAAATGGCGATTCTCACCCCGGGGGATCTTGTAATATCGGTTAGTAAATGCTTCCAGTATTTTCTGTTCCCAATAGCTCATGATGCATCCTGGGTGCCAATTTCTATATCGCTCATATCGTAACTATCTATATGACAGTCCCGCACCTTTACGGCATTACCAAAACGGCTTATGACATTGATCCTGTCCATGTAAGGGGCTATTGCTTCGATTTTCTCCGGAGGAACTGAGGTGATAATCTGTAGATTTAAGCTTTTATAGAACTCCAGGATTTTGCCTATCCGTTCATCGTCCATGCGATTAAAGGCTTCATCAAAGATGACCAGCCGGACGGTGTTATCAGGGTTTTTGTTAAAATGCTTGTAGAAGCTTGCGGCGATGGCTACATAGTAGGGGGTTTGGGTTTCGCCGCCGGATTTTTCTTTTAGTACCCTGGAAAGGGAAAGTATTACGGGGTTCCCGGATTCATCGGTATTATCGGTTTCCCGGATCCTGATATCGTAACGAAAGTAACTTCGGTAATCGCAGATATCCCGTAGTTCTTTAGAATCCAGGGGGGAATTAAGGATCCGGTTAAACAAATCTTCTGCAGCCTTTTGCTCCGCCGGGTCGGTGAACTGAGAAAATAAACCTTCCTCTGCCGGGGGGATTCTAGCCGCCTGGCGTATGACTTCAATGTGCCCCTTCCGCTCTCCCTGTTCTTCCAGGTGAAACCAGTATTGGTCCCGTCCAAAGAGAAGGGTTCTGAGCACATCGTTGATCTCCTTAAAACTTTCCCGGGCTTCTTCAATTCGTTCATTTAAGCGGGATATAAAGTGATCCTTAAACTCCTTTTCCGCATCATGGTAGGCCCTGGTTATTTTTTCTTTGTATTCGGGTAGCTCCGAGGTTTCAAGCCGTTTTAAGAGAGATTCCGCCTCTTCGTTTTCTCCTGGTTCGAGTCCTAAAAGATGACTAAACTCTTGATTGTAAGCTGCGACCAGGGTTTGGTATTCTCTTTTTAGTGTGTTGGTTCTTGTCTTAAAACCTTGCAAAGTTGATTCATAGGTGTTGCTTAGATCGGCTATACTGGTTTCCGAAAGCTTATTTTGGGCATACTCTTCACAGGCTGTTATCATGAGAGGATGTTCCCCTGCAAAAGCGCTTATCGCCCCTTCCTTTGCCTCCTGGGAGAAGGCGAGGTTGTCTAAAGTGAGCTGACAGTTGGAGAGTTCCTTCTCCAGGGATCCCGATTGTTTTTGAAGGCGGTCGTTGTCTTGATAGAGCAGAAAGAGCTGTTCATTCAACTCCTTCTGTTTGCTGTCTAATTCCCTAATAGATGTGATATCTATTTTAGATAATTCATCCTTTGCTTCGGTAAGGGATAGGGTCAGGGTCTGGGTCCTGGTAAGAGAGGGGAAGAGGATCTTTATTTCCGGAAGCCAGCGAAGAACCCGGGTGCGGCGATCTTCCTCGCTTCCAGCTTCTCTTTCATTCTTTTCTGCCAGGGAAAAATCTCCCTCTAAACGTGAAAGTTCGGTCCTTAAAAATCCCCGCCTTTTTTCTATGGCTGCTTTTCCCAGGTAATGGTGCCGGTAAATATCCTCTCTGATCCGGGATGCGGTATGGTTTATATAGGTCATACATTCCTTAGTAACCGCCGAATCGTAGGTCTTTAAACTCGAAATGTCGGCGCACATGGTTTTACCCAGGATAAAGTCGATATAGATCCGGCCATAACCATCAGCTTTGATAAGCTCCGCCAAAGAACCTGGACGGGGATTTGCGCCCCGCATTTTTTCGATGTTCGGAAGGAAGGCCCCTGACACCGAGCGGGGAAGGCCGTCGTAGACCTCCAGGGCCCTTTGGAATTCTTCTGGGTCCACTAAAAGGGCAAAGCGACGGGTGTTGAGGATGCCTTCGGCTGCATCGGCCCAGGTGGGGTCAGTCACTTCCGCAAGCTCTGAAAGGAAAAAACTTTGAATTCCCGCTTTATCCAGGGCATTTTTTAAAGCCCTGGGCCCTTCGGGGTAGCGTCTAATGCCCCTCTCCAGATCCGATAACTCTATTCTTAGGTCCCGGATCTGTTCTTCTGTAGCTTTTTTTATCTGTTGGGCCTGGTATTTTACATCCCGGAAAGTGCTTGCTTCTTCTTCCAACAGAAAAGTTTCTCTGTCAAAGGCGTCTGCGTTATTGGTATCCAGGCTGCGGTTTAAGAGGGCTTCGCATTGTCCCTTTAGATCTGCATACCTGGCGGCTTTACTTTCTTCTGCTTCATGATCATGTTCCAGCCTTTCTATACGTTGCCGTATCTCTTCGTAAAGCCGGTGTGCATCGTTAGAGGCGATGCTCTTTTCAACTGCCCGCAGGGCCTGTTCAGTGTCTAATCGTTTTTGACCAAGGAAACTAATTCTTTGGATAGTTTCATCCAGATTATTTTTAGTTTCGGTTAATACCTTGGAGACTTCTGCTTTTTTAAGTTTTTCATTCTCCAGTTCTATTATTAATTTTAAGAATTCCTGTTTTAGAATATAGCCATCATAGTTTCGCCATTCTGCGGCCTTGTTACTTAGCTTTTTTAAGAGATTAATTTTCGCAATGGCCCATTTCGCTTGACGTTCTGCTTCTTTGTAGTTTTCCAGGTTCTGTTTCATGTCCTGGATGGATACGGGATTTTCTTCCAGGATATAATTACAAACAAACTGATCGATAGAGTCCAGGGGCCTAAAGCCTATGGAACGGGTTAGTGAATCCAAATAAGGATTTATCTCGTTTTGACGCTTCCACACCCCAAGTCTATTGGTAAGTTCTCTTATATACTGCTGCTTGGTAGGACATTCACTGGCTTTTCTCTCCGCCAGAAGGGTTCTCCACCGTCTAAATGGAATGGGCTCGTTCTTTTCATCCTGTACTGGAATATCTTTTATGGGAAAGGCCGGGGCATTGTGGGGGTTTACTGGGCTTATGCCAGAACTTATCCAGAAGTGTTCGGTATAATGGTTATCCCGGTGGGCCTCTATACAGACCCCCGAGGAGAAACCGGTATTTGCTTCCGGACCCGACCACTCCATCATTACATGAGCTATGGTGTCGCCCCGGCGATATTCGGTAGACTCGCTTCCTACCTTGGCCCGGACATAACCCATGAGATCCCGGCCTCCGCTGCGGCGTTCTTCTGCGGCGGAGTTAAACCGGGCCATCCTAAGGTTAGCCGCCATGGCATACTGGATGGCATCGATGATCGTAGACTTTCCCGAGCCATTGTCCCCCGCCAAAAGACAGCGGTTTCCTATTTCGATTACCTGGTCCAGAAAATTATGCCAGTTTACCAGACGGACCCGTTCCAGGGTAATCAAAAATCATCCTCCTCTGGGGAAATGCCGGTATCATCGTCCATGGATCCAGGGATCTTATCTTCGTCACTTCTCTGTTCCAGTACCGCCATACCCTCATCCAGGGCACTGCGGTCTATGGAGAGGGCTATGCTGGGGTATAAGACCATGGTTGCTTCGGGATCCGCATAGTCATGGGATTCAATGGAAATAAGTTTTGCCGAAGAGAGGCGGCTTAGTAATCTAATGAGGGCGGTTTTCTTTATATCATCTCCAGCCATGGCATTGAACTTGTCCTGGAATTCTCTGATGCTCACCGTGGGATAGGCCGTAAGTGAAACTTCCAGACGTTTTTCTTCGTAAAGAAGCCGGAGCACTAAAGCTGCGGAGATCTCTTCCCGGGAAAAACGCAGCCTGGTGTTGGCACTTCCCCGGAAAGCAATGACCCCCAGGCCCTCGTCCCGGACCAGGCTGGCATCCATGCAGGAAAGCCAGGCTTCGAAAAGCAGGCTGTTACGGGTGGTAAAATCATAGAGGTCCCGTTCCTTCTCTATACCCCGGATTATAAAAGTCTTGGAGGTGAGGATCTGCAGAGCTGTTTTGAAGGTTTCATAGTCATTGGGGGAGAGATCCCGGATTAAGACAAGTGCATCTAAATCTTGGTTCAAGGGGTTTCGCTCTCCCTATGCTTTCTAAGACGTATATCGGGAACTACATAACCCGCTGAAGAAACATGAGCTTTATCCGATTCAACATCGGTTTCTTCAATTAGATAACCAAATTCTTTTCGCGAGTCACCGAAGAGAAGGGCATGGACAAAACGGATGTAGGACTCTTCATCCTGAATTAGTTCTTCGGGGAGAAGGATCTTCTCAGCGCCCCCCTTCTCATCCAGCCAGGTGTTAATTTTCGCGATGGAAAGCCGCCGGGCCATCTGTTCCAGGAATTCCCGCTCCCGCCTTTCCAGGGCTTCCAGATCAGAGTGGGAAGGGGCGGATGAAAAATCACCCTCTTCACGGCGCCGCCGAAAAGCCAGGGATGAAGGAGAAAGGAAGGACAAACGATGGATGCCATGGTGCAGGGCCTCCAGGACTTGGCTATCACCGTTATACATAGCTTTGATAAGTATGCCAATTTTCCCTGCCACGGTGCTGTCCGGCTCGATATAGGCTTTGATAATTTCTGTACTGGACCGGGAATAAGCCGCATTTCGTCTATCAATTTCGTCCTCCAGGGGGTCTACAGAACGGAGATCATCCCGAATTTCTTCCAGCATATACACCAATTTGTCCCGGCATTCATCCCGGCTAAGCTGGAGGATCCGCATGTATTTTCCCGCGCTTGCCTCTAGCCAGGCCTCATCCCTAAGCAGTTCTGACACCCTCTTAAAAATGTTTTGCCTGTACCGGGATACATTGTCCGATGTCTTGAGCCGCTTATAAGCCCGGTCCAGAACCTCTCCCGCATATAGATCGTAATGCTCATGGAGCACCGAAGCGGCCTTTGAACGAACCGCCTCTTTGTTCAAATTGTCGTAAAAACTTTTAATGCTCTGGGATAAAACTTTTAAAGAGTCAATAAGAGACCGGGCCTCTTCTCTGGCCCGTAACACCGCATGGTGACCGTCGCTCTTAACGGTTTCGCCGCAGAGGAGGGAATGGATTGTTACAATATGGCTTTCGTATTCGGTTTTAAGGCCTCCGTCTATATCCGAGAGGGCTTTCATAAAAGGCCGGCCCCAGGGGGTTATATTTATGACCTTGGAAAAATCTGCCAGGGTTTCTTCTCCCAGCCAGCCTGCATTGGTAAGACGTTTGAGGAAGCGGTTTGCCAGAAAACGTTCATCCTGGGGGTTGCTAAAAGGCAAGGGTTCAATAAAAAGAGATGTATCCAGCTGATCTAATTCCTCGGGTTCTTCTGTATGGATGGGTTCAAAGGAATCTTCATTTTCATCGGCGGCTAGGGAATTCCGGTGCAAGGTTAGGTAATCCATGAAGGAACGGATCACTAGTTCTCTGGGCAGGCCCCGGGGATTTTCTTGAAAAAGCCGGTAATAAAGGACCAGAAGGGCCCC